>CAYZHQ010000042.1:0-40111 GCA_964477385.1 uncultured Pirellulaceae bacterium
AAGTCGGGGCGACAAGATTTGAACTTGCGACCTCTGCGTCCCGAACGCAGCGCTCTACCAGGCTGAGCCACGCCCCGTATGTCTCATTTTAGCTGTGACGGTTTCTCTTTCAACGACGGTTCTTGAAAGGCGATGAATCGATGGGCTGTTTGCTTGGTTGGGTGCGAGGCTTGCTTTCCTTGGGGAATGCGACAATGCGGCTGGGATTAATACAGCAACCATGCTGGTTCACCGGCACGACGCCCTGCCGGTCGCTGGCTGAGTAAAAGCTCGATTTTTAGATGCGGCTCCAACAGCTCTTCCGCTGCTGACTTGGCGTCGTGCCGGACTGCCAACTCGCCACCAGCGGTCGCTGGTAGCGCAGGGTGCGGAGGAACCGAACTGGTTTGCTCTGCTACCGTCAGCAAAGTCGCAGCGATGCGTTGCTCACCTACCAAGACGACCAACGGTTGCGACAGACGTTGCTTTAAAGCAGACAGGTCGGTTTGTGGGACGGCCACAATCGCTTTCATGCAAGTCTGATCGACGACCCATCCGATCGCGGCTCCTTCGTGCAACCATTGACCGACTAGGTTTTCGGTTTCGGGCGCAATCAGCAGCCCGCTTCGGGGTGCTCGAATGGTCAGTTGCTCCACCTGGGTTTGCAATTGCTCGACGCGCTGCTGCAGGACCGCGGCGGCTTGTTGCTGGTCCATCGCCAATGCGGTTTCTCTTGACTGACGATGCCGCCGGGACCGCGACAAGGCGGCTTGCCACTCCGCTTGGGCGCTGACGAGATCGGCGAGCAGGCTTTGGTTCTCTAGCACCAGCAGGATCTCGCCGGCGCGAACCGTTTGCCCGTCGCGAACTTGAACGGCCGCGACAAATCCTGCGGCTTGCGTGCGCAGTGGAACGTCATCGACATATTCGACCACCGCTGCATAGCGTCGCTGAATGGTAAGCGGAGATGCGGTGATCGCCCACACGAGCGCCCCGAGCAGGGAAGCAACCACCATCGATCGCAACATCGTTACCGGCCGATCTTGGAACGTGCGAAGAGCGTGCCGCAGAGCATTGACAACCGGCCGCAATCCCATCGTGGCCACCGTTACGACGGCCACCACCAAACCGATTCGCCCGTAGAGACGCACCGCTGCCAGCAGCAGGGCTGAGATCACGGTCAAGCGATACAGCCAAGCCGCGGAGCCGTAGAACAACAACCAAGTCCGCGAAGCGCCATCCGGTGAACCGGGGAGACGACGCCCGAAGAACAGCCAGGCCGCTGCGGAAAGGAGCGTCGATTGGGCGCGCGTGGCCAGATTGGGACAGCCACGCCAATCGGTTAAGGCGTAGTATCCGTCGAGCTTCATCAGTGGATTCAGATTGAACAACAGCGAGCCGACGCCGGCGGTGACGGCGATCGTGCTGAGCGTGTAGGCGGCCACGCCCGCTTCGGTCTGTGTCCACAGTAGTAAAGCCACCGCTGCAACGGTTAGTTCAACATAGATCCCTGCCAACGAAGTGGCGATGCGCCGTCCGCGCGACGCAATGCGATAAGCATCGGTCAGATCAACGTAGGCAACCGGGGCAACAATCATCCAAACGAAACCCAGCTCTCCTACGCGTCCACCGAACTTACTGCAACTGATCGCGTGGGCGGCTTCATGAAGCCCTTTGAGCAGGCACCAAACCAGGGCCAAACGCAACCATCCGCCGGGCGTCCAAACGGCTTGCAGGTCATCGATAAATCGATCCTGATCGGCGATCACCGCGAGTACTGCGAGAAGCCACACAAAGGCTACACCGACCGCCGCGACGGGAGTGAAGATCCAACCGAACAGCCGCACCAAGGGTTGTAGCCAGGGACCGCCACGCAACAACGGAAAACGCATACGAGCAAGCGATTGGTGATCCAGCAAGGAAGGTCTGCTGGTTGATGAAAACGCATCCGTGGATGGGCTGCCAAGCGGATTGCCTGGACCGCTAAATAGCCCCGCTTGTTGAGCCCACATGACCAGCGATTCGGCTTGTGAAGCCGACAGGCGATGCGAATCGTCCCGCAGCGCCGCTGCAACGCGAGCTTGCTCGATCGAGCGGCTCCCGTCGAGGTGGGCAAGCAACGCGTATTCGGCGAGACCTAGTCGCAAAAAACGCGGACGATCCTCCGAGTGACTTGTTGGCGTTAGCAGACGGAACCAAGCCCCACCGTTACGGTCGGTGTGGACCGTCAGCTCCAAGTCTTCCCGCATCCGTGGGCGACTGTCGAACAGTTCCTCACAAGCGGGTGTCTCGCGGGTTCCTGACCGGTCATGCGAATCGTAAGCGTTCACTCGGGAGCATCCTAAATCCAGCTACGCACCTTTTGCCACAGGCGTTGAAAAGCCGCCCAGGCCAAGGGCATTCGATCGGTGGCAATGTTGGCCGTCCCTTGCATCCCTGGTTTGAATCGTGCCGCCGAATTGTCCACAATCACGCGGGCGGTGAAGGTGTACGTCCCATCTTCGTTGCGTTCACCACGTGGCGCGACGCGCTGGATGGTCAACCCTTCGAGTCGTCCGGTCGCTTCCATCCGCAGCGTCACCTGCTGGCCCGCTTGCACGTGTGAAATCTGGTCGGGTGGGATCTTAAGACGCGCGACGAGTTTATCCAGCGGTGCGATCTCCATGAGGCTCTGGCCGACTTCCAGTGGGGCACCAGAGAGTTGCTGCAAGTCATCGCCCAAGACCACGCCATCGATGGGACTGCAGATGGTGGCACGCTGCAAATGGTGCTCGAGCCGATCCATTTCGGCGGTCGTTTTTAGTGCCTGCAGCCGCGCGAGTTCGGCCTCTCCGAAACGTCCAGCGGCTTGATGACCGGCACGTTCGGCTTGAATGCGACGTGATTCGGCTTGATAGGCCGCCAACTGCGTTTGCAAGTCCTCCTCATCAAGCGAACAGAGCTGATCGCCGGCGCGTACCGTGTCGCCGGCGGCAACGTGCACCTGCTGGAGCGGCCCAGCGAATGGCGCTGTGATCACGCGTTGTTGCTGAGGCCACAAAGTGACTTTGGAACCGACCGGATAAGAGACCGGCAAACAACCCAACGCGACCAGGACGCCGAGCACCACACCGATCCATTGCGCGCGACGACTGGTGATGAACCTCCGCCAATGACCGAGTCGCTCGGCCCATCGACTTTTTTCCCCACGATCAAGCGCCGCAATGGTTTCAGCCAAGAGTGGTTGCAGACGAAGCAAAAAGGCTTGTTCCGAATCGGGAATCACCGCCTGACCACACCAGATCACCTGCAGCGCTCCGACGATGAGATCGCGTTCGGTGAGGAGCGGCATCGTCAAGATGCAGTGCTGCGAGGCGGCCGGATTCTGTTGCACGAGTTGCGAGGAAAGGGGCCGATGGGCCAGCGACGGATCACTGGTCGTGGGTGAAATCGAGGCGATCAGGCAGCGTTCCAGCGCGATCGATTCGCAGCAAGCGACTTGGATCGCAGCTCGCAAGGACGCTGAGTCGTTGGCAACTCCTACTGCGACTTGCTGGTCCATGGCTGGCAACGTCCCATGCACGAGGGTCACCCCACTGGCACCGAGGTACTCCGCCAGCCACTCAGCGGCTCGAGACCGTGCGAGCGGGGCACTGGCTTGGCCCATCATCCGCCGTAGCAGCTCAAGCATGGCGGCGTCGGCGGGATGATCGTGAAGCGTCTCCGCGGTCGCTTGTTCGATGGCCTCGAGCAACCGATCGGGTGAGTGCCACGATGATTCAAGCGAATTCCGAGCACGATCGCCGGCCGGGGAGGCCGGAACGCTCGGTCCCTGTGGTTCCCATTGCGGACGTCGATTCATTGGTGATCCAGGAAAGGAAATTGTCGCAAGGTTTGACGCAGGTTCTGATCACGGGTAAGCGGCCGCTGGATTGGCGATAGTTCGACCTCGACCGCCAAGCCACTGGAGATTCGCAATTGAGGATTGGGTACTCTCAGCTTAATCCTTCGCATTCGCGATTGAGCATCGACGACAGGAGACACAAATTCGACGTCTGCTTCGTAGCGTTGTTCCTTAATGATGACAGGCAGTCGCATTCCGGCTTGGATGACGCTTAACTCGGTTGCTGGACCACTGGCAATAATTTTGAGGGGATCGAGTTGCACGATCCGTAACAGTTTGGGATCGGCTGGTGAAACGACTTGACCGACATCTTTGAAGCGTTCGACAATCTGTCCATCGATGGGAGATTGAATGGTCAACCGTGCGAGTTGAGCTTCGGCTTGTAGCAATTCAAGCTGTCGCCGTTCGTTCAATTCTTTAAAGGCCTTCAATCGCGCGGCCGCCTCATCGCGCTCAGCGGTGACATTCCACAGTTCTTGATCGGTGGCATGTTGGCGGGCGTGCAGTGCGGCGGTTTTCTCCACTCGCTGTTGTCGCATTTCCAGGACCTGCTCGGCGGCCTCGAATTCGCCACGTGAGGAGGCTGCCTTTCGTGCCACATCCACGGCCGCCCGCAACACGGTCGCATCGAGTTGCACCAGCGTTTGTCCGTTGCTTACCAGTTCCCCTTCTTCAGCCCACACGCGGACAATCACGTTGGTTTCGGCGGAACCGAGTTCAATATCGCGATAGGCTTCGGTAAAGCCTTCCAATCGAATGGCATCGCTGGCTCGCAACACACCTGGAACCGCAGTGGTGCAAACCAGCAACGCCATTAGGCAAACGTGCCACCGCACGCCCAGGCCACGATGAACCCACCGAGCACGGAGAATTTGACTTGCCCGAACTCCGAGCGTTCTTGAAGAAACAACGTTTGCGTTCATGCTTCGTTCCCGAATTGAAAAAATGATTCGCGGGCTCGGTCACGCTGTGCCAGGACCATGCGTGCGGCAGTGGCTTGGGAGGCGGCTCGTGCTGCGGCTCGTCCTGCGGCGGCAGGAAGTTGTTCTGTTCGGCGTACCCAGGGTGCATGTTGACGGATCAGCGTGTCATCGAGACTGATATAACGACGTGCCGAGCCGGGCTGGCCCTGCCGTGCACCGCGACCGATCAGCTGTCGGTCAAGTCGTGTTGAATGTCGAGGCGAAACAACGATCACATGCAAGCCACCGAGTTGACAAACCGCTTCGTCGATCAAAATATCGGTACCACGCCCCGCTAAATCAGTCGCGATCGTCAGCGCACCACGTCGGCCCGCGGCCGCGATCACCTCCGCTTCATCCGCTTGTTGCAGGCCATTGAGCACCTGACAAGGCAAGCCTTCCGCGGCCAAGTGGCTGGCGAGTTGCTCGGATTGACGAATGCTTTGGGTACCCAGCAACACTGGGCGTCCGGTGGCATGCAACCGCTGGACCTCATCCGCAATGGCAGCGAACTTCGATGCTGTATCGACAGTAGTGACTGTCGGCATTTGTTGACGTACCGAGGGACGACGCAGTGGAATGCGTGTCGTCTTCAAACGGTAAACCTCCGCCAGCTCGCGACGGGCGTCCCAAGCGGTGCCACTACAGCCGGCGATCCGTTGGTATAAGTCAAAGAATCGGCAACGCGTGATCTGAGCGGTCGCTTGGCGCTGTGCCGAAGGAGTCAATCCTTCCTGCACCTCAATCGCTTGGTGAAGCCCATCCTGCCAATGCCGTTCGGGTTGAATACGTCCGGTTGCGGGATCGACAATCTGGACTTGCTGTTCGCGGACCACATAATCGACGTCTCGCCGCACGCGATGTGCTGCTTCCAGTGCCCGCTGAATCATTTCAATCCAAGGCCTGGGGAGGCTGGCGACGGAACTCGTTGGCAGAGGTTGCTGAGCAATTCTACGCATTCCTTCGGCTGTTAAACGAACGCCAAAACCACTGGGCTCTGGTTGCCAATCGACAGCTTGTACCAGTCGCTCCGCTGCCGCGGCGGCGGCCCGATAGAGAGCTTGCCGTTCGTCAGTGACCAACCCTTCAGAATCACTGGCAAGCACGAGCGGTGTGCTCGCTTCATCGATCAAAATATGATCCGCTTCATCGATGACAATGGCAAACCGACGGCGATTCAATAGCGCTAATTGGCTGGTTTGTCCCAGCCGAAGTTGCTGACGTTGGCGTTTCGTCACCACATCGCGTAAAAAATCAAAGGCAAAAGTATCGGCAGTCCCATAGACGACATCGCTCGCGTACGCACGCCGTTTCTCGTCGGCCCTCAACCCAGCCTCCACCAAGCTCGCGCTGAGGCCGAGGGCTGCGAAGGCGGGTCCCATGAGCGTGCAATCGCGTCTGGCGAGGTATTCATTGGCCGTTGCGACATGGACTCCGCGCGAGGTGACCGCGAGGGCGGCTACCGCGAGGGCGACGGCCAGCGTTTTACCTTCCCCGGTCGCCATCTCAGCAATTTCACCGCGGGCCATCACCACCGCGGCTTGACGCTGAACGTGGTACGGTGCGGGACCGCCGACCGCTTGTACCGCTTGACTCATCAAGGCGATGGCGTTTGCGATGACGTGGTCGGTATTCCAGGTTACCGCCGTCAGATGCTCCAGTCGCAGTCTGTCGAAAGCGGAACGCAACCCATCGTTCGGTTGGGTGGCCTCCAATCGCCGTGCAAGTACAACGACGTGATCGGCTGATTTGGTGGTTGACCTGAGAGCGGGTCTGCGAGAGAAGACTCCAATCATGGGGAAGCCTCCATCGGGCTCATGTGCAGCGACATTTCCGATTGCAACTCCGCTGAATCAGGGGGCGAATCGTGTTGCTGTGGTCTGAGCAATCGGCCGAGAGCACGTTGGAAGCGAACGATCGCAACGTTGAAGTCGGCTTCGGCTTCGGCAAGTTCAGTGGCCTCATCGGCTTGCCGCACTTGAGCGTCAATTAAATTTTCCAGCAGCAGAATGGCTGGCCCATCGCCTGCCGGGGCCGTTTTCCAACGGTCCTGGAGGTAGACCAGTTCCTCGCTCGCACAGTGCAAGGAAACTCGACGTTGCTGCAAGCTACGAAACGTAACATCCAGACGGGTAAGGGCCAGTTCGACTTCAGCGCGCGCGGTCTGCAACGCCGTCTCATAAGCGGCCAGCGACTGTTGGAGCTCCCAATCGCGGCGCTGCACTGCGCTGCGCGCCGCCCGATTACCCACCGGCCGCTCCCAGACCAAACCGACGTTCACGCTAGGCCGACCGTCCACGAATTGGTTGCCGTAGGCTGGTAACAGGTTGCGATTGGCATCGAGGCCAGCTACGTAGGTTCCCGCAATCAGGTCGAGCCGTGGCAGCAGTTGGTTCCGTGAAACGCCCAACCGGAGGCTTGCGGCGCGAACTTCGCGCACCGCGGCTGCGACTTCAGGACGACCCGTCAGAGCGTTCTGAACGGCTGCTTGACGATCGAAACGGGGTGCTTGATCGGTCGGCAATTGTGCGGGCATCAGTTCGGTTTCATAGTCGGTCCTGCCCAGCAACTGCCGCAACCGCGTGGCAGCGTTGTCGGCCTCGGCAGCATTGGACATCAGCTCTGCACGGCGCTGCGCTGCGGCGGTGCGGGCGCGCAAGATTTGACGACTGGTCGCATCAAGCGTGGCGCGTTCTGTCAAAGAGATGACTAGCGCATCGGCTTCGGTGGCCGCATGTTGGCGGATTAAGAATGCCGCACGGGTTTGATAGAGTTCCCAGTAGGCGGTTGCCACCTGCAGCACGTGGTCCTGCAGGCGAGCCAACGTATCAGAGTGTGAAATTTGAGTCGACAATTCCGCTTCGACAACGCGGAAGTAATTGACATCGCTTCCGCGACCTTCCAGGAGAGGCTGCGTGACCGTAAGTTCCAGTCGGGATGTCGATTGCGGATTGGGCACCAAGAAGTTGGAGTTATTTTTTTGCCAGCCGGACCGTTGTGCTAGTTCCCACTGCGCTCCCGAGGTGCTGCGTTTGCGCAATCCCGCAGCGGCGGTCAACAGGTCATCTTCAAAACGCCCATTTTCGAAACCCGTTGTTAGGGTGTTACCGATGGGATCGCTTCGATTGGCCCAATTCGTTTCGAGAAAATTGTTCCAATCGAAGGCCGCTTGCTGCCGAGAGATCTCTGTCTTTTGAATCAGTGGTGCAAAGCGAATTCGCTGCACGTTGGGAGACTGAGCGAGCGATTGGGAGATCGCTTCATCAGCGGTGATGCGGTGAGCTTGAGGTCCGATGCCGAGCGGCAAAGCGATACGGGAGTGCCACCATGGAGCAGCAGCCGACCTTGGAGGATCAGGCGATGATGGAGCAGGCAACGAGCCGCCGTGAGGCAACGCATCGGCAGCGCAGCAAGCAACCGATGCGCACAGCGCGATCAGCAGCCCCATGGCTCTCCTTGCCTTAGCGGTATGACTGCCCATTCGCCTTGCCAATGCTCGCTCCGCCCGAAACTTGTGACGTCCGTGCCACAAATGCTTCAAAACCATGGAGGTACTCATCGTCCACCAAGGCGTTGTCGGCTACCTCCATCCCGAGCCATCGCGATTCTAACGATTAAAACGAAAGGACAGGTTGAGCAGTTACAAACAGCACCAGCGACCGCGACTATCGATTGAACGCTTTCCTTGGCAGGAAGTAGCGATTGCAACACCTACGCCAACCAAGAGGCTCGACAAGCCGAAAAAGCTTTGCATCGTACCCCCTTTCAGAGCATCAAAACCTATGTTTTGGATGGACGCATGCAAGCCTTGCTAACCGTTACGCCTTTCCCAATTGTTGCAAAAATCAGCCCATGACCCGTCGCTATTGTGCTCCGTCTCCACGCGCGTTGACCCGCAGTGCCTTCGGTTCCGTAACGCAGCGCTGCAGTGATTGGCTGGACCGCTCCCGGTACTGGATCGAAGAAGCGTTGCGGACCACCGATGCCGACCAGTCTGTGTGTGATACTGCAGTCCTTGAAGAGCGACTGTTGTTCAGCGCGACCCCGCTGGTCCAAGCCATCACCGAGAGTGGGGCTGATTCTGGAGCAACGAGCCCGCTGAGCTTCGGACCCGAAACACCGACAACTGCAACTGGTACAAATCCAACCACGCATGGGAGCACCAGCACGAACTCCGCTCGCCGCGAGCTGGTGGTTGTCGACGTATCGACAGCCAATTACCAACAATTGCTGGATGATTTGGGAGCCCAAAGCGATGTAGCGCGCGAGGTGCTTCTGCTGGATGGAGATCAGGACGGTATCGCCCAGATCTCGGCTTATCTGGAGGGCGTCGATGACTTGAATGCCATTCATTTGATTTCCCACGGAAGCGAAGGCCAAATCAAAGTCGGCAACACTTGGTTGAACCAAGACAACTTAACTGCCTTTGCATCCGACCTGAGCCTGTGGAGCGACTCCCTGGCGGAGCAAGCCGATCTGCTGGTCTATGGCTGTGACCTAGCGGCCTCCGAGGCGGGCCGAGAATTACTGGAATCGCTGGGCGTTTTGACAGGCGCTGATATCGCCGCGAGCGACGACACAACGGGGCATGCCCAGTTCCACGGTGACTGGGAATTTGAATTCACGATTGGCGGGATCGAAACATCGATTGCCGTCAGTGAGTCTTTCCAACAAAACTGGCACGGCAAGCTGGCCGTGATCTCGGTCACCACGACCAATGATTTGGTGGACGGTGATACCTCGTCGGTCGCAGATCTGCTGGCCGACCGAGGTAACGACGGACTGATTTCGCTGCGGGAGGCGATCCTCGCGGTGAATGCGGGATCGGGCGGCGACACCATTCAATTGGGTGCTGGAACCTATTCGCTAACACTCGGTGGAGCCGGCGAAGATGCCGCGGAAACAGGCGACTTGGACATTGAACAGACACTGACGATCTTAGGTGCCGGCGCCGAGACCACCATCATCGATGCCTCTTTGTTGATTGGAGACGACGCTGACCGGGTGTTCCACATCAAGAATGGAAGTTCGGTTTCCCTAACCGGCCTGACGATCAGCGGTGGTTCAAGAGGCGAGGGTGCGGGAATCTTGATCGAAGGCAGTTCGGAAGTCACGATTCAACAGATTCGCATTATCAACAATCAATCCGATAACACGGATGGTGCGGGGGTCCATATCGTCGATGGAATCGTCACGATGACCGACGTGATGATCGCTGGCAACGACGCAGGCACCGGTGACGGTGGCGGGATTTTGAATGAAGGTCATTTGACACTCGATCGCGTCACCATCAGCGCTAACTCCGCCAACAACGGCGGTGGAATTCGATCGCAGACAAGTGGCTCGAGGTTGCTGATGACCAACACGACACTCAGTGGCAACATCGCCACCGACGAAGGCGGCGGACTCCATGCCGATGGGGAAGTGCTGATCGCCAACTCCACCATTGCCGTCAATCGAGCCGATTCGGGAGGCGGAATCGCGTCCGACGAAGATAATGTCGAAATCCGTAATTCCATTCTGGCTTCGAACACAACCTTGGATGGAACGGGCTCCGAGAATCTAAGCGGTGAAATAAACTCGATGGGATATAACATCGACAGCGACGGCACTGCGGCATTAGACGGTGAGGGAGACCAGTCGAACGTCGATCCAATGCTCGGCGCCCTTGTCGACCAGGGTGGTTTTGTGCAAACCCACGCGCCGGCGATTGGCAGTCCGGCCACAAATGCAGGATCCTTTGTCAATGCGCCAAATGTCGACGCGCGCGGTTACAGTTCGATCGATGGGCGCTGGGACATCGGGGCCCATCAAGCGAGTGCCGTACAAATTGACAAGGTTTACTGGACGATCACCGGTTCGGATGGAAAAATCCAGTCCGCCGACTTGGATGGATCGAATGTGCGAGATGTGCTGACAGGTTTGTCCGATCCTGATGAGCTATTCATCGATTCCACCAACGGCAAAATCTACTGGAGTGAATCAAGCAACGGCGTCATTCGACGAGCCAATCTGAACGGCACCAATCAAGAAAACGTGCTCACCGGACTGACATCTCCGCAAGCATTCGCAATCGACTTTGCGGCTCAAAAAATCTATTGGGCCGAAGATGGACTGTTCACCAATCGCGTTCGCCGTGCCGACATGGACGGAGCGAACGTCGAAACCATTTTGTCGTTTGGCCTTATTTCCAGTCCCGACCACCTGACACTCGACTTGGAAAATGGAAAGATCTATTGGTCGGACGAGCTGACTCGAAAAATTGAACGAGCAGACCTCGATGGCACCAACTTAGAAACGCTGGTCACCGCATCGGAGTTACCTCAGTCAGTGGCGGTCGACTTGCGGGCTCAAAAATTGTACTGGATGGAACGGGATGCCTTGGGCACCAACGGCTCGCTGATGCGAGCCGAGTTGAATGGTAGCAACCCGGTAAGTTTGATTTCAACCGGAATGAGTCTACCCGACAACCTGATCATCAACGATTCACTACAGCAAGTCTATTGGACCGACCCGGGCTCCAACGCAATCTTTCGAGCTTCGCTGGATGGTTCCAATCCACAAGTTTTCCAACTGGACTCGTCAAGTCAACCGAAAGGCATCGCTTTTGGGATGGCTGCCCCAAACAGCTCGCCAATCGCCGATGCAGGGGGTCCTTACACCATTTCGCCGGGCGGCACATTGACTCTTGATGGCAGCGGTTCGAGCGACCCTGATGGCGACTCGTTGACCTTTGCGTGGGATCTCGACAACGATGGCATCTTCGGTGGACCCGGCGAACCGACGACCGAAACCGCTTCCATCGCTTGGTCGGTCCTGCAGCCAATGGGATTCCACAACAACAGTTCACAAACAATTGGCCTGCGAGTGGATGACGGCCAGAACGGCGTGAGCATCAGTACCACGGTGGGCGTGACGAACGCCCCGATTTCGATTACTTCTTCAAGTACCATCTCGCTGGTGGAAAACGAACCATTTGTCCTGAACGTGACCGTCGATGATCCTACCAATTCGGCGACCTTTCAAGTCACTGGCGGTTCCGACGGAAGTCTCTTCTCGATCAACGCCAACAGCGGAGCGCTCGTATTTGCCGTTGCCCCTAATTTTGAAGCGGCAACCGATTTGGACGGCGACAATGTCTACGAAGTCGAGGTCACCGCGACAAACGATCAAGGCATGCTCGATACACAGTTGATTCAGGTCACCGTGACAGATTTGAATGAGTCACCGATCAGCGGTCTTAGCGACGATAACCCGACTGCCGATGGCGTTGACGAAAATGCGGCCATCGGATCGATCGTAGGCATCACTGCAACGGCCATCGATCCGGACGGCAGTGATTCGGTGACCTACAGCTTGTCGAATAATCCCGCTAATCGTTTTCAAATCGATTCGTCCACCGGGGTGGTGCTGACCAATGCCGTATTCGATGCCGAAACGGATACCAGCCATTCCATTACCGTAATGGCAACCAGTACCGATGGCACCTCGACAACCGCGAATTTCACAATCGCCGTGCGACCGCTGAATGATAATGCCCCCGTTTTTTCGTCGCTGAACACGCATCGGGTCGATGAAAATCAAACCGTTGTCCACACCCTTGCAGCCACCGATGCTGATCTTCCTGCACAGACCATATCGTTCTCCATTACGGGAGGAGCGGATCAAAGCCGCTTCTCCATCAATACAGCTAACGAGCTGATATTCGTTAACGCACCCGATTTTGAATCGCCTGCAGACCACAACGGCGACAACCGGTATGAAGTGGAAGTCACCGCAAGTGATGGTGCTGGTGAAACGACGGTACAATCGATTCAGGTACGTGTTCGAGACATTAATGAAACGCCGACGCTCACTCCCATCGCCGATCAAACCATCGACGAAGACACCCCCAGTCAACGTCTGGACTTTTCGATTTCCGACCCGGACACTCAGGCCAGTGAACTTACCGTTACCGCCACATCGAGTAACGCCAGCGTCGTTTCCGACGCGAACATTCTGTTCAGTGGCGAGGGAGCCAACCGCTCCCTCGTGGTCGACCCACTGCCCAACCAACACGGCACGACCACCATCACCGTCTCCGTCAGTGATGGAACGCACACGACCAACACGTCGTTCGTTTTAACGATCTTGCCCGTCAATGACGCACCGGTGGCGGTGCCCGATCAATTGGCTCTGGACGGGACTGGCACGATTATCTTTCGAGCCTCGGATCTGATGCGAAACGACATCGAGCAGGACGGAGATACATTGACGCTACAGATCGTCGATCCGCCCACTCAGGGAACGCTAACCGATTTGGGAAACGGTCGGTATCGTTATCAAGCTGATCCCGATCAGATCGGCACGGCGAGTTTCACCTACCGTCTGTTCGACGGGGTATTGGTTAGCGAAACGACGACCGTTCAGTTGCTGCCAATTACTCCTGTGCCGGTACCAGCCGCGATCGACATTCCAGCTCCCGCCGCGTTGGAAGCCGAACAACCAGCGAGCAACGAGAACGAGACTTCGACGGATACCGCGAGTGATGAAAATCTAGACGCCGAAGCGAGTAACAAGACCGATGGCGCGACCCCCGCCGATGCGGTGCTGAACTTGAACCAGTCCGATCCCTCGCTTTCCAGATCAGCCACGACATCGAGTGTGCCATCGAGCAACCCTCCCGGTGGAATTCTTCCGCCAGCCAACGTGACACTGCCACGGTTTGAGAACAACCAGAATCAAAACGAGGACGTCTCGGCAGAGACCGGTGAAGCTAACCTGAACGACAGCACTGCGAGTGAAACCGAACGAGCGATGCGTGAAGCCGCGACGGCCAACGCTGTCGTGCGGGTGCAAGGCATGGTAAACAAACCGCAGTTGTGGCAGGCAATCAACAGCATGCAGGGAGAACTCCAACAATCATCCGACCCTGCCACTTTAACGATTGGGGCAACCGTAACGGCGACAACCGGTATTACGGTGGGCTATGTCATCTGGGTGATACGAGGAGGCATTTTGTTGAGCAGTGTCGTGGCTAATCTGCCGATGTGGCGTTTAATGGATCCCATGGCCATTTTGAATTCGGCTGATCACGGTCCTGAGGACGATGAATCGCTGCAATCAATGGTGGACGAACAGGAACCATCTATCCCAAGTCGTGAAGAAGCTGGTGCTTAATCCATGGATCAACAAATAACGGCACGCTTGCGTTTAGCGTTTGGCGCGTCCGGGATTGTGGTTAGTGCTTTACTGGTCTCTTCCTTTCTGGGAATTCTGCCCGACGACCGCTCCCTCACGGCACATGGTCGCGCTCAGTTGTGCGAATCGATGGCCGTTTACAGCACCGCGATGTTAGCAAAGGGCGACACATCGACGATGGAAGCTGCTTTGGTCGCGGTTGCGAATCACAATCCACAGATTCGTTCCGTCGGTATTCGCCAGGCCAACGGGACGTTACTCAGCAGTTCCGCAGGTCACCTAAGGCACTGGCAATTATCGAAAGGCCAGCAGTCAACCGTCGATGAAGTTCGCGTTCCTCTGATCATGGATGAACAGACTTGGGGAACGGTCGAAGTCGCCTTTGTCCCGTTAAGCCATCCAGGTCGATTGGGGTTTTTGAGAGAACGTGCAATTGCGTTCCCGCTGATGCTGGGTGCTACGACCTGCATCTTTTTCTGGCTGTACTTTGGACGCATGCTGAAGCAACTCGACCCAAACGCCGCGCTACCCGGTCGGGTCCGCGAAGCGCTCGATGTATTGGCTGAAAGTCTAATCTTGATCGACCAGAAAGGAACCATTCGTTTCGCGAATCGGGTATTCGCTGACCTCCTGCAGGTGCCCCCTCAACGATTGGTAGGTCGCTCGATTCGCGCTCTACCATGGTCCGATTCAGCGGGCGGCGCCATTAGCAAAAAATCGGGCAACGCCATGCCTTTGCCGTGGGAATTATCGCAGCAGAATGGACAAGCACTGGTTGGGCAAATGCTGGAAATCACCGATGCACAGGGATCCCAACGAACTCTCAACGTCAGTTGCTCGCCGGTGATGGCTGCCGAAGGCATGGTCCGCGGCGTCATGGTGTGTTGCGATGACGTGACCCACCTGGAAGAGATCAAAGTCGAGCTGCGTAATGCACGTGATCAGGCCGACGCCGCCAGCGCCGCCAAAAGCGCTTTCGTGGCCAACATGAGTCACGAAATTCGCACTCCTTTGAACGCGGTGTTGGGATTTGCCGACGTCTTGCGGCGGGGCATGGCGTTGAATCGCGAGGAGGAAGTGGAATACCTCGACATGATTCATCGCAGCGGACGCCACCTGTTGGAATTGATCAATGACATTCTCGACTTGTCAAAAATCGAATCGGGACGCTTGCAAGTCGAATCAGTTGACTGCTCCGTCTCCGAAATCGCTCACGATGTGGTCTCGGTCCTTTCGCAAAGGGCAAACGATAAAGGGTTACAACTGGAAGTCGACTTTGCATCGGAGCTTCCCGAATTCATTCAGGCCGATCCAACCAAACTACGGCAAATCATTACCAATTTGACGGGCAATGCGATCAAGTTCACCGGACAAGGAAAAATCACGGTTGAGGTGCGATTGCTGCTGGGCAAGGAATCGCAGATTCAGATTGGCGTTCGCGACACCGGAATCGGGATGACACCCGCTCAGCAACAAGTCATTTTTAATGCGTTTGAACAGGCTGATGGCTCGACAACGCGGCGTTTTGGTGGAACCGGTTTAGGATTGGCGATCAGTCGTCAATTTGCGCAGGCAATGGGCGGCTCCTTGACCGTGACCAGCCGTGAAGGAGAGGGCAGTACGTTTTGGTTGAAAATTCCCACCGGTTCGCTGCGAAGAACGCGGATGCTGAGTATCAATGAAATCCACGACGGGCTGAAGCAATTGCAGTCCCGAGCCGAATCGAGTCGTTCCCTGCAGCTCGCCGAGAAAGACGTCTTGGTTGTGGATGATGGCGAGTCGAATCGCCGCTTGCTGGAACTAATTCTGCGGCGCGCCGGTGCGAGAGTGTCTACCGGTCAAAACGGACGTGATGCACTGCGCGCCATCAGCGAGCAGAACTATGATTTGGTGCTGATGGATATGCAAATGCCGGTGCTGGATGGTTACGAAGCTACTACGATGATTCGCTCAACGGGCTGCAAAGTACCCATCATCGCCCTGACCGGGAACGCCATGAAAGGCGATCGTGAGCGCTGCCTGCAGGTCGGATGCGATGAGTTTTTAACCAAACCGGTGAACGTCGACCTGTTAGTCCAAACGGTTGGTTCATTCCTCGGTTTTGTGGAACCGGTACCGAGTACCGACCGGGAGGCAAAATTTAAGGATTGGGAAGACAACGCAGAACGGCAGTTGCAAGAGGATGTTAGCCATTTGCAACAGGAACTGCGCCACAGTCTTTCGCCGGTTCAAGAAGACTCAACAGCCGGAGGCCCCATTCGATCGACCTTGCCCATGAACGATGCGGAGTTCCGAGAAATCGTAGTCGATTTTGTTCCCCGACTACACGACAAGCTGCGGCAGATGCTAGCCGCTCAGGAGAGAGATGATTTTCCGGAACTGGCCCAATTGGCACACTGGTTGAAAGGTTCAGCAGGCACGATGGGTTTCCATCCGCTAGTTCACCCCGCGGATAATCTGCAACGAGCGGCTCAGGCCAAAGCGACGACGGATTGCCGAGAATGGCTTGGTCACGTCGAACAATTGATCCAGCGTATTGAATCACCAACCGCGTTGGCGACATTGGGGTCTTAATTGACTAAAGATCGGTTTCTCTATTGGTCGACCTATCAGAGGGGTCATTGGGCGATGGACCTTTTTTACTTCGAACAAATCGCGAATCACCACCATTGTCGACGCTGAACCATCATCCGACGCCCGCAGCTTCGACACCTGAAATCCAGCAGGTGCCGATCAATCCAGTGCGGTCTCCAGGCGCATCTTCCGCTGCTAAAACGGACTCATCGTCAACAGCGACTTTGACATCCGCAAAAATCTTGATTTTGGATGACGAACCGGCCAATGTTCGCGTCTTAAAACGGTATCTGGAAACGGCGGGCTACAGCAATATCCAAACCAGCACTGATTCGACATCAGCCCTAGAGTGGATCGATCAGCAGCGTGCCGATGTCTTATTGCTCGATGTCATGATGCCGGAAGTTTCCGGAATCGACATTCTTGGTCAGATGCGTAAGCACCCGCGCCTGCGGTTCGTCCCGGTGCTGATTGTCACCGCAAACACGGATAGTGAGACGAAACAGATTTGCTTGTCGCTGGGAGCCAATGACTTTCTTGCTAAACCTGTTGATCCAAATGAACTGTTGCCGCGGGTTCGAAATACACTGATCACGCGTTCTTTTCAAAACCAGATGACTCGCTACGCACAACAGTTGGAACGACGAGTCAAGGAGCGGACGCGGGAACTGGAGTTGTCGCGACGCGAAGTGGTGGAATGCCTTGCACGTGCGGCAGAGTATCGCGACACCGAAACGGGCAATCACGTGGTTCGCGTCGGCCGGTTTGCTGGCATTATCGCCCGGCGATTGAATTTCTCCGAAGAGGAAGTCAGCAATCTTGAGCTAGCCGCACAGCTTCACGATGTCGGCAAGATCGCGATCCCTGATGCGATTTTGCACAAACCGGGGCGATTGGATCCGGATGAGTTCGACTACATCAAGCGTCATGCTGCGATTGGGCATTCGATTATTCGAGCTCACTCGCCTCAGGAAGCTCAAGTACTGCGGCGACATGTGATGGCCGGTGGTCAGTTGTTGGCCGCTCAAGCGAGCCCCCTGCTGCAACTAGCTTCCACCATTGCGCTGTCGCATCATGAACGATATGACGGCAAGGGTTACCCGCTGGGTATCAAAGGAGAGGACATTCCACTTGAGGCGCGCGTGACCAGCGTTGCCGATGTGTATGACGCGCTCAGCAGTTCCCGTCCTTACAAAGATCCGATGCCTCGAGAAAAATGTTTCGAGATCTTGGAGGAAGGTCGTGGAACGCAGTTCGATCCACGGGTTCTTGACGCCTTCTTCGCCAGCAGCGAGGAAATCCTGGCTGTCCAGTTGGAATTGGTGGATATCCCGAATTAGGTTGTTCACCGTGACGACCACCCAACGCCACCATGAGAGGTCCGAGTGTAACCTGTCTCTGCGATGACGGAAAAACGACTGCCAAGCAGGTTTGCACCAATCCTTCCGCATCACTCTGCTAGCCGTTTGGGCATTGCCCTCGGTTGAACCCGGGAACCGTGGCCACCGCCAATCCGGTTCATCTACCGGATGATTCTTGTCTGCGTGCTGCAAGACATCAAAAATTTCGTCTTGCGCTCGTTCTTCGCGGCAAAACGCCACCCGGTCCGCTGGGGCATTGATTACAGTACGGACTGGTGGTCCCACGCTGGTCAGTTCGCAATCCCACGTTTGCTAGGTCCCGATCATGTCTGAGCTGCAAATGGCGCGAGAGATCGATCGTATTTGTCGTGCCTTTGAACGCGAATGGGACGACTATCAGAGCGAGACTCAAATCGAACATTGGGTCCAACAGGTATCGGAATCGATTCAACCCGAACTGCGTTTGCAGTTGATGTTATTGGACGCCCAATTTCGGGCGCAACGGAACAACGAAGTATCGACGTTCGACATCGAAGCTCTACTAGCTGAACAGTCAAATGAAACGAGCCGAGTACCAGCGCAGCTCGAGAGTAACGGACAACGTGCACAGGACATCCGCGGCACGCTGCTGGCCTGTCCGACATTTGCTGGTTTATCGGTTCAAGCGACCGAGTCACTCGGACATCGCTTACGGCCAATGGAGATCGAACCTCAATCGATCCTCATTCAAGCTAACGAACCGGCAGAAGGTCTGTTTTTGATCACGTCTGGACAGATCGATGTGATTGCCGACACGCCCGATGGACCGCAAGTGCTCGATCGCTGTGGCAGCGGCAGCTTGTTGGGCGAGATGTCTCTGTTAACGGGATCGAAATGTACCGCGACGGTGATTGCGGCGACGCATGTCACGTCATTGCGGTTATCGGTGAAGGATTATCAAACGCTCCGGGAGCAACACCCGGAAATCGAGATTGCCATCAGTCAATTGGTTAGTGATCGCCTGGGAGGCCGGCGCGTCGACGCACTGCACGGAAAAGAGCTTGGTGGCTATCGCGTCTTGGAGTGCATTGGTCGGGGCGGCATGGGAGTGGTCTATCGGGCTTTATCGACCGCGGGTGACCGCGCACCGATCGTCTCCTCTGCTCGTCCTGATCTTGCTCTAAAGATGCTTCGACATCGATTCATCTATGACCAGGACGCGGTCAAACATTTTAAACGGGAGGGCGACCTACTGGTCGGGATCCATCATCCAAATCTGATCAACATCGTGGAACGTTTCTTAGCGTTTCGAACTCGCTTCTTAGTCATGGAATGTTGCCAGGGCAAAGACCTATCCCAGCATTTGGCAAAGCACGGGCCGTTTCCTGAAAACCAAATCCGCGCGCTGTTGGGACAGATCGCCGCGGGTTTAATCTATCTACATCAGCACCAAATCTTGCACTTGGATCTGAAACCCGCCAACCTGATGTTGGCCACCGATGGAACGATCAAGATCACGGATTTTGGCCTTTGTCGGTTGCTCAATGCCGAACCCACAACGGTCGTTCGCGGCACACCCGCTTATATGGCGCCCGAACAATTGATGGGAGAACCGGTTGAAGAGCCTACCGACTGGTATGCCTTCGGCTGCGTCGCCTATGAACTGGTCACGGGTCGACGCTGCTTTCCCAATCGCAATTTGATGGGCGTTGCGATGCGAAAGTCGACGTTTGATCCGAAGATTGGCTGGCCGGAATGGCCGACTGACTCAGAATTGGGCCAGATGCTCGCTCAAGCACTGCATCCCGAACTCAACGAACGCAAGCTGGACTTAGCCAAGATCGCTTCCTGGGCAGCCCCTGTCGAAGGACCGGTGGTTTCTTGAATGGGCCCGGAACGCTTCCTTGCGCTGCTTAGTCATCCACTTCAATGCTTGGTCTTGGCACCAAGTCCCAGGTTATAGACCTTCGCTTAAAACAAGCCGTAACGCTTCATCGGCTATCCGTTCCTTGTGGCGATCGAGATCTTCATAGTAAATCGAGGCCACCGGATTCCCAGCCGCTTCGCCGCTCGGACCTATTCGATTCAGTCGGTTCATCTGATTGATCACGTCCAAAGCATCGGTCGGCGTCACCCGGTTATCCCCGTCTACGTCGACAAAACCTCCAAACGGCAACGTCTCATCGACCGCTCCAATTCCATAACGATTGAGGTAGAGAATAACCTGAGCCACATCGAGGGCATCGACTCTCTGATCGTTATTGACATCAAAACGATCTAGTCCATTTTGCAGCGGAGTATCGTTGGGCGTGACCTCGATGGTAAAGGCTTGCACCGCACTGGCGGGAACGGCACCTGAGTCGGTGGCTCTTAATGCGACAAAGTGCAAGCCGATTTCGCCAGGCGATGGAAAGCCCGTCAACGTTCTCGTCTGTGGGTCAAACTGCAGCCAATCGGGCAGCGGGGCATCGGCGCCGATCACCGATAACGACAGCGTCTGGCCAGCGTCGAAATCGCTGGCGATCGTTTCTTCAAAAGTTAGCGAAAAGGGCGTGCTTGATTTTGTTCTTTGGTTTTCGATCAGTCGATTGAAGACGGGCGATTCGTTTCCATCGAGCACGGGAATGGCTAACGTTTGGGTCGCCACGCGATCCGTTGAGTCGGTGACTTGCACTTCGAGATCCCACTGGGTGTTTGACTCAAAGTCAAAACCGGCTTCCGCTGCAACACGTAGCGTGCCGTTGTCTGGATCGAGCTCAAGCTGATCGGCAGCCGAGCCACCGATAATTTCAAACCGCAGCGCGTCCCCCGCGTCGGGTTCAAAGACATCGAGCAACCCCACAAACCGTCCGGCTTCCCAATTTTCATTTACGGCAAATTCGGTGGACAAAATGACGGGAGTTTCCGGCTGGTCGAGCAGCCCAATAGTGACTTCCCGTTCCAATCGTGCTTGCGGTGTGCCATTATCCAAAACGCCGATCCGGAGCGTTTCAAAGGCGTCGGTTTCAAAGTCCAAATCGGCAGTGGGAGAAACCGAGATCTCTCCACGGGTAATGCCGGTGAAAGTGTCAAACACGGTCTCGATATGGAATTGGCCAGCCCCTTCTCCTCCGAGAATCTCAAACGTGACCGTTTGGTTGGGATCAGAATCTCGAGCTTCCAGAATACCAACGAGGGTCCCCGGTGGCGAGTTCTCAGCGACCGTCAGAGCCGGCTGGCTGAGCAGGAAGGGAGGTTCGTTGACGTCTGCCACGGAGATTAGAATCGTTTGCGTGTCGCTAAGCGACGGGTTTCCCGAATCGCTTACCAATAGATCCAACGTGTACGTTGGCGTGGTTTCAAAATCGAGCGATTGTGACCCTAGCGTCAGAACACCGGTAATGCGGTTCATTTCAAACACATCCTGGGCACTGCCACCGACGATTCGATAGAAGTGGTTTTGTCCTTGATCGACGTCCAATATTTGGACTTGCCCCACGGGGGTTCCCGGCAAGACAGCTTCCGAGACGTTCAGCGATTCGGTCAAGATCACCGGTGCCTCGTTAACATCGCGGACTTCAATGAAAATCTCCGCCCGCTGTGCCAACGGCACAGCCGCTTGGTCGGTTACCTCGACCAACAGCCTCACCCGTGGACTGGTCTCAAAATCGAGTAGCGATCCATCGACCACAAAAACTTGGCCGGATACCGGATCAATCCGGAATTGCCCGTCGTCGTTGACGATTCGAATCGTGGAGGTGCCGGCGGCCCCTTGATCGACGTCCGAGAAGTCCACGCGGCCAACAAACGTATCGGCGGAGGCGTTTTCCGGCACAATCAATACGGAATCGTGGACGGTGGGTCGATCGTTCACATCCAACAAATCGATCGTCACGTTCGAAGTCGCAGTGGCTCCGAACGGATCGCTGACCTGGACTTGCACAACCATATTTGGGTTCTGCTCAAAGTCCAAATCCTGCGGCCGTCGCACGGCAAGCCGGCCGGTCGTCGCATTGATCGAGACCGCATCGGCAGCATTACCACCGACGATTTGATATTGCAGGGACTGTCCCCGATCCACGTCGGTACCGAACACGTAACCGATGGTCGTACCTGGTGACGAGTGCTCGTTGACAGTCATCCGGAAGGGAAGCATCTGTGGAGGCGAATTATCGAACAGGCCAATGTCGTGATGAAAATTCTCCACCGAGGTAATGTTGGCCTCGAGAGGTGTATTGGAGACGTTGAAAGGCGAATTCAGAAGCACCAGTTCGTAATCGTCTGGCGACAAGAAGGGCAGCACATACTGGCCCTGGTCATCCGTCACCGCCGTCGCTTCGTTCTGGGTGAAAATTAGATCATCCATCCAACCAGAACTGTTGCCCGAGACATTGAACCCTGTCTTTTGGACCCGCGCAACGGCGTAGGCAATCGATTCGCCAAAGCTGGAAACTGTCAGGGTTTGGCGTGCACCTTGCCGCAGCGGAAAGGTGGAACGCGTGGCGATTCGCTGGTCTTGGGCATTGTAAAGTTCAATGACTCCGCGGGTAAACTCACTGGTCAGGGCTTCGTTGCCAACAAACGTCAGCGTCACCGAGTTTGCCGGGCGAAAGAAATCCATCCGCAACCGTTGATCGGAAAACGGTAATGTCGCTGAGCCGAATGCCGATTGTCGAGCAAACACATTTCGATTGCCGATTAATCCTTGCTCGCGCGAAACGCTGACCCAGTACAAAGTCGGGTCGTTATTTTCGTCGACAACGCGCAAGGTCACGCGATCGTCAATGTTGCTGATCTGGGTACCAGGAGTTAACTCGTCGGGCAGGATGCTGCTGGTAATGACATCACGTTGCCCATTGCCGTTGGTATCCGCCAAAACCGTCAGACCGGGAACGGGCAATTCTCCTTGATCATGTTTTCCATCGCGGTCGCTGTCGACAAATGCGGTTCCACGCGCGGCTCCATAAAAATTTGTTGAGCCAACGTGATCGAGCGTTCGCCAAGCAAATGCCAAAGGCAAGGGAGCGCCAAAGATATCGTCTTCCAGGTAGAGGAACGAGTCTCCCAGGATGGTTTCTTCGCGGACTAAACCGGCCAGCCAATCGTCAGGGCCGGTGCCCGTGGAATCCCCAATCCTGGCCAAGTACTCGGCATGTTCCAGTCGCCGCACGACCGCATTTTCGGGGACTGTAAAGCTGCCCGAACCAACGGTTTCATCAATCAAAAAGACCGTCGGGCTGTAGGCCCGCTTGATGTCCGAGAAAAAGCTGTCGTGAATCACCGATACCGAGTCGAAAACGGTCAGATTCGTCGGATCCAAAACACCGTTGTCATCCGCATCCCAGTCATCATTTAAAGCGACCGGATCATCCGTTTGCACCAACATATAATTTTGCGAATCCAACCAACCGCCGACAATCAGTCCACCGGCGGATGTGGTTTCGAAGCGACTGCCAGGCAGTCCATTGAATCCTTGGCTGCTGCTTCGGACGATATTGGCCGCAGGATCAATTGGTAAATCGAAGTTGGCGGGGGTCAAAACCAACAAGCCATTTGCACCGAATTCCAACCCCGACAGATCGATCTTGGTTTCGATCGATCCCGGTCCGAAGCCATCGCCATCGACAACCAGGAAGTAGGTGCCAGCGGGAAGCACGGCGTTGGGTTCGCCACGCAGTTCTAGATATTGACCACCAGGAATCGAGTCGAAGAAGGTGTCGAGCAGCAATTCGTTGATGTATGCGGCAGTCGCAATGGGCTCTTCATACACGATGTCGACATCGACGGTGCTGTCGGGCAGCGCGCGCCAAGCAATCTCAGAAAATTGATCGTTGATCGAGAAAGTCCACTCGGCTTGTTGGCTGGGAAGCGCTTCGTCAATCAACTCCAGCTTTACGGTTTGGGGCGTTTGCCAATTTTGCGGCGTAAAGACCAACCGCGTTTGACTGCTAAAGACTTCCGCCAGATCGATAGCGACGTCGACAACGACCATCGATAACGGTTCGCGAGAAAGGGTTACCGCAACCTCATCCTCCGGCACACTGCGGGCCAACGTGGTGTCGCCGTTGGATTCGGTGACCACCAACCCAACGGGCCCCAAGTCGAAAGCAAAATCGAGCCCCTCCAACTCTTCGGTTTTAGTGACCGTCACGCGATGCGCTGTACTGCCACGGGTAGAATAAAAAAGGGCTGCGGGAGCGAAAGATTCTGACGCGTTCAGACGAGGCTGCGTTTCACCTGTATCCGGATTCACAGCGAGCAATTGACGATCGGTAGGATCCGATTCAAAAGCCATTAGGAATTCATTACCATCGCTTGTCAATGAACCCGATGAAAGCAGGCGATCGGCGGTCGCGAGCAGGCTTCCCGTACCGTCGCTGCCAAACTGAAAAAACTGTTGCGAGGTATTGTCAAAGCCTACGACCCGGTCGTTGGTCGGATCGAACGTGATGTCCGCTACATCCCCAATGCCGGTCAGACCAACACCGGCAATCACTGTTCCGGCACCACTGACGCGGTCGATCGAAAACAGCCTCGTCGTCAGGGGATCGGTAGTCTCCGTACCGATGGCATAGATCACGTCGTTGTTGGCATCGTAAGCCAAGCCGCGGGCAACTTCGAATCCGGTATTCCCAACCAACGTTTGTTGACCGTTTTGTCCATTCAACGAGTAGAGCGAATCCGACTCGACATCGATCGCGTACAAGACATCGCCCTTGGTGCGAATCAAACCTTCCAAAGCCGCCGTACCGGGCGTATTTCCTTGGGGCGATCCCCAACGAAACAGCGCTCCATTGGGCTGCATCTCGAACAGTTGCGTCTGCGAGGAGGATGTCGCGTCCAAGCCGAAAAAGGTATTTGGAGAAGATTGGGTGAACGCTGAATTTTGCCGGACGATGTAAGAACCAGCGGCTAGATCTTGAAACGTGTACTGCCCCTGCCGGTTGGTCCGCACCACCGGTTCTCCGACTTGGAAGGTCCCATTTTGGTTCGCGTCGATGTAGACCAGCTGATCCGCGATCGGGCTTTCGTTGCTGTCGAACTGGGCATTGCCATTATCATCGGCCCACAGTTGACCACTTAAGGCCGCCAGCAAGCAGCGCGATTCCAGCGACTCGATGAAATGTTTGCGACGTCGAAGGCCTAACCGTTGGGAACGAGAAGAGAAGCGTCTCATGAGAACCACACGAAGGAAAAGGAATAATGGCAAGCAAAACAGCAGTTCAGCGATCAGTAGCCGAGTGCGGAGAGGTGAATCGAGCCCAAAAAACCCAACTAATCAGCTCAATCCGCCTAAAACGCAGGATCGATAATAGACGAGGGGTTCGGGAAACGCGAGAGTTTTGCGTTAAACTATGTTGCTTATGCCAATCCAATTGGGTACATACGAACAGGTTTGAATTTGGATTTCACTGCGATTGATTTCGAAACGGCCAATCGGCGGCCCGACAGTGCCTGCCAATTAGCAGCCGTGGTGGTGCAAGGGGGCAAGATCGTCGATCAGCGGAGTTGGCTGATCCGTCCGCGGCCCTTCTATTTCAGCCGTTTCAATATCCAGATACACGGCATCCACCCCGAGCAAGTCGAAAACGAACCTGAATTTGGTTGCCTGTGGCCGGAGATCGAAGCTTTTTTGGGGAACCGTTGTCTGGTCGCTCACAACGCGGCGTTTGACATCAAGGTTCTGACGGCTTGCCTGGCAGCTCACCGAAAGCCGATCCCTGATTTGCACTTTACCTGTACACGACTGATCGCCAAACAGACCTGGCCCAGTTGGGGTCGCTACGGTCTCAAGCCGATCGCGGATCGCCTGGACATTCGCTTTCGGCACCACGATGCATTGGAAGATTCGACCGCCTGTGCCAAGGTGCTGCTGACCGCTGCGATTCGGAACGATTGTCAATCGTTGGAATCCCTGGAGCAGAAACTAAAAATCGATCGCGGTTCTACCGGCCGCGGCGGCTACCAAGGCGCTCGCATGAGTCGTCGGCGAGCGGTTTCTCGTACCACTGCGCGACCCATCGCCAGCCAGTCGGGTTCACTGCCACCGGGGCAACTCGACCGTGTTGCCGAACCTCCCGTAGACACTCCGCATGTCGACCTGCATCGACTGATGCTGCGTGCCGAAATGGTTCGCTCATTGGCGGGCAAGTGCGTGGTCGTTACCGGGGCCTTTCAGTCGATGAGTCGCGAGCAGATGATCCTGTTGGTGGAACGTGCTGGCGGAACCTGCCAGACCGCCCAACGGCAAGCTACACAACAGCAACCGGCCGATCTGGAAATCAAGGGCCACGTGAAGGATCCCCGCGAAGCCGCCGGTCGGGTCGCGTCGGTGCAGTCGGTCGTGACATGGTCCGAAGACCAATTCCTGGAACAGATTGCTGTGTCTGTCAGCACGATCCATCGGCTATCGTAAGCAATTCGATCGGTGGGGCTCGGTTATCTTTCGGCGAATTTTCTCAGCGAAGGAGCGCAGCGGTGGTCGCGGCAATGGGCTCTAGCTAAGCAGCACCAATGCGGCTCGACCGTGTGGAAACGCGGACGATGGCGGGAAATTCTTTAAAATTCCGGCGCTGTCCCACGAGGAACCCAATGGGAGCAACTTGATGACGCAACACCTCTCGAGGCAAAGAAGCCTATATGGAATCGCAATCGTTATGATGAGCCTTTTCAGTTTCCAAGCAGCGGCACAACCTATGACTTCCCCTCAGCCCCATTCAACGAGCATGCTGAATGTGCCATTTATCACCGCCGGCGGTACGCAAATCTGGACCGACTATCGGAACCTCCACGATTGGCGAATTCAGCAAAATGCATTGACAGGCCATTGGCGTTTGCTCGATCCCGGCGACGTGCGTCGTGCCTGGGGCAGTCGTGAGAATTGCGACGCCAAATTGCAGGCCGCGATTGCAGACATGGAACCGACGGCGACTCCGACCAAAGTCGTGATTTTGCTGCATGGATTGATGCGCAGCAAACACTCCATGCGCTCGTTGGCAAAACGGCTTGAAGCAACCGCCGATCGGCCCCACGTGGTCTCTTTTTCGTATGCCAGTACCCGATTTGGAATCGCCCATCACGCGGCTGCGTTGCGGGAATTGGTCGAAGGCTTGCCAGGCAACCCGGAGATCCATTTTGTCGGCCATAGCATGGGGAACATCGTCGTCCGACATGCGATTGCGGATTGGCAGACCAAGGGCGATCCGGCGGGCGTACTGCGTCGTTTGCGCGGAGTGGTCATGCTGGGTCCGCCCAACCAGGGTGCCGCGATCGCCAGACGCCTAAGCAAGGTCGGCCTGTTTGAATTTGTCACCGGAACCGGCGGCATGGAATTGGGACCGCGGTGGGCAGATTTGGAACAACGATTGGCGATCCCGCCATGCCCATTTGCGATCATCGCGGGAGACTTGCCGTCCGTGGTACCGCAGAATCCACTAGTCGACGGTAACAGTGACTTCATCGTCAGTGTCGAAGAAACCCAGCTTCCCGGCGCGACGGAATTCCATACGGTGCCTCATCTGCATTCGTTTCTGATGGATCAACGTGATGTCCAGGATTTAGTTTTGAAGTTCCTTGGGTTCACCGAAGTCCAAGATGACTTGATGCAGAACTAGAAGTGCAAGGTGATGCGATCAATCGGTCGCTTCCCGACCATGGACCAAACTCTCAAGCTTCGCAGCGACCTCTCGCATCACCGCTTGCCAGTCTCCGATCGACGCTTGGCGGAACAACCGCATTGTTGGGTACCAGGCTGTGGAGGTGTCGTTCAACAACCATCGCCAATCGGGAACTTTCCCCAACAGCAACCACGTGGGAACTCCGAGCGCTCCCGCCAGATGGGCCGTGGACGTATCACTGGTAATCACGAGATCGAGGTTCTGGATAACCGCCGCGGTGTCGACAAAGGCACCGGACGAGCGATCGAAGTCGGCTGGCAGGCGGACGATCTGTGAACCGAAGGAAACTTGGTCGACTTGTTCGCTACCGAAACCATGTTGCAGACTAAATAGCGACACGCCCGGAATTCCCGCCACGTCCGCAAATTGCTCAAGCGGCAAGCTGCGGTAGACGTCGGCATGATGCTGCGGATTTCCTTGCCAACAGATACCGACTCGATAACCGCGGTAGGGCGACATCCATGCTCGCCATTGGTGGAAGTGTGTTTCCGGCACCGAGAGGTAAGGCACGTTGGCCGGCACATTGGTGCGGCCGATCTGCAGGTGATCGGCGACCTCGATCAGGGATGCATGGTAGTCGACGGCGTCGGCAGGCAGGCTGGCTGGACAGAGCTGGTCAATGCCTCGCGCCGAGGCGAGCAGCGGCACCATTTTCGGTTCGCAGGTCAGGATCGTGTGGGCACCTTGCTGCTGAAGGACTTCCGCCATGCGCACGAAATGGATCAGATCGCCCAGCCCTTGCTCGGGATACAAGAGAATGGTTTTGCCTGCCAAGGCTTCTCCTTGCCACAACAAAGCGGGCACCGTTGGTCGGACCAAACCGGGCAGTTTCCAGCGATACCGATATTCCGCCCAGCCTTCTTCAAAGCGTCCTTGCAGTAGATAAATCACACCCAAGTTGCGATGTAGTTCCGCTTCATCGGGCGCGATTTGCAAGGCCTGTTCGTACCACCTCAGACCGCGCTGAATTTCGCCTGCCCAGATCCACAACGTGCCGCGGTTCTTGAACGGGCTGAGGTAGTCGGGCTGCTGTTCGATGGCGCGTGCGAAACATTCATCGGCCGCTTCGACTTTGTTTTGCATCCGCAACGTATTGCCCAGGTTATTCCAGGCGATGGGGAAATGTTGCTGGATGGCCAAACCGGCTCGGTAGGACGCTTCGGATTCGGCAAAACGTCGTTGATCAAACAGCGCCAACCCCAAATAGACATGAGCCTCGGCGCTCCGCGGTGCCTGTGCGATGACCTGCCGATAGATCGATTCAGCTTGGCCGACCGATCCTTGCTGTTGGAGTTGCCATCCATGCTGCAGGGCTTCACCAATCGTTGGCAAGGTCCTTCTCCTTCACGCGAGTTAAATCATTTCCAGACCGGTCATCGTCGAGGAGCCGGATGCAAATTGATCAAACGGTAGACCGACCCGCTGCAGCAAGCTGACGTACAAGTTAGGCAGTGGGTAATTGTGTTTCTGATCGAACGCCAAGTGTTGGCCGTGCCGGAAACCGCCACCGGCTAGCAAGACCGGCATATTGCGATTGTCGTGGCTCGAGGCGTTACCAAGGTTACTCGTTAACATCACCGCCGTATGATCGAGCAAGCTCTGACCGTGGTCTTCGGTGGCAGCCAAGTCTCGCAACAGTTGTCCCCAGGTGGCAACAATTTCGGTTTCGATCAACTGCAGTTGCTGCATCTTTTGTTCGTCCATGCCATGATGGCTGAGCGCATGGTAGCCCTCTTCCACACCGGCGATCGGCAGTACGCCTCCCGACCCTCCGAGATGGTAACTGACAAAGCGTGTGGAATCGGTTTGCAGCGCCAAACGAATCACGTCGCTCATCAGTTTTTGGCGACCGATAAAATCGTTCGAATTGCCGATGTCGACCGGTTTCTTCCGATCGACCTGCGGTTTGGGACGATGTGCCCACGCTTCCGATTCGGCCAAGCGTCGTTCGAGTTGCCGGACGCTGGTGAAGTACTGATCGAGTCGAGCGCGGTCATTGGCGCCCAAGTGGCGATTCAAACGCCGTGCATCCTCGGCAACAAGGTCCATGATGCTGCGGCCATGATGCACGCGTCCCACTTGAATGGCCCGCTGCTTGGCAGAGTCGTCGATGAACAATCGCGTAAACAACCGAGAAGGAGAATCCTCGGCGGGAATCATCGCGCCGTTCTCGGTGTAGGACGGACTGTTGCTACCCGAGCTGCTCAGAACCAGCGATGGGAAACGGGTGTGGTTGCCTAAATGCTTGGCCATCAATTGATCAATGGAGATCGTGTTTTTGGCACGCCCCGAACTGCCCACTGGATTGGCCGTCAGCAAACTTGCCTCGGCGCGGTGGCCACCGGTCACTCCCGGATGCGAAGTGCCGGAGATGACGGTGAAGGCAGCCCGCAAATCCTCGATCGGTTTTAAGTAGGGCGACGCCACATAATCGCGGCCCGTTTCGGTTGGATTCAAGTTCTTGCCCAACAATCCCAGCCCCAAAGTCAACGACACAAACCGCTTGGGCGAAGCATCGTTGTTCTGGCTGGCACAGGCTCGGTTCATCGCCGACAACCAAGGGATGGCCATCGAGACTCCGGCTCCGCGAAGCAGCGTGCGACGATTGAGGGAATGCAGTAGGGAACTCATGGCAACTACTTTGTTAGGAACAGGTCGCTGGTCACGACGGCTTTGAGAATCGAGCGGAAACCGTAATCAGACGGCTGTGTTGACTGGACGATCGCTTCGATCGGTTGACGATCGGAAAACCTAATCGATGCACCCGTGCCGTACACAATCAGATGTTCGGCAACATTTCGGGCGATCGATTCAGGATGTTGCAGGACCCGTTGACGAAAGCCACGAATGTCATCGAAAGAAGAACCATCGGGCAACTCGTAGCTGGCGTCGATCAGCGCACCTTTTTTAACCGAGCGACCGACAAGCAGTGGATAGTGGTCGCGCCACAATCCCGCGGGATCATAGTTTTCAAGAGCAAAGCCGGGCGGATCGATCTTGACGTGGCAACTAGCGCACGAGCTGTCCGATCGATGCTTGTCCAGCATCTCGCGAATGCTCTTGGCACCTCGAATGTCCGGTTCGATGGCGGGGACACTTTTAGGTGGTGAAGGAATCGGCTGGCCAAGCAAGCGTTCGGACAACCACACTCCGCGGATGACCGGCGATGTCGTGGATCCATTAGCCGTGACCTTCAAGATCGCTCCCTGAGTGATCACGCCGCCACGATGATCCTGTTCCCGCAACGCCACTTGCTGGATCACATCGCCCTGTATGTCTTGGCGACCGTAGAACCGAGCAAGTCGACCGTTCAGAAACGTGTAGTCGGATTCGATCAGATGCGCTGTCGGATGATCCTGACGGAGCATTTCAGTCAGAAAGGTTTCCGTTTCGGCAAGCATCGAATTCTGAACGATCACATCAAACGTGCGATGCAGTTTCGGATCGGGCTCGGTAAATTCGATTTTGCTGAGGTCCAACCACTGCGATGCAAAGTCTTTGATGAACTGTTGATCCCGACCCTCGGCCAACAGACGATCGGCTTGAGCGGCCAAGACGGAAGGCTGGGTCAGCTTGCCGTCGGCGGCCAATGCGTGCAGGCTTTCATCCGGCGGACCGCCGGTCAAAAAATAGCTCAATCGAGTTGCCACCGCGTAATCGTTCAAACGACCGGGTGTTTCGTGGAAATACAGAAAGTGCGGTGAGCAGAGTAGGGCTCGGTAACCATCGCGGACGGCATCGATCAGCGGTTGTCCCTCAGCGATCGACTGCTGGACCGCGGCGACGTAATGTTGAATTTCCTGTGCCTCGACCGGTCGACGAAAGGCCATCTGGGCGAACCGCAACAGCAGTCGCGCTGCATCGGCTGTCGGATCTTTGGAGATCAACACAGCGGGGCTGTTTTTGCTGGCTGGCTTGACCCGCAGATCATCGAACAACCGCCGAGTCAACGTTTGCTGATCGCCACCGCGATGGATCCGCTGCATCGTCACCTGATGGATGGCAACTCCCGGAACATCTTGGGGCTCGCCCTCTCCGGCACCGACTTGGCCGCCTCGGAACCTAGCTCGCTTGAGCATGCGATCTCCCGGGCGGACTTCGAACATATGGCCTTTGGGAAGCCAACCTTCGAAAGTCCATTCGTGGGCTTCATCGGTCGCTTCGAACGCCCCAACCCAATTCAGCAACGGCGCACTCGACACACAGGGCCCTGATCGCACCGTACACCACACACCGTAATCGGCTGGTTTTTTCACAGCCGACGCGCGGATGGTCAAGCGGTACCAGCCGTCGTGCTTAGCCGTCGTCGCTGGCAACCGACCGTAGAAAATCAAACCCGACGACCAGACCACAGCGTCATCGCCGATCATCTCGGGTTCTCGGCAACGACGACGCGGATTTTGGCGAGCGACCTCGTTGGCCGATAAGATTCGCTGTTCGTCGTCCGCCTTCGCGGCGGTTGCGCGGCGAAAGGCTTCTTCGAGGGCTGAGTCGACGACCGACAGATGATGCTGTAGTTGAAAGTGCGAGATCGATTGGCCTGCCGCGACGGTAGTAAATCCATCGGTGCGCGGTTCGTCGGGCATTTGCAGCGACAACGGCAGATCGATCGCTAACAGCGACTGCAGCGATCGTTCGAGTTGCTGATTCGTCAGCCGCCGCGCCTCGGTGCGTCCCTGTTGTTTCGTTTCCTCGCGTTGGAATTCGGTCAACCACTGTGACGTTTCACGAAGGAACTCGGCGACCTGTTTGGCGTCTGGCGATTCGACATCGGCCGGTGGCATCTCTCCGTCGTCCACACGATCGAAGGCGCGGACCCAACGCTCAAAATTTGCGGCATCCAGTCCGTTCTCGATGGCCGTCAGATCAAAACCTGCTTCGGCGGCATCACCTTGATGACAATCGGCACAGTGCTGAGTCAGAAAGGCGGTCGCCGCGGCGGGAGGCGATGGGCGGGCGGCTTCGGCAGCGACTGAGGTGAGATTCCAGAGTGAGATCGTCAACGCAATCGACAGACCGATAGGACGCAGTGCCATTCGATGGAGCGACTCTGTGCGAAGCTTCTCAGTGGGAAACGTCATAGCAAACGGGCGGGGAAGGGCGGGGCGGTCGACAACGTTTGGTCCGGCACCGGGAGGCAAGCCGATGCGATACTTGATAGGTATCGACAACTTCGGCTGCGAGGCTGATTCAAATCGTTTGTCTGACCGAGGGGAACCCTTGCATTCTAACCACCGGACCACCTGGAGTCACGATTTGGTTAGGCCAACCGGACTTCTGCTAGCGTATTGATCGCACCGCGGACCAGCGTGCGAAGGTGCGGTTCCGCCCGTCCTGCCGTGGCGATGATTTCCTCGACATTGACCGGCTGGAGGACATCTGGCAGGCACATATCGGTCACGACCGACAATCCGACCACCTTGAGGCCACAGTGGACCGCCACGATCACCTCGGGAACGGTGCTCATTCCAACCACGTCGGCGCCGATGGTGCGCAAAAAACGGTACTCGGCACGTGTTTCCAGGTTGGGTCCGGAAACGGCGACAAAGACACCTTTGTGAGCGGGGATATTTTCGCGACGGGCCACATCCAGAACACGGTCGACCAACAGTTGGTTGTACGGTTCACACATATCGGGAAAACGGGGGCCTAAGCGGTCATCGTTGATGCCGATCAGCGGGTTATCTCCCATCAGGTTGATCTGGTCTTCGATGACCATGATGTCCCCTGAACGGTAGTACGGATTCAGACCGCCGCAGGCATTGGAGACGACCAACAGTTCGGCTCCCAGGGCCTTGAAAACGCGAACCGGCAGGGTGATCTGCTTCAGCGGATAGCCTTCGTACATATGGAAGCGACCTTCCATGGCGACAACCGGCACCCCTTGCAGCATGCCGCAGACCAAGCGACCACGGTGGCTGGTGGCGGTGGAGGTCGGAAAGTGCGGGATGTCGCCGTATTCAATTGTCGCCTGCACGTCGATCTCTTCGACCAGTCCACCGAGTCCCGTGCCAAGGATGATGGCCGCCCGGGGTCGTTGATCCCAGACCTGCTCGATGGCGGCTCGGGCTTCTTGAATTTTGTCGAACAGATCGAGCATGATGATTCCGCTGTATGAATGGGCAATCGGTGGAAAACGACCATGATACGAGCCATCGGACCGTTTTCGTAGGCCAGCCTCGGCGGACCGCTGGCTTGGGGGTCGTGAGCCTAAAACGGCGTTCAGTGACCGCTCATTCGGAACCGAAGATCCTTTACGCCGCTGGTCGGCATCGCTTTGGCGATCCCTTTGAGGATCTTGCGTTTCATGAAGGTCAACTCCTGCATGGTCACCGAATCGGCGGCGTAAAGTTCCAGCACGCCACGGCGGAGGTTGCCGACACGGACGGAGGCGGCGAGTTGCTTGCCAACGGTTTGTGCGAGGATCTCTTGCAGTTGCTCATTAGCCGACACCTGCGCATAGCCACGCCGCGCCATCAGTTGATTAACGATCGACCCCATCTTCCGTGGAAATCGGGAGTTCTTTCGTTCATCCGAAAAACCACCGGGAGATTTGCTCATCGCGTGCCTATCGATCGCGAGCCATCGGCATGATCACGTAACCGTAGCCATCTTCGGTACTCAGCAAGGCAGGCGAGCTGCTCGATTCGATTTCCAGAATGAAGCCGCTCTCATTGTCGAGCACCTTACAAAAATCGGCCACGAAGCGATGGTCCATCGTCAAGGTGACGTCTGGACCCTCATAGGCGATCGGCATCTCGACTTGTGACTCACCGATTTCCGCCGTGTTGGCTTCCATTCTCAGCGTGCCATCGGCGAACGTAAAATCGATGCCGCGACTTTCGTGATCGGTCACGATGGCGGCTTGACGCAAAGCGGCGAACAGCGGTCCGACCGTCATATCGATTTGAGAAGCGTTTTCCCGTTGTGGGAAGACCTGACGCCAATTCGGATAGCGACCCTCGACCAAACGCGAATAGATCGTGCAGCGATGGGTCCGCAGCAGCAGATCGTTCGAGCGAGCGGCCAACTGGACCGTTTCGTCTTTGTCGCTGACGGCGCGCTCCATCAACTGGATGGCTCGCGTCGGCACAATCGTATTGGAACCGGTCGTTTTGTGATCGCCAACCGATGTCCCCGCACCTTGCATCCTGGCCAGCCGCCGCCCGTCGGTACCGACGGCCAGCACCGAGTCCCCTTCCAGTTCCAGCAACACGCCCCCCAGTGCATAGCGGCTGCTTTCGGCGTCGGTGGCAAAGACGGTTCGCTTGACCATCTGTCGGAACAGCCGCACAGGGATCTCGTGATACGATTCTTCGTCGAACCCCACAACTCGAGGAAACTCGTCGGGATTGGCACCGGGCAAGCGAAACTTGCTGCGATTGCCGGAAACCTTCACACCGGAATCATCGGTTTCGATCGTCAGCTTTTCATCGGTGCTTTCCCGCAGAATCGCGTTCATGCGTGCGACCGGCAGCAGCGCCGAGCCCTCCGATTCGACTTCCAGCCCCTCGGACAATTCCAAACGAATGCCAACTTCCATGTCGGTCGCCGTCAGCGTCACCACGTTTTCAGCGACCGTCAGTTTGACGTTCTGCAAAATTTCCTTGGGAGAGCGGGCCGGAGCGACACTGGCAGCTAGTTGAAAAGCGGCGGCTAACGGTTCTCGTTCGCAGATGATCTTCATCGTGGGTCTCGGGCACCAATAAAAGCGACAGGGATTTCAGTAGCCAAGTTGTATCGCAAACCGAGTTTGAATACAGCCGTCCCTCGTTGGGAGGCCGCGTCAAACCCAGAGTTGGCCAGAAGTCCCTGTGAGGATTGTCAAATGCTTTCTCTTCTCTCTATTAAATAAAAACCGTAGTCGTAGTAATCCGCCAGCGAAAATCGTTCAAAAGCTTGTTTTGAGTGCCGTAACTGCAATTAGACCCATGGTTTGCGGTTTAGGTTGAGCTGTGGATAAAGCGTTGTTGCGACGTTCGGATTGGGACGCAAAATGTTGATCACAGGGGTGGTTTCCAACAGCCTTTGATGTGAGCCCAGGCTTGGCTCGACAAGCCCTTCGCGCGGCCAACGGTCCTTCGACGCGTTATCCACAGGCAAAATAATTGGGCTGAAGGCTGCACGAGCCCTTCTGAATTAGCCAGCGACGCGCAGTTGTTCGCTGACTTCGTCGGCCGTCTGGCTGAGCTGGCTGTTGGTGGCGAGCATTTTTTCGGTGGTACGGCAGGCGTGCAGAACGGTCGAATGATCGCGGCCACCAAAGTACTCGCCGATTTGCTGCAGACTTGATTCGGTCAACTGTCGGCCGAGGTACATGGCCAGCGACCGAGCCCGGACCACTTGTTGTCGCCGCGTGCTGCTTTTCAGTTCCGAAGTTTTCAGTTGAAAGCGGCGCGCGACCGCTTTGGCAATCGCCGCAATGGTGGGCTCTGTGCCACCGATCGCGGTGCCGATCGCCGCCTCAATCGCTTTGGAATCGATCGTGTGGCCTCGCTGATGCAGCAGCCGCAGGTGCTGAACCACGGCAGCAAGTTGCCGCGCCGAAAGGTCATTGGGTAAACCGCGTGCCAACAGATCCACCCAATCGGAATCGATCGCCAAGTCGGCTTGCCGGCAGAGTCTGGTAAGGATCTCGTGGCGTGCCGCAGCGCCGGGCAACGCCAACGACACCGTCAGTCCAGGCAGCATCCGACTGGCCAACAGCGGGCGGATCCCGCGCAATTCAGAGGGTAGTCGCCGGCATGTCAAAATGGTCGTTTGAGCGTTCAGCACGCGCGACTCGATGCGTGCGGCGAGTTCTTCCTGAGCCGCCGTTTTGTCAGCGATCGCGTGGATATCATCGACTACCAGTCGATCGACCATCGCCAAACGACGACGGAAATGCTCGAGATCATCGGCACCGAGGGCTTGGCCGTAATTGCGAGCGAAATCGACAGCCGGCAGATACAGCAGGGAAGGACTCTCCCCCGTCGCTTCAGGGGCACCCTGCGTTTCGGTCGCCGCAGGGTTCAGAGAAGAAGCATCAAGCGGCAGCGGGGAATTGGCGATGTTCGACAATTCTCGCTGCACAATCGTCATCGCGAGGGCCGTTTTTCCGCTGCCCGAGGGACCCACCAGCAACAATGGGTTGCCGCGTTGGCTGATCGGTTCGGGTTGTCGACAAACGAACAACGCAAACGCATTCTCGGGCCCGGAGATAAAATCGGGTAGCAAGAACGATTGGGGAGTCCGACGACCGCGCCTTGGTGAGGCATCGGGTTGGGATAATTCGATCGTGTCGACTGGAGCTTTCACCGCAATCACAGACGTGGTGGGGGCCGTCCATGGGGAGTATCAAGCAAACGAACCGAGACCTCTCGCCCGTTACGATGCTCCTACTTTAACAAGCTCGAGGGGCTACGACGAGAGCAAAACGGCTATTTTTCCACATCGCATAAATCTCTTAAACGCTTGTATGCGTTAGAGATAAGTCTTGTTGCTTGGGAAATTTCCGTCTCGGTGGAAAACTTAGACAGTCCAAATCGCAGCGATCCGTCGAGCCATTCCGCTGGAACCCCCATCGCTTGCAAGACATAGCTTGGTTCGCTGCTGCCGCTGGCACATGCCGATCCGCTGCTGCAAGCGATCCCCGCCAGATCGAGTGCCATCAGCATCGATTGTCGATCAACGTGTGGGAATCCGAGACAGCTGGTTCCGGCCAGCCGCGGCGCATCGCGGCCATGCACGACGAGATCGGGGAATGTTTCGGTCAGGGCTTGTTCGAAGCGATCGCGCAGTCGTTGGATCGCCGGCATCGTCGTCGCCTGCTGTTCGACCGCTGCCCGCAAGGCAACCGCGGTGCCGACCGCCAACGCGACCGGCTCGGTCCCCGGCCGCAGGCCGAGTTGCTGCGCGCCCCCTTGCCATTGAGCTTGGAGAGAAACGCCGGGAGCCAACAAGAGGCCTCCGACGCCGACCGGTCCGTGGAACTTGTGGGCTGCGAATACCAACGAGTCCGCTTGGAGGGTGGCAAAGTCGAGCGGCAGCTTGCCGACCCATTGTGTGGCGTCGACATGCAGATGGGCGCGACGGGTTCGGCAGAGCTGGGCCGCTTCGGCAATTGGCTGCAACACACCGGTTTCATTATTGGCCGCCATCACACAGACCACCGGTCGGGCGTCGGCAAAACGCTGCAAAGCGGCTTGGAGGAAGTTTAGATCGACCACGCCGCGGGCGTCGACCGGCAACCACTCCACCTGTCGACCACGTGCTTGCCATGCCTGGGCGACTTCCAGCAAGCTGGGGTGTTCGATCCGGGACACGATCAGCGGCACAGCGGGTGTCGCCAAACCGTGTAACGCCAAGTTGTTCGCTTCGGTCCCACCGCTGGTGAAGATCAACTGTTCGCCGCCGGGGCGTTGGATGTCGGCACCTAGCAACCGACCGATTTCGGTCGCCGCTCGATCGAGTTCGGCTCGGGCCAGTCGTCCACGAGCGTGTTGGCTGGAAGGATTTAGCGCACCTAAATCCCAAACACGCGTCATCTCGCGGGCAGCGGCCGGCAGGAGGGCGGTAGTCGCATTATTGTCCAGATAGATCACGAGCTTTTCGCTGGTTCGTCGTCGTTGTTGTCTGCGTCGGGCGGAGGGGGAGGCAGCGTTTGCAGCAATGCTTGCAGCCGACTATCGGTTTGGTAGTCGGCGATCGCTTCCTGCAGCAGTTCGCGGGCAATGGCCGGTTTGTTGGCGTCGCGCAGGTCGGTTGCAATGCGAAGGTAGCTGTCGCGGACGTACTGTTCGGTTCGCGCGTTTAACTGCTCGACGGTATCGGCTTGTTGGGCGATCCCAAACAGGTCGGGAATTAAGATGTACAGTTCACGTTTGGCGAGACGCTGGACAAGCGGCCAGAAGGCGGCAGCCAGTTGGGGGTGATCGGTTGACCAATTTCGCCAGCGGGTGCCGACATCCCCATTGAGATAATGCACCAGGATCTCGGCATCACTTGGAGGGCGCGCGATCCCGCCGCGGGACAAATTGACCAAGTGCCAATTTTTGATCGGCGTCCCGCTGGGTTGTTTCGCGATGGTTGGCGGAATGACGATCATTTTTTGAGCCGTGAGATAGGAGGTCAACGAATTGACACTACCGGACCGGCGGATAGGGGTAACCTGCAGATGGACCAGTGGAATCTCCCAGAAGCTAAAGTTCCGCTGACCGAAATCGTCCGGAGAGAACTCTTTGCCCGACACTTTGCCTTGAACGAGGGTTGCCAAACCGACGCAGGCGGCCAAGATCAGGAAGCCCACGGCACCGACCAAGAGTTGGCGTCGCAGACGTTTTGGGGTGGACTTGGCAGCCATCTGGCTTGTTCCAGCTTAAAAAGAGAATTGCGGTGGCTTACGAAATGCTTTACAGCGAACGACGCCCCGTAACTTAACGTCCCGTAACTTAACGCATGGTGAAACCCCATCACGAATCATTCTTGATGAATGATTCATAAGAGATTGTATTCAGCAACGCGTCTCCAGCCGCTTCAATTTGTAGTGAACGGCTTCCTAAAATTTATCCGGTTCATCGGTCACCGCCATCGCCAGGGAGGGGATCGATTTTTTCTCGAGATTCGATTGAACAGCGCCCCGTCATACCGTCGAAACATGCTTTGTCCTCCAGCTCAAAATCGGTGGGGAACACCGCCGACAGCTTTTCAGCGATCGGTGCAATCACTGCCGCGCCGTCCCTATGATGTGACGTCCGCGCCCTTACGTGGGACGCAAGCTGCCTCCGACAACAATGACCCCCACACACGCGTGCAACGCGTGGAGGCCGTACTATTACTCGCGAAAACGCCACTGAATGCTCGCAAAATCGCCCAGTTGGCAGGTTTGGCCGATGCGACCGAAGCGCGGACAGCGATTCGCGAATTGAATCATACGTACGATCGTTTTGGTCGGGCGATTCGTTGCGAAGCGATCGCTGGCGGCTATCAGTTGCTGACCCGGCCGCAGTTCGCCCCTTGGCTGCGGCGGCTGGGCCACGTACCGCCTCCCATTCGGCTGTCCTCGCCAGCGATGGAGACGTTGGCGATCGTCGCCTATCGCCAACCGGTCATGCGAGCCAACATCGAAGCGATTCGCGGTGTCGCTTGCGGAGAATTGCTGCGTCAACTGATGGAACGCGATTTGGTACGCATCAGCGGCCGCAGCGAAGAGTTGGGCAGACCGTTCTTGTATTCCACTTCAAAACGTTTTCTGCAAATCTTTGGGCTGCATAGTGTAGACGCGCTGCCCGACATCCGTTTTGATATGCTGCCGACAGCCCCAGATAGTAACCCCGACACCAGCGATTCTTCAGAGGAGTCCGACGTGAGCATCGCTTTGGCGCCAAGCGTTAACGAGACCAACGATTTGTTTCTGCCCGTTTCCGGCGAGGAGAATCCCGTACCCGCTGCGCCGAGTCCAGCGGTTGCATTGGTTGAGGGTGAAGCCACCGCATCCCCTCCGACCAGCCCCGCCGCATCGATCGACGACGATGAAGATGAAGATTGGGACGACGACGA
>CAYZHQ010000042.1:40211-43307 GCA_964477385.1 uncultured Pirellulaceae bacterium
GACGATGACGATGACGACGAAGACGACGGCTGGGAAGAAGTCGGCGACGACGATGACGATGATCTAGACGACGACGAAGAGGACGACGATGCCTTGGATGACGAAGAGGAGGAGGAGGATGACTGGGATTAGTCGTTGTCGTTCAGTTTGAACAGTTGACGCAGTGCGTCCAGCAAACCGCTGCGGTGACCAGCCGCGGCGTCATCCTTCAAGGATGCCAACGGCGGGTGCAGCAACTTGTTGACCAACCGATCGAACGATTGTTGAATCGCGCGTTCTATTTGAGCCGGATCGGTTTCTCCGGCGGCTAACCGGCCCATCAGTCGCTTCAGTTCTTCCTGCTTCAATTGATCGGCTTGTTCGCGCAGCCGACGAATGACCGGGCCGGTAGCCCGATGATGCAGATCGGCGATGAACTTTTGTGTCTCCTCATCAATGATCGCTTTGGCTTTGGGCCATTGCCGCTTTCGTTCTTGTTGATTGCGGTCACAAGCCGATTGCAGGTCATCGACGGAGTACAAATAGATGCCCGCTAAATCGTTGATTTCGTAAGCAAAATCACGCGGGACCGCCAAGTCTAGGATCAGCAGCAACCGCTCGTAGCGCGCGTCATGGATCTTCTGAAATCGCTCGGCAGTGATCAGTGTCTCAGTGGCACCGGTGGTGCTGACCACCAAGTCGGCGCTGGTGAGCAACAGGTCGAGGTCGCTCCACGGACGAGCGGTCCCTGCCAAGCGGCCGACGATTTCTTCAGCGCGTGCAGAACTGCGATTCACCACATGGATGTTCTTGGCCCCTGCATCGATCAGATACCGCAGCGTTTCTTCTCCCATTTCGCCCGCGCCGATCAATACGATGCATTTATCGGACAGCGTATCGAAAAACTCCGGAACCACTTCGCCCACGGCCACACTGGGCACGCTGACCCGTCGCCGGTGAATGGTTGTTTCGCGGTCGACCCGCTTGGCCACATGATTGGCTGCTTGAAAGGCGGCATGGGTGAGCGGTCCGGTGGAACCGGAATCACAAGCCAACTCGTAAGCCTGTTTGACTTGCGAAATGATTTGCGCTTCTCCCACCACCATGCTGTCCAGGCTGGCCGCGACGGTGAATAGATGTTCGATCGCTTCGGCCCCATCGAGGTGAATCAAGCGATCGAGTAAACCGTCGGCCGAAAGGTGGCGTTGATTGGCGAGGAACCCGATGACTGCCTGTTCATCCGGCATCGGACCTTCCGCCGAGGCGGTATACAGTTCCACTCGGTTACAGGTGCTCAGGAGAACCAGTTCCGTCGTCGGGAACCGCTGCTGAAAGTCCGCCAGTGCGACTCGTGCCTGTTCAGCAGTAAAGGACAACTGCTCGCGAAATTCAACGGCCGCCTGACGATGATTGCATCCCATCATCCGCAATTTCATGATTGCGTCTCCGCGGGGATCGCTTCGGGATCAGCCTCGGGCGATGCGGATGTCTCGGGCGATGCGTCCAGCGATGAGGAAGATGCGGGAGCCGTTGATTCGGCGGGCAGCAGCGCATCTTGCCGCCCATGCGGCGAGGTCAGCACGGCTGCCATGGCGACCACCAAGAACCCGAAACTCGCCAACGTCAAATAGACCACCTTGCGTCCTCGTCGCGCCGGCTTGTAGACCACTTCAAACACCGTCGCGGCCAGTAACCACAGCAATAGCAGGCCTGAGAAAATCACGCCACGTTCGGTCCAGCCCACATAGCCCCAACGATTCAGGTTCATCACGATGCCGGAAATCAGCCCGATCGCCAGTGCCGTGGTGCTAAAAAATAGGCACTGCCGATTCAGCCTCTGCAGACCTTCCAAGGTTGGCAAGCGAAAGCCGCCACTGTGAGTCCGCTTATGTTTCAGTCGCGATGACTGAATCAGGTACATCACGCCGGCGATAAACCCCAGCAGCACGGCGACCGCGCCGACCAGCATCGCCATGGCATGCACATTCCGCCAAATCCCGGTCGCTTCCTCGCGAGAAAAGGGAGTCGAATCACGAACCAACAGGGCCAAGCTGATCAGTCCCAGCACCGGGGGTAGGAGAAAATAGCCGACCGTGGTTTCGGGTCGCCGGACGAGAAAAAATAGGTAACAGGCCGCTAGTCCCCATGCCAGCAGCAGCGACCAGTCGTACCACGTGGCCAATAGACCGGCATCGCCGCCCACGGTGGGCTGCGCCCGCAGCACCAAGAACACTAAATGCAGCAGCAAACCGACCAGCGTAAATCCTAGGATCACCATCCGCCGGGTGGGGATGGCGACCCATGGGCGGGTCACTTCCAGCGCGAGGGCGATCAGGTAGCTGGTAACGAAGCAGGTAACCGTGATGCCGGAAAAAAAATCGATCATGCGACTATTCTAGCTGCTGGGGGGAAGATTCGTAACGTCGTTTCGTCGCGATCATGTCGGAGGGGCGGTTTGGCGGTCTCCGGTTCGTCCTTCGGCGGCCTCGCCGATCGCCCGCGGTGAAGATCGCCTGCCGAGTCACCATCGGCCGAGAAATCGGCTAATCTACGCACCATGAATGCAACGCCTCCATTACCGATGCCGTCCGCCGACGAAGCCCTGTTGTTGTGCCGGACCGCCATGGGACAAATTCAATTTGCTCGGCAGTACACTTTGGAACTGCTCGATCAAACGCCTCCCGAGCGATGGTACGAAGTGCCCGCCGGAGCGCCGACTTGTATTGCTTGGCAAGTCGGACACTTGGCGGTCAGCCAGTACGGGTTATTGATGTTTCGCCAACGCGGCCGCCAACCCGAAGATCTCGATCGAATCCCCAGTCGGTTTCGCAAAGCCTTCGGGCGGGGTTCCACGCCTCGATTGTCCGGCGAAGCGGTCGAGTCCCCTGCGGCCCTGCGCTTGCGTCTCGCCGATGTGCACGCCCAATCCCTCTCCGAATTGGCAGCGATCGACAAGGGGGACGGCTTGCTGGAAGTGGTCGAGATGCCGTATGCGGTTTATCCGAACAAGCTCGGCGCGATCTTGTTTTGTCCTCTGCACGAGCAGATCCATGCCGGCCAGATTGGACTGATCCGCAGATTACTAGGACTCGAACCGGTACGCTAAGTCATGAGCGA
>CAYZHQ010000043.1:0-35605 GCA_964477385.1 uncultured Pirellulaceae bacterium
CTCATTCTTTTTTTGTGAACGCCCACCCAATCTTGCCTAAGCTTCCTTTTCGGCTCCTGACCCTTTTTCGTTCCCCATGGCCGGCTCGAGGACTTGCAGTTTAGACTTCGGCAGGTGGTCTTGGACTTGCTGGCAGGTCACCCCGCCAAGCGGATCGCCTGCCGGTGCCGCGGGGCCAACGTTGGCGGTAAGATGCCATCCCAACCCCATCACCAGCAGCGTCAGAAGCACCGCACTGCCTCTCCACATCGCCGCCGGAAGCGTCCGCTTGGCTAGCTGCTGGCGATGAAGTTGCCCGATGGTGCCGGGGGCACAGGGGTGCCAAACATGTTCCGGATTTTTATCTTGGCGGTTCATCACTCGGTTTCTCAATTTAGAAAGCAGAACGAAACGTTTACGGCTGGCGCTCGAAGAGAGACCGTCCGTCGCTGGAACGTGCGCGACACGGCTACACTCGATCGACCTTCGGTCCCTGGATTCGTCATTGTTGGCCCGAACGTCTGTGCTCCAACTCACAGACGTGCCACAGCCGAAGATTTATAGCCGGTTTGTTGATTTGCTGGCTTAACTTCGTCTGGTCACGCTTCATGAGACGACGAGCGTCGGAGCAGTGAAAAATGTTGCAAGGAATAAGTAACTTCTGCGTCTCTCTTAACAAACGTCCTGGATATCGTCCCTCGAGCAGTGAGTTCAATGGCCAACGACATGGAAAAATCGCACCCACAGCCCGCAGCGGGTGCCACCGAGTCGACTTCGCCGGTTGGCAAACCGGAGCCACGGTCGCGAGGTTTGCAGTGGGGGTCGATCATCCGCTTCATTTCGATGCTGTTGATCGTCGGAGCTTTGGTGACGATGCTCCGCTCGCTGCCGTTTGATCAAGCGATGTCGGCGATGAAAGATTGGATTGGTGGGCTGGGTGTTTGGGGGCCGGTTGTATTGGCGTTGCTGTACGTTGTCGCCACGGTGCTGTTTGTGCCTGGGACGATTTTGACTTTCGTCGCGGGGGCGATTTTCGGCTTGGCCCTCGGCACCGTCACCGTTTCGATTGGTTCCACGTTAGGAGCTTGTGCGGCGTTTTTGATTGCTCGATATGGAGCACGGGAGAAGGTTGCCAAGTTGGCGCAAGGTAACCGTCACTTTGGCGCGATCGACCGCGCGATTGCCGAGGGTGGTTGGAAGATTGTCGGCCTGTTGCGTTTGTCGCCGGCGATCCCTTTCAACCTGCAGAACTATTTGTATGGGCTGACGCCGATCAAGTTTTGGCCGTATGCGGTGACCAGTTGGATCGCGATGCTGCCCGGAACGTTTCTCTACGTTTACATTGGGCACGTCACCGGAGCCGCGATCGGTGGGGAACGCCAGCGTTCGGTAGCCGAATGGGCGATGCTGGCGGTTGGCTTGCTGGCGACCGTCGTGGTCACCGTGTATGTGACGCGATTGGCGAACCGCAAACTAAAGGAACAAGTCGACGAATCCAATCAAGGCGATTTGGCAACCAGCACGGTCGAGGAGGTGACGCATGACAAGCCGGCACCGAGCCTGCGGCGAACCGTGATGCTGGCCGTAGTCGCCATCGTGTTGGTGGCCGCAGCGGCTTATGTGCGATGGAACGCCGGCGACATCGAGAGCAAATTGGCTAGCCTGTTCGGTCCGCCTCAGGTCGAGATGCAGGAAGCGTACGCAGGCAGCACGTCGAGCAGCAAGGTCGACCATGCTTTACTGAATCAGTTACTGCAACAGCATGTGGATCGAGATGGCTGGGTCGACTACGCAGCTTTGCAGGGAGAGGAAGACCAGCTTGACGACTATCTCGCCACCGTCGCCGACGCCCCATTTGACCAGCTCGGGCGGAACGAGAAGCTCGCCTTGTTGATCAACGGTTACAACGCCGCGACGCTGAAGCTGATTCTGGATCATTGGCCGGTTGACTCCATCATGGACATCGCCGAGTTGCAGCGTTGGGATGCGGAGCGGTGGATTGTTGGCGGCCAAACGTGGAGCTTGAACCAAATCGAACACGAGCAGATTCGGCCGAATTTCGCTGAACCGCGTGTACACTTTGCGTTGGTCTGTGCCGCGGTCGGCTGTCCGCCGCTAAGGAACGAAGCTTACGATGCCAGTCGCCTGGAGGATCAACTGCGGGAACAGACCGAATATGTGCATCAGCACGAGACTTGGTTCCAGTTCGCACGGGATCCACCAACCTTGCGACTGACAAAATTGTACAACTGGTATGGAGACGATTTTGAGCAGACCGCCGGCAGCGTGCCCGCGTTTGCCGCACGTTACTCGCCATCGCTGCGCAAGGTCTTCGATGCCGGTTCCGTGCCGGCGCTGCGGTGGCTGCCGTATGACTGGAGCCTGAACAGCCGACAAAATAAGCGGCCTCGTTAACCATCGTCGACCACCACGAGACACTCCAGGTCACCACGAAACACTCCAATTGTTTGCAAGGAATTTTCATGAGCCTCCAGACTTCCGGCGCCGTCTCCAACGTTGCGGATCTGATCCAGTTGCAGCCGCATGACGAGCACAACCAGCGTCTGGAGATGAATGTTCATCCGCCTATTTGGAACGCGCCGAACCCCAGCCTACCGTACCATTTGGTTGTGATCGGAGCGGGTACGGCGGGGCTGGTTGCCGCAGCCGGCGCGGCGGGACTGGGGGCTCGCGTCGCGTTGATTGAACGCGAACTGATGGGAGGCGACTGCTTGAACGTCGGCTGCGTGCCATCGAAAGGAGTCATCAGTTCGGCGCGTTACGCCGCGGCTGTCAAACATGCAGGCGGCTTTGGTGTACGTGTTCCCGCTGGGGTGCAAGTCGACTTTGCCGCCGTGATGGAGCGCATGCGGCGCCTGCGGGCAAGGATCAGTCACAACGATTCCGCTGGTCGCTTCCGTGACCTGGGTGCCGATGTTTTTTTCGGTCAAGCTCGCTTTATTGACTCTCAAACGATCGATGTGGGCGGTCAACGGTTAACCTTCAAGCGGGCACTGATTGCGACCGGGGCTCGCGCGGCTGCACCGCCGATTCCGGGGCTCGATGAAGTCGATTACTTGACGAATGAATCGCTCTTTTCGCTGACCGAATTGCCAAAACGGTTGGGGATTATCGGTGCCGGTCCGATTGGGTGCGAAATGGCGCAGTCGTTCGCCAGTCTCGGCGCGGAAGTGTTTCTTGTCGAAACGGCGGATGGCATTTTGACCAAAGAGGATCGCGACGCGGCTGGCATCGTGCAAAAACGAATGGAACGCGACGGCGTTCGACTGCTGTGCTGCGGTCGAGAACTTCGGATCAAGAACGAGAACGGAATTCGATTGACGGTCGAATCGCAGGGAAGACAGTATGACGAGCCGGTGGATCAATTGCTGGTCGCCGTTGGTCGCGCGCCGAATGTCGAGCACCTGAATCTAGATGCCGTAGGAGTCGACTTTGATAAACAGGGGGTGAAAGTAAACGACTGGATGCAGACGACTAACCCCAAAATTTACGCCGCCGGAGATATTTGTTCCAAGTATCAGTTTACCCACGCGGCCGACTTTATGGCGCGGATCGTGATCCAGAACGCGTTATTCGCAGTCGGGCCGTTCGGCAAAAAAAAGATGAGTGACTTAGTCATTCCTTGGGCCACTTATACCTCGCCGGAGATTGCCCACGTGGGGCTGTATGAACACGATGCAAAGGAGCAAGGCATCGCAATCGACACGTACATCCAGCACTTCAGCGATGTCGACCGTGCAATTTTGGAAGGCGAAGAGGATGGTTTTGTAAAAGTGGTCACCAAGGCAGGGACCGATACGATCCTCGGAGCGACGATCGTCGCCCAGCACGCCGGTGACATGATTCCGCAGCTCACCATGGCGATCACGCAAGGAATTGGGCTGGCCAAGATCGGTGCCACCATCCATCCCTATCCCACGCAAGCCGAAGCGATCCGCAAACTGGGCGACCAATTCAATCGCACTCGGCTGACGCCCACCAGCAAACGGGTGCTCGGCTTTCTGCAGCGTTGGAACGTGGGCAAGTAGAGCCGCAGATCGATTGATTTTACCAGGGGGCGTGACGTGGGCCCACGATGGATGATCTCAGGACGTTGCGACAGCGATTCGGAAAAAAGGGTTTTGCTTTGTGAGACAGCTCACCAGACGGCGGGCGGCAAACCGCCGATGAGACATGGGATGTTTCTCCCCGAATCGGTCCAACTAAAAAATGAGTAAGGACACCCATGTTGAGAACAAGGCTCTATCAATCGACTTTCTTCGCCGCCGCTGTGGTCGGCTTGTTTGCAACGGCGGGGTGTCGCCACCCAGGACACTGCTCCAGCGGTTCTTGTTCCAACGGCAGTTGCCACGCGCCGTCAGCCGGCCACGCAGCGTCCAGCTATTCCGACGCGCCTGTCTATGGCCAGCCTAGCCACCAAGGGTCGGGTACCAGGCAAGCCGTGCCGAATTATCCCTCTCCAACGCCCAGTTACTCCGCACCGAGCGGTTCGGGAAGCCGCAATGCGCCGATGTCCGGTGGTTCGGGCACACGTTAGGAGCTCGCTCTAGGCAGGTTAGCAGGAATCATTCCACAGAACTCTGCTTAGCCGTTTGGCGCTAGCTCCGGTTGAACGCAGGAACCGCTGCTATCGCCAAGGCGGCTCATTTACCGGATGACTCCTGAGTACCTGCTTGTCGACCAAGTCAAGCAATACTTCGCATCCCGTTGCGGTGCGGTTTCGTCACGTCCGGAAGTAGTGCCCCATACCTTCGGACGTGGCGACCGCACTTAACTTGGACTCTACGGCCGCAGGCGATGGATCTGTTGCCGACCGCGTGACAACAGTTTCTTGGTTATCGCTGATTTTTGTTGTTAGGTTTTGCACAACGGCCCGTCTTCTATTCGGGGCGGACCGTCGGCGAGTATTTTCCATGCTGGGCGCAAGTCGGATGTAAGGACATTTCGTCCACGCGGCATTCCGTTGTTGCTCGCAGGCAACCGCGGCAATCGTTTTGCGTATGGCGGCGTCCAATCCCATTGGTTTCCTTCCGGGAATCGCATGTTCGTCATGTTCGTCGGCTTGCGATACAATGCGACTTGCGGCTTTTGCGTCCTTTGGCAGCGGGGCGTGTCCTCGACATCGATGCTTCGGGAGCAACACCATGAATAGCCAGCCACCATTTTGCGGTCGATTTTTTTGTGTGCTTTCGCGTTGGCGATTGACCATGTTGCCGCTCGGTTTGATCGGCGTTGTCGCTGGCCTTGGACTGGTGGTGGGCTGTGGCTTAAGAAGCTCCGGGGGGGCGGACCGAGAATTGGTGTTGACCGGTTCCAGCACCGTGGCGCCATTGATGAGCGAAATTGGTAAGCGATTCGAGCAGACGCAGCCCGGCACGCGCGTCGATGTTCAAAGTGGTGGCTCGTCGCGCGGGGTGGCCGACGCCCGTCGCGGTTTGGCGGATATCGGCATGGTCTCGCGAGCCCTGAAGCCCGATGAACAGGACTTGATCGCCATTACGATTGCCCGAGACGGGATCGCAATGATCGTCCACCGCGATAATCCGATTGCTTCGCTGAGTGACGAGCAGATCGTGGGGATTTATCGGGGCTCGATCGAGAACTGGAAAGAAGTTGGCGGAAACGATGCACCGATCACCGTGGTCCACAAAGCCGAAGGCCGATCGACGCTGGAACTATTCGTCAAGCACTTTGGCTTGGAGAATCGCGACATCGTGCCCGATGTGGTGATCGGTGATAACGAGCAAGGTGTGAAAACGGTTGCCGGTAGTGTGGACGCGATTGGTTATGTATCGATCGGGACGGCCGAATACGATGCCGCTGCTGGAGTGCCGATTCGGCTGCTACCGCTTGGTGGCGTGACAGCTTCGATAGAGAACGTTCAAAACGGCAGCTTTCCGCTCTCGCGCCCCTTGAACCTCGTCTTCCCCAGGGCAAGTTCTTCGCTGCCCGAGGGGGCCTCGGTGCCGGTGGGAATCGCTGGCGAGCTGATCCAATTCGCACGTTCGGCCGCAATGCACTCGACGATCAAGGAGCAGTATTTTGTTCCCGTCGCGCCGTGATTTTTTGCTCACCTGGGGACTGCGTGGCTGTGGCGTGTTGACCGCGAGCGTCGTGCTGATGATCCTTGGCTTTCTGTTGCGCGAATCGTTGCCCACAATCAGCCGTGTCGGGATCGATCGCTTCTTGGGGGATGCAACTTGGCATCCGAGTTCCGGCGCCGAAGGCGGACAGTTTAATCTCGTGCCGATGATCGTCGCGACACTATTGACGACGGCCGGTGCGGTGTTGGTGGCCGCTCCGGTGGGAATCGCAGCGGCGATCTTTTCGCACTACTACGCTCCGCGGTGGCTGGGGGTCGTTTTTGCAAAGATCATTGAATTGCTGGCGGGGATTCCTTCGGTCGTCTATGGGTTGTGGGGCCTGACCGTGCTGGTGCCGTTAATTGCGCAGTGGCAACCTCCTGGCCCGAGTCTGTTGGCGGCGGTGATTGTGTTGTCGATGATGATCGTTCCCACGATCGGTTTGTTCGCCAGCGCCGCCTTTCAGAGTTTGCCGATCGAGCATCTTCATGCCGCTGCCGCGCTCGGATTGTCGCGGCCGCGGTTCATCCTCAGCGTCGCCCTGCCGGCAAGTCGATCGGGATTGTTCACTGCGATCATTCTCGGCACGGGACGAGCGATCGGAGAAACGATGGCGGTCCTGATGGTTGCCGGCAACGTCGTGCAGACTCCTGACAGCTTGTTCCAACCGGTCCGCACGATCACCGCCAACATTGCGCTGGAGATGGCGTACGCAATGGGCGATCATCGCGGTGCCTTATTCGTCTGTGGCCTGTTGTTGATGGGGATGGTGATCGTATTAGTCGCTGCCGCGGACCGGCTTGGCCGAGGAGGCGCACGTGCCTGACAGCAACTCCCCTGAGGCGCGTTCGAAGGACGGATTGGACCTATCCGGACTGTCCGCTCGTCCACAATTCGGCGCGGCGTCGGCTCTGACTACGATCCCAGGATTGCTGCTGGCCACTGCTGTCTGGTCGGTTGCAGCGATCGTGAGCGGTCTGTTTTTATGGATCATTGCCGACATTGTGGTGCAAGGATTGCCGTCGCTGTCATGGACCTTTTTGACGGAGTCGCCGCGGAATGCCGGTCGCGAGGGAGGCATCGCGCCGATCATCGTTTCGACATTGCTTGTGCTGGGTGTTGCGATTGTGGCAGCGGTTCCGTTGGGAGTTGGCACGGCGGTCCTGTTAGCCGAGGTGACTCAGACGGAGAACTGGTTTGCACGTTTGGTGCGGCGCAGCTTGGATGTCTTGGCAGGCGTGCCGTCGATCGTGTTTGGACTGTTCGGTAACGCATTCTTTTGCATCACCCTGGGGCTTGGTTTCTCGATTCTTTCCGGTGGGCTGACGCTGGCCTGTATGGTGTTGCCAATTTTAATTCGGGCAACGGAAGAGGGAATTCGTGCCGTGCCGAGAGAGTATCGCAGCGGCGCCGCGGCACTGGGGATCTCACGTACGATGACCTTGTGGCGATTGGTTTTGCCCGCCGCGGTCCCAGGCATCGTTGTCGGGTTGGTGCTAGGGATTGGCCGAGCACTCGCCGAGACGGCGGCATTGATTTTCACCAGCGGCTACGTCGATCGCATGCCGGGCTCGCTATTCGATTCAGGCCGCGTGTTGTCGGTGCACATTTTTGATCTTTCCATGAATGTTGCCGGAGGCGATCAGCAAGCCTACGGTGCGGCATTGATTTTGATTCTGATGTTGCTGGTGATCAACATCATCGTCAGCTATGTCGGGCAGCGTTACTTGCGACACACTGCTTCCACCTCCTAAGCTGAAACGATGAACGCCGAAAAATCCGAAGTGCCTGATGAACCGGAAGCGGGAGCCACCCTAGGTCCGGTCGAAGCGGGACCGCCGTGCTGTGTTCCACAACCATGGATCGATGTGCAGGACTTGGCGGTTTATTACGGTTCCAAACAGGTGTTGGCGGGAGTCTCTTTGACCATTCACCGCGGATGCGTAACGGCGCTGATCGGACCGTCGGGCTGCGGCAAAACGACTTTCCTGAGCAGCTTGAATCGGCTGACCGACTTGATCCCTGGCTGTCGCGTGGCAGGTCGCATTACCATCGGGTCACTCGATGTACGAGCGACGAAAGACGTGACGTCCCTGCGACGCAACGTCGGCATGATTTTCCAAAAGCCCAACCCATTTCCGCTGTCGATCCGAAAAAACATCGAGATGCCGTTAAAAGAGCATGGCGTTCGCAGCCGACAGGAACGGACTGCCATTGTGGAAACGGTGTTGCGTGAGGTTGGATTGTGGGAAGAAGTCAAAGATCGGCTCGACGCGTCGGCCTTGTCACTCTCCGGTGGCCAACAGCAACGGCTCTGTATCGCCCGTGCGATTGCCTTGCGACCCGAAGTGTTGCTGCTCGACGAACCTTGCAGTGCGCTCGATCCGATTGCCAGCAGGGTTGTCGAAGAATTGCTGACCAGTTTTCGCGGCCGATATACGATTGTCGTCGTGACGCACAACCTGCAGCAGGCTCGCCGGATTGCCGACTACGCCGCCTTTTTCTGGGCCGCTGGTGGGGCGGGTTCGCTGATTGAACATGGTAGCGGCCAACGGATCTTCGATGCTCCTGAACAACCTTTGACGATCGCCTACGTAAACGGAAAAGCCGGTTAGGAATGCGCCGATGAGCCCGATAGAACATGCCTTGCCGCAGCGGCAGCGGCCTTCCTTTGCACAACCGCACCGCGTGATTGTCTTTACTCGTTATCCCGAAGCCGGCGTAACAAAAACGCGTTTGATTCCAGCCCTCGGACCTGAGCGTGCGGCAGAGGTGCAGACTCAGTTGACGAAGCGAACGCTCGAGACCGCACTTCGGCACGGCGGGGAGGCCCACTGCGATATAGAAGTTCGCTTTGCCGGTGGCGATCGACCATTGATGGAAGCGCTGTTCGGAAACACAGCTCAGTATCGGCGTCAAGATGAAGGAGATTTAGGGCAGCGACTTGAGAAAGCCTGTCAGACCGCCTTTGCCGAAGGAGCGGAGAGCGTGCTGGTAATCGGTTCGGACTGCCCCGATCTGAACTGTCAGATTTTGAGTCAGGCGCAGGCAGCGTTAACCGAAGCCGACGTGGTAATCGGCCCGGCGCTCGATGGTGGATACTACCTGATCGGCCTTCGGGCCGCGGCCCCTACGTTGTTCAGCGATGTCGACTGGGGGACGGAGCACGTGCTCGCACAGACGATTGAAAAAACGAACGCAGCCGGCTTGACCATGAAACGGCTGCCCGCGTTGAGTGACGTCGACGAGCCCGAGGACTTGTTGGTGCTGCGACGTCTGGGCGACGATTTCGCCAACGTGTTGCCTCCGGCACGTTTGGGTCGGATCTCCATCGTCGTGCCGACATTCAACGAAGCTTCACAGATCGCGGCGACCCTTGAACCACTGTTATGCATTGACGATGTCGAAGTGATTGTCGCCGATGGTGGCAGCGAGGATGATACCGTGGGCATCGCTAGTCGTTTGGTAGCGGAGCGTATGAAAGCGGGGCTCGTTGAAGCTAAAGTTTTCCGTGCTGGTCGAGGCCGAGGCCGTCAGATGAACGCAGGCGCGGCACTGGCCAGTGGTGACGTGTTGCTGTTTTTGCATGCCGATTCGCGGTTGCCAGAAGACTTTCCGCGACAGGTGCGGCGCGTGCTGGAAAGGGGTGCCATTGCCGGAGCCTTTCGGTTGGAGATCGACAGTCATCGATTCGGATTGCGATGGATCGAAAAGGCGGTCAACCTGCGCTCCCGACTGCTTCAACTGCCATATGGCGATCAAGCAATCTTTGTGGGTGCCGAACGTTTTTACCGCATCGGCGGGTTTCCCAATTGGCCCTTGATGGAAGACGTCGAGCTTTGCCGCAGGCTCCGTCGGGAAGGCACCATCGGTCAAGCTCGGTCGAGCATTCAAACCTCGGCCCGCCGCTGGGACAAGCTAGGCATTTTCCGAACCACGCTCACCAACCTAACCTGCCTGACTGCCTACCACCTGGGCATCCCACCCCAAACCCTAAACCGCTGGTACCACAAAAAAGGGGACGGGGGTCTTTTTTAGAGATTTGGCGATAGAGGCGGAGATCGGGCCATGAATGGTTATCATTTAGGTCTTGTTGGAGAGTACATCACGCTTGTTCGTAAAGGAGGCATTCGGATGTTTGGCCACGACTTGCAGCGACGATCGAAACCAGTTCTCAGGATGCTGTGCACCCTTGGTTTATTGTTTCTTATCACAGCGGCGCCGGGACGAAGCGAAGAGGCAACCCTGGCGACCAAAGCGGATGCTGTGCGAGCGTTGGTCGCCGAACGGATGTCCGTGGAGGGGCCCGGTTTAGCGTTGCGGGTGAGTGTGGGCGACGAGTTATTGATCGACGAAGGGTATGGCTTGGCAGATTTGGCTCATGCTGTACCGGTCACACCGCAGACCAAGTTTCGCATCGGCTCGATCACCAAGAACATTACGGCTGCAGCCATTCTGAAGCTTCAAGAAGAAGGGAAGCTGAGCGTTTCGGATAGCCTCTCCAGCGTGCTTCCGGAATTTCCCAACGGAGACCGAATCACGATGGAGCAGTTGCTGAATCATACCTCGGGGATTCCGTCGTATACCAATTCGCCCGAGTTCCTTGCGACGGTTCAGCTTGCCGTTTCTGCTGAAGAACTGATCGCGAGGTTCAAAGATCTGCCGTTGGAGTTCGATCCCGGGAGCAAGTTTGCCTACAACAACTCGGGTTACTTTTTGTTGGGGCAGATCGTCGCCAAGCTTTCTGGGAAATCTTTTGAAACTTACCTTGAAGAGGCGTTCTTCGCGCCGTTGAAGATGAGCGATACCGGTGTTCATCGGGCAAACGAAATCATCAAGCATGAAGCTTACGGGTACACGTTCACCGGGAACGGTTATGAGAAGGCGTTGAATTGGGATATGTCTCAAGCCGGAGGTGCCGGCGCCTTGTATTCAACGGCTGCCGATTTGGAGACCTGGATGCGAGCTTTTCATGCCGGCAAGGTCTTGAATCAGGAATCGGTGCGGGCGGCATGGAAGCCAAACATGATCGGTTCGGAGAACACGCGTTACGGTTACGGTTGGTTTATCGATGACCAGCGCGGGCTCGCTCGGATCTCTCACGGCGGTGGGCTGAATGGATTTTCAAGCCACCTCGCTTATTACCCCAGTGTCGACCTCAGCATTGTGACGCTGCACAACGCGATGCCATTTGCCATCTCAACCGGAAAGCTTTCCGAGCAGATCGCTGAAATGCTGTTCGGCGACAAAATGGATCCTGTTCCCGAATACGTCGTCGACGCGTCGGTGACGGAGAAAGTTCTGCAAGAATATGTTGGTCGATACGACTATCAATCGGCTGTGATGGAAGTCACGTTGGAAGAGGGCCAACTGTATGCGCAGTTGACGGGGCAACCACGGCACGCGATCTATCCGATGAGTCCGACAAGGTTTTTCTGGAAAGTGGTCGATGCGCAGGTCGAGTTTTTGCAGGATGAGCAAAACAAGACGGTGGCGGCAAAGCATACGCAAAACGGAACCACATTCCGGGCTGCCCGCTTGCCCGATCTCGAGCTGGTGAAGCTGACTGCGGAAGTGCTCGATCGCCACGTCGGCAGCTATCAACTGAAGGGCTTGGGCGTGATGGTGGTCGAACGTGTGGATGACGGTTTAATGGCAAAGCTGGGAAATCAACCTTCATTGCCGATCTTTGCGACATCCGAAACCGAGTTTGCTTACAAGATTGTGCCGGCGGCGATCGTCTTTGGCGAAGCGAAAGAGGGAAAAACGCAGGCGTTGACGTTGGAGCAGGCCGGGCTGCGGTTCAGTGGCAAGCGGACCAGTCCGTAGGCGGTGGTCTGAACGGACTTTGTTTGCCATTAAGACGAACGCTCGCGCGAGGCGTGTGAGCTGGAACCAAATCGGGCGTATTGCCGGCCATAATTGCAGCGCCGGGGCGAGATGGTTTTCGTGGCGTGAAGGCGCCCGCTTCTGCGTTGTTCTGTGGTTCGTTGTCTCAATAGGGTGGTGCGGAGAGCTGATCGACGGTGACAAGCATTTGGAGTAACTCCACTGGATCGCCGAACTGGTTGTAGACTGCGACATCGGCGGCATCGCGACCGTAGGCGATGGCGACACGGGCACCATGTAAGGTGTCTTGAGTGGGATCAAAGGTGTACCAACGCCCACCGACGTAGGCTTCGAACCAGGCATGCAAGTCCATCGGCTGAAGCGTCGCGAGGTAGCCGACCACCATTCGAGCAGGAATGCAAAGGGCGCGACAAAGCGCGATCCCCAGGTGGGCCAAGTCGCGACAGACGGCCTGAGACTTCTGGTTGACTTCGCCCGCGCTGATAATCTGCTCGCCACTACCGGGGACGTATTGCAATTGGCTGCGAATGTAATCGACGATCGCGGTGCATTGGTCATAGCCCGGTGCCCAGCCGGCGACGATCGACGACGCCATTTCGCTGAAGCGATCGGATTCACAGTACCGACTGGGAAGCAGGAACGGCAGTGTTTCGATCGGCAGTTGTTGCACTTCGACAAAGGGGGCGCCTGGCGCAGCATCTGCGGCTTCCGCGGCTTCGATGTCTGCGGAGGTACGGATGGAGAAAGAACCCTGCGGTGCGACTAAACGCTGACATAGATTACCAAACGGGTCGGTGAACTCCACCGCCGGGACGCTCGGTATCAAAGCGTACTGTTCGCGCGCGATCCACTGCTGGACGCCACTGCGAGGACGCAGCATTAGCAAGAAGGGCGTGGGAACCGGAATCTTGAATTCGAGCGAGCAAGCGGCATGTACCCACATAGATCGTGTCCGGTGCAAGGGAAGCGAAGCGGAAGGCAGCGAGTTGGCGAGGTAGCTGAATGGTGCACAATCGCGCCGCTGCAAAGATGCAGACTAGCGGTTGCCGGCCTGCAGGAGAATCCTGGCTGCCGTTCCCCACTTGCCGCGGGTGTCTGGGGCACGGCTTGTGATCGCGTTTGAGAACAGGATGTTTTCAGCCGCGCTGCGAAGGGGCTCGGAAACGCCGGGTTTGACCGCCAGGGTTGGCAGCGGCAAAGCGGGATTCGTGTTTGGTCGCTCGACCATGCGTTCTCTTGCGCCACATTTTGAACGAGTTCGCAGTCATTTCGCGACGCATTAGTTTGATCACTTCACCGGGCGTTAAGCCAAACTGGAGGCCGATCGCGTCGAAGCTGGTGCGATCCTCCCACGCCATCATGATGATGCGGTCGAGTTCGGCGCGGGTGAATCGAGGCTGTGGACTGGGCATGGGGGGATACAACGCACATCTAGTCGGACAAAGGAGCGGACGTTCCATTGTGGCTGCGAGTCAACGCTGAGGGGGTGGTGGTGTGGCGGACCACAGTCCTCGGCGGGACGACTGGAACCGTGCAGTAAACTCATCACCACCCCGCGTTCAACAGTTCTCGGTCGCGGATGGAGAGCCAGACATCTCGACCGCATCGTCATTTCGCTGCACTGAAACGATGTTCGAGACCGATGGACCGCCCGATAACCCGAGAGCGCAGCCGCCCGCGAATATCCCTATCGCAGTCAACAGTTCGGATCGAATCAGCCCGATTGCGCCGCCTGCCAAGCGTGCTGGCTCGATCGGTGGCTGAGCAACGGCGTTGGTTAGCTGCAGGGTCGAAATTTCACTCCAGAAACCGGCCAGCAGGAAAATCAGGCAGCAGCAGGCAGCCACGAAGGAGCTGAGCGATAGAAAAGAAAACCTTGTCGCGGCCGAACGTGTTGCCATCGAAAGATAGTCCGCGACAAACATCAGAATCGCACCACCGACGACGCAAGACCATCCAAACATCAGCCAGAGCTTCGCCGTCGCAACGCCTTGTTGAAATACCGCGGGCTCCATGACCGCGGCCGTTGCCAGAAGGGTAAAACTAGCGTTCAGTCGCCACGCACCGACCCCAATGGAAACCCCCGCGATTAAGAACGCAACGGCCGCCAAGAGACGCACCACCTTTGCACTTGCGGCAGCAGGCTCTCGAATCAGCGCCGAATTCAAGACACCTAAACCAACCAACAGCCAGCCGATTCCGCCGACAGCATGCTTGCTGGGAAAACCCGCCGAATATTCCGGATCGAGCAACCGCCCGAATTCCGCCAGCCATGGATCGGCTCCAAGCGAATTGAAGAGCAGAATCCAGACCGCACCAACCGGAGCAAGCAGCGAAAGCAACAGCGGCGGTCGGAACATTGGCGACGCTTAAAACGAGAGGACAGTCGAAACTTCGATCGTAGCGGCGGTTGCTACGGCAGATAATTCAGCGTGTAGTAGGCTTTGCTGTGCAACAAGGGTTGGCCATCCGCGTTGCGGATTCCCTTGCAATTCAGGTCGTGCACGTGGCCTTCTTGCAGGCCTTCGACCTGCAACGTGACGGAAGTGCCGTTGTTGCTGACGGTGGCCGACTTGATGGTCGGCGTGGTCTTGTCGACCGCGGGGCTGCCGTATTGTTCGCGGTAGATATAGGTGTAGGTCGAGATCTCGTAGCTGGCCAGGTCGGTTGCTGAGTCCGCCGTTACGGGCTGGGTAAAGTCGAGTTGGAAGCCTCCCGGCACGGCGTGCATTTCGTGGATCTCGAACGGAAGTTTCCCTGTCCAATCGAGTCGTTCCACGGCGAACGGTTGGCGGCCGCGCGAGCCCCAGCCACGATTGGTTCCGCCAACAAACATCGCACCCGATTCGGTCAACTCCACGCCGACATTGCCCGAACCGAAGCCCGAGCGGAAGGGAAAGACCGCGCCTTGGTAGTGGCCTTGGACCTTTTCCAGGAAGACACGCATGATCGTGCTGTGACCTTGATCGGCGACAAACAGTTGGCCTTCGAAAGGCCCGAACTTGCCACCGGTCACATCGCAGGAGATACCCGATGAGGACTGGCCCATTTCTGGATAGGGAAACAAGATTGCGGGCGGTTCCAGTTCGGCAATCTTTTTAGCTTCGGTCATGATGCGACTATCGGACAGCGGCGTCTGCGGTTGCTTGCCCATCGTTGCCTCAGCCAACTCGTACCATTTGAAGCCACCGGGATGACCAACGAACTTGCCCGGGATCAGATGCTTCAGCCCGCACGCACCGTTCCAGGGTCCTTGGTTGTCGGTGTAAAAGATGTCTCCCACCGCATTGCGTCCGATACCCCCGGGCGACCGCACGCCACTGGTTGTCGGGATCATTTTGCCATCCGGAGTGATGCGAACGCACCAGCCTCGATAGGGAACTTGACTGCTGAAAGAACCGGTCAGGCAGAGCACCACCCAGCGGTTTCCTTCCGCGTCGGCTTTGGAGCCAAACGCGTATTCGTGATAATCACCACTGATACCCCATTCGTCGTTGATCGTTTCAAAGAGGTCAGCGACCCCGTCTCCATCGCTATCCTTGACCCGCGTCATCTCGGGGCGTTGGGTCACAACCAGCCAGCCGTCTTCGTAGTCCAGGCTGAGCGGTTCATGCAGACCGTGTGCGAAGCGTTTGAAATTCTTCGCGGGAACGGTTTTGGCGAGCGGTTGATCGACCATCCAGATTTCGCCACGACGTGAAGAAATCGCCAAGCGACCGTCGGGCATCATTTGAAAACCACCGACTTCCAAGACCACGTCGGCGGGCACTTCCAGCGGCGTGATCGTGTAGTAGTCGTTCTCTGTCGGATCGGCGGCAAGCAGGGCCGACCCAACCGACGATGCAGCCATGCAGGCGACGAGCAGAAAGGATCGCAAGGTTTTGACTTTGATTGCGGACATGGGATTGAACGTGTTTCGGAGGAGAGAGTTAGATGAAACAGGCGGGTGCGAGTTGCTTACCACTGGAAGGTTGCGGAGACGGTGACGTTGTTGGCTTTGGGTAGATTCCATCGCAACTCTTGGCCTCCATCGACATCCACCAGCTTCGGTTTGGTATCTCCTGCCACGGTGACAAGCGGGCCACCACTGACGCGGTAACTGCCATCGGGCTGGGGAGCGATTTGACCGGCAGCGAGTCGCAGGGTGCGGTCGTTGGTTGGTTGATCGGCGGTAACGGTCCAGGTGCGCTGAAAGCCGCGCTGCTGGGGCTGGCCACCGAGCGGTTGGCAGAACTCCTCGATCGCGTTACCAGCGATCGCGTACCGGAAGATCGGCTGACCGAGTTCATTCAGCCGGTAGCCGAGGAACTTGGCACCTTGCTCGCGAGCCGGCTGTTTGGGCCATGGTGCATCGGCCGTAGGGAGCACCGCGAACGGCGAGTGCCGATCGACGAACACCACCGCGTCACCGAGCGGAGCTTGGTTACCTGGACCGCGCCCCACCCAATGCTTACTCGCATCGATAAAATCGTTTTGCCACATTTTGACCAGCCCCATCGTGTGGGCATCCCAGGCCATGTTGACACCTTCTGGGTAGCCGACAGCGATTCCCCGCGGGCTGACATCGGTCAGGAAGTTACGGTAGATGATCGGTCGCTTTTGCGGCGTCAGGACGATGGCCCCCTGAATCAAACCTTGCGGCGGCTTGGGTTTTTCCGCCGACAAGTATTTCCACATCGCGTCGATCTGACGAGCCGGATCGCCGTCGTAGATATCGGTGATCGCCGATTTGCCATCGACAAAGCTGACCGGCATGCGCGTGCCCGGACGATACTTTTGCGGGTCCATCAAGTAGCGATGGAACCAGTCCTCACGCAATCGCTGGGGCATCTTGAGCGCGTCGAGAGCCCGGATGCCCTCGACACCAACGCCATCGTAAGTGTGGCACTTAACGCAGGAGAGGCCTTTCTCGCCGATCAATTTTCTTCCGTTGGAGATCGTTAACGTAGGCGATTTTGCGTCGTCAGGGATAGTGACTTCGGTGCGGCGATCAAGATCATTGATGTGGGCATGCAGTGCCTTGAGCGGTTCGTAGCGAAACGCTGGCATACGGGTTTTCATGTAAGGCCGTTCGTTGGCACCGTTATCCAAGATCAAAGCGACGTAAGCATCGTTCAGCTTGTCGCCCGCGCCGGTGAGGGTCGGCGGCAAGCGGCCTTCATTCCCCATTTCAGGAGTCGTCGTTTGGAACCAAGCCTCGCGAACCGTTTCAGGGCCGCCGACTCCATCACGTTCGTGACAGGCGACGCAGTTCATCGCAGCGAGCGTCAACCGCGTCTGCGTGGCTGGTGGGATTACTTGATCAGCTGCGGTCAATGCCGCGACGATCGCGGAACGCTGCGTCGGCGAGAGTTCGTAGTTAGGCAGTCCCTCGGCTGGCGATTCGGACAAGCAGCCTTGAGTGGCGACGCTGGCGAGTTCTACGAGCGGCTTGTGCATCGTTTTCGGCGCGGCACCATCACGATCGAGTTGGTGACAATTCACGCAGCCTTGCGAGGCAAAGGCCGCTGCACCCTCAGCCATCAACGACGCATCGGCGACGAACGTCGAAGGCACCAGTTCCAGTTGCTTCTTGCCTTCTGGGTCGCTGGTAACCAGAGCCGACAATTCGGCACCGCCCATGTCGGGCCCGTCCACGCTGACAGCCAGCGACTCCTCGCCCGTTTTCTCGAAATACTCGATCGTCAGTTTATGCGTTCCCGCAGGCAGCTTGACCTTGCCCGATCGATTGGAGTGGGGGTGGATCCCATCGTGCGTGACGACCGCCTTGTCATTGACCAGCAAGCGACTGCCGTCGTCGCTACCGATGGTGAAGGTGAATTCTCCCGGAGTGGAGACCGGCAGATAGGTTTCAAAAACCAAGCCAAAGTTTTCCTTCAAGCCGTAGGCCATCACGTCGAGGCTTTTCGCCATTCCCGATTCGGCAGGCTCGAGGTCGGCAAACACGGGCAGTTTGTCCCAACTGCCTTTGTAAAGCTTATAGGTGAAGCTTTCGCCACCGGGGACCAAAACGATATCGCGCAGCAGATAACAAGCCACGTCGCGAGCTTCGGCGCCGTCGGCGACCAGTTTGGGCATGCGGCCTCCGGCGCGGACGGCGTGAGGATCGAGCAAGAACTGCGTCAGCGAATCGAGCGTGTATTTTTGCGAGAGGTTACCCAGCGGCACGGAGGTGGCCAGTTTGGGAGCTTTGTCCTGCATGGAATCGTGGCAGGCGACACAGCCGATGGAGTGATAGAGCGCGTCGCCGCGCTGGGCGGCTTTGGTGTCACCCGGTCGATCGTTCACCGAAGCGTTGCCTTTGAGGTAGCTGGCGATGGCACGCGACAAGCGATCTTGATCGGCCTCCGAGGTTCCTGACCAAGGATCTGGCATGGTTGTGCCGGGCTTGGTGCGGTGCGGATCCGCGATCATAGCCAGTAGGTGATCGGCACGAACCCGAGTCGCCACATTGGTCAAGTTGGGGCCTTGTTTGGTAGGCAATGCGGAATCTCCCGCATGGCAGGCGTTGCAAGCGAGCGACGAAATCAGCAAGTGGCCGGCTTCGACGGCATCCCCGGTACCCGCTGCATAGAGCCGCTCAAAACCGGGCACCCGCGGCCGGCGAGCTTCTTTTTCTGCGTCGCGAGGAAGGACCCAAATGTTTCGGTAGCGAACCGGATTGCCGTGGTCTTGGATATAGATCGGCCCGGGCTGAGCCGATTCCCGCAGCGGCGCGGCGGTCGTCGTACGGGGTGCCGCCACATCGGGTTGAACCACAACGCCGTTCAGCCGCACGGTGAGCCGTGCATCGGAGATTTTCTTGCCGCTGTCATCGAACCGCGGCGCGGTGAAGTCGACATCGTAGGTTTGCCACTGCAACGGGGGCAAGCACATGTTCAAGTCGGGAGCGCGGACAGTATAGATCCCGCCGGACTCATTGTTTTCCCCTTTCAAACCAAACGAATCGAGCACCTGGGTCTCGTAGCGGCCTTGATGATAGATGCCGCTGTTGCCGCGACCTTGACCGCGGGCTGCTGGCATAAACGGCGTGCGAAACTCGGCGTGCAGGGTGTAATCGTGAAACGTATCGGTCGACGTTGCGCCTTGCTGCAGTAGACCATCGGCAGTGATCTTTGCGCCAGGTTTCCAGTGATCGTTCAGGCTGGCAGCGGTGCCATCGAATAGCACCACAGCATCCTCCGGCGGCGCTGCGCCGAGAGTCGGACTGGTCCGTTCGACCTTCTTCAGCTCCATCGATTCGACCAGATCAGCCACCGTGTCGGCATCTCCATCGATACGCCGAGGATTGACGCGATCCCAGCCCGCACCTGGCAAACCGCCCTCGAAGATGACGATTTCGAACTCGCCCGATCCTCGTGCGACGACCTGCAAGCCTCGTTGATTGCCCGCGTACTCGCCCTGCACCGCGAAGTCCTCGTTCGCTGCCGCGGCATCGGGGTTGTCGAACGTCTGAGCCGAACCATGGTTCTGGGTAGCGACCGTCAGGAACAGGAAACAACCGATCACGGAAGATCGCAACAAAAACCGCAGTCGATGCGGCACGCCGAGTGGCTTCATGGAAAGGAACCTTTGCAGAACACGGAAGGGGGCGGGGCGGGGTAGTCGGGGAGTCGCAGGAGCGTCCGCACGTGGTATTGTAGTGATTACGGAACGGCGTGAAACGACCGTTCGTTACGGCGACAGAGCGAAGGAACGGCGACAGAGCGAAGGATTATATCCTGCTTTCATCGCGGTGTGGGCCTGCTTGCCGTCACCCCCAGCAGGGTAGATAATCAGTCAGAGTACTCGGGGCTTTTTAAGCCATTGGGGTGCTCTGCGTTAACCTTTTCCTCGCACCCTGGCAACTAGCTTCATGGCAGACGCGACGCCGCTCGATACGACGACCGAAGTCGTAACGCCGGAGAATATCGCGTTCGAATATCAGTTGGCGGGACCATTTCGGCGGCTGCCCGCATACGCATTGGACGTGGCACTTTATACCGGAGTGCTGGTGTTGTTGGTCTTTTTTGGTTTGCTGGTGTTTTCCGCCACGTTGTCAGGAACCCTGGTTTCCATGTGGGTTTTTGTGGCGTTGATCATCTGGTTTGTGTTCGGGTGGTTCTACGGGGCGCTGTGCGAGACCTACTTTAACGGTCGCACGATCGGCAAATGGGCTTGTGGATTGCGAGTCATTAGCGTGGATGGGCGGCCGTTGTCGGGGATGCAGGCCACGATCCGAAATTTGCTGCGCGTTTCCGACATTGCTCCGTATGCAGCCTTGCCGCAAGCCGAATCCGAGATTGCACCGGTGTTGATGATTCCAACGGCTATCATAGGCCTGTTGGCGGTGATTTTCACGCGTCGCATGCAGCGATTGGGGGATTTAGCCGCGGGGACGATGGTGGTGGTCGACGAGAAGAGCTGGCGGTTGCCGGTGGCTCGTGTCGACGACGCACGGGTTCCCGCGTTGGCGGCTTACATTCCGGGAGACTATCGAGTGACGCAGAGCATGGCGCGAACTTTGGCGGCCTATGCCGAGCGGCGGGCGTACCTAACTCCCCCACGACGCCGAGAGGTTGCACGTCATCTAACCACTCCATTGATCGATCGCTTCGAATTTCGGCCCGACATTGATCCCGACTTATTGATGTATGCTTTGTATTACCAAACGTTCCTTGCCGCGGACAATCAAGAGCCGGGCGAAATAGGTGCATTGGCGGGGTTCAGTCCGTTGCGAAAGGATATGGCTCGTGCCTCGCTCGTAGCGGCGCCGCCCGCCGAGATGCAGCCCCGCGGCACCGCGCGGGCCGCGGCGGTCGTGCCGTCGATGGAGCCCACTGATCGTGCGGTTGCGTCTGCCGATCAGCCGCCGGCGCCCGAGACACCCGATCAGGGAGAGACGCTGTGAATGTCGCCACCTTGGTGGAGAAACGCCGTACGCAATGGACCGAATTGGAGCGATTGTGTGATGGCTTTGTCAAACCCGAAGACGCGGCTCGGTTTGGTGCCCTGTACCGCGCCGCTTGTGCTGACCTCGCACTAGCGAACTCGTACCAGTTGCCGCCCGGCACGGTGACTTACCTGCACCGCTTGGTGGGACGCGCACACAGCCGGTTGTATCGTAGTGAGCGGTTTGATCCGCAGTCTTGGTTCAACGTGATCTTTATCGACGCACCGCGGCAGATCTTTTCCGATCCTTGCGTCCGGATTGCCGCCGTGTTGTTCTTTGGCCTGTTTTCGCTGTCGGCTTTTCTGGCTTACAACGAAGAGCGGTTTCCGACCTATGCCGAGGACATGGTGGGGGCGGCGCAGTTGGAACAGATGGAGACCAATTTTCAGCAAGGTCTCGATGGCAACTTCAGTCACTATATCGTGATGGCAGGATTTTACATCAAGCACAATACGGGGATCGGGCTGCGCTGTTTTGCATTCGGCATCTTGCTGATTCCATGCCTATTTATTTTGTGCGACAACGCCGTCAAGTTGGGTGCGAGTTTCGGGTACATGGCGAGGGAAGGGGTGCAGGGTGGCGATACGTTTTGCATCTTCGTGACCGCCCACGGTCCGTTTGAACTGACCGCGATCGCATTGTCCGCCGGTGCGGGGCTGCGATTGGGAATGGGCCTGTTCCGAACCGAAGGGATGACGCGGCTCGATTCCCTGCGAATCAATGCCTTGCGTGCGGTGCCGATCATGGTGGCGGCGGCAATCATGTTCTTTCTAGCGGCTTTCACCGAAGGATTTATCTCCCCGAGTCCGCTGGTTTATCCACTCAAAGCGGCTTGGGCGATCGGTTCTTCAGGCGTATTGATGTTCTACTTTGTCGTGCTCGGCTTTCCTCGCGGGGAGCCCACCTAGCGATGCAACTGGACCGCACCCACGTCAAAGTCCGCGCGCGTAGCTTGGCCGAAATCGGCGACCTGTCACTGTTGTTGGTACGTCGCTATCCCGGCGCCTTGATCGTCGGTTTCACGTTGGGCGCGTTGCCATGGGCGATCCTGAATTTCTTGTTGATCGGTTTGATTCCGATCACCGAAGCCCGGGATGGGATCTTCGATGAGCAGACGTACTACGAGCGTGCCCGTTACGTTTGGTTGATGGCGGCGTTGATTTTTTTGCAGACACCGTTGGCAGGCATGTTCACCACGTTTTACATCGGCCAAGCGGTCTTTGAAGAGCGACCGCCTTGGCGCGCCGTGATCCAAGCTTGCCGAGAGGTGTGGGCGCCGGTGTTGGTTGTGCTGGGGTTTTGGCGAGGACCGTTGGTCGCGATGGCGGTCTTAGCCACCAACTGGGGCGGCGACTTCGCGCCGGGCCGCGAAGTCTTTTGGCTGGTTGTGGTCGTACTGTGGGCGATGGGGCTCCGTGCGTTCCGCCCCTTTGCCCCCGAAATCTTGTTGCTCGAGCGCTGCCCGCTGCGCAGTCGTACGCCTGGAGCGATCACCGCCTCGCGACGTAGTAGCTTGTTGCACTCTCCGATCGCCGGGGACCTGTTGGGGCGGTTTCTGATGGTCTCGCTGATCGTCACCGCTTTGGCACTAAGCGTTTTCTTTGGCATCATGTCGGCACGCGGGATCTTGACGACGCAGGTGAATTGGACGTTGCAGATTCAATCGCTACTGATTCCCGATGTGCTGCTGGTATGGGTGCCACTAGCGATGTGGATTGTGGCGGGACTGAGCATCTTCATGCGGTTTTTGGGTTACCTGGACGCTCGTATTCGCCTGGAAGGTTGGGAAGTGGAGTTGGCGGTTCGCGCCGAAGCGCTGCGGCAGTTTGGCAGCGAACAGTCGCCGGCCTTGACGCCTCCGGCCGCGGAGGAAGCCGCCTGATGCCTCTTTGCCTCCGGCCGCGCGCCGACAAACCGCCGAGCATCGAGCCGTGGGGACGCCTCCGACGAGGCACCCATTGCGTCTTGCTCATTTTATCGCTCGCTTTTTCCGTAGCGTTTGCGAGCGATGCGTCGCCCGTGGCTGCTCAGACGCCCGAGGCTGCTCAGACGCCTGAGGTGGCGCCTCCGATTCCCGATACGCCCTGGTACGATAGCGAAACGGGTCGCCTGCGTCCGGTCACGGTGAAGGAGTCGGCCCAAGATGTGGAGAACCGCGATAGTCGCTGGCGCCCGAAGCCCAAAAAGATACGACGCTCCACCACGACAGGTGGAGGGGGTGGTGGAGGAGGTTTCGGGTCGGGCTTTGGGTCGGCTGGCAACTTCCTGGGCTGGACCATGATGGGAGTGGGGGCGGCGCTGGTCATCGGCTTGCTGATCTATTTCTTCTCTCAAGCCGATAACGAATTGGAAATCGGCCAACGGCGCGGCGCCGGTCGCGATAGCCGCTTTAGCGAAGAAGAGCTGGCCGAGCGAATGGAGCAACTGCCGGTCGAAGTTCGGCAGCAGGGGACTGACATGCGGGGCGAAGCGGAACGGAGCATGCGCAGCGGAGACCTAGAGCGGGCGATTATTTGCCTATTCGGGCATCAGTTGTTGCAACTTGACCGCCATCAAATACTGCGACTGGCTCGCGGTAAAACCAATCGCAGCTATATCCGCGAAGCCAACGCGCACGGACAACCGGGGGACATTTTGCGAGCTACGGTCGAAACCTTCGAAGCGTCCTATTTCGGGAAACATGCAGTTGCACCGGAGAGGTTTCAGTTTCTTTGGGAACAGAACAGCCAACTGGAAAGCCTTCTCCGGCAGACTCGGGAGACCGTGGTATGATTCGCAATACATCGACACTTAGCCTGTTGCTGGTGGCGCTGCTGCTGGTCGGTTGCTCGCGAGGCACTTCGCTGGAGACCGGCTACGGCGACTCGCATGGTCGATCGGGATACAACAGCATCAATGGTTTTGGGGCGTTACGCGAGTCCTTTCATGATGCTGGCTGGGAATCCCGAACGCTTTCGCGATTGGGCGAGCGGATGCTGCGTTTGGATGCCATGGTTTGGACTCCGTCCGATTCCACGGGGATTCGTGGCGCGGAAACGGCGTGGTTCGAGGACTGGTTAAGCAGCGGCAATAAAACCTTGATCTACGTGATCTACGACGGTGGCAGCGAAGCCGACTATTGGCGGAACGCGATTCCCTTCGCCCCACCAGGGCAGCGTTTTGAATATCGACGTCGCGAAGCACGCGCTCAGATCGAACGAGAGCGGTTGCTGACGACGCGTTATGTGCGTCCCGACAATGGCTGGTTCCAAGCGGCCCCGTTGCCTTATCCCCAACCGGTAACGCAGACGTTCGGAGCGTGGGCGACAGCGGAAGAAACGCACCAAGGGGAGCTCGCTGACCCGGACACCGGGCCAGCAATCCCCAGGGCTCCAATCCCCGGAGTGGCAACTGGAGAATTGCAGGTGTTGGTCCGTGTTGGCAACTTCCAACGCTCTACCGTTCAGCCTGGCAATGCCACCAAACCAGCAGGCACTGCGTCACAAGCGACAAACGGGCCGGTGCAAGTCGATCCTGTGCAAGTCGATCCGGGAGCAAATATTACCGAGGAAAACCTATCCAGTTCGACCACCAAGACGAAGCTGCGAGCAGTGCTTGCTAACGAACAGGAAACACCCCTGGTGACCCGCATCCGCTCGCCGGATTGGAAGCAGTCGCAGATTTTTATCGTCAGTGGCGGCAGCTTGTTGAACAACTATGGCTTGACCACCAAGGCAGGCCGAGAGATTAGCACGAAGTTGCTGGCAGCGAGCGGTCCGCCGGGCGAGGTCGGTTTCTTGTTGTCCGATGCATCGGGGGTTCGGATCAGTGATTCTTTTTCCGATGCTGACCGCAAAACCGGAATGGAACTGCTGACGGTCTGGCCGCTGGGGCTGGTCACGATTCACCTATTGATGATTGGCATCATTATCTGCTTCATCCTGTTCCCCATCTTCGGGCGGCCGCGGCAACAGGAAAAGCCGAGTCAAAATGATTTCGCGGATCACATCGACGCGATCGCGAACTTGATGAAGCGGATGGATAGTGACGACTATGCTAAACAACGCATCAGTGAGTACATGCGGCGCGTGCGTGGCGAAACCCGCGGCCCGTGGCTGTTACCCGAACCTCCACGTCGTGAAACGGAGCCACAACGGTCCGCCGAACGCGGCCCCAACACAGGCGGAGATCCTCCCAGTGGATCTCCACCGATACCGTCTTGAACCGTCAGCTCGCGAGTTCGCCTGGCGTTTTTTCGCAATCTTTTCACTTAATCGATCAAGCTAGCGCAACCTGAGGAGTTTCCTTTGACGCACGAACTGTACCGCCAGACCGCCCCACCGAGCGAGGCGTTTCAAAACCTGCGCGACCTGTATGGGCAGATCACCCAGCAAGTTCGCAAGCTGTATGTTGGCCAAGATGAGCTGTTGCTCGGCACGTTGACGGCTCTGTTTAGCGGCGGGCATGTGCTGATCGAGAGCGTGCCGGGACTTGGGAAAACCCTCTTTGTCCGGGCACTCGGCCAGATTCTTGGTTGTGAATTCGGACGGGTCCAGTTCACCGCCGACCTGATGCCTTCGGACATCACCGGAGCCCCTGTTTACGACATGAAGGAATCGGAGTTCCGCTTTCGTCCCGGCCCGATTTTTACTCAATTGCTGTTGGCTGACGAAATCAATCGCTCCCCCGCCAAGACCCATGCGGCACTGCTGGAAGTGATGCAGGAATATCGAGTCACCGTCGACGGGACAAGCCATCTCGTGCCGCGACCTTTCTTGGTGATGGCGACGCAAAACCCGCTTGAGAGTGAAGGGACCTACAACCTTCCCGAAGCGCAACTCGATCGGTTTATGTTCAAGCTCCGCGTGGACTACCCGACGGCGGCGGAGGAGATGAACATCCTGCGGATGCATAGTCAACAGGTCGATCTGAATCAGCGATTGCGAGACGAGGTGGAAACGGTCGCCAACCCCGAGATGTTGATGGCGGCGATTTCACAGTGCAGCACGGTGCGGATCGAAGACGACTTGACCGACTATATCAACAAGATCGTCCGCATGACTCGGCAGTGGACGGCGTTTCATATCGGTGCGTCACCGCGCGCTGGTATCGCGCTGATGCAAGCCGCCCGGACGCTGGCCGCGTTTTCGGGACGCGATTTTGCGACACCCGATGATGTCGTCGAGATCGCTTTACCGGCGCTCCGCCACCGCGTTCAACTCACCGCTGAATCAGAGGTGGAAGGCCGCGACGTCGATGAAGAATTGCGCAGTTTGATTCGGGGCATCGAAGTGCCTCGGGATTAAAAGCCGGCTATTTGAGCGGCGAGCGACGCGGCAATAGATCGGTGTTTGCGAGGCTAAATCGGCTTGGATGGTTTTTGTGAGATTGAAAATCGCGTAACGAGAATGGCTGCAGTCGAGCGAACCGCCTTTCAGCCTGTCAAGCATAACGGGCCGCTGTTTCGTATCCTGCGCTCGATGCGGGAACTCGACGAACTCGCACCCCGCCAAGACTAGGCGTCGGAAATGTCGATCATCCAACCGAAGGTCTCCGCAATCTGCGGATCGGGCGTTTGGTCGCTCCAACTGGGAATCCAGGCAACGGAACGCCGCATTGGCTGATTCGATCTGACCGTCGGCGGCTTTACTCAAAATGGAATCGGGAACTGATTCTAGTAAGTTTCGAACCGACTCGCCTGCACCGTCCCTCGCTGCACAAACGTCGAAAGGGCGTTTCCTTCTAGTGTGAAATTTCGGTGATTTTCTAAAAAAAACCGATAAATTCCACAAAAATACCTGCCCACTCAAATAATGGTGTTCGATTTGCCCCCAAAGTAACGATACAAAAGAAGCAGCGAGGGGCTCAGTGGGGCAGGTACTGAGCCTCCCCGCTAGCTCCAAGGCACTTCCTGGGGCAAGAAAGGCCTTGTTTACAAACTGCGGTGACGCATTGCGCTTCACCGCAGTTTGTTTCCTTATCTATCGCCAGAACGGCGAGCTGGCTTTCCTAAAAACGAAACAGGCATTTTGCTTTGGAGCCCCTCTTTAGCGGTGGTCTGAATAACCGTTACAAATGGGCCGTTTCCATCCGGGTAACCATCAGTGATCCACCCTCTTAGTCCCTGGACGCTAGCCGGGAAATTGCAACCGGAGATTAGCTTTGTCCCCCAGAGCGAAAGGCTTAGTCCTGACAGGTAATGGAGTTATTACCCATCCACGTCCGCATAGGCCTAAGGCCTCGCAATGACAAAGCGTAATCGAATACGACATTCTCTGAACCGCTTCCGACGACACGCCCTTGATGTCGATTTCGACAGCCGCACGTTAACCTCCGACGGTGACCCGCTGCCGCTGAGGAAAGTCGATCGCAGGATCTGATCGGACGTGTCGATCAAACGATCGGTGCGAGCTGCGTGGTCCTCCTTACACCGCTTCATCACAAGCAGAAATGCTTACCAACCGGATCTTTAACGTCCCCGCGGGCGATGAAGACGGCAACGGCTTTGTGATCGAATGCTCGATACGTTGGTGCGACAAGACCGATGTTGTTTCGAGAAAAGGAATCCAGCTTGGGGGTGAGGGACTTGTGCGTCCAACCGCTTCCAGAACATCGAAATCAGCTTTTCTGAATCGTCTCCGCAGAGTAAACCCGCGAAATCGAATCGACACCGGACAGGTGGAATATCCCGCCTAAGGCGCGGACGCTGACCATCGAAAGACCAGTCCCAAACTACTCGGTCACTTCAACGCTTTCCGGCTCTGCGGAAACTTCCAGCACGTAGGGCTCGTCAATCTCCGGTTCGAGCGTCTCTCGATAACCATCTCGATCCATCATGGTTAGACCGAGAAACAACGTTAGGAAGAACACGCTAGAGAGAAACACAATGACATTGAAGGGTTTTTCCCAGCCCAGGTGCATGAAAAAGTACATCACCAACGATGCCTTGATCGTGGCGATGAACAGGCTGAGCCAAATCTCCCAATTGCCCAAACTAAAGTTCGACTGCAAGACGGTGATAATGGTCAGCAACACCAATGCCACAAAGACGCCTAGCAGCATCGAAACGGGCTGAGGATGTGAAAATCCGTGCTCTTCGTGGTGATCGGGATGCGCCGAGGTTGCTTGGTCGGTCATCAAAGGGACTTTCGAGTGCAGTAGAGTATTCAGGTTGGTCTTCGGTACGTTACGTTCTGAAGACGCAATCAACCGATCAGATAAAGTAACGGGAACAAGTAGATCCAGATCAAGTCGACTAAGTGCCAATACAAACCGACGTAATCCACCGGACCGAAATAATTCTCATTGAAATCGGCTTGGACAGCACGGATCAGCAACCAAACCATGACTCCCATACCGGCCAAGATGTGGATCGCGTGAACCCCTGTCATGCAGTAGTAGATCCCAAAAAAGACTCCCGCTTGCTTCGGCGTGTTGATCGGCACCGTTTCGGACGCCGTTGGCATCGGTGTTTCCTCTGATTTCAACACGGTGCCGCGGGCGACTTCTTCCTGTGTAGCCAGAGCCTCCAAAGCATCCTGAGCCCCGGGATTACTTTTGTCCCGAGCCAGAAGTTCCAAGCCCGTCAGTTCAGCATCGTCGGGGGCGATCGCTTCCACAGCCTGCTCACCCGCACCGACCAATTCAGGGCTCTCCCCGGTCTGATGTACATGCGCCACCTTGTCAACATCCACGGCACCATGTCCCTCAACACCGCCCGATTCCAGGACCATGCCCAAACCGATGCCGACGAAAAAACAAGCAGCAGCGACGCTCAGCGGCATCAGCACTCGCACCTTGAACTTATCACCTTGCAAAAAAGCGACGGCTAACCACCCCACCACACCCACCAATATCAGGGCGAAGGGCAGACTAATGTAAAGCAGGTAATTCGGTGCATCCGGATGATGGGGATGCAAAGGGTCATAAGAATACAGACCCGCCGGCAGCAATCCCATGCTCCACTTGTGCGAATACTCGATCGCCTTCACGCCCAAAAAGATCGCGGCACAAGACAGCGTCGCCGCCAGCATGCCGACCAGCATTTTGTGTTGGCGCAACTGGGAGCAGCGAACAGCCCATGCCATCGTCAGAGAACTGAACAGCAACACACCGGTGTTAATCGCCCCTAGCTGAGTGTTCAGGAACTCGCTACACCCAGCGAAGATCTCAGGCCGCAAGTTCCGGTACAACGCGTAGGCGCAAAACAAACCACCAAAAAACAAAACTTCGGTGACCAGAAAAATCCAAATGCCCAGCTTGCCGGCATCGAATTGCTGCTCGTAGGAATCGAAGTGATGAGCAAGGTTTTCGTGATGCTCGTGATCATGATCGTCCAGATCGTGACCCGCCTCTTCAAGTGTTTGTGCCATCGGCTGGCTGCTTTTCGCAAAATCGAAGTAAGGAATTTGAAAAACGGAACAGGAGCACGTTTACGCCTGACCACCAGCCGAAGCTGGGGCGGGCTCATGTTCGTCTGGAACTAATTCACGCGGTAGGTCGGTGAAAACATAGTTATCCGTCGCGGAATCATACTCGACATTGGCGAATTCGTAAGGATCACCAACGGCTGGAGCATGCTTAAAGTTGTAAAACGGCGGAGGGCTGGTGCAGTGCCATTCCAAGGTCGCTCCGCCCCACGGATTGGCAGGTGCTTGTTTGCCACGAAAGAGCGAGTGGAGCAACACCAAGCCGGCGGTCAACAAGCCGATGCCAAGTGTAAAGGCACCGATGCTTGACAACTGGTGCAGCCAAGCAAACTCAGGATCATAAGTCGCATAACGTCGAGGCATCCCCTGATTGCCGAGCAAAAACTGTGGAAGGAAGGCCATATTGAATCCAACGAATACGATCGCAGCCGAAATCCGACCGCCCGTTTCGTTAAACATCTTGCCCATCATTTTAGGCCACCAGTGGAACAAGCCACCCAAGAAGGCGACCATCGTTCCGCCCATCATCACGTAGTGGAAGTGAGCCACCACGAAATAGGTATCGTGGAGATGCAAGTCTGTGCTCAGCGTTCCGAGGAACAGTCCGGTCAAGCCACCAATGGTGAACAGGAAGATGAACGACAGGGCGTAGCACATCGGCGTCGTCAGGCTGATGGAGCCCTTGTACATCGTCGACACCCAGTTGAAAACCTTGATTGCCGACGGCACCGAAACAGTAAAAGTCAACGCACTGAAGATAATCACCGTCACCTGGCTCATCCCACTAGTGAACATGTGATGTCCCCAGACCAAAAAGCCCAACAGGGCAATGGCAATCGACGAGTAAGCGATGAACCGGTAGCCGAAGATGCCCTTGTGGCTATGAACGCTGATTAATTCGCTGATGATGCCGAAAGCCGGCAGAATCATGATGTAAACAGCCGGGTGACTGTAGAACCAAAAGAAGTGCTGAAACGTTACCGGGTCGCCGTTGTACTCGGGATCAAAAATCCCAATATGCATCGTCTTCTCAGCGATCAACAACAGTAAGGTGATGCCAAGCACAGGCGTTGCCAAAACTTGAATAATGCTGGTCGCGTAAGTGGCCCATAGAAACAGGGGCATCCGGAACCAAGTCATCCCGGGTGGCCGCATCGTGTTGATCGTGACAATGAAATTCAAGCCAGTGAAAATCGAGCTAAACCCGAGGATAAAGGCTCCCAGCGTCGCCATGACAACCGAAGTGTCCGTGGAGGTGCTGTAGGGCGTGTAAAAGGTCCAGCCCGTATCCAGGCCGTTCATCATCAAGGCCCCGACGAAGAAAAAGGCTCCGCCCAGCCATAAGTAAAAACTACAGAGATTTAAACGCGGAAACGCCACGTCTTTCGCACCCAGCATCACAGGTACCAAAAAGTTCCCAAGGGCCGCGGGGATGCTTGGAATGATGAATAGAAAGACCATGATCGCGCCATGCAGCGTGAACACTTGGTTGTACGCGTCATTGCTGAACAACAAACCATCGGGCGACATCAAATGCCACCGAATGCCCATCGCCAGCAAGCCACCTGCAAGGAACGAGCTTAGGATGCCTACTAGATACATGACGCCGATCCGTTTGTGATCGAGCGTGAAAATCCAGCTCAGCAAACCGCTGCTATTCTTCAAGTAGTTTTCGCTGTCGGAAACGAAACCGGCATCTCGGCCACCGCTCTGCGCGGGCACTGCACCTGTCGCCATCGTTGATCCCCTAGATCGGAAACCCCCAGGCTAAACCTGGGGTATAAGCATTAAGTTTATTGTTGTCTGTCTTCGGCTTATTCTTTAAACCCTAATTGGCTGCCGCTTCCGCAGCCGCCGGCTGATCATCCCCGGCAACTTCCGCTTCACCTTCGGAAGCGGTTGAATCATTCGCTTGAGCCGCATCACTGGCTGTTTCCCCACGGTCGCTGAGAGACTTCATGTAGGCGATCAGCGAAGCGATGTCGTCATCGGAGAGCTGACCTTTGAAACTAGGCATTTGTGGGTTGTAGCCCTGCACAATCTTTGCCTTTGGTTCCAAAATCGATTCCCGAATGTACTGTTCATCCGCGACGACCGTTTGCCCCGACTGCAGAGGTCGCTCGTACCCATAGAGATTATGGAATGTCGGACCAACGACCACTTTATTGGGCTCGTTAGAATGACAGCCGACGCAATTCCGAAGCTTATACAGCTTTTCACCATATTCAGCCGGCGGCGTGTCGCCGCGACTGCTGATCTTTTTGATCCAAGCGTCCAAGTCTTCTTGCGTCTCATGCACCACAACGTAGGTCTGCATCATCGAGTGATCGCGACCGCAATATTCGGCACAGAACAGATCGTAATAGCGATAGCCGTCTTCGGTGATTTGATACTTGTCGTAGTTCCACGTCGCGTCACCCGATTCCTTGTGCGCCGCGAGGGCTGCGTCGAGCTCTTCGTCGCTTGCCTTTTCGCTAGGAATCGTCGCCTGGAACCAGACAATGTTGTAACGCCCCGGGACGATGTCGCGTTTGATCCGGAACGCCGGCACGTAAAACGCGTGCAGCACATCCTTTGAACGCATCACCAGCTTCGTCGGCTCATTGAGCAACACGTGCAGCTCAGGGTGAATTGCGCCGTTGCCGTAATTCATCGACCAAGCCCACTTGTAGGCTTCGACATCGATTTGACGCGTTCCTTCGGGAGGCGTTTGCATGTCGAGGTAACCCCAACTGCCGCGAACAAACATGATCACGAGGAAAAAGCAAGGCACGACTGACCAAGTGATTTCCAGCAAGTTATGGTGCCGCACACGGCTGGTTGCCTTGCCACCCTTCGGCTTGTGATATTTAAAGGTGAAATAAATCATCGGCCCCAAGACGAGCACGAAAAAGAATGCCGACACCCACAAGATCATTGCGTAGGTGCCGTCGCTTTCCGCGGCGTAGGTCGAAGCCTGATCAGGAAACCACAATGCCTTAGCATCGTCGCCAAACAGACCGGGTCCCAAAATTTCAAGTGCGTTAAACATTATCTTCCATTGTCCTAATCGATCGCAGCCAAATTAACGCCGTCTTATCATTCCGCTTCGCTCTGTTTCGCTTCCGGCCCGTCTATCGGGGCGGGTTGACGCCTTCCCAACCAGTACGGCGTCAAAGCCGCAGCCAAAATCCCAATCGTGACCAAACCGCCGACACGCATCAATTTCCATGCTTCGGCGGTGTACCGGCCACGATCCGGATCGTAGCTAAAGCACCACATCACAAACTGATCGACCGGCGAACCGATCGTGCCGTCTCCGGCGGCCAACAGCGAGCGTTTCAAATCTTCCGGGGGAAAATCGACTCGCAGTGAGTAGCTGGTAATCTTTCCTTGCGGCGACACAAACGCCAGCATCGCTGGGTGGTAATACTGCTTTGTCTGGCGATCGTACCGATATTTAAATCCTAACGTGTTGGCTAGCTTTTTAATCGACGATTGCGACGCCGTGGCGAAATGCCACGCCTCCGCAGCCTGCGGTTGCTCGGTCAGTTGGCCGACGTAAAGATCCTTTGTTTCGCGAATTCGCTGCGTCGCTTCCTTCGGGTCAATACTGACGCTCAGCATCTGGAAGTCGTCGCCTAAGCTCAGACCCACCTCGTTCAACGATCGGCTTAAGGCGTTCAACTGCACGCTGCAAAGCACTGGGCAGTCGCTGTAGTTCAAGGTCACGATCACCGGGCGGCGACCGTCAAAGTAATTGGCTAATGGCACCTCAGCACCACGCGTATCGACCACCATCAAATCGAGCGGCAGCTTTGCCCCCAAATTCTGCTCAACGGTGACCCCCTTCACTTCGGCGGGAATGTCATTGTTCAGTTGTGCAAAGGCTGCAGTCGCCCACAGGAACGTCAAGCCCAGTGGGACTAAGGACCGCGGCAGTTTACGTTTCGCTAGCTTCGGTTTGCTGGTTCTCATTTGCTTTCTTGGTTTGTTCTTCCGCCAAAGCCGACATCACAACGTCCACGGGAACTTGGACCTGTCCCGTCTCTTCATTGACGCCGTAGCTCTGTAATGCCTTGGCTTGCGCTTCAAGCACTGCGTTGCCTTCGGTGTACCGACCCTGCTGCACCTTGTGCTCTTCCTGACGCTCGGCGAGGGCATAGTAAATGACCTGACACGCCAAAATCGTGATGAACGTCAAAGCGACAGAGATGATCGCCACCGTGAATATCTGGCGGGTGTTCAAATCGTCGTAGCTGGCCATAGCGGACTGCCTAAATGGAAATGGTCTATTGGATTGTAGGAAGCTGTCTAAACGTTTTCAAAAGCAAGCGACTCGACCAACCGCGGGTCACGTGCAGGAATCAACGGCACGTCAGCAGCCATCTTGAAAATGCTTCCGAGGTATAAACCGAGCATCCCCAGCCCACACAACAGTACGCTGACAATTCCTATACCACCGCCCGAAGGACCTAGCGTCTCGGAAGCCTGCGGCATTATTGCCCAGAAAAGGTCGACAAAGTGAAGGACAATTACATACAGCGCCCACCCCGCCACCCAGCCTGGCTTGCGGCGTAGGTTTCGGCTCATCAATGCCAAGAAAGGCAACAGCCAGTGCAGCAGCACCAAGACCACCGAAACCGCCCCCCAGCCGTGGGACTGACGGTAGAAGAACCACTCGGTTTCCTCTGGGATGTTGGCGTACCAGATCAGCAGGTACTGGCTAAAGCTGATGTAGGCCCAAAACACAATGAATCCAAACGTGAGCTTGGCAAGGTCGTGGTAGTGTTCGACGGTGATCTCATCACGGACCTTTCCGCTGGACTGAAACCAGTACACAAGCACCGTGATCGAAGCGATTGCAGATAAAATCGAACCGGCAAAGATGTATACACCGAACATCGTGCTGAACCACAGTGGTGCGAGCGACATCACCCAGTCAAACGCGGCGATCGAAGTCGTCAAGGAAAACAAAATGACTCCAGGGCCGCTCCAGAACTGCATTTTCTCGGAGATACTGATCTCGCCGGTTTCGTCTTGCCGTCTGCTCTGCCCGCAGAAGTAACGCACCAGCCCGACCCAACAGAGGAAGCAGAACACAGCGCGCGCTGTGAAAAACAGCGGATTCAGGTACAGCGCCTTCGCTTTAGCGACCTCCATCGACATGAACTCTTCGCCTTGCCAGGCGTACATCGTCTCGCCACCAACCCAAACCGCGATCAGGATCGGCACAAACAACACGCCCATCAGTGGCAAGGCCTTGGCAAGCAACTCGGCCGTTCGCCGCACCGTGGTGCTCCATCCGGCACGAGAAAGATGCTGGATCAGCACGAAGAACAGTGCTCCCAGGCTGATCGTGAGGCAGAACATGTAAGCCGACAGATACGCCAACATGGCATATCGCACGCCTTCCATTGCCGTGGCACCAATCGCCCAGCCAATCAGCAACACAACCGCCCCACCGCCCAGCAAGGGCACCGACAGCTTTGCCAACGAAGCTGGCAGTTGCAGCGAATCGTGGTTTGGCGCTTTGACTTTAATAGATTCTGAGTGGCTCACTTCGGATCACCAATTACGTTTTTTAACTAGCTGTTTTGCGATTGCGTGGTAACTTCGGTTTGAGCCGCTTGGCTGGCGGCTTCCGCGGCTTGTTTAGCTTCTGCTTCAAGCCGCTGTTTGACAGCTTCTTTCAACTGTTCGATCTCTTCGAGACGTTCGCTGGGGATCAGATCCTTGCCCAGCATGTCGGCATTTCGGCTGGCCTGGAGCGCACGAATGTAGGCGACGATCGCCCAGCGGTCCTTGGCACCGATCTGTGCTCCATAGCCTGGCATTTTGCGAATCCCGTGCGTGATCGTGTTGAACAGCTTCCCGTCGGGATACTGCTCGGGACCAAGATCCACGTTATAAATCCGAGTCGGCGGAACCCAGGTCGGCGACAAAATCTTTTGAGCACGGCGAGCCACCAGCCCGGTTCCGCTACCGTCCCGACCATGGCAGACCGCACAGTAAATATTGAACTGCAATTGACCGCGTTGGAGATTGGCAATCGTCAACGGCAGCGGGTTTTCTTGCAGCCAAGGTGTGTCGTCGACGGCTACGTCAGCCATTGCGGCGGCTTCGCCTTGCCCTGCTTCGGCCGGAGCCGCTTCTTCACCGGCAGCGGCTGAATCTTCCTTCATCTCCGACTCGGCCACCGGGATGGCTTCCACCTCAGCCTTCTCGGATGACTCTTCCGCAGGAGGTGTCTCTTTCTTCTCTTCTGCAGGCGACTCCTTCATCTCTGCAGCAGCATCCTCAGACTTGGAAGGTTCTTCCGCGGGTGGTTCTTCCGCAGGTGGTTCTTCCGC
>CAYZHQ010000043.1:35705-43198 GCA_964477385.1 uncultured Pirellulaceae bacterium
CCTCAGACTTGGAAGGTTCTTCCGCGGGTGGTTCTTCCGCAGGTGGTTCTTCCGCGGGTGGTTCTTCCGCAGGTGGTTCTTCCGCAGGTGGTTCTTCCGCAGGTGGTTCTTCCGCAGGTGGTTGGCTCATCGACACCAACTGTTCCGCTCGCCGCGGATCGATGGCAGCGAGCTTTTCCATGTCGATCCCGGTATTGAAATCGAGTCCGAAGTCAAGCTGGCCACGAGCGACCGTACCTGGAACGTCGGGCCGCATGGAGCGACCGTCGGCAAAGAGCGTCGTTGTCGTCTGCGCATCTTTCGCAGGCGAGAAGTCCATGTCATAGAACACGTGGTAGCGCGGCGCGGTGCTGCGTGTCACCCGCATCCTGGCGATAATGATCGGTGGGACCAACGCGACAATCGCGATCGCCACCAACGCATAGAACAAGATCCGCGGCACCTCGGCGGAAGTGTTGTCCTCAACGACCTCCTGCACATATTCCGAACCGCATTCGCCGAGCAACTTGCGTGCCCCGTCGAGCTGGAACCGTTGATCAGCAGAGTCGATAAAAAGGAAAAAGCGATCGTCGGTCGAACGGTCAAAACGTGGATTTGTAAACAGCGGATTGCTAAACCGAGGCAGCTTGTTCAGTGCCAGCATTCCGAAGAACGCACCGAACGAAGCCAGCAAAATCGTCAGTTCAAAGGCGACCGGGATGAACGCCGGCAGACTGATCATCGGCTTGCCCGAGATGATGTATTGATAATCAATACCATTCATCCAGATTTGCATCGCCAGAGCGGTCAAGCACCCGATCACGCCACCTCCCAACGCGATCCAAGGCAACACGGTGGGACGAATCCCGAGAGCGGTATCGATGCCGTGAACGGGAAACGGGGTAAATGCATCGGTTTTAGTGTAGCCCGCATCGCGAATGCGACGGCAAGCTGCCAGCAGGCTATCGACCGAGTCGAACTCGGCGGTCAGCCCTTTCACTTCCGGTTGGTTTTGTTGATTCTTTACCATGATCGTTTCTTTATTCCGTTTCGTGCTCTGCGTGTTCCATCGCGTGCCGCACATGCATCTCATGAGCAAGCGTGGCCTTGGTTTCTGCCATGTTCACAACCGGCATCAAGCGGCAGAACAGAAGAAACAGCGTGAAAAACAAACCGAACGAACCAATGAGCATTCCCCAGTCGACCCAGGTCGGACTGAAATAGCCCCATGCACTTGGCAGGTAATCTCGTGACAAACTGCTCACCACGATCACGAACCGCTCGAACCACATCCCGATGTTCACGAAGATGGAAACAATGAAAATCAGCACGGGCGAGGTGCGGAATTTACGGAACCAAAACAGCTGAGGACTGATCACGTTGCAGCTGATCATGATCCAGTATGCCCAGGCGTAGGGCCCGAAAGCTCGGTTGATGAACGCGAATGACTCTTCGCTGACTTGACCGTACCAAGCAATGAAGAACTCCGTGCCGTACGCAAGGCCGACAATCGAGCCTGTGGCAAGAATAATCTTGCACATGTTCTCCAAGTGACGCGTGGTGATCAGATGCTTCAGATCCAGCAGTTCGCGAGCGGGGATCATCAGTGTCAGCACCATCGCGAATCCGCTGAAAATGGCTCCGGCGACAAAGTATGGCGGAAAGATCGTCGTGTGCCAGCCCGGCACCTGGCTGACCGCGAAGTCGAAGGAAACAATCGTATGCACGCTCAGCACCAGCGGTGCCGCGAAGGCGGCCAGCAGGGCGTAGGCTTTCTCGTATCGAATCCAGTGGCGCGAAGAGCCGGACCAGCCAAGCGACAGCAAGCCATAGGCGAAACGCCGATAGGGATTACGAGCTCGGTCTCGCAGCGTGGCCAGGTCGGGAATCATCCCCATATACCAGAACAGAGCCGACACCGTTCCGTAAGTGCTGACCGCAAACACGTCCCACAACAGCGGACTGCGGAATTGCGGCCACATCCAAAGATTTAAACTCGGGTAGGGAGCCAGCCAGTAAGCCAGCCAGGCTCGCCCAACGTGGATCCCTGGAAACGTACCCGCACACACGACCGCAAAAATGGTCATCGCCTCAGCGGCACGGTTGATACTCGTTCTCCATTCCTGCCGAAACAAAAATAGAATCGCACTAATCAGCGTACCAGCATGTCCGATCCCGACCCAGAACACAAAGTTGACAATCGGCCAACCCCAGAACACCGGCGAGCGGTTGCCCCAGACGCCTACACCCGTGTAAATCAGATACAGGATTAAGAAGGTAAAAAAGCCTGCTATGTGAGCAGCGATTAAAAAGCCGGCTACCCACAATTTGCTGGGCTTGCGTTCAGCAATCTTGCACACCGATTCGGTGATGGTGTGGAAGGTTGTATCCCCCAGCACCAACGGCGCCCGTTCACCGGGACGCTCCAGGGTGTTGTCTTGGCCTTTGACTGCGGCGATGGACATGGTTTTCAGATACTGGGAAAAGTAAGAAGTTCGTAAAATTCACAATCAACGCGTTGGATCAGCTGCCACGAAGCAGCTTTATGCAGCAGGCTTTCAATGCCCATCGCCACCCGCTTCGGCTTTGTGCTTCGATGCCTCGCCCTGATGCTCACCTCCGTGATTCTCATCATGCGGTTCGTCACCGTGCGCTTCGTCACCATGATGATGCAGATGCTCGTGCAAGTGCTCGAGATCATCGAGTTGCTTACTAGTCATCAATAGCGGATGCGTGTTGCGGATTCGCGACATGTAGGTGGTGCGTGGCTTGACCCGCAACTGCGGCAACATGCCGTACGTTCGCACGTCGATACGAGCTTGAGCAACCTTGCTGGTCGAGTCCGCAATATTGCCAAATTCGATCGCCCGTGTCGGACAGGCCGTTTGACAAGCCGTTTTGACATCGCCGTCCTGGATTAGGCGACCTTCTTTGCGAGCGTTGATCTTGCCCGCTTCGACACGTTGAATGCAGTAGGTGCATTTCTCCATCACTCCGCGACCACGCACGGTCACTTCAGGATTGAGCACCAATTGCTGTAACTTGCGATTGGCGGACTCGATGTTGCTGGGGTAAGCGTCGATGCCGTAACCCACACCGACGTCGCCGTTATAATTGAAGTAATTAAAGCGACGGACTTTGAAGGGGCAGTTATTGGCACAATACCGAGTGCCGATGCAGCGGTTGTAGGCCATCGCATTGATGCCCTCTTCGGTATGAACCGTCGCGGCAACAGGGCAAACCTGTTCGCAAGGAGCGGTTTCGCAGTGCATGCACATCAACGGCTCGCGCACAACATCGGCGTTGTCGACCGATCCCTGGAAGTAACGATCGATTCGCATCCAGTGCATCTCGCGACTGTTGGCGACCTGTTCCTTGCCAACGATCGGCACGTTATTTTCGCTTTGACACGCGATGACGCAGGCATTGCACCCCGTGCACTTGCTCAAGTCGATCGACATGCCCCATTGCGGCACGAATTCCAGTCCCTCGTCGGCAATCTTCTCCATTGGCTCTTTCCAGAGCGTGGAGTGCTCGAGCGGCGGCACGTGCGGACCCTTGGCTTCGGTGAAACCGGGGGTCTCTTCCAGCAGGGCCAAGGTGCCCTCGCGGATCAGCTTATAGCTTCGCTCTTCGGTCTCTTGCCGACCGAGTTCATCGATCGCCCAGTGATCTTGCGTCGTTGCCAAGTCGTAGGTTTGAGTCCGCGGACGTGACTCCATCTTGTAGGCAACCAGCATCGCGTCGCTAGTTCGCAGCGGCCCGACATCGGTACCGACGGGCTCGATGCCAAAGTCACCGTGACCACCCACCGCACCGGCACGCGTTCGGCCGTAGCCAAACGTCAGCACGACGCAGCTTTGTGCCATCCCGGGCATCTCGTACACGGGCACTTCCAACGTTGTTTCGCCACGGCGCAAGGCGATCATGGTGCCATGTCGAACCCCGAGGGCCTCGGCGGTGTGGGGACTGACCAGAGCCGCGTTGTCCCACGTCAATTTGGTCAAAGCTTGCGGCAGTTCTTGCAGCCAGCCATTGTTTGCGAAGCGTCCGTCGTAGACTCCATCGGCGGGCTTGAACAGGATCTCGATATCGTCCTGATCCACATCGTACGTCGCTGTCGGTGCCTCCTTCGTCAAAGGCTCTGTCGCGCCAACGAACGTGACATCTTCGATCGGCAACACAACGCCGTTGCTAAAGCCATCGTGCAGCAACTCTCGCCACTGCCGATTGCTGAGGCTTGACCCCGCAATCGCGTCCGCGGTCGCGCGCACAATGCTCTCGCCGTCGGTGTTTGCCGCACCCAACATTCGAGCCAAAATTTCCGTCGCCGAGCGACCGCTCAACAAAGGCAAAATCTGCGGCTGGCAGACGCCGTAATGGCCTCCATCGGAGACCGCATCCCCCCAGCTTTCCAGCGGATGCGCGGCGGGCAATTGCCACTTGCAAAGCTTGGCGGTTTCGTCGTCATACAATCCCATGTAGATCGAATCGGTGACCCTCGTCAAAGCTGCCGACAAATCGATATCAGCCGGCGCGTTGAAGGCGGGATTGTCAGCGACAATGAACACCGAATCGATTTGCCCTGATTCGATGCGAGACACCAGTTCGGCCAGTCCCACCGTCTTGAGCGAAGCATCGACCGGTTCGGGGTACTTCACCAACTTATTTAGTGATCCAAGCTTGCTGTTGATTCGAATACCGGTTGCCACGGCGTCGGCACCGAGGTGCTCGCCGACGACAATCAAGCCCTTCTCACCGGCTTGAACCAGGTCAGCCGCCGCGATTTCGAGGAACCGCTCCAAACGTTCGGCCGCCGTCAACAGATCGTAAGGCTTCTCAACCTCCTCGGAACCTGCATCGCCCGATACATCGGCACCAGCATCGACGGCGCGCTCCACCGCCGCCAGAAACTTTCTCGCATCGGAGGGACGCAACGATAAACGGGAGTCCGCAGACGCCCCGGTGTTCGTATACCCCGCCTCCACCGTGTAGAGACGGCTCATCGCCCTGGCCAACGGGTCTTCCACCCTCGCCATCGGGTCGCGCCCTTCCACAAAGCCTCTCGCATTGTGGATCATACTGCTGTCCTGACCGAGAATGTCGGCCTCCAGAGTCAGGATCACGTCCGCTTCCTTCAGCTCTAACACGGGCTGGCCCTGACGACCAATCGCCGCCTGCGTTGCTTCACGCATCACGTCGGTGCGAACCGGATCGAACCGCGCAATCGTCACCTCGGGCAACTGCGATGTCAGCTCATTCAGCATGCGGACCATCGACGGCGAAGAGGTAGGTTCCATCAAGACCGCAAAGCTGCGGCCCTTGTTCCCACGCAATCGCTTCATCAACGACTCGCCGAACCCCTCAAAATCAGCCCACTCCGTCGGCCGCATTCGCTTGTCGATAAAACGCTTCACCCCATCCAACCGGTCAGGATCATACAGCGTCAAAATCGAAGCCTGCGAATAGACGTCGGTGCCCCCCTTTGAAAAAGGATGCGCATCATTGCCTTCGATCTTAATCGGCCGACCATCGACGCAACTGACAAGCAAGTTGTAGACCCGACCAGCCCATTCGTAATTCGTTGCCCGACTGTAAGGCTCACCCGGTACCCGACCTTCTGGCCGAATTACAAACGGCGCAATCTTTTCCTCCGGATAGCGACAGCCGACCGCACCTCCGAGTGCCAAAGAGGCACCCATCAACTGGATCCAGCGCCGTCGCGAAACCCCCTCCGGAAATTCCGAAGCGGCCACCGGAAACTCGCGCTCAATATAGCTGCGAAACTCGGGACTCTCGCGCAGTTCGCTCAGGCTCCGCCAGTAGCGAGCCTGCGGAGACTCGGATTTGTTTTGGCTCATCGATGACATACGGCGCAGTTCACTTGCGGATTAATGTGGTGTTTTTCTTTCAACTCTTCGCCCGTCGGATCCCCCTCGCTTCGCTCCCAGTCGAGCTGGGTGACGAATTCTACCGGACGTAGGTGCGGCTCGGGATTGCGGTGACACTCAATACACCAAGCCATCGACAACTGCTTGGCCTGATGAACAACTTCCATCTGATCAATGCGGCCATGGCAGGTGACACAACTGACCCCTGAATTGACGTGAGCCGCGTGATTGAAGTAGACAAACTCGGGCAAGTTATGAACGCGGATCCAATCCATGCTCTTCCCCGTTTCCCAACTGCTATGAATCGGCTTCAGCTTGTCGCTCGTCGCATGCACGGCAGCCAAAGCGGTCTGCCCTGACGCAGTCTGCGGACTGTGGCAGTTGATACAAGTCGCCGTCGGCGGAATGGCTGCATGAGCGGCATCAAAAACCGTGTTGTGACAGTAACGACAATCCATTCGCAACTGACCGGCATGTATCGCATGACTGAACGGCACCGGTTGAGTTGGCTGGTAGCCAACATTCAGTGTGTCGGGGTCGGTAATCAATCCGCCCAAGGTTCCCGCGTACACAGCACCGACGGCGATAATCGCGCCGAGTAATGTGAGAAAGCGATTCACCCAGCGAGGAAACAGAAATCGATCCATAGCAATTGCCCGAAGAGGCACCAAAAACGAGGTTTGTAGGCACACAGCGATTCCGCTGGCCTTGCTGTTGTTTCGTAGTATCGCTGCCAATGGCAATCTTCTTCAAGGCCACCAAAGCTATCGCGACATAAAGCCGCACAGGTGCCGAGCCGGGAACGCACACCCAAGCCACCCAATTCGCCAGCCTGACGCATTGTGCCGCCTACAAGCTGGTTGGGACGCCCAGGAATGACTTGCAACGCACGCTAGCTGAAGCAGTCTAACGCCTGTTCGGCGGCGAGTCAGGGGCGGAGCGCGACGCAAACGCACGGGCCGCCTCGAGCAACAGCGTAGTGCCCCTCCCTGTCGCCGGGTAAGGCAAGTCAGCCCGCAACGTTTGGTGCGCCGATGAGTCACATGCCATGTAAAGTCGACGGGCCTGTGGAGAGCTTTGCTCAGGAAAAGACCGTTGCCGGCGACTAAACCGTTGCCGGCGACTAATCTGCGTAGGGAACCCGCGCAGTGAGCTGAAAACGAAACAGCCCTTCGAGAAACCGCAACAGGAAGGCCCGCTCAGCATCGCCCCAGCTGGACAAACACTACTTAACGAGCTGATGGCCCCAGCCAGGGACTCCGCGAGCAACCTCACGGTGGCATCGCCGCGGAAGAACTTCAGTGTTTGGTCGGTTGCCTCGCACAGATTCCGCAGCAGGACACGGCATGCTCTGGCAACCCAGTCACCGCCGCCAAGCCCACCAGAGATGGAAAGCCATTCGCACAGGGCTGATCAAGCCGCCTGATCGACAATGCCATTGCAACGGGAATGACGCAATGGAAGCGACCTTTGCCATGGAGTCGTCACCCCATCCGGCGCAACACTGCCTGCTCTCGACACCGCAAGCGGCTGTCTTCTCCTGCCGGACGGAGGCACTGAACCCTGCCGAAGTGCCGGAAGGGGACACGAACGTTCTCGGCACGAACGTTCTCCGAAGTGCCG
>CAYZHQ010000044.1:0-6088 GCA_964477385.1 uncultured Pirellulaceae bacterium
CATAACGAAAACGTTTTCGCTCCGGTGCATCCGAGATATCTGACAGGGGAACGTGCCGGTTGTCAAAGCCAGGTTGCAACAAAGCGACAAAGGATGCTCGTTCCTCGGTCGCTGGAAGTCGCGTGAGAATCGAGAGGAATAATTGATCGACAAACGCTTCGACCGGCTGGTCCTTGAGTGCCAGACGCGTCAAACCACTGTCATCGGACAAACGTGTCAACCAAGTCCCAAACGTTCCGTTTGCAAGTACCGCGGGCTGGATGAGATTCGCTGCCCGCTCGCGTTCGGCGATCGGTTCAGGACGTGAGTTGCGCCAACCAAAGGCTTTCATCACATCAGCGATCGCTTGCGCTCGCGGGAGTGCCAAACTGGGACGATCGCGTTCGTTTGCCAGGGTGGTGAATTCCCAAGCACGCTGTGGCTTGCCGAAGTTTAAAAAGTTCTTGGGCGGCAACGTCCCTTCCACGTCCAGCGTAAGCGGTTCGGTATCCATCGTTTGCCCGACTGCATGCAGCGCGGTATCGACCACTTGCTCGGCAGACATGCGGCGACGATACGGCCCGTGATAAATGCGTCGACGCGGCTCGGTACCCAGTTCACGATCGACCGCCACGCGTTGGTAGGCTTGGCTGTTCATAATGTTTCGGCACAGTTGCCGCCAATCGTATTTGGCGGCGATCAATTGATCGGTCAGCAACGCCAACAGCGCAGGATCCGAGGGGGCGTTTCCTTCCCAGTCATCGACCGGTTCAACCAGCGCCAGCCCCATCAATCGTCCCCACAGTCGATTGGCCATCATTTCAGCGAAGCGTCGCGACAAGGTTACACGAGCGGCAAGTTGCTCACGAAGATCTTGGGAGTCGTTTAACAACTCGCCGGGAACCGCCGGTGCCATCGATTCGAAAGGCCAATGAGGCTCGATGGTCTGACCGGGCTTGATCGTCACTTCAATCAGCGATTTACGAGCTTGATTTTCGAAGAACGCTGCCGGGACGGTGCTGCTAGTGGGCAGCTTGATCGGCTTGCGTTCCAGCATTGCCGCCATCTGAAACAGATCGCCCTGCTTCCATTGATGGTAAGGCGCGTCGTGGCAACGAGCACACTTCATCTGGACACCCAGGAAGGCGGAACCGATCACAAAGGCTTTGGCCGCCATTGGCGAATCGTTTTGCGAAGCGATACCAAACCCAGCCGTACCGCCATCCCACTGGCTGCCTCGCATCATGATCAGTTCGGTTGCAAAGCGATCAAGCGGCTTATTATCGAGGAGGGCCTCGTAAATCCACCAACGAAAGGGACCGGTGTTATTCAGCATCGGCTTCAGCAAGTTAGGATTCTCGGCCAATGCATCCTGCCAGTAGCCAACCCAATTGTCGGCCACCCGCGGATCATCCAACAGGCGATCGATCAACCGCGTACGACGCTGCTTGCGATCATCTGCTAGAAAACGCTGCGTCTCCTCAAGCGTCGGCGACACCCCCACCGTATCGATGTAGGCACGGCGCAGGAACGTGTAGTCATCGATCGTTGCGGTCGGCTGCAGCGTCGGCAATGCGTCTTCGGCCGGCATTTCAGCGCCGCGCGTGATCCAATTGGCAATCGTCCGTTGCTCGCCAGCCGTCAAGCCTTCGCCTTTGGGAGGCATCCGGTAATCGTCTTCTGCGGCAGAGACCAATTCGTACAGATGGCTCTCCTCGGGCCGGCCAGGCACCACCGCGGGATTTTCCGATTCGCCACCAGCCAACAGGTTTTCGCGGCTCTGTAGGCTCAAGCCACCTTGCTCTTTTTCACCATGGCAGCGAAAGCAGTGTTGGGCGAAAATCGGCTGGACCTGTTCGTGATAGAACCGCGCCGCTTCCGCTGCCTGAAGATCGGTTGTACCGCCAGCCAGCGCAGTGGCCTGAGTGGTTAGCCGAGCATCGATTTCTTGATCAATTGCCTGAGCCGGTTTGTCAGCGGCAATGGACCTGTCACTTAGCCACTTCGTCTGCGCGTAATGATGTCGTTGCTGCCAATAGTCGATCGATGTCTGCGCTGCGGCGCGACGGGTTGTCGTGTCGAGTTGATCCAACTCGTCCGCCTGCCGCTGAACGAACGCCTGCCAGCCGTGATCGGTCAAAGGAAAGTCTCGCTCGGCAGCCAACAGGGTGAACATCGCATCCTGGGGACCAGCAACCGCAACACACGTTTCACCAAATTCAGGGCGGTAGTTCGGTCCGCCGACAATGACTTCAAACACGACCCGATGTGACTGGCCATCGAATTCAAACGTCGCCATCTGCTCGCGGTCGTTCATCGCATGGGGACGCATTCCTGGAAATGGTACTTCCGGCAATGGGTCGACGACGTGATGTGCGGAGCCACGGTTTTTCTGTGCGGGCGTGGTTGCCACAATCGCATCATCGATCCACAGTCGTGACAAACCGCGCGAGCGGATCAGCAACTGATGCGCTCCGGCCGGCAGTGTCACATTGGTCGTAGCGCGAACCAACAAGGTGCTGCCCCAATCCTCACGAATCCCCCAATCGTCATACTTGTGAGGCAAACGTACAAACGCCATTTGGTCTTGCAGCCATTGGGTGCGCAGCGATCCGGTGCGATGTGGAATCGCATTGGTTCCTGCAATCGGGCCGAATAACTGCACCACCACTTTTCCTGGCGGCACCTCGGGAGCTCCGATGGGAATCGGCTCGTAGCGAAAGCGGCTTTGCAGCACCTCTGCGGGCAAGACTTGACGATGAACGGCCACCTGATCGACCAAACCATGCAACGAGTTGCTCGCTTGGCCTGCCATGGACGATCCAATCCAGACTTCATCATTGTCCACAACCGGCGGCCGCGTGGTGGCACCATCCATATCCCAAGCCCCTTTGACTTCGGCACCATCAAGATAGCCGCGAATGCTTTGGGGATCTCCAAACCGGTAGCTGACGGCAATGTGATGCCATCCCGAGCCGGCGGCAAATCCTTGCTTCGAAGTCCAGCGATGCCACTGGCCTTGGTCTTTATCGGATTTCGGAACTGCCGCGTCGCCACTCCCCTGCCCTGCCCCATCGGGACGGCTGCGGAACAGAAAGTTCACGCAAGCCAAGCCATTTTGTGAACGCAGCCGCAGCGCCCAGTTTTGATTGTTCGGCGCCACACCAGGATTTTGCGTTCGTCCCTTGCCGATCACGTAGGCGTTCTCTCGCAGCGAATCCAAATCGACCCACGCTTCAAGCGTGATTTCATCGCCGTTGTCAAAATCAAAGCTGCCGCTGTCGGAGTCGGGCACCCGCAACGAAGCCCCACCGGTCAGCCTCAAAGCTTGATTCGACTCAGCGAAATCGGGAAACTCCGGTGCCGCCGGACCCTGGTCAAGCACCTCTGCCTTGCCGACAAGCTTCTCACTCGCGGCAGTGGGCCGGTCGGGATCATCAAAATCCCACACCGCGACCGGAGGATTTCCAGCGGCATCGCCAGCATGCAGCGATGGCGGGGCCAGCCCCAATACCAGCAACAGCCCCGTCAGCGATGCCAAACAGCTACCTAACGACAACCGCAGGCAATCGGACAACGAGCAGGAGACCTTCCAAAGGCGACAAAGGTGAGGCGTCATGGATCGGGAGGGGTTGAAGGAAACAGGCGGGACTCCACAGAGCGGCTTCCATTTTACCCCCATCTTCGGCTCAATGCGCCTCGATCCTGCCGTCATTTCTTTTCCTGTGGCACCAGTTCGATTTCGACGCGGCCCATTATCCCCAATATCGGGCTGAAACACTCATATTCGTTGCCGCTAGCAAGATCGGTAGTGACCAATGCAATGCGGCTGGCCGGCGCGACACCTCCCAAGGTGGCATCGAGTGGCAACCATCCACCATCGACGAACGCGACCGTCCAAAGATGATACATCATCACCGGACCCTCGGCGGTATCGACCCAAGTCAAACCGGCGACCAATCGAGCGGGAATCTGTTGGCTGCGCAGCAGCGCTGCCAGCAACACGGCGTGCTCGGTGCAATCCCCGGTGGCCTCTTTGGCGACTTCCGAAGCGGTCGAGAAACCGCGGGAGTAGTCTTTGGTTTTGATGAACTGACGCACAAAGCCGGTCAACTGCAATGCGTTTCCTCGCGGCGTTTTGGCAGGTGCAATCAGTGCCGCTTTGGCCATCGCTCGGATCCTCGGATGATCAGACTCGATCAATGGATTGGCCGCAGTATCCGCAGCTGTCGGAGCGGGCAAGCCGCTATCGGTATCGACTCCCGCGACCACCTTCACGTCGACAGCGGAAGTTTCTTCGTCCGACTGCACCTGCTGGCCGGCCGCTGCGGGAATCTTCGGCAGCGTGCTACTGGAGCCGGGCGAACCCGACGGCGAAGCGGCGGGACGCAAGCGAAAGCGGACCGCCTTGGCAGCCAGCGGATCGCGGAGCCTTCCTTGGATCTGAATCGAGGCCGCGGTCAATAAATCATGACGTGGTTGCACGGCCGTCGTCGCGGTCGCCTGATCGGTTCGGTAAGCGGTCAAGTTCAACGCCGGCGTGTAGGACTTGAGCGTATTGCCCGCGTCATCGATCCAGAGATAGGAATCAACCACCACGTTGGGCCCCAAGGAAAGCTGGCTGTTGATTTCCGTCAACGCCTGCAATGTGCCATCCAACAGCGGCACCGAACGCTTGGCGGTCGCCTGCAATTGGAACTCGCCAACTTCATAGTGGACCGGCAATAACGTTTCAATCTGCCGTCGCTCGCCGGCCGCCAACGGCTTCCGCAGCAGCGACTGCTGAACCCCCAACAAACCGAGGCAGTCATCTTTCCAAGCGATTTGACGCGTCGACCGCTGGAGGCCTCGCGTGACTTCGATCGTCAATTGCTCGCCTTCGCGTCGACCAACGAACTGCGTTTTCGCGGGACCGATCAGTAGCGTCGCTTCAAAAGACTGCAGACGCCCATCAGATCCTTCGATGCTTTGCTGGATGATTTGGTGAGTTAGTGCAGAGGAACCACGTTGCAGAGTCATTTGGTCTCGCAGTTCATAGCGTGTCCTTCCGCCCGAAATCGGTTCGGCACGCACGTGCGCGAAGCCAATCGGTTCATCACCAATAAAGTAGGCATCCCACGTTTCCCAACCGCTCAACGGCGTTTCCGCTGGCGGCAGTGACCGTTCGGCACTAGCCCGATTCTCTTCATCGGCTGGCAGAGTCTTGTCAGTGGTGGATGGGGGCCCACTAGTGCCCTCGTCCCCTTCGTCGAACGCATCCCCTGGCGTGCGCGACCGTTCATTGAGGCGTGTTTGCTCTGTCACAGCAGGCGTCGCTGAATCATTGTCCGCACGTTGCGGCTCCGCTGAGCGACTAGCTGCCAACGGAGGCCGTGGCGGTGGGTCACACCCGAACAAGACCGTTAGCGCAAATAGCAAAAGTAAGCAGCAGCGAGACGTTGATCGAATGAAGAGCATCGGTTTCATGAGCAGGAAAAGAGCACAAGCAATCCGTCTGCGGAACTCGCGACGGTGAACAAAGTATAACGAATTGCATGGATTGGTTGGCTAAGAATCGTCAACCAACGCGACTTGGTTGGTCTGTAACGATTACGGCAGGCATAGGGATTCCGTTTATGCGTAATCACGTCGAACGTGTAACCCTTCGCCTAGCCTTCGACGGTCGTGACCTAACGTTCTTATAGACGGGGGGAGTCGGAACGTTCGGCCTTGAGCGGCCCCAGTACAGACATATTTCCAGTGAGACCAACGTAATGGGCTTTCTTAAACGCATCCTTAGAAGCACGGGCCCTGAGGGCACTACCAACCTGGAACAGGCGGGTAGTTTTGAGCAACTAAGTGATGAAGAACTGCAAGCACACCTCGGCATCAATCGCTATGACTCATTCCTGTTAACAGGAGCGATTCGGCCGTCGTATGACTTGCAAATCGTTCCTCGCCAAGGCTTTCGCCACGACGAGTACCGCGATGACGCCAGTGGTGCCGTCGTTCCCGTCTTGATGGCGTCGGCGACATCGCCTGCACTGATGGATCTGTTCTTGGAACTGATCGATCCTCTAGGACCGGTCGTCGATGTGGTGCTGGAGACCAGCCACCACGCCGCTTCGGG
>CAYZHQ010000044.1:6188-42998 GCA_964477385.1 uncultured Pirellulaceae bacterium
GTTCGATCTGCTGCCGATTCGCCAGCGACTCCAGCACCGAATAGTCGATCGCCGGCATCCCGCCACGCCGCACGACTGCCAAGGTGGCGAGCTGTAAAATGCGTTCGGGTTGGTGCCAGCGCGTGATCGACGCCAACGAGTCGGCGCCCATGATCAACAGCAGTTCTGCCGTGGGCTGTGCCAGCCGGATCGCTGCGAGTGTCTCGACCGTATAGCTAACTCCGCCACGCCGCAGTTCGCTGTCGTCAATTCTTAATGGATCGGTACCGCTGATCGCCAGCCGCAGCATTTCTAGTCGCTGTTCGGTCCCTGCATGAACACCGATCGGCTTGAGCGGCGATTGGGCAGCGGGCACCATCCGCAGTTCGTCCAGCCGCAACTGCTCCCACGCGTGCATCGCGATCAGTAGATGCCCTAAATGGACCGGATCGAAAGAGCCCCCAAAAATGCCGATACGCATGTAAATCGTTCGCTCCACGCTGAACTGGACCAAAGGTGTCACCCCTGTAGGCGACCATATCGGAAACGCCCCAACGGCAGGGACTTCACTTTATAAGGACGCCGCGGATATGTTGTCAGATAGTGGTCTTTTTCAACACCCCCACCTATTTACCCCTTTGTCGGTCAACAACATGACTTCGGCTCCCCAGCCGCCCGAAGACCGTGACCGCCAAGCGGCGCTGTTTGATACCGAACCGCCGCCGTGGGAATTAGCGGCCGAAACGGAGGTCGAGGCGGCGGTGGTCGTCTTTTCGGAAAACCCGCACGGCCCGTTTCACTACAAAATCCCGCTCGAATTGCAAGGCGTGGTGCAGCCGGGCATGCGGCTGCGCGTTCCGCTGGGCAAGCGGAACCGTGGCGTTATCGGCTGGTGTATCGGTGTGGAGACCACCCCGCTGCCAGCACGCGCCCTCAAAGATGTACTCGCTCCCTGTGACGACTCTCCGCTGTGCAACGACCGCTTGGTCAAGCTGGTGCTGTGGATGAGTCACTACTACCAAGCTCCCGCTGGCCAAGTCTTCGACGCCCTCATCCCCGCCGGCGTGCGGTCCGGCGCCGGCACTCGGGAACAGGTCTTTTTCAAGCCTTCTTCGCTTGCCCTCGATGATGCGCAGGTCGCTCCGCTGCCAACCAAACAACGGGCCGCCATCGGCCATCTGTTGGTCGCCGGAAAACCGTTGACCGCTGCCGAACTTGCCTTGCTGGCCGAATGCACCGAAGCCCCAATCCGAGAACTGAAAAAGAAAGGCTTCCTGTTAGCGGAAAGGCGGCGAGTGTTAACCGCCCAAGGCCCAGCAAGGATGAACCGCGGTTACCAAACGATCGACATCCCCGAACTGACCGAGCCCCAAACTGCCGCGATGGAGCAAGTCCTGCAAGCCATCGGTAGCGGCAAACAGGAAACGCTCGTCTTGCACGGAGTGACCGGCAGCGGCAAAACCGAGGTTTACATTCGCTCGATTGAAGCGGTCGTTAGGAAGGGCCAACAAGCGATTGTGTTGGTGCCTGAGATCAGCTTGACGCCGCAAACCCGGCGTCGATTTGAAGATCGCTTCAGTGATGTCGCCGTGCTGCACAGCCAAATGAGCGGCGTCGAACGGCACTACCATTGGCAGCGGATCCGCAACGGACAGGTCCAAGTGGTCGTCGGAGCGCGGAGCGCGATCTTCGCTCCATTGCCGCAACTGGGCTTGATCGTATTGGACGAGGAACACGAAGCCTCGTTTAAACAAGATACCGTACCGCGCTACCATGCCCGACGTGTCGCGTTTGTGCGTTCGCAAATCGAAGGCATTCCGCTGATCTTAGGCAGTGCGACGCCCTCTTTGGAAACGTGGCACGCGACGACCACCGGCCGCGCTACGTTAATCAAACTGAACGAGCGCATTGCCAACCGCCCGATGCCCCACGTGCAACTGGTCGACCTCCGCACACCGGGAGAACGTACCGGTGGTGCGATCAGTCGCCCGCTACAAAATGCGGTCAAGGAAACCTTGCAAGAACAGGGACAGGTCATCTTGCTGCTGAATCGTCGCGGTTTCGCCACCACGATTCAGTGCCCCTCATGCGGCCATGTCGTGGCTTGCCCCGACTGTGACATGCCCTTGACGCATCATCGCGATGGAGGAAAAGCCGTTTGCCATTACTGTGATTATCAAATCCCCACACCGCCATGGTGCCCCTCGTGTCGCTTCGACGGAATTCGTTACAGCGGCATGGGCACCCAAAAATTGGAAATGGAAGTCAAGACCCGTTTCCCCGATGCCAAAATCGCCCGCATGGACAGCGACACAATGCGCCGGCCCGGCAGCCACGAACGGGTGCTCAACGCGTTTCGCGAAGGCGAACTACAGATATTGTTGGGCACGCAAATGATCGCCAAAGGGCTCGACTTTCCCAACGTGTTGTTGGTGGGAGTAATCAACGCCGACAGTGCCCTGCACTTCCCCGACTTCCGCGCCTCCGAACGAACCTTTCAGTTGGTCACCCAAGTTGCCGGCCGCACGGGACGCGGCAACCGCGGCGGCCGCGTGATCGTACAAACCTTTACACCCGAGCACCCTGCAATTCAAGCGGCATCGCAGCACGACTACAAGCAATTCGCCGATACCGAAATGCTACAGCGACGCAAGTACTCCTACCCGCCGTTGGGCAGTGTCGCCCGCATCATCATTCGTGGCCCCCTCGAGGAAACGACCGAAGCATTCGCCGACACCATCGTCGAACGGCTGGAAGCGGCTCGCAACAAGCTCTCCTCCGAAGTGCGCATCTTGGGGCCCGCGCCGCCGCCGATCGCTAGACTGCGAGGCAAATTCCGATTCCACATCTTGCTGCAAGCTGCCGATTCGGTTTCGTTGGGCGAGACCATTCGCCAAGCGGTCGCGACATTGAAACCGGTTGCCAAGGATGACATCCAGTTCGTCATCGACATCGATCCAATGGATATGCTGTAACGCCAAGCCTTCGCTTTAGCTCCGCAACCGGCACAGGAACCTCGGGGCCCCTGGGGCGTCTAAATCGTCAGCGAAGCCGACTTAAGCTGGACAGTGAAGATGCAACTTGCTCGTTGTGGAACTTGAGCGGTTTGACGCCCCGCGACGTTTCGTAGTCGGCGAACGCGTTGCAGGAATTATGGCAAAGCTTGGCGGACACGGACGCGCAGCTGGCTGCAGCGACAATGCGAGAACTGCGGCGATCGCCTGAGCAAGCGGTTCAGACGATCGATTTCTTCAGCACGCGAAGCGGTTTTTTTCCAAACACGTTTCGCAGCAGACTGCGGCTGAACCCCCGCTGCAGCAGACTGCGATAGATCTCGCGGTCGGTGCGCCGGCGCGTGGCCCGTACGCGGTTCACTTCTTGTTGCAAGTCTTGCTTGATCAAAATGGCTGGATGCATGTTCGTTTGCCCCTCAAGATGATTGAAATGAATCGTCAAGAAGAGGATCAAGATAGTTCACAGCAGCCAAGGGGCAAATGATTTTGGAAAAATTCTCCGCTGTCCGCCTCCGGATCGCGATACCGGTCCGGTCATTCGGAAACTTCGGCACAATTGTTCTATAATCAGGGTCCCCGCTTCCTTCCCACCCGTGGTGCCATCGCCGTGTATCGATTGATCCGTTGCAGTCTGACGTGCTTGTTTTTCGCGACCCATGCGGTGGCCTGGAGCCATGCTCAAGAGGAACCGCTGCGACAGCCCGAAAGTTTGTCGGAACAGTTACTCGCTGCGGATCCGGCTTATCTAGCACAACAGGCAGAACTGCGAGGAGATGCACGACGTGGCGGATTGGTGTTTTACAAGTCGGCAGCGGCGTGTGCGATTTGCCACAGCAGCGACCAGACCGCATCGCCCTTGGGCCCGAAGCTGACCGCTCTCCCCCGTGACGTCCCGTACGCTTACGTCGTCGAGGCAATCCTGCGGCCTTCCCAAACCATTGCCTCAGGATTTGAAACCGTTCGCTTGGTAACGACCGACGGCACGGTCCATACGGGCTTGCGTGTTGACCAAAATGAACAGCGCTGGGTTTTACGCGATGCTGCGAATCTGCAAGCCGACTTGACGATCGATGCGGACGATATCGAAGAGGTCTCGATCGCGAAGGAATCGATGATGCCGGCAGGCTTGGCTGCCACGTTTCCCGACCAAGCAGCGTTCCTCGACCTCGTCGCCTATGTGGTGGCCGTTGCGCGTGGTGGTTCGCAAGCCGCAACCGAATTGAAACCGACGGAGGAACAACTTGCGATTACGGATGATTCGAGCAACCTCGATCATGGGGGGATTCTCAAGGGACTGCGGCAGCGCGATTACGATGCCGGCAGTGCCATCTACGGTGGCTACTGCGTCGACTGCCACGGCCCTGATGGCAACCAACCATCGCTGCCGACTGCTCGCGCCTTTGGCACCCAAAACATGCGTTTCGGAGCCGATCCGTACCGCATGTTTTTGACGCTCACCAAAGGCAACGGATTGATGGCACCGATGACGCATCTGTCGCCTAAGGAACGTTACCAGGTGATTCATTACATCCGCGAGGCTTTCATGCGGCCCACCAACCCCGCCTATCAACCGCTCGACGACGACTATTTAAGCAGTCTCCCGACCGGCACGGACGACGGGCAGCGGGTGGTAACGGTCGCCCGCGACTTCGGCCCTGCGCTGGCGTCCCAACTGCGGCGCGACTTTCCCAGCGTGCTGTCGATTCAACTGGGGAAACAACACACGATCGCTTACGACACCCACACGATGGACCAAGCCGATCTGTGGGCAGGCGGTTTTGTCGACCACCAGCAAACGCAACATTCGCGAGACCGTGGTGAAGGGACGGTCAATCCCGCGGGTGATTCCGTCGATGGCTTGGCCGGTTGGCAATGGGGACACGATGGCCAAATGGATTATTCGCGAGCCGATTGCTTACCGCGTGGTCCCCTGCTCCGCAGGTGGCTGGACTATCGCGGTCACTATTTGCACGGGCAGCGAGTTGTCCTGCACTACCAGATCGATGGGCGACCGATTTGGGAGTCGCCCGCCAGCGATTCAATCCATTCCAATTCCGTTCGGCACACGATGCGCATCGGACCTGGCAAAGCACTCTTGCTGTCGGTTGCCAGCATTCCGTCAGCGAACCGTAGGGGAGTGCTGTTGCCCGACCAGTCACTGCAAGGTCAAGGAAACGCCACAGACACCGCGGTACTGGCAGGCGAATGGCAGCAGAACGCTTGGCAGTCACTCACGACGGCGTATGTTGTGGGCGACACCGATGGCATGTCATGGGAGAGTCGCGACGGAGGCCGGTTGGTGCTGCGGCTCCCCGCCGACTCGAAACCGCGTTTGATCGCAGTCGTGCGTGCCGCCGCGGCGAGTGCGGCGGACTCTGCAAAGCTACTGGGACTCCAGCAGGATCGGCTAGCATCCGGTTCACCGCAGGCAGCGAGCACGGATCCGCTTCAATGGACCAGTGGCGGTCCACCACTCTGGCCGGACGTGCTGACAACCACTGGCACCTTGGGCTTAGAGAGAGATGCCTACGCACTCGACACCATCACGATTCCGCAGAAAACACCGTGGAACACATGGTTCCGCACTTCCGCTATCGATTTCTTTTCCGATGGCCGCATGGCGGTCGCGACCTACGGTGGCGATGTCTGGATCGTCTCGGGCGTCGATGACACTCTGCAGGCGCTGCAGTGGAAACGTTTCGCTGGCGGTTTATATGAGCCGATGGGCCTGCGTATCGTCGACGACGTGATCTATGTGACCTGCAAGGACCGCATCACGCGTTTGCACGACACCAATGGAGATCAAGCCGCCGACTTTTATGAAAACTTTAGCGCTGACACCGACGTTTCGGTCAACTTCCATGCCTTCAATTTTGACTTGCAGAGTGACGCGGCAGGCAACTTTTACTACGCCAAAGCGGGCCATGGTGCCGACTTCGCATTGCCCGGCGCGATCATTCAGGTATCGCCCGATGGTCGCCAGCAATCGATTTACTGCACTGGCTTTCGGTCTCCCAATGGCATGGGGATCTTACCTGACGGTCGCTTAACGGTGAGTGACAATCAAGGCCAATGGATGCCCGCTTCAAAGATCAACATCCTGCGCCGTGGTGGATTTTATGGTTGGGTGCCGACCTATGGTTATCCAGGTAAGTGGGTCCCCGATGGCGGACAGCTAGATCTCACTACAGTCGTTGCACCGGAGTCTTTTGACCAGCCGGTGGTCTGGATGCCTCAGGAATTCGACAATTCATCGGGTGGGCAAGTGTGGGCCGATGACGCGCGCTTTGGCCCGCTGTCGGGACACCTGCTGCACACCAGCTTCGGCAAGGGCTGGATGTCGTATCTCTTACTGCAAGAATTTGCTGATGTGCAACAGGCGGCGATTGTGAAGCTGCCCTTCGACTTCCAGACCGGGATCATGCGGGCGCGGGTTCATCCGATCGATGGCCAAATCTACGCCACCGGTCTTCAGGGCTGGAACGGAGGTGGCCGCGCAGGATTGAGGGACAACGGCATTCAGCGACTGCGTTACACCGGCAAACCGGGATGGATGATCACTCAAGCGAGTACCGTGGATGACGAACTAAGACTGCGATTTAGCCAACCGGTCGACCCGGCTTCGGCGGTACAGGAGAGTTCCTATACACTGCAAGCCTGGGACTACCGCTGGCAAGCTTCCTACGGATCGAAAAGGTACTCTCCAACGACTGGCGAAGTCGGCGTCGACAAATGGAAAGTCGCAGCGGCAACCGTCGACGCCGATCACTTGGGTATCCGGCTGAAAGTCCCGCGGTTGGAACCGGCCAATCAGTTACGTCTGGTCCTTCGCTTGCAGAGCCCCAGTGGCGAACCCCTGATCGAGGAAATGTACTGGACAATCCATGCCATTCCCTCTTCGTCACCGCAACCTTAAGGCAGGTTCTGAATGAAGCCTCTCAAGCTTGCCGACATGATGCGCTTGGCTCCGCGCTCATGCAAACGAAAAACACACGGCGACCTGAGGGTCGTCGTGCGTTTGGGTATCCAAGGTTAAGCGAGCCCGCTTGAATTAAGAAGCGTCATCGTCGTCGAGAGCCAAAGGAATGGCGATTGCAGCGGCGACAGCAACGGCACCGAGAAGGACAACGTTGGGGTTGGCCAGACACTTGGAAAGGAATCCGCCAGCCGCGCCGCCGGGTCCGTCGCAAGCGTCGCATCCACCGTCGCAACTCGGCTCGGTGCATCCACAAGCACCCCGAACCACGTCTTCGTTGACAACCTGGATGATGCCAAGATCGGCACCTGCAGGAGCATTTCCAGCGTTCCAAACGCGGTAGGTTTGAATGCCAGCATGCGTGGCGACTTGGTAAACGCCTGGCTGTAAGTTGGCGAACTCATACTGCCCTTCCGCATTAGAAGTTTGCACCGACAACGTTTTTCCACGCTGTGCAATCACAGCCACCATGCCTTTGACGGGCTTGCCATTGGGATCGACCAACGCGCCTTTGATGGCACCGCTCTGCAACGTCAGGTCCTTCACGGACGTGCTGACCTGAACGCCGTTAACGGTCATTACCTTGGTCTGTGCCGCCTGGACGGCTTGAGGGCAAACCAACGCGAAGCTCATCGCAACGGCCAGTAGTGAGTGCATTAGTTTCCGAGTCATAGCTTAATACTCCGCATTCGATGATTTGATTTTCATGAACCATCGACGCAGCGGTCACAGCCGCGATGACGATGGTTGGAATGTGTCCGGAGCATCTGCCGCGCTGTCTGTCGCAGCCTGCCGGTCACCACCCTTCACCCCTTTATTTCGGCTAAGGAATTGGCAATGTGTAGCGTTACTCCAAAAAAAGGGAGGGGTAAGTCGGAACCCGTATTAAAGTGCGGGGACTTTACCGATTTCGCAGATAATGAGCATGCTGAGGCCGGTCGATTAGGGGCATAACCGGCTAAGCACCCATTCGGCCTCGTTCCAAGCGTAGAGAATTCGATCGTGCAGACGGCTTGGCCGTCCCTGCCAAAATTCCATTCGCGTCGGCTGCAAGCGGTAACCGCCCCAATGAGCAGGACGAGGAACCGGCTGGCCGATGTGCTTTTCTTCGAACTCGGCGAACAGATTTTCGAGGACTTGGCGATCGGCCACCGGTTCGGATTGTTGGCTCAACAAGCCCCCGAGCTGGCTTTCACGGGGACGACTCTGGAAATACTGGTCGGACATCGCCTCCGAAACACGCTCAACCAGACCTTCGACGCGAACCTGACGTTCTAGGTGCGGCCAGAAGAAACAGAGTGAAGCACGAGGGTTTTCGTCCATCTGCCGACCTTTCACCGACTGATAATTCGTAAAGAAGATAAACCCGTCTGGCTGAACCCCCTTGAGCAACACAACCCGGCTGGTCACGTAACCTGCCCGATCGGCCGTCGAGAGCGTCATTGCGTTCACTTCCAACCACCTGGGAGGATCCGCGGCTTGAGCCGCGGCAAACCAGTCCTGAAACTGGTCCATTGGATCGGCCATCACCTCCGCAACATCCAGCCCCGACAATGTGTAGGACTTACGCATCGCTTCTAGATCGTTACCCATGTTTCCTCTTTCCTCTTTCCTCTTTCCTCTTTCCTTGGCCGCGTGGTGCGGACAGAAACGCCCAGCAGGCCCAAATTTTTTGTCATTGGTCCAGTTATTGCCTCTAGTGTGCGAGAATGATTTTGGCTGTCAACTTGACCTATTCTCAGACGGACCAGCTGTCGTTGTTTTTGGGGTTCAATCGATGATCCGTTCCTTGGCAGGAAACTTGCTCGTAGCGTCGACGACGCTTGATAGTCCCATGTTTGCCCAATCGGTCTGCCTCGTAGTGCATCACGACGCCGACGGTGCGATTGGCTTGGTTTTGAATCGTCCGCTCCAACCGCAACCGACAGAACTGCTGACGCTGTTGAGTTCGGACACGGAGCCACCGCAGGCGAACTTCTCCGGCACGGTACACTTTGGCGGACCTCTATCGGGCCCGGTCGTGGCCCTGCATGCCTCGCCGGCACTGGCGGAATCCGAAACGCTAACGGGCGTTTACGTTGCCGCGCAGAAAAGCCATCTCGAACAATTGCTGAAGCAAACCCAAGCCCCGATGCGTCTGATCGTGGGACACGCCGGTTGGGGTGCTGGTCAACTGGAAGCCGAAATCGAAAACGGTGACTGGCATGTCGCCCTCGCCGACACCGAAATCGTCTTTGGCCATAACGAGGCAATGTGGAGCCGCCTGCTTCGCCCCGCCTGCGGTCTTTCGATAGCTCGATGGATTGGTGCTCGCCCAACTCCTTTACCCGAGTTAAATTAGTTCTCTGAGAACCCGCTTCCCATCCATTCCTCGTTTGCTTTCCGAGTCGTCTGCCGTGCCTGAGCCTGCCGAACTTCCTCCTTTTCGAGTTCAACGTCGTCGCTTGGGACGCATTAAGTTTGTCGAACCGGAAGGCAAATTCGGCTTTATCGATGCAGAAGACTTTCGCGAAGACGTCTTCTTTCATCAAAGCGTCTGGGAAAGCCAAGGGCCGGGACATCGTCCGACTGTCGAGCTATTCGTTGAATTCGAATTGGACGAGGAATTTCAAGCGGCAGAAAAGAAACTGCGTGCCAAAGTTGTTCGGCAAACCAGTCGGCCTGATGGAGCGATGCTCGAGCCAACGGTGGATCCCCATTTACGGGCCAAGCATCACCCCAAAGCTCGCCGCCGCCGGCCAACTTGGCGAAACAAAGAAGACTCGTAAGAAGCCTGCCTGACGATCGACGCTTGGCGGAAACGAACGTTTTCGGAGGCGGCTAAGCAATTTTGCAGGAATCCTTCCACAGAACTCTGCTAAGCCGTTTGGGCGCCAGCCGCGGTTCTCTCTTTTCTCACTGATTCGTCGGCCCCCTCCCGGCCGCTACCGCGTCCGACCTCCCCCGCAGCGCGGGAGAGGTGGCTGCCAGTGAACCGCCAAAGCGGAGCATTTACCAGATGACTCCTACCTGCTTAACTAGGCGTCCGCAGGCGCTGCCGCAGGTCGATTTTCCGCTGGCGCAGCTGGTTGCGAGGTGGTGGCTTCCTCTTCTTCCTCCCCCTCTTCGCCCCGTGGCACGTAAGGATTTCCGGCTTCGACATTGGCCACGTCGGCCTCTAACTCTCGGATAATCTGCTCATTGATGTGCTTGACCAACATCGTTCGTGTTTGGTCAAACAACTGATTGATCATCGCCACTTGCTGGTTGACATCGGACTGCATCGCGGTCCGTTTCTTTCGCATGTCGGTCGAGAGAATCTCATAAGTCGGTTGCTCGCGGAGGGCTTCGAGCAATTCACGAGCTTCCTCGATTTTGCCTTTCTCCAATCGCATTCGGATCCGAGCGGCGAGCAGCTTCCGCAATGCCACCAAATCGATGATCGCGTTTTGAACTCCGCGAATATACGCCTCCGCTTGCAGACGCATGTCGTCACCACGGATATCGGCGGTCGCCAACGGATCTTGTCCCGGCACACATGGCAATTTCGCGAGCACCGCTCCGCCATTCTTGACATACAGTAAACGCATCGGTTGGTCACTTTTCTCGAGCACGAAGCGTCCGTCCCAATCGGTGCGACCGACGAAGGTAAACGCCGAGCCGTTCAGCTCTTTCTCGTAAAGCTCATAACCCTGCAGAGGCTCGTCTGGTTCCTTCTGTGCATGCAGCCGAATCACCGTGTTCGGATAATAAGGCCGAATACGAAATGCCAAACGATGCGTGCGTCGGTTCTTACTGCCCTGCAAGCCTCCCATTCGTCCGGCGTGCAATTTCATTTTTAACTTAGGACCGTCGACCTCGCTAACATGCAGATAAGCCCAATCGAGAGCCTCCAAAATGATCGGATTCCCGGACCGGTCATTTTTGCGAATCGCCGGCTGCAGGAAGTCGTCTTTTTGAATAGCCGCCGGGGACCGGGGATCGATAATCAAACCAGCCGCCCGCACCCGCCCCGTGACCGTGTTGGTCGCCGCATCTTCGACGCGAACGGTCGGAGCAAAGGCACGCGTAATTCCCGCACCAATACTGTCCACCAAACGATCCTGAGAGAGCACGCTTTGCGTGACGATGGGGCCTTGCAAGCGCATCAAACAATCGATCTCCATCACCGACACTTCCAGCGGCACAGCACTACTATCGATTCGGACGACAAAGATCTTGTCGTAATTCCCAAACACCTCGCCCATCAATCCATCAATTTCTAATGGAAAAATCTTCTTATCGGGAGTTTCCAACTGGACCGCTAAACCACGAGGCAATAACAGGGCTTCGGTACCCTCCTTCGCCCACGAAGTGAAAACTTGATCCTGAGTCTCAAACCCTTCGGTAAACAATCTGGGCTTCACACCGTGCAGCTGCGAATTGTCGGAATACGATGCTTGCCGCAACGTTTCCAGCAGGGTCTCCATCGCCGCCTGCCGACGCTTGAATTCAGTCGGGTTCTCCGATTGCAATTCTTCATCGGCGGTCACGGGAGCGAGCATCTCGCGCAATACATCAACATCGACGTCGTCAGTGTCCTGCAAGTTCTGCAGGACCGCTTTGATGGGTCGTCCCCAATCTCCCGGATCTAAATCGGCAGCAGTAAACCCTTCCACCATCAAACGTTCCCAAATGTCACGCGAAGGACGGATCGTAATTGCTGCTCCGCGTGGCAGAATTCCTTCCACAAAATCAGGCGTGGCGAAGACCCGTTTAATTTTCTCCCCCACATCTTCGGGAGAACGGATTCGTGGTGCGTCAGGATGGTCCTTGCGAACCGCCAACACCGGGTCCGCGGACGTTAATTGGTCATAGTCGAGTGACTGCAAATCTCGAATCGCGGCGACACGCGCCACCGCGGGCGCATCCTGAATGTCGACCCGCCACACTGCGGAAAAGTCGTAGTCCAAATAGTTACGCAGCGGCGTTTCCAAACCCGCGGCCACTTCTTTTCGGTTAGGGTCCACGATCCACACCAGCACCCGATAGGGATCAAAGTCCCAAGCGTTTTCCGCATCCTGCGCGACGGCGAGGCGCGGCAACAAAGCGACCAATAGCGTGCAGGCAGCGATTGAAAAACGTAGGTATCGGGCAAGGTCGGCGACAAACAGCATGGAGAGTTTCAGGGTTGCGGAGGGTTGTGCGAAAAAAGGAATTCACGGCAACGCACGCCGGACACTTCTTCTCGCTCAATATTAACGAGAGACAAAATTAAAGTGCCAATCGCCAACGACGTACGTTCTGGTACAGCGAGACGATATCCTGTCCCAATCCAGAGACTTCGTTACGATAGGCATAGGAGTCAACCAATTGCCAAAGCGGCAGAATGGGCAACTCGTGGTTACAGGTCTGATGCAAGTCGTGCAATCGTTCGCGAACTTCGAACCAACTGCGAGCACCTTCCAGGCGCCGCAAGCCAAGGCCAACCAATTGGTCGGTGCTCTTGGCCAGGCCATCAGGCCCTAAGACGCGACGAGCGTCGATACTAGGTTCCCACACCGAAGCGGTCACATACACCAGATCCGCGGTGCCTTCGTCGGGCATCGATTGGCCTGGTGGCAATTCCACGATTTCCACCGGGAACAATTCCAACAGTTGCAGTTGAGTCCTGATCGCTTCGGCTGCGATAGCCGCAACGTTGTCGGCTGGAACGGCCAACCGGATCGGACGCATCTCAGGAATCTTTTCCTTCTTCTTGTCGGCTTCGCCTTTCATTTGCAGTTGATTCATCTCGATCAACAACTTGGCCAAGCGAGGCTGATAAGGTCGCGTCGCTACCGCTTCGTTATAGGCATATCCCAACGGATCGTTTTCGGTCAGCCCCGACGGAAAAGGCCCCGAAATGACGCGACAGCCCTCGATCTCTCGCCCCTCGAGCAATTCGCCCTGAAGGATATCCTGCCGATTAATGGCGTACATCAATGCTCGACGGAACGTTCGCTCCGCCAAGTAAGGATGATCGCTGCACGGAATCAACATGTGCACGGTCGGCAACGGATACTGTTTGACCTGCACCTGCGAGGATCCTCGCAGCCGCTCGGCATCGGCAGGAAACAGGCGATCCAAGATGTCGACCTCTCCACGCAACAGCGAAGTCACTGCATCAGCGGCGTTGGGTGAATCCACTTCGACAATTTCGCGAGGCTGCGTGGGAAAATCAGGGTCGGGCTGGGTGAGGTTATAACGCGTCAAGTCGGATTCACGGACGTCTCTGCGATAAGCACCGGTGGGTGTTTCGGGGTCATCACTAATCCACCGGCCATCGACCAAAATCTGCAACAAACTGGATGGCAACACGTGCGGGCGACGCAAGGTACATTGAATCGAACGTGGACTGGTCACGGCAATCGAATCGATCGCACTGGCCCAAGGCGGGTTGTAGAACGGCGAGCCTCGCTGACCACGTGCCGCCAAGGCATCGGCAACCTGATAGGCATCCACATTGTCGAGCGGTGGCTCCAACTTGGCGGAATCAAAATTCATTTCAAAAGTCAGCCGGTCGTCACTCTGTTCCGTGTTGCCGAAAATGAAATCAAAGTCGCCTCCATCGGGTCCTGCCCCCCGCATTTCGAACAACGTCCGATAGACCAAGCCGCCCGCACGGCGGGCGGGCCAATTATCGATTCGCGTCGGGTCGAGCACCGTTGCGCTTTGTAAAACTCCAACACGCACTAGCGGATACAGAGTGTCGATTTCCTTTACCAACTCGGCACCACCGGGAATTGCCGGGTAGATATGAACGCTATCGCGAGCCAAACGCCGTGCCAGACGATAATCCTCTGCATCCCGAGCGGCGATCGCTTGTGTTCGCTTTTCGGTTGCCATCTGAAGAAACAATTTGTTCCATTTGACGATTGTCGTCAGTTCCCGCGGGGTGTAGTCCCCTGAAATCCGCGTCAACAGTTTTTGCGCATTCTCCAAATTTCCGTCGTCCAGCATCGTCTGCATCAGTGTATCGGTGATCTCGCTGATCTTTTGCAACACGATGGTCGTCTTGTACTCCGGTGCAAAGCGTCGCAATTCCTCCAAAATCGCCAGCGTCTCTTTCCACTCTTGCTTCTGATAATGGGATGCACCATCGCGCAACAAATAGTCGCAGCGAAGATCTCGGAGTGTGGAGGTGTTACCCGCGTCGCGCATCATCACCGCGAGAAACGGATAAGCCCCGTCGAAGTCTCCCGCAGCAATGCGTTCGCGGGCTTCTCGCTCCAAACGCTCTTCCCACAGTTCGATACTTTCGATATCGGACCAATTGATCTCATAGCGTTTACCCGGCAAACCGAGTACGGAAACGGCTAGCGCCCCCACCGGCCGCGTGGGAATCTTGCGACCTGGGAAGGGCAACAAGGCGACTTTCGCCCATCCCCCCTTGGCCGCTTTTTTGATCCGAATCAAGTCATAAGGCTCCGCCTGCAGGAGCTCGATTCCTTCTATCTCGGGCTCGCCCTGAGTCGCAAAAAACGGACTCTCCGCAAAGGCCAGTGGAGTCCATACGAATTCACTAACAGCGAATCCACAAACCAACAGGATCGCGACACAAAAACGCCACCGGCCAACGGCCCGCCATGGGGGCTTAACGTGATGCTGCTTAACGTGATGATGCATGGCTTATTGCGTCTCCGTCGGCATGTCGGTGATATAGATCACACCTTCCGAACCGGGAACAAATAACCGGTTCGAGCGGCCGACAGGCAAAGGTGCCGCCGACAGGGGCTCGCCAAAATCGACCTGACCGCGGATTTCACCCGTGGTTGGATCGAGCGCTAGCAACCAGCCAGGTTCACCGGCCAACAGCCACTGACCGTCCACCACAACTGGTTTTGCAACGGGCCGCCCCACGGGCAGTTCAACCGACCAGAGCGACTTCGCTTGCTCGTCAAAAGCACGCAATTTTCCGTCATCGGTTCGCAGCAGGATCTTGTCATCGAACTGCAGCGGTCCCCAGACGGCTCGCCCTTCCAAAGTGGAGCGACCAATCTCTTCCAGGTTGTTGATATTAAAGCGAACGAGCACATCGGCTGACGGTGCCGAGGTGGTGGCAAACAGCGTTTCCCCCAGACCCGCCATCGGCCCCAGCAGCTTTAATGGATTCGACGCCTCGGTGAGGGATCGAAGCTGATCGCCGGCGCGAATGCGGTACAGCTTGCCCCGCGAGTCCCCCACGATCACCTGCTCTGGATCACTCGGCAACGGCACCAGCTCATACCAGTCAACCGTTCCCTCGGGAGCCGCCGCAGGCTGGAATGCACTCCCCAAATCGACACCCGTGCGATAATCCTTCAAGACGATTCGGCCGTTATCGAGTGCCAACATCACGCCACCCGCGGTGATTAACGGCGGCGCGGTCGCTTTATTCAAACCCACGCCCAGTTTCACAATCCGCAAGACTTCGCGGTTTCGCGTTGGATTGTAGACCGCCAGTTGCCCCGAATCCTCCGCATTGAGCAGGACGGTGACTTCCTCGTTCAATTTCAGTGGATCCTCGAACCGCAATGTAAAGCCGTCCCGTCCCCCTGGATTCTCGATCGGACTGCCGGTAATCCCCTGCTTGAACGCATCCGCATCCAACATATACAGCGCCGCCTGAGCGGTAATCGCATGCACGCCGCCGGTGGTCGGCTTCAGCATCGTCACCGGGACTCCCACATCGGTCTGCCATTTCATCTCTCCCGTGGCCGGTGTCACGGCGGATACCCGCACCCCTTTAGTGCCCTTCAGGACCCGCGCGTGGTACAGAACGCCGTCCATCAAACGAGGCGGAGCGATAAAGGAATCGCCAGCGTGCTTGGTCCAGCTAAACACGATGCGTCCCGTGTTCATTTGCAGTTCGTAACGGTTGACACGCGTCCCCGTCACCCACATTTGGCTGCGATCGACTTCCATCTGCGTGGCCGTGGGCTGATCGTACGAAGCAACCTGTTCGGCAACGACGGTCACCTGTTCGGCTTCCGCTGTCGGTTCGATGTCCAAGACTTTGACTTGTCCACGATCGGTTAACACCACCAATCGGCGGCGCTGAACCTTCGGCGGAGTGATCACATTCCCCGTTAACGGAACAGACGGTTGAGCTTTGACCAATCCCTCACCCTGTTCATTCATTCGCAGGATGTGAATCCGTGAATTCTTAGGATCGATGTTCTCGATCACAAACAGATGCCCGAGCAACGGTACTGGCGGCACCCGAATCGAATCCTCAACGTGTCCGGTATAGAACGACTCAACACACTTGCCGTTCTTGGCATCGATCACATACAGGTTGCTGTGATCACCGATTTGGTACAGTCGCGACGCGCGGTCCGAAACACCGGGACTGACACGCGTCGTCTGCGGCAACTGCACGACCCATTTGGCATCACCCGTCATCGCATCCAGTCCCAGCAGACGCCCGGAACTGGTCGACAAGTAAACGCTCTCTCCTTCGACTTGCGGCTTACTGAAGGGCTCACCGATCTGGGTCCGCCATTGCAATTCCCCCGCAGTGCCGGATAACCGCTGGACTTCGCTGCGTGCCCCATCGCTCAGCAAGACTCCATCCCCCGGAGCATCTCCCAACGCAAGCGGCAGGTGAGAGTGCTGATAACCGACAAATCGTCGCCACAAGTGCTTGCCCGTGTCGGCTTCGAATGCCAACACCGATCCGCGGACTTGAAAATAGACGACGCGATTGGTCAGTCCCGGCGCGCCGGCACCCACAAGATTGGCCAACACGATCGAACGCTGCTCCCGCTGCGGAACATCGTCGCGGAGGGTGTCAGGAACCTTGGCGTCAACGGCGACCAAATCTTTTTGAATCCCACTCGCCTCAAGAATCAATTCTTGCAGGTAGGTATCGTCGGTGAGTTCAGGATAATCCCGCAACAATTCCTTACGTTCGTCGTAAGCGGTTTTGGTTTCTTTCGCATCGAGCGCCGTACGCATGATCCCCAGGGACTCTGCCAACCGCACATTCCGATTGATCGTACGATCGATACGTGACCTTGCCTCGTTCAGCATCGTCAGACGCGTCGCAAGGTTTTGTCGCAGCGATGACGACATGTACTTGGCATTGCGAGTCAACTCGACCAGTTGATCCAGCCCCGCCAGCAGCGTTTTCTTCTCTTCCGTTTCACGAGCCTTTTCGGCTTTGTCCGCGATATTTTCCCCGATCACCACCAGCGTATCGGCCAACGCGGGGCGTTCTTCGCCCATCGCCTCTTCATCTTCGACCGCAGGCAAAACCCGCTCCGCTTCGAGCAATGGCTTGATCGGATCGCTGCCGCCAATGGCTTCGTAGATCTGCGTCGTCGCCACGCGCACGCGTGCCTTGGACGCATTCGTGGGGTCGGTCGACCCGTACCGATTGATAAACTTTTCATACTCTTCGCGAGCCGCGGGGAAACTGCTTGAGTCGTACAAGCTGTCCGCGTTCTTGATGAAGCCGCTGGAATCTTGGCTATTCAAAATCCACCAGATCCCAAAACCGCCAATCAGCAGCATTAAAATGATGCCCGCCACCCCGTAAATCTTGAACGAGTCCCAAATGTTCTTTTCCGGGTTTGCCCGTCGTCGTCGCTCAGCCGCCACGGTTCCTTGCGAGGCACCACCGCTATCCATCGCCTCGGCGACCGGAATGGCCTCGACAACTTCTTCCACCGGAATCGCTTCCACCACCTCGGGCGTGTCGTCAAACGCCTCGACCAGCATCGGCTCCTCTTCCACGACCTCGACCACTTCGACCGCCTCGCCACCTTCCTCAGCGAGATCCAAGTCGTCCGCGACGGCCTCTGCGACTTCGTCCCCGTCGGCTCCGCCATATTCACCGGCGCGCAATTCGCCGATCAACTTGGTTGCTTGGAAACGCGTCAAGTGTTCGTTGTCGACCAACAGTTTCGCCACCGCCTCGGGAGTGACTCGCGCCCCGCTTTGGGCAAGTTGATCTCGCAGCGCCTCGATAATCTCTTGGTCCAGCAACCCACGTCGCTCGAGCAGGTTAATCAGTTCTTTGGCCAGCATTGGCTTTCAGGGTGAAAAGGTTCGTTCGTCAATTAGGTTCAACAGAAATCCGAAGTGAGAAGATCAGTCCAACTGTTCGACTTCGGTAATTTGCAGTTCGCCGTAGTTGGCGATCGTGCCGGCATCCATCACGTCAACCAGACTTTGCAACTTGGCTTTTTCGTGACAGACGATGGCCAGCCGCATTCCGCCGGCGCTAGCGTTAAAGGCATCCCGTAAACCGGAAGTGATGCCCATCTTGCTGGTGCACTCGCGTTCGAATTCGGTGGAAATAATCAGATATCCGTTGAACTCGTCGATTTCGACGGTGACGGTCTCGAAATCATCTTCTTCCTGATCTTCGGTATTCGTACTCGGCTGCTCACTCTGGGACCGAGGCATCGCAATCGACTTCTGCAGACTAAACGACGCGGTCACCATGAAGAAAATCAGCAGCAAAAAGGTGACGTCGACCATCGGCGTCATATCCAACTCGCCGTCATCCCGCTTTTTACGAGCCAGCGCCGGCGGTTCGACTTCGTCTTCGTCCGCGGCGGGCAGCACTGCGTTCAACGACGCGATGTCGTCATTCACGTCCTCTGCGTCGCCAACCGCGACCACCTCCGCCAGCGCGACGTCACCATCAATGCTCTCGGTCTCCGTCAGACGATCCGGCAACGGATCGGCATCGTCGATCGGCAATGCTTCGGCGATCGATGCTTCCTCGGCATCGGGGACATATTCCGTCGTCTTGCCGAGGCTCGCTTCCAATTCCTCTTTGGTCGGTATCCGGACTTTTTCATCGCAGCGCGGGCAGCGCAGCACATGGCCCATCATGCGTTCGACAACGCGATGCTTGGCTCCACATCCCGGGCATTCAATTTGAGTCGACATAGTGGCTCCGTCACTCCTCCTTGACTGCGATATAGGTCGTATCGAGATCGGCGAAGTTATCGCCAATCATTTTTCGCAATCGCCCGATCTCTCCAACCGACACATCCCAGTTGCCCAAGATCATGACCTGTTGCTTGCCGTCGTCGAGTTCTTGCTGGACGTAGTCGACCACCTCGGTCACCTGCGCGTCCTCGTCTTCGCTGAAGGTACTTTCGTCGGAGCGTTTGAGGATCGCCGCATTTCCGGCACCTCGTTCCACGAAAATGACTGCGGAATCCTTTGCGGAGACCGCCAAGCCGTTATCAGCTCGCGGCGTCTGAGCCGTTTGCGAGGGGTCCATTTTGGACGCGACCACGAAAAAGATCAGCAACAAAAAGGTGATATCGATCATCGGCGTGATGTCCATCTCCTCATCGATGCGATTCTTTTTCGACATCTGCATCGGACCTTCGTCTTCATCGATGTCGTCGATCGTGTCGGCTGCCGCTGACATGTTTACTTATCCGTCGATTGAAAGAAACAGAAACCACAATCCCTCAGGCCTAGCGTTTACCGCTGCATGCCTTCTTTGAGCGCCGCGAAGGCCCTCGTCAGTCCGGTCCCGACCAGGTCTTCCATCTTGCTGATTTTGATATTGATGTTGGCGACCAGGATCATCAGCGGAATCGCAATCGCCAATCCCGAAGCGGTGGTCACCAAGGCGACTTGAATGTCGCCCGCCAACAGAGACGGCTCCACATTCTCAGCCGTCGCTAACGTCTTAAAGGCCCCCATCATGCCGAACACCGTTCCAAACAGCCCGATCATCGGAGCACTCTTGATGACCGTGCTGACCCAACTGAGCCGATACTCCAGGTCGGACAGCACATCCCGCTGAAAGCGGTCGAGCACCACTTGGCGGACGCGTCCGTAACCGAGTTCGCGATTGGCGACCGCCAGATCGATCATTTGCGGCACCGCTCGGGAATCGCCTTCGCACAGCATGGCGGCGGCTTCGAAATTGCCCGACCGTAAAGCCGGTTCGACTTCGTCCAGAAACGCATCTTGAGAGGTTTCGTTTTTGAACCGCTTGTTGCTGACGCGCGTCCAAATCACGACGATGCAATACAAGCCCCACAACGCGACCGCACCCAACGCAAAATACGTCGAGTTGGAGATCAGCATGTAAAGGTTCAGTCCTTCATCCGCAGCAAACAACATGCTGTTGGTTCCTTAGCAATGACAAAAAAAGCGTAGTTTGATTAGCAATAGTAATAAGCGTTGGCACTGTAAACCGGGCCCGCAGACCGGGATTGGGCGGCCTCGGCCTCCCACGCACATGGCACCCGCTTGGCCCGGCACCACCAATGAAAAGCAGCGTCAAGGTAGTGGTCGCCGGTAGCGTTGATCCACCACGCGGAATCGGTACGAATCGCCGAATCGCTCCGACTGAAATACCGTCTGGGCGATCTCTTTAACCAGCGTGTGACCTCGCTTTGAGGCATAGTCTAATTCTAACACAGCAAGTTCGTGTTCCTTATCGGTCGATAGAAAACGGAGAATTTGACGATCCTTGCGGTCTACACCGGCCGTATCGAGTAAACGCTGCTCCCACAAGGCCAGCGGCGTCATCGTGGTCCAGGTAAAATAGAGCCGGTGTTCTTGCAGGGAGTCTCCACGGCGACCGATCCCACCTTCGGACCAGCGGCCTAAATAATCGATCCCTGGCTTACCACCAATCACCCCCAGTTCGATCCCCAATCCATCTAGTTGGCGAGCATACTCACCGACATCTTGAGCGGTAAACTGTAGCTTCCAGCGTTCAAATCGTGGCACAAACTCTGGTTTTGACGACCAAGCAGCTGCGTCGCACAGAGCCTCATCGCCGGTCGGCGAACGGCTTGTCGAGCTTCCCGCGAAAGACGCTCGCGTGGCCTTATCCAAGCCGGGAAAGGTCTCCGCCAATGAAGCCACTCGGCCAGCCTGAGTAGTGGCGAGTCGCACCCACTGAGAAACCGCAGGTTGCTCAAAGGCAGCCCGCTCTTGAGCACTCAGCGGCTGGAAATCTTGCGAATCCCTCACTTCACTCGGCCGCCCCGTCGTGATCACCGGAAAAGACCCCGCGACCATCGGTTCGGCTTCCGCACGCAGCCAAGTCTGCAACGCCAACCAACCGACGCCAATCGCGAGAAACCAAGCGATCGCCGCGAGCAAACTGCTGAAACGTTCAAACCATGATGTCGACATACGAGCCTCCTCGGCCTCTCGGCTCTATTTCCTGCGGTAGCGTTGTTCGACGACTTCGAACTTGTAGCTACCGCCTGAACCGGTGGACTCGAAGACAGTCTTGGCGATTTCCGTCACGCTCTGCCGGCCTTGCGTTGCGGCGTAAGCTAACTCGATGTGCGCTAACTCATTTTCCAGTTCTTGCGGAATAAACTGAATCAGCATTCGCTTACCGGCGGTCGAAACGCCCCCTTTTTGCAATAACTGCTGATCCCATTTGGCAAAGTTGACGTTTGGATCGGTCCACGAAAAGTAGAGTCGCTTGGCCTCGGGATCTTCGCTCGACACCCTTCGCTGGCGAACGCCACCGCTAAGATTGGATGCGATGTCGACCCCCTGCACACCGCCACCAACGGCAGCGAGCTCAATCTTGTAGTAATCGAGTTGCTTGGCGTAGGCGCCGACATTCTTCGCCGAAAAGTTCAACCGCCAACGTTCGAATCGGGGAATGATATCCTCGCCTTCTCCCATCGGTCCCGGTGGCCGGCTATCGCCCATTCCTGTCCCGGCCGTGCTTGCCGGCGCATTGGTGTTCATCGTATCGAGCGATGCGGCGACACTACTGACCGCGTCGGTCACCGCCTCCAAAGTATCCTCCAGCGTCGGCTCGGTCAGCTCTTCAACTTCCTCAGCTCCGGGCGGCTCGAAATCTCGCTCGAAACCTTCGGCGTTCTCGCCACGTCCGGCGGCCTCTTCGACGATTGGCGGGAACGGCTTGGCAGCGAACTTCATATTCCGCGTCAGCCAAACCAAGAACAGCATCAGCACAAAAATCCCGACGAACAACGCGAACGCCAGTAGCAACGAGCTGACCGAATCAAAGCGAGACGTCTTCAGATCGGGGCCTTCGACCGGCTTCATCAGCAGCCCACCCTCATCGCCGGTCGGTGCAACGACATCGACGACTTCGGTGACCTCGATTTCATCAGTACTCATAGCCAACCGCTTCAGTGAATGGATAAACAGAGGAACTGGTAGAACCGTCCGATTCGGCTGGGCTACCAAACCATCGATTCAGGAAAACAGATAAAGGCGTTTCGGTGCGACCAACCAGCAAAACAAAGGGCTGGTCAAAGTGGTAAGCCTCGCGAAGGCCCCATTAGGCAACAGGCTGGGACCATCAAGATTCCTCACCAAGGAACACGTAGCCCGGATCAAGACTGAGGTACCAATCTCGCCACGCCTGCTGTGCTTCCTTGACTTCTTGCTCGGTCGGTTGATCGGGCATTCCCCAGCCATCGAATCGTCGACTGACAAACCTTAATCCATCCCTCGCAAACCGCTTGACCGGCACATCGGGATCACTGAGCGCGTAGATCAGTGCCGGCACGACGCGCAGTTCTCCGCTCTGCCCGAGCAACCGTGCGGCGACACGGCGAGCTTGCCAAGATTGACTGCCACGAACCAGCCGGACCAAGCGATCGATCTGCTTGCGACGTTCTTCCGGGTCGGTTGCCAGCTTCAGGTCGTCGGGGATCGATTGACCATCCAATTCGGAAGCGGAATCATCCTCCAGCAAGCCGAGCAGACCGTCGACCGCACCCGCCACGGGCGTCCCTTTCACTTGGCCCCCTTCCATCCTCACCTGAGTCGTATCCTTGGGCAGGCCATAACCTCCTCGCGTTGTCCCTTGGCTTAGAGAGCCGATGGCTTTCTTGGTGCTTCGAATGAGGAACAGGATCCCAAAGGCGGTCGCCACGCCCGGCTCGTCGTTGTTGGAGCCTCGGGCATCGACAATCCCCCACGCTCCATTGGGGCTTTGCTTCGATCGCAGCAAGTTCACGCCGTCGTTGTACCACTTCGGCTCTGGATCGCTGTTCCCAACGGCAACTTCCAAGAAGCTCTCGTAGCGTTCCTGCGTGTACATTTTATAGTAGTCGCGATAATGATTGTCTCTGGTCGGATTTTTCAACCAGGGCTCTAAACGCTTGATAGCCGTCAGCAGCACTTCAGGCTTCACACCGGCCAACTGAGCTCGACGCCGGCGTTCCTCTTCCTGCTTGGCATTTCGAAACGCAGGTGGCAGGCCCGCTAAACGGGGATCCTCAGAACCGGTCGACCAAAAACCAAACAGCTCACCGGCCATCAGCAAACTGCCACCGGCCCCCATCGAAAGTGAGGGATTCATGTCTTTGTCTTGAGGAATGTACACCCCGATCCGGTTGGAAGGCCGCCCGTTATAGCCCCAGCCACCACTTGGATCCTGCGTCAATAGCAACCACTGAACCAGATTCTTGTTGACCTGCATCGGAACCTCGAAGCCATACTTCTGCAGCGTCCACATCGCAAGCATCACATACTGCGTCTGAGACGTGTCCCCTACTTGCCCACTGTAATAACTGAACCCCCCGTGCCCGCGTTGACCACTTAGCAACATGTCGCGGAGCTGATTGATCTCCGATGCGTACTTAGCCGGATCAACCTCTGCAAGCAGCAAAATCGCGACCGCCATCTCGTAGTTTGCGTACGTCCGCTCGCGGATCCCCTTGAGCGACATTTTGGCGAACTTTTGAGCTTGCTCGACACCACTGACAATCAGCGGATCGCTGGCGTCATGCTCGACCTTAAAGGTCGCATAGGCCATCAGCATCAAAGAACCTTCAGGGTTTCGATTCCCTTTGTTCGCATCGGCGGTCTTCAAGAAACGCAGCCCTGCATTGATCATCCGCTGCACTTCTGGGTCGGTCGGCTTGTAGGCCTGAGCGTCACCGCACCACAAAACCGATGCCCCGAAGACCACGAAACCGGCCAATGACAGCCACTTCGACCTTGAAGTTCGTTTGCTTAACATCCAGAAAACCCGTTCGTCTAAAAATCTTCGACGCAAGAAAAGCTAAAAAAGCGTGGGAATCGAGGCTCCCACTTAGTTTGGCGACATACTATGTCATCAGCGAACCAATTGACACTTCGGTTGCTTCCATCTTAACATAGTCTCTACGTCGGTCGGGTAGCTCAGTTGGTAGAGCAACGGACTGAAAATCCGTGTGTCGCCGGTTCGAACCCGGCCCCGACCACTTTTCTTTATCCGACGCCCCCATTCGTGGGCTGATCGTTCTCATCACCACGGTGCTTGTGATCGAGCCGCAACTGCTGCCGCCTCGGGCGGTCAATGCCGGTTCCCCCTCCGTTGCTCCGTTATCCAACGGTGTCGCTCAGTTTCCAATCTTTGTGGGACTCAACGGGCTGGCCGTCGTGATGGTCGCATTGTTCCACACCTATACGGCTCCGAGCGATATCACCACCGACTTGTCGCTTAGCGCCCTGTTCGGACTGGTTTGCCTCGAAACCAGCGTGCTGCTTCTTCCCGCCCTGATCGCTTGGTTTTCCCTGCGCACCTGGCGATCTCGCTTGGCGACGCAAGTCGGCATTGCCCTGACGATCGCAGCGACGACTCTGTACGCTCTCGACTTAGTCACCTACCTTGCCATTGGCGAACATTTGCTTTCCGACGTATTTTGGAAGCTTTTCCAGTCGATCCTTCCGTTTCTCGGGTATTACGTCACCCTCTCGCTGATCGTGACCATTTCCGCAGCCATCGCCGGTTGGCTGTTTTTGCAGTGGCTTACCTGGCAGTTGGCTGGCTACTCCAGTCGCAAATTAGGGCATCGCCTGGAGGTCAAGAATGTGCCGGCAGTCGCTGGCCTTTGTGTATCGTTGGTCGGACTGGCATTGTGGCAACCGCTTTGGCACCAGGCCCGGACTTTTCTGGAGATGCAAACAGCGGCCGAAAGACATCCCATCGCCGCGCTGGGCTGGATTCCCACCAATGTCGTTCGCCTGTCTGCGGAGACCGATCCCGATCGCATTCGCGGCACCGCGCTCTTACTGGCCGAAGCCGATCGGATTAAAGCCTTCAAACAGCGTTACATCGCACAGCAAGTCACCCGCGCGGCGTTGCCCGCTACCGAAGCTTCGCCGCCAGCCACTAATTTGGCCGACGTCGTGATTGTGATCGCCGAATCGGTTCGCTCCGATGCTTTGACTCCTACCGCGGCCCCCAATCTAACCGCACTTGCCGGCAGCGGCTTGCGTCTGTCGCAACATTGGTCGGTCGCCAACAGTTCCGATATGAGCTTCTTTGGCTTGATGACCGGTCTCGATGCCGCCTGGTACGAGCATGCGGAGGACTTGCCGATCGGGCTGTTCGCGTGGCTCCAACAAGCCGGCTATGAGACCGCCTTTATTGGCCGCAATGGTTTCGACCAATTTGGAATGGAACGGTTTGTCAATGAAGATCGCTTCGACCATTTAGTCATGCTATCGATCGCCGACGAAGTCGCTTGCGACAAAGAAACGGTCCGGCAGAGTGTCGAATTCTTCGAAAGAGAGGGGGCCTTCGCGACACCGGAACGCAAGCCCCGAGTCGCCATCGTCTATCTCTATTCGTCGCACTGGAAATATACCTTCGAGGCGGAGGACGAGGTTTATCCGTCTTACCAAGAGCCTCCGCTGCCGCCTCCATACCACCCCAGCGACTGCGAAGGAATGTTCAACCGGTACCTCAACAGCGTGCATTTTGTCGACCGGATTATCCAACCGCTGCTCAAGCCCGATCGATTGGTGGTGTTTGCGGGAGACCACGGTGAAGGTTTCGGAGAGGGTGGTCGCTTCATGCACGGCTCCGCCCTCTCGGTCTACCAGTCGCAAGTCGGCTGCGTGATGTTTGGTCCCGGCATCCCTGCGCGGTCCATTGACCGCCCGACCAGTCACGCCGACATCGTGCCGACGGTGCTGGACGCCTTGGGATTAAAACTCAGTGACCCGACCGTGCTGGCGGGCCGGTCGTGGCTGCAGCCGATCCCCGACGATCGGATCGTCGCCGTGCGTCGCTTTCAATCGCACGAAAACCTGTTTATCACCACACCTACTGAAGAATCGATCGGCTATCTCGGGTTTGCCAACTTTGACAAACCGATGCTGGCACCGGGAGCGAAAATCGACAAACTGGGCGAACCTCTGCCCAACGACCCCCACGTGGCATCTCCGACGGACAAGTGGCAAGCCGCAGCGCCGATGCGACAGTGGCTCGCGCGAACGCTCGGCGAACCGCTTGGGACGATTCCCGCAGACCCCATTCCGCTGCTGCGACAGGCACTACGCAGTCCATCGCCGGCGATTCGGTTACAAACCGTCCATGCCATTCAAGTTCTCGCAGATGGTACTCCCCTGCTCGATGATTTGGAACCGCTGCTCAGCGACCCCGCACCTGAGGTACAGCAAGCAACGTTCGACTTGGTGCTGAAACTGCACCGCGATGCGGAGCGTCGTCTCTAAAGCGGCTTACTCCGCGGTCGTCCCCTGCACGGTGGCTCCGCCCAAGCGTTCCAAACGGTAGTCTCCCGACAAGATTTTCTCCCACCACACGGTGTTGTCTAAGTACCACTGCACCGTCTTGCGGAAGCCACTTTCAAAATCTTCGACCGGTTCCCAACCGAGCTCCCGAGCGATCTTGCTGGCGTCGATTGCATAACGCATGTCGTGCCCCGGTCGGTCGGTCACGAACTCGATCTTCTCGGCGTGCGGACGCCCCGACTCACACGCGCGGAACTCATCCAACAGACCGCACAATGTGTTCACCAATTCCAGGTTTGTCCGTTCGTTATTCCCACCGATGTTGTATGTCTCGCCCGGCGTGCCACGCTGCACCACGGTCAGCAACGCGCGACAATGGTCTTCGACATACAACCAATCGCGGATGTTCGCTCCCTTGCCGTAGACCGGGATCTTTTCGCCTCGCAAGCACTTCAAAATCACCACCGGAATCAGTTTTTCAGGAAACTGATAGGGCCCATAGTTGTTGCTGCAGTTGGTCACCAACACCGGCAGCCCATAAGTATCCTGCCAGGCGCGAGCCAAGTGATCGCTAGAGGCCTTGCTGGCAGAGTATGGCGAATGCGGATCGTAGGGCGTCGTTTCGGTGAACTGCCCGGTCGCTCCCAAGGAACCGTACACCTCATCGGTCGAGACATGCAGAAACCGAAAACGCTCGGCCGCTGTGGCTGACAGCGACCGCCAATATCCCAGACTGGCTTGCAGGAGGTTGTACGTCCCCAGCACATTGGTTTGAATGAACTGCCCAGGGCCATCGATCGAACGGTCGACGTGACTCTCCGCCGCCAAGTGCAGCACCGCCTCGGGCTGAAAATCAGCGACCGTGCGTTCCACTGCTTCGCTGTCGACGATATCGACCTGTGCAAAAGAATAGTTCGGATGCTCGGCCAGATCTTGCAAAGACAGCAGGTTGCCGGCATAGGTCAAGCAATCGAGATTCAGCACCGTGTGCCCTTGAGCAACCGCCAGCCGAACAAGGTTCGAGCCGATGAATCCGGCGCCTCCGGTAATCAGCAAACGCATGAAAAACTACCCAGAAAAAACGAGGACGGTAGGCTGCCGGTGGCACTCCCCACCCGCACCCCACATGAACGAGCCGGTTTATCGCATTAACGAGCGATTACGGATCAGGCGGCGACAATCATCGCACGTGGACCACCGGCCAAGCTTACTCGAAACTTCGCCTGCATCTCGGGTCCCGTGCCAAACCTCGCGAATTCCTGCCTCAGCCGACCCCAGAGAAAGCAAATCGCTGTAGACTTTTCTTCGGCAAGGGGTAACAAATCCTTAGCCAAATCGCTAATCCTATCGCGTGATCCTGTTGTTTTTTATTTTTCCTGAGCACCGCCCGAGCTATCGATGACCTACCGATTCACGAAAGTTGCCCTGCTGCCTGGCTTGCTGGCAGTCTGCCTATCGCTGGTCACCACTACCGAACTCCGGAGCCAAACACCCGACGCCGATCCGCCGGCGCCCGCAGCCACGGAGGAGCGAACCGTTCCCCCACCCGCTGCCGAGCAGCCGCTAGAGGCCGATGGCACCGAAGCCAAGCCGCTGAACTGGGAGGGAAAGGTCGACGCATTTTTCGGCAAGTACATTGTCGACCCGGTCGGGAGTGTGATCTTTTACGGCCCCTCGGTGACTCCGATGGCAACGCCCAGCGAACCGAACCCGGAAGCGGTCAAAATCCCCCTGGTCGTGCTGTTGCTGCTGGGTGCCGGAGTCTTTTTCACGCTCCGCATGGTGTTTATCAACGTGCGTGGATTTTGGCATGCGATCCGGCTGACGCGCGGCGACTACGACGACCCCAACGATGCGGGTGAAGTCAGCCATTTCCAAGCCCTCGCGGCCGCGCTGTCCGCCACGGTGGGACTGGGAAACATCGGCGGCGTAGCGATTGCGATTGGCATCGGAGGCCCAGGCGCAACGTTTTGGATGATCCTCGTGGGGTTGGTCGGCATGAGCACCAAGTTTGCCGAATGCACCCTGGGCCAACTGTACCGCACGGTCGACGATCGTGGCCAAGTCCTCGGAGGTCCGATGCGGTACCTCCGCTCCGGACTGGCCGACCTGGGGCTGGAACCACTCGGCAGAGTACTCGCCTTTCTCTTTGCGATCCTCTGCGTCGGGGCCAGCCTCGGTGGCGGTAACGCGTACCAAATCAACCAGTCCTTATCGGCCGTCAGCGAAGGCTTGCCCATCCTGCAGGAATACTCTTGGCTCTACGGTTTGGTGATGGCCGTCGTGGTTGGCTTGGTGATCATCGGTGGCATTCGGTCGATCGGCCGTGTTGCCGGAGCGATTGTGCCAGTCATGTGTGCCGCCTACATGTTGGCGGCGGTCTACATCTTGCTGGCGAATTATGCGAATGTCCCGACGGCCTTCGGATCAATCTTCAGCAGCGCTTTCAGCATGGACGCGGGCATCGGTGGGCTGATTGGAGTGATGATCACTGGCACCCAACGCGCGGTGTTCAGTAATGAAGCGGGTGTCGGATCGGCACCTATCGCTCACAGTGCGGCGAAGACCAATGAACCGGTCAGCGAAGGGATCGTGGCGTTACTTGAACCGTTTATCGATACGGTGCTGGTTTGCACCACGACCGCCCTGGTGATCCTGGTCTCGCAAGTCCCCACCGATGGCGACGCCCAAGGAGCGGCACTGACGCTGTCGGCGTTTCAGACCGGAGGCGCCCACTGGTTCGGCTACGTGTTGTTCGCGGCGGTAGTCCTGTTCGCACTCAGTACCTGCATCTCATGGTCGTATTACGGCGAACGCTGCTTTGTCCAACTCTTCGGAACCCGCAGCTCGATCGTCTACAAAGCTCTGTTCGTGACCTTTACCTTTCTCGGGTCTATCATCACGGCGACGAAGGTCCTCGACTTTTCGGACCTCATGATTTTCGGGATGGCCATCCCCAACCTGCTGGGCGTGTTCTTGCTCAGTGGCGTCGTCAAACGTGCCCTTGATGACTACTGGGGACGCTACCGCTCGGGCGAACTCGATCGCGAAGCCGAGCAGTTTCGCAAATAGACGTAACAGGCCTGATCGCAAAGGCGGGCGGCGTTCGAAGGCAAGACAACCAGCAATGGCATTTCAATCGCCGCCGCTGGAACGAAAACGCTTAACCGTTTCCGGATGCCTCGAGAGAGGCGTGCTCCCGAGGAAAATGCTCCGCCACGACAGCCTGGAACTCCGCCGCCGTTGTCACATGGGCAACGTGCGTACGGAAATGCCTCGCGCCTCGCTTGCCTTGAGCGTAACAGCAGGCGTACTTGCGCATCAGCAGCGTCCCTTTCGATTCGCCAAACCGTTCGACGACCAACTGGTAGTGATGCAGCATGCACTGTCGCTGGTCGTCCAGCGTCGGTTCCGGCGGAATCGGTTCGCCACGGAGCGCTGCGGCCGCTTGGGCGAATAACCACGGGCGTCCCAAACAGGCCCGCGCGATCATCACACCGTCGACATCGTACCGCTGAAAAGCTTGCACGACTTTTTCTGCCGAGTCCAAGTCGCCATTACCGATCAGCGGGATCGATCGCAGATGCGCTTTGATTTCCGAGATGCGATCCCAATCGGCAGAGCCTTTGAAGAAGTCTTGAGCGGTGCGACCGTGGACCGTCAGCGCCGCCGCCCCGGCATCTTCGACCACGCGGGCAATGTCGTTGCAGTTGATCTTGTCGCGCGTGCATCCCAGCCGGATCTTGGCCGTCACCGGCGTCGGCGAACAGGCTTCGACCAACTGCCGAATGATCTCGTACATCCGCTGCGGTTCACGCAACAGATAACTGCCACTGTGGGCCTTTTCGGTGACTTGGCGAACCGGGCAACCGAAGTTGATATCGACCACGCTGACACGATATTCCTCCACCAACCGCCGGCCCACTTTGGCCATCGTCTCGGGCTGGTTATCCCAGATCTGGACCGCTAACGGACGCGGTTCATCGGCCACCCCCCACAACCGATCGGGATGCTCCGCCTCGTGTTCATCCATCCAGACGAAACCGCGCGCGTTGACCATCTCGGTCGCTTGCAATCCCGACCCCCCATATTCCCGCACAATCTGACGGAAGGCGGCGTTCGTAAATCCTGCCATTGGGGCTTGTAAGATCGGTGGGTCGACAAGGACGTCACCGATCTTCAGCGGTGGTGGCGGGAACGGTCGTGTAGAAATCGTATCGATCATTCTATGGTTATAATCGATGCGAGTGATTTCGATCCAGCGGCATGCGAGCCAATCATCCTGCCGCTCCCCTGCCCTCCTTTTCTCTGCTCTGTTGATTTAACACCATGCGATTACTCCCCTGCCCTGCCCTCTTCGTCGCACTGCTGGGCTGCAGTTCGCTAGTCACCGCGGCTGATCGCCCCAACATTGTTTGGATCATGACCGAGGATAATTCCAAGCATTACTTGCAGTTATTCGATCCGGCGGGTGTGAAGAGCCCGCACCTTGAAAGCATGGCCCGGCAGGGCGTTGTCTTCGACCGAGCCTTCTCCAACGCCCCGGTCTGCTCGGTCGCCCGGACCACGCTGATCACCTCCTGCTATGGCCCGCGAATCGGCACCCAGTTCCACCGCCGTTCTCAATTGGCGGCGATGCCGGAGGGGCTGGAAATGTTCCCCGCCTATCTGCGGGCCGCCGGTTACTACACGACCAACAACAGCAAGAAAGACTACAACGCCGTCGAAGGCCCCGATGTCTGGGATGCGTCGTCCAAGAAGGCCACCTGGCGCGACCGGCCGACCGCCGAGACCCCTTTTTTTCATGTCCAAACCTTTACCCAATCGCACGAAAGCAGCCTGCACTTCAGTAACGCCAAAATGCAATCCGAAGCGACCACCAATGCTCCGGAAGAGGTGACCCTGGCTCCTTATCATCCCGACACGCCAACCTTTCGCTACACGCATGCTCGCTACCTGGACCGGATGCAAGCCAACGATCAAGCGATCGGTAACCTGCTGCGGCAACTTGCCGACGACGGCCTGCTGGAGGACACGTTCGTCTTCTGCTTTGGCGATCACGGCGGCGTGCTGCCTCGCGGCAAAGGCTATGCCTACGAGTCGGGTCTGCACGTCCCCTTGGTCGTACGGATTCCAGAGAACTGGCAATCACGATCGCCATTCTCCCGAGGCAGTCGCACCGAGGGGTTTGTGGAGTTTGTCGATTTTGGTCCCACCGTTTTGCAATTGGCAGGATTGTCCGTTCCGACCGGCATCGATGGCAAGCCTTTCCTCGGTGCCTCGGTGACGGCGGCGGAAGTGGAGGCTCGCAACGAAGCGTTTGGTTACGCCGACCGGTTTGACGAAAAGTATGACCTCGTCAGGACGCTGCGAGTCGGCCGCTATAAGTACATGCGGAACTACGAAGCCTTCAATCCAGACGGTCTGCAGAATAACTACCGCTACAACATGTTGGCCTTCCAAGAGTGGCGCAAGCGCTACCTGGCCGGCGAACTAAATGCCACTCAGAGTCGGTTCTTCGAAACCAAACCGGTCGAAGCCTTGTTCGATCTGGAGAACGATCCTTACGAGATCCATAACTTGGCTACCGACCCGCAACACCAGGACCGCTTGGTGGACCTGCGAGAGCGTTTGCGTTTGCGACTGAAAGCGATGCCCGACCTGAGCTTCATCCCCGAAAGCGTGCTCGTGCCACAGGCGATGCAGAATCCGGTCGCTTTCGGTCAAGCCTACAGGAATTCCATCGCTCGCCTGATCGACACGATCGATAGCTGCCTACTCCCGCCGGAAGCCTCCACGGCGGCACTTCGTAAGGCACTCCAGTCCAACGCCCCACTGGAACGCATGTGGGCTAGCGTCGCCTGCAGTTGCCTGGGCGAACAGGCCAGTGAGTTATCTGGCGTCGCCCAGCAGTTGCTCGCCGAGGATCCGCACCGCCTGACACGCGTGCGAGCGGCGCAGTTCTTGAGCATTCTGGGTCAGCTTGATCCCACGGCAACCATCTATCGCGAATTGGCGGCTGCTGAATCCGAGCTAGAGGCATTGGAGATCCTCAACGTGGCGGTCTGTTTGCAAGACCACCTGCTGCCCGGGATCCAACTCGATCCTGCCAAACTGCGACTCTCGGTCAACGCCGGCCCTCGCAGCGAAGTCCGCCGCCGTCTCGACTACCTGCAGGAACGTTTTCAACACTCAGGTGCGTTCTCTCAATGACTTCCCACGCAGGGTACAACCGCTCGACCTTTAGCCGCTCACCGCACTACAGGGCTAGGACCAGCACCAGCCCCACCAGCGTCGTCAAAAACAGCACCGCACTCAACAAGCCCAGCATCCACAACCGGATGCTGCCCGCTGGCAAAGGGGCGAACTGAGCGACGGCGTTTTTGTATGCCCAAAACGCCAACCCATACATCGCTCCGCCAGCCAACACGAACAGCACGGCCAGACTATCGATCAACAGCGCCGGCCCATCGTCGCGCATCAACTTTGCAATCGCTAAACCGGTCGCTGCCGAGGCCAAACCCGTCCGTAGCCAAGCACTATAGGTACGCTGTTCGGCAAGCAACGTGCGCTGCTCGGCAAGCTCCTGCTGACGATTCCCAGCGGCCGTTGGTTCATTCATTCTCGGACTCTCCCCGACTGCGCAAAGCGCCTTTTTCATGCAACCGGTGTAAGCATGACATCCGTTATCAACCGCCATCATCCCGATGGCGGACGAAACACTCACAGGAAGAGGTAGTTGCCGTCCTGCTTAGCGATTAACATATCGATAGGCGGACTACCGTTTTGATTATTGGTTTCCTCGATTCTTCTTTTTTAGACGACATGCACGCAAACAGGAACATCACTCGCATCGATCGCCTGACAACGGGCGGATATTTGGTCCGTATTACTCGTCGCGGCAAACTGCACTCCATGTTTTTCTCTTTTGCCGAACATGGCGGAAAGCGAAAAGCTCTGCTTGCCGCCCGCGAACATCGGGACAAGTTGGAATCGAAACTCCGCGGGCACTCCGCCAAGAAACTGGCCGAAATGCCTCGCAGTAACAACACCTCGGGGATCGCGGGCGTGCGTTATGTCGAAGAAACCGATGCGCGTTGGAAGTCTCGTCCCACCTACGGTTACTGGGTTGCCCAATGGAGCCCCAAAGGTGGTGGACGCAAAACGAAACGGTTTTCGGTGGATAAATACGGCGAAGAAGAAGCTCGTCGCCTAGCCATCAAAGCCCGCAAACGTGGCGTCGCTTCGATGTAGCGGGAGCCACTCCGCTCCCTACGTCCCTTACACGGGGCAGCCCAGCGCCCATTGCAACCGGAACTGGGATTGGTTCCAAGTCGTCGCGTTGCGACTGACGCTTCCACCCTGCTTAGCACCACGGACTCACGTCCGTGGCTACAACCTGCCATGGCTTCGCCATTGAAGCGAATCCATCCTGCGCAATTCCAAATCGCCGCAACCCCGAATTTTTTGCAGTCCAGCGCTAGCCGCGGTTGAATTCAGGAACCGCGGCTAGCGCCAAGGCGGCTCATTTACCGAATCACTTCAGCCTGCCTGCTTAACGTGTTTCCGAATCAGCAGACGCCGGCACGACACCTACTCGCACCGGAGCCTCCAGGTCAACCTGTCCGATTGGAGTTGTGTCCGACGAGATGAGTCCTTCATCGTCCGCTTCCGACTGGCTTTCCAGGACTAAACCGGAAACATCGGCGACGGCCACCGAGACGAGGCCCGATGCGTCAGCAGCCTCTTCCACCGGTACCGGCACAGGCAATCCGACTTGCCCAGGGGTCGCGTCATATCCCAGCCCCAGTTCCTCGCAACGCAAGCGATGGACGTGCCGATAACAGGCACGACAAATCGTGACAACTTCCCAGTCGTAGACACAAACCGTCTTCGTTTGCTTCTCAACCACTAACTTACTCACCGTCCGAATCTTAGCGCAACGCTTGGGCGGACAGTCCTGCCACCAGAAGCGTACCGGCGGGATGCAAACGTCGGCACACTCAACATCAAAGCAAGGCTCGTCCACCTCAACAGTATCGACGTTCAGCTTGCAGGTCTTTTGCTGGCAGACGCAGCACTGGTGTGACTTCTTCTGCAAACAATTCCCTGCCATCGACGTGGGGGCCGCTAGCAGCACCAAGCCGAAAGCAAAAGCAATCTCTCGAAAACGGGTCATTTCAAATCATCCTTGCAGTTTGGAATGCGGTTATGTGGTTGCTCACCTCAGGACAAACATCACGTTGCTCTAAAAATCGATCATGAAACGCATGCCTAAAATGGCAAAGTCACCACCATTAAAGTTAGGACCAGCATTTCCACTTTGGTCGATCGTCCCCCAGATGGCATTCGTCTGCAGTTTGCTGTAAGCGGTCCAGTGCCAGTTCAGACCTGCGGTCACCATGTTGCCGACGCCACCATTCACACCACCATCGGTCAAATCAAGGTGGTCGTATCGCAGTGCAACCTGCAACGCTCCCCAGCCTCGCCCGCGACAACCGTTGCAGCGGTCAACCAAGAAAAAGTTTTCGAACGGTTTGACCCGGCTAAGCACGCCGTTAGCGCGGTTGTACGGCATATGTTCGCCGGTCAGAAAGTACGAGGCGTAAATGTAGCCACCGTGAAAGAACAAGTCCTCATCGATGTTGGCGTCATACGGCCCGAGCGTTGGCAGCGGTGCGGGGGCAAAGCTGTCACGCTGCATTGTGGTAAACAGATACTCGCCGGTGATCTGTAACGCGCCAACGTTGAGAATCGATTCCAAACCGATCGTCTGATACCAATCGGCACCGGGGATCCTGCCGGTGTTCAGCCAACGTTCATCGCTGCGTGCGAGTGGACGCGTGCGAAAACGCCCTTCGTTGTTGTTGTCATCGGAATCAAATTGTCCATCGCCATCGGGATTGGCTACGCCTCCGGAAATCGCCATGTGCCAGTATCCGCGGCCACCGCTGGTTTCGTCATACCAAGGACTGGACCACAATCGCCCCCAGCCCCCCAGTTGCAGCGAGTCACCGATGAAGCGGCCATCAGTATTGATGTTTTCCAGGTTGTAAACGCCGTAGGCCCAGCCAACCGATTTGGGATCGTTGTGGCCATACATCGTCAAACCAAACCGACGTGCATCTTCGTTGAAGGTTTCGACCGCCAAAGGACGTTCGGCAAACACGTTGAAGCGACTGCTGTTGAGGTGGTCCAAACCCATGGGCCGCTTCTGATTGCCGAACAACAAAACTTGGTTATTGGGCAACCCCGACCATCCGAGATAGGCATCTTTGATCTCGGGCCTACCGGGGTTGTTAAAGTCGATCTGCATCCGCCAGAGCATGTTTTGCGGCACCGTTCCCGACATTTCTAAACGCAGGCGGCGAAACAAAAAGCGATCTTGCGGGTCGATGTTCGGATTACCGCTCTCGATGACATTGATGCCGGGATCGCTGTCGGCAAAGTGCCAGTAGTCCGCATGAACACGGCCGCCGATTTTCATGTTCGGCTTCTTCTTTTTCTCCTTCGCTTCCTTGGCTAAATCGTCCTGGAAGTCCTGCCAGTCATCGGTCATCGCTTCCAACTGCGCTTCCAGCTTTGCCAGACGCTCCAGCGCATCGTCCTCCTCTCCCTTATCTTGCGCTACCGATTCCTCTGTCGATGAATTATCGGTGCCGATCTGGGGCGTGACCGTTTCAGATTCCTGCGGCGTTGCCTCCACCGGATCGAGAAGAGCCTGATATCCAGCCAAACGAGTTTGCCAACTCCCTCCGCTCGACCCCAACATCTCGATTTCCGTGGACTCAAAAGGATCGTCCGCGTGGGCGATCGCCCCAACGATGATCGCTGCCGTCAATGCAGCACACCGAAGCTTGGTGAAAGGCATCCGTGCTCTCCGCCTTGTAGAATTAGTCTAAACAAAAGGGTTGCCAGAACCATGAAGCCATGCTCCTGAACTAGCGAGGGCATCCTTGCCTTCACTCATTGAACTCATTGGGCAAGGAAAAGAGCCTGCATTCCAATAAGTTGTCCGGGTCTTGCATCGGCGCTTGGCAATTCGCTTCATTCCTTGCTTAACGTTCCTTCATCGCGTCTTAACAATCAAGCTGATCCTGAACCTCAAATCCGCTACAATCCGAACAATAATGGCAAGCAGCGGCTCAGCAATGAGCGATAAATAAGTGTCGGGTACCTTTTGTGCGAAGCACCCGAAGGGCGAGTTCCTCGCAAAAGGTACCCGACACTTTTTGTCGCGCGATCCTAACCTGAGACCTGCTACGAATAACCCGCTGGGGTCAATCCTGCGGCCCTCTGCTCGTTAAATCCTGCCCAGTCTCCTCGACCTGCCCCTTCCGATGACCTTCCTGCCCCTTCCGATGACCTTCCTGCCCCTTCCGATGACCTTCCTGCCCC
>CAYZHQ010000045.1:0-18215 GCA_964477385.1 uncultured Pirellulaceae bacterium
CGTCAACATCGTCGATTTGGGATTGATCTACACCGTCGATGTTAAAGATCCAGACGAAGCCGGGAAACACGATGTGCTGGTCGAAATGACGATGACCAGCCCCATGTGTCCAGCCGGGCCCCAGTTGGTCGCCGGAGCCAAGGGAGCCGTCGAAGGGCTGGAGGAAGTCAACGAAGCGGAAATCAAGGTGGTGATGGAACCGCCTTGGACGCAGGATATGATGACCGATGACGCGCGTGATCAATTAAACATTTTCTAGCTCTAATCGGTCCTGACTTCTTTGAAACCTGTGTTCGCTGCTGAATTCGTCTGCGGTGGGGGCTTTGCCCGCCACGCCCTCGATACCGTTCCGCACTCCCTGCGGGAAGAAGGGGCGGCGATGTTGCGCGCCCTAACGTGTGACCTGGCAGAACTGGGGGATGTGGTGGTGCCGATCGATCCGCGGATCGACGTCAATCTGCCGCGTAACGTCCAGCGTGTGCCAATCAATTTGGCCAAACCGCTGTGGGCACAGTGGATCAAAGCGGCACGCCAATGCGAGACGGCAATCATCGTCGCTCCGGAGCAGTCCGGAACGCTCGCTCAAGCCGTTTCGATGTTGCGAGCCGGCGGGATTGAGCCGACGATGTCGAGCGGTGATTTTCTGCGGGTGGCAAGCGATAAGTGGGAGACGGCTCGCGCCTTTGCGGTCAATCGCGTGCCGCATCCGACGACATTCATCCTCAGCACGATGGCGGACGCCGATCGGTTGTCTTCGCCGCGTTGGGTGGTCAAGCCGCGCGATGGTTGTGGGACGGAAAGCATTGAAGTGTTTGATTGCTTTGATTCCGCGGCAGCGGCATTGACGGAGAACTCGATCTTGCAGTCGTGGTCACCGGGGACGCCGGTTTCGGTCGGAGTGATCGTGGCGAGGGGCGAAATGACGGTTTTGCCGGTCGTCTCGCAGACGATCGAGTCGGCCTCTTGCACCTACGCGGGTGGAGAAGGTCCCTTGTCGGCCGAACTGCAACGCCGTGCGACTTCGCTCGCCTCCTGTGCTTTGGCTGCCATGCCGCCCACGGCGAAGGGCTACGTGGGGCTGGATTTGATTCTCGCCGCCCAGCCCTCTGACGATTGCGTGATCGAGGTCAATCCGCGGCTAACGACGTCGTACGTGGGACTGCGCCACATGATCGAAGGCAACTTGGCAGCGCGGATCATTGGTCAAGGGAATGGGCCGATTCGATGTTGCGCCGAGCAGGCGACGGTTCGTTGGACTCCCGACGGCCGGGTTTGGGTACATGATCGCTTGTTGGATGAGTGAGCGGTGGAAGTGCACACGACCGGTTACCGCATCGGGCTGGATATTGGCGGCGCTAACCTCAAACTTGCCGACACGCTGAAGCAAACCCGCGACATTCCCTTCCCGTTGTGGCAGCGCTATGACGAGTTGGCGGCACGTTTGACCGAGGTGCTGCGTGATTTTCCTCCTTCCGCTCCGTTGGCCGTCACCATGACGGGCGAGTTGGCAGACTGTTTTGCGGATGCCGCCGCCGGTGTCCGTTTCATTGCCGACGCCGTGTTGGCCGCCGCACCGCAAGCCCAGGCGATCGGTTTTTATCGGCTCGATGGCACCTTCGCCGACATTGCCACGGTGCATCAGCACCCGGACGATTTTGCGGCGTCGAACTGGCACGCCCTAGCCCAGCACTTATCGCAATCGTTGACCGCCTCGGCACTATTGATCGATATCGGTTCGACAACGTGCGACGTGATCCCGCTGGAGCCTCATCGTGTGGCAACCGAGGCAGGCAACGATTTCGAACGCTTGATTGCGGAACAGTTAGTCTATGTCGGTATTGGACGGACGCCCGTTTGCGCGCTTCTGGAACACGCCACGCTGCTGGGACGGCGCGTCCCGCTGATGAACGAATGGTTTGCGACGACGGGCGACTGCGCCGTCCTGTTGGGCTGGCAAAGCGAAGACCCGCACGACCTGCAGACCGCCGATGGACTACCGCGCACGCGAGCAGCGGCGCGGGCGCGGCTGGCGCGAATGGTCGGCCTTGATCAACGGAGCTTTCCCTGGGAGGCCGCTGAAGCGCTCAGCCGACAAACGCTGGCCAGCGTGACGGCGCGGATTTGCCGCGCCATCGAAGCGGCTCCGCCCCATCGGCACTGGATTCTAAGTGGGCATGGGCAGCGGTTATTGTGCGACTACAAACCGAAGCACGTCGAACGCCGCACCGACTTAGCCCACACGCTCGGTCCGCAACTCAGTCGCGTCGCGCCCGCCCATGCCGTCGCTCAGCTCTCGGCCAACCTGCCGCCTTAGCAAACGTGGCCAACGGGAGGGGGCGCGGTGTCCAGCCTTCTGGCGCGTCGCTTCGTCTTTAGATGCTGAGCTTCCTGCCTTGGGTCTCCTAAGCAGGCAGGCTGGAGTCATCGGGTCAATGAGCCGCCTCGGCGATCGCCGCGGTTCCTGAATCCAACCGGGGCTATCGCGCAAACGGCTAAGGATCGTGCGACCAAAAAGTGGCGACAAAAAAGTGTCGGGTACCTTTTGCGAGGAACTCGCCCTTGGGGTGCTTCGCACAAAAGGTACCCGACACTTTTTTATCGCTCATTGCTAAGCAGAGTTCTGCGGAATGATTCCTGCAAACCTGCTCAGGTTGCCGGTTCCTTTTTAGATGGCGTTTTGCTTTTGGGTTTGGCTTCCTTCTTTACCGCAGGAGGGTCGGCAGGCGAAGATTCCTTCGTTTTGTTTTTTGATTCGCCTTCGGAATCCTCGTTTTCCTTCGCAGCGGCTTGCCGTTTTTGCATTTCGTTTTTGGGCTTGCTCTGCTTGTAAAGCTGGAACCGGCTGGGCACCAACTTCGGCGGCCAGTGGTCATTCGAAGCCCCCGTGTCGGCGGTTTGGCGACGCGGATCGAGTTCCAGCCTTTGGATTGTTTTGTCGGTGATGATCAATTTCTTGATCTGCTTCGCATCGCGACGCCAGATTTCGGCTGGATAAACCTTGTTTTCACTCGAGCCATCTTCGTAGTGAATTTGCAGCACGATCGGCATCACTAAACCGCCTACGTTCTTGAACTGCACGACATAGAAGTTGGTCTTGCGTTTCAGCAATTTGCGTTCTTCGGGATCAAGCGAATCGATGAACCGCTGGAAAGCTTTCCGCGAGTCCTCGGTGACTTCTAGGTCGTCGTAATCGTTGTAGAAATCCTTTAAGCCAGGAAACAGATCGACCCGCTTGGGCAGCGGTTCGTTGCGTTCTTTGGACAGCGTTTTCGGTTTGGCGGCTCGTTCCTGGCGTTTTCGCTCGGCCTGTTCATCGGGATCGCCGGCATCGATTTGGAACAACTGCAGCGAATCGATGGCGATGTCCACGTGGTCGGTACTGTAGAACCAACCTCTCCAAAACCAATCGAGGTCGATGCCGGAGGCGTCTTCCATGGTGCGAAAAAAGTCGGCAGGGGTGGGCCGACGGAACTTCCAGCGTCGAGCATACTCGCGGAACGCAAAATCGAATAACTCGCGTCCCAGGATTGTCTCCCGCAGAATGTTTAAGGCCGTCGCCGGTTTGGAGTAGGCATTTGGGCCAAACTGGTGAATCGATTCACTGTTGGTCATGATCGGAACTTGGTTACCGCCTTGCATGTAGCCCACGATGTCGGCCGGTTCCCCGCGCCGGCTGGGGTAGTTCTCTTCCCATTCCTGTTCCGAGAGGTACTGCAAAAACGTGTTCAAACCCTCGTCCATCCAAGTCCACTGACGTTCATCGCTATTGACGATCATCGGAAAGTAGTTGTGGCCGACTTCGTGGATGATGACCGAAATCAACCCGTATTTGATTTTCTCCGAGTACGTTCCGTCCGCTTCGGGTCGAGGGCCATTGAAGCAGATCATCGGGTATTCCATGCCATAGACGGGACCGTTGACACTGATCGCCGTGGGATATGGATATTCGAAGGTGTAGCGACTGTAGACATCCAACGTATGGACGATCGCATGCGTCGAATACTGACTCCACAACGGTTCGGCTTCGTTGGGATAAAACGACATCGCCATCACCTGTTGGTCGCCCACTTGATGCCCGACCGCATCCCAGATGAACTTGCGGCTGCTGGCAAATGCAAAGTCGCGCACGTTATCGGCGTGGAACTTCCAGGTCTTCGTATTCTTGCTCCGCGAAGCCTCGTTCTGCTTGGCTTCTTCGGGGGTGACAACAAAAATCGGCTCCTTTTCGCCACGAGCTTGTTCCAGGCGTTGGGCTTGCGTTTCGGTTAAGACCTCCGCGGGATTTTGCAGGACTCCGGTGGCGGAAACGATGTGGTCGGCCGGCACCGTAATGTTGACGTCGTAGTCGCCCAGTTCCAGCGTGAATTCGCCACGTCCGAGGAACTGCTTGTGTTGCCAGCCGCTATAGTCGGTGAAGGCAACGGCCCGCGGGAACCACTGCGCGATTTCGTAGATATAGTTTTTGTCTTTCTCGAAGTACTCATGCCCGCCGCGGGCTCGGATCAAGGTTGCGTCGACAATATTGTAGGAATAGTCAATGCTCAAACCAGCCGACTGACCAGGTTCAATTGTCGTTGGCAAATCGATCCGCATCATGGTTTTCACGATGGTGTAGGGCAGTTCGTTGCCTGCCTTGTCTTCGACTCGCGTGATCTTGTAGCCACCTTCGAACGACTCGCGGGCCAGCAGCGAGCGAAGTGCGTCAAAGCTGACGCGTCCGTCGAGCGTCGGTGCCTCGGCCGCTTGAATTCCGTCCGAATCGGGTTTGAAAAGATTTTGGTCCAGCTGCAGCCAAATGTATCGCAACGATTGCGGCGAGCGATTGTGATAGTCGATGTCGACCTTGCCAATCAGCCGCTGTTGATCATCGTCGATACGCACGTCGATCTGATAGTCGGCGCGTTGCTGCCAGTAGCTCGGTCCCGGTTCGCCCGATGCGGTGCGAAAGCCGTTGGGCGTCGGCAGCCATTCCTCAAGTTGTCGAAAGTAATCGCGTTGATTTCCAAACTTGCCATTCGGTTCCGGTTGGGCATATACGCTTCCCGCCGAGATGGCCAGAATGATGATCGAGAGGATTTGTCGCGGCAGAGCGGTTTCGGTTCGATAAATCATAAGTTGCAACGTCAAAGGGCGGCAAAGTTTCCAGAAGCCACCAGTTTAATCGCTGGGGACACCGTGTCGGGCTAGCTTGCCGGGTGGTGGCGGGAATTCGCGGCAAAACCGCCGATAATGGGCCTGATCGTTCCAAAATCGCAGGTCAGGGCGAAAATCGATGCCTCTGTTTTTTCTTGTCGCGTGAGAAGGCGGTCTAAAGCGTGCGTGTTTTGTATGAAGACAATCATTTACTGGTCGTCGACAAGCCCTGTGGGATGGCCACGATGGGCACCACCGAGGGGCCCACGGCCTACACTTGGGCAGCCGATTACCTGAAGCGAAAGTACAACAAGCCGGGCAAGGTGTTCGTCGGCATCGTCAGTCGGCTCGATACCTTCACCAGCGGCGTGTTGGTGCTCGCGCGCACCAGCAAGTCCGCCTCGCGGCTGGCCGAGCAGTTCCGCAATTCGGAAACCGAAAAGACCTATCTGGCCGTTGTCGAAGGCGAGTTGCCCCTCGGGCGGCAGCGTTTGGTCGACTGGGTTCGCAAGGACGACGCGGCGCATCGGATGCGTTGTGTTGGCGAATCGGCATCGGGCGCCCAACAGGCAACGCTGCAACTAGAAGCCTTGCGGAGTTATTCCGGCAGGACGCTGGTTCGGGTGCGGTTGGAGACCGGCCGCAAGCATCAAATCCGCGTGCAACTTGCCAGCCGTGGGCATGCGGTGTGGGGCGATCGTAAATACGGAGCGACGACCAAAATGCCCATTGGTATTGCCCTGCATTCTTTTCGCTTGCAACTGAACCACCCGACGCTCCGTGACCGCCGCACGTTTGGTTCCGATCCGCCGTCAAGCTGGCGCGCCCTGGGAGTCACGGCGGCCGATTATGCCGACGCAAACGCTCGGCGGTAGCTCACCGCCGCAGGCGATCGGTCCACCGGTTGCGTCTTTCCGCACGGCCTGTTGCCCGCGCGGAAAAGCCTACCGAATTGCTACAGCAGGCGGCGGGTGTAGAGCAGCCATTCGGCACCTAAGAATCCGATCGCCACCAACAATAGCCAACGCCATGCTTCGCCTCGTGTGGCAACATCGGAGGCACCATCCTCCGCCCGCAGGATAGCGTTCTCCCGTGCCTCATCGATCACCTTCAAGCGATCTCCGGTGCGCACCTTTGTGTTGGCTTGCGCGGCACTACCGTTTTTGCGAACGACTCCCTTATTCAGCCAAGCGGTGATCTGTGGTTCGGTTCCCGCATCCAGGTCGAGCATCGCCGCGGCGACCGTCATCCCGGCCTGAGTTTCGGTCACTAGGTATTCGGTATCGAACTGCTCGACTGGCCCGATTTGCCTGACCGCCGCACGCTCGAGTTGGCTTTCTTGGGGATCGAACAAATTGACGCTGAAGACGCCCAACGCCACTTTCTCCTTGGACAACGAGTACAGCCCCACCTGGTCGGTTCCGGAGATCACCACATTCCCGCCCGGTTGGACCTGCAGCGTTTCGACTTGACCACTCGGACGCTTTAGCTGCACCGTGCTTAGACGATTGTCGACGCGCATCGTAACCGTTTCGCCGGGTCGAAAAGTTTCGGCCGAACTGGTCTCCACTGCGCCGCCTAGGTGTCGCAAGATATTCAGCACGAACACGGGCCAACTGCGTTGCACCGGCCAGTCACTATTGAAAACCGCTCCCCCGTCGCTATCGGATAAAATCTCAAAGCCAATCACGAGATCTTGATAGCCTTCGCGGGGCGCTAAAGACATCATCGGACCGCTATCGGCGGTCAGCAGGTCGACGCTTCCCGCCGGTGGAACCAGCGGCCGACCTTCGACGATTTGCAGCGCGTAAACTTCCAAGAACCGCATCACCGGGTGCGTCCGATCAATGTCGATCAACAGCACCGGGGAGGTGAGTTCGCCTTGCTTCCAATCCGTGGGGGGCAAAGAACCGATAAAGACGGTATTGGAAAGCGGCATCTGTGCGGGAGCGCTGCGGTCGTAAATGATCAAGTCGTCCATGCCTGTTGAGGCGCGTTCTTTGTATTGATCCGACTCCAGGTAACTCGGCGGCACCGTCTCGAGCAAGCACACCTTGCCCGCCTCGGCCGTGTTGAGGGCCAGCTCGATCGGGCGGTTCCCGGTCGAAACCAGCAGTACCGAAACGGTTCGCAGCGGCACGATCGCCGTGTAGGCCACATCATCGATTTCCAATTCATCGGGAATCAGGGCCTTGCCACGAGCGTCCTTGACGTCGAGCGTCAACTGCAACTCCGCCGCATTGGCGTTGCGAAGCTTGAACGGAGCCCCCGCTTCTTCTCCGGGCGGCAAGGCAACTTCGATCGCATCCTGGAATTCCCCATCCATCAGCAGCGTCGCGTTCAGCGTTTGCGGTTGTTTGCCGGTGTTGATGATCCTCGCGAAGGCCTCGACCTCTTCGGGCGATTCGGGATTACGTTGGGCACTAAAAGCGACAATCGCCACGTTGGCGGCGTCTTCGGTTCCGACCGGAATGTAGGTGGCCTTCAAATTGCCCAGGTCGAAATCGGTGACGTTAGGAAAACCGCCATCGGAGTAGATCAGCAGCTCCGCCGGAAGGGCATCGGCAACCTGATAATCACGCGCGTTGCCCGCCTCGCTGGTGCGATTCGGATTCGCCAAACCGGCGGCCGCTTTGAGCGCGTCGCCTAAGTTGGTCGGCCGATCGGATTGCTGAGCTCTGTCGAGCGACTCGCGCAAGCGATTGCGATCAGCCGTGAACGACTGCAGGACTTCGGCGCGGTCATTAAACGCGATCAACATCGCCACATCGGAATCATCCATACGGTCAATGCGGTCGCGGATCAGACGTCGCGCTGCCTCGAAACGCGACTTGTCGTCGCCCGCATCGGTGGCTCGCATGCTGGCCGACGTATCGAGCAACATCACCAACCGTTCATCTTGCTGGTCGATGCTCGGCCAACCGGGACGCAATAACGCCAACGCGGCCAGCCCCACGACCAACAATTGCAACAGCAGCAGGAGGCTTCGCCGCAATCGCTGCAACAGACTGTTGACGTGTAAATCCTCGATCGTGCGCGACCACAAAAACGTACTCGGGACCGTAAGCGGCTGACGGCGAAGTTTTAGGAAGTACAGCAGAATGATACCGATCGGAACCAAGCCCAGAACGGCCCATTGCCAGGATTGCAAAGCCGGCAGGTAGCTCATCGCACGACTCCACGTTCACGTAGATAACGGGTCACCATTTCATCGACCGGCATGTCGGTTCGCGCCAACAGATAGGTAATCGAGCGACGACTGCAAAACGATTTGGCGGTATCGACAAACGCATTGACCGTCTTCTTGTAACGTTCCAGCAAGACCCGGTTAATGGTAACTTCCGCCAAATCCCCGTCCTCACTGTCGACCAACCGCAAGTCTCCCTGCAGCGGTGGCTCTAACTCTTCGGGAGCCAGGAGGTGGACCACGTAAACGTCCATGCGTCGGCTGATCAACATCCGCAGGGCTTGTTCGTACCCCGCCTTATCCAGCAGGTCGGTGATCAAAACCGCGATGCCACTGCCCGAATTGCGTAAAGCAAAATCTTTCACTCCCTCATACAGCGACACGTTTTGTCCAGGTTGCACGGAATCGAGGTATTGCAGCATCCGCCACAGATTGGACTTGCCCCGCATCACCGGAGCATTGTTGCCGGTCGGGCCCAAGGCGGCGACTTTGACGCGGTCGGCGCGGCAGAGGCCAACGTACCCCAGGCATGCGGCGAGTTGCTTGGCGACGTGCAGTTTGGTGGGATCCCCAAAATTCATCGATTCGCTGGCGTCGATCAACGCGTAAAAGTGCAGGTCTTCTTCTTCCAGAAACAGTTTTAAAAACAGTTGGTCTAGTCGCGCGTAGAGGTTCCAGTCAATCTGTCGCAGGTCGTCACCAGCGACATAGTTCCGAAAGTCGGCGAACTCAACACTTTGCCCTTTGCGGCTGCTGCGACGTTCGCCCTTCATGCGGCCTCGAAACATTTGCCGCGAGACCAATTCCAGACGCTCCAGACGCGCGATCAAATCGGGCGACAGCAGCTCGGTAGCGGCGGCAGGCATAAGCGGCTCCAAGAAGAAGCAGAAGAAGACGAAAGAGCCTCATCTTAGCGACTTTCCGGCCGCCTGTCTGTTGGCCAGCGTGGGGCGTCCAGACCCAGGGCGTCTCCGCGGGCCGAAAACACAGGAGGCCTCTTTTTGGCAGCCGTGTGATCCGCGGGGCACACCGTTTGCTCCCTGCGTTTGGCGTTTGGCACCCACGACCGAAGTGCCTGTCATGGTCCAGCCCCATCCCTTGCGCCCCGGTTCCCGAGGGATCTCTTCTTTTTCTGTAAGGCTTGTTTGATGCCGTTCTTTTCCGAGACCGCTTCCGATTGCTCCGCCACGCACGGCACGGCCCTTTCCAGCACCCTTTCGCACACTTCGCACTCTGCCAAGGAAACTCCGCTCATCGAACGTCACCCCGTCGAGCGTCGGGTGCGCGACGTGTTCCGAGCTGCCTCGTACGCCGAGCTCCGCCAGCTCCGCTGTAAATGGGCCCCCGGAGTCTTGCGGCTGGACGGTTGTGTGAGCAGTTTTTTCCTCAAGCAGCAAGCTCAGGAATTGGTCCGCGCCGTCGATGGGGTGCGAGGAATCGAAAACGGGATCGAGGTAATCGCCGTCGCCCCGCAGCGCGGCCCCCGCTAGGACGGCCTTCGTATTCGCGCACGCCCTTCATTTGCGAGAGGAGCAAATCCGCGAGCAGCGCAACGCGGATCACAGAACTCTGCTTAGCCGTTTGGACACCAGCCCCGGTTGGTTTCAGGAACCGCGGCGATCGCCAAGGCGGCTCATTTACCGGATGACTGCTGCCTGCTTTGAAGACGCCAGGGCTGCCGTTAGGCGATCGTGACGTCCGGTGATAAGTAGACATCCTGGATGCGATGTAGCAATTCGATGCCATCTTCCATCGGGCGCTGGAAGGCTTTGCGGCCCGAGATCAGGCCCATGCCGCCGGCACGCTTGTTGATCACCGCAGTGCGAATCGCTTCCCTCAAGTCGCTCTCGCCCGCCGACGCGCCGCCGGAATTAATCAGACCGATGCGGCCCATGTAACCGTTGGCGACTTGGTAACGGCACAAGTCCACCGGATGGTCCGACGACAGTTCGTCGTAGACCTTCTTGGCGGTCTTGCCAAACTTTAGCGCTTTGAAGCCGCCATTGTTGAGCGGCAGTTTCTGTTTGACGATGTCGGCTTGCAGCGTCACTCCCAAGTGGTTGGCTTGCCCGGTCAAGTCCGCCGCGACATGGTAGTCCTTGTCGGCCTTGAATTCGCTGTTGCGGAGATAGCACCACAAGATGGTTGCCATCCCCAGTTCATGGGCACGCTGAAAGGCCTGAGAGACTTCGATGATCTGCCGTCGCGATTCCGGCGATCCAAAATAGATCGTCGCGCCGACCGCAATCGCTCCCATGTCAAAGGCTTGTTCCACTTCTCCAAACATCGTTTGATCGTAGCTGTTGGGATAACTGAGCAGTTCGTTGTGATTCAGCTTTACAATGAAGGGAATCTTGTGAGCATACTTGCGTGCCACGATTCCCAGCACGCCAAAGGTAGAGGCGACCGCATTGCAGCCCCCTTCGATCGCCAGTCGCACAATGTTCTCCGGATCGAAATATTCCGGATTGGGTGCAAAGGACGCCCCCGCGGAATGTTCGACACCTTGATCGACCGGCAAGATGGAAAGGTAACCCGAGCCGGCCATGCGACCATTGTCGTACAGGCTGGCCAGACTGTTCAGTACTCGCAGGTTACGGTCACTGGGGCCAAAAATCCGATCAATAAAATCGGGTCCCGGTAAATGCAATTGATCGCTGCGGATCGTTTCGCAGCGATGTTCCAACAGGTGCGGTGCGTCGGAACCGAGTGCGTCGTGAAGCCATTTGCTCATTAGAAATTCCTCTGAAGAAGGAGCCGAGGAACGATCCAAAACAGGGACGCGTTCCGCCAGGGTCAGGATGAAAAACAGTGTCAGGACAAGAAAAGCGGACTGGAAGGTTCAGGGTCAGCGAGCGTGCGCCCACTGCACGATCTGTTGCGTGTTCAGCATCCCGGAATGCCGACGCACCTCTTTGCCGCCGTGGAATTCAATCACTGTGGGAATGCCCGAGATGCCAAACTGACCAGCCGTTTGCGGGGCTTCTTCGGTGTTCAGCTTGGCTAGCACGACTTGCGGCGAGAGCTTCGCGGCGGCTTCTTCAAAGGCGGGAGCCATCATCCGGCAAGGGCCACACCACGGTGCCCAGAAGTCGACCACGACCGGCACCTCGGTCCGAGCAATGAACTTTGCAAATGTCGTTTCGTTTAACTCAATCGGTTGCGTCGGTAGTAACTCCGCGTGACACTTCCCACAGACCGGACTGTCGCCAGCCTTCGCATCGGGAACGCGGTTCACTGCTTGGCAAGCTGGGCAGACAATATTCATGAAGAACCTTTCAACCAAAATCGAATCAAGATCAGCACAGCACACAAGCCGCCGTTTGCCCCAGCGTTCGCCGTTTGCCCCAGCACTTCGTGAGACACCGTTGGATTGTAAAAGCCTAGGCAGGCCGCCTCATTCGAGAGGGTGCCGTTCGTCATCGCAACGATGCGTCGGGACCGCCTCCAGCGTGATGGATAGACGCGAACTCCGGCATGATGGCTAGACGCGAATGGCGTGCCGGATCCGAAAGCCGTCAGAAAGTGTGCAGAGGCAACCGAGCGAACAGCGTTCAGCGCGACTCACAGCGCGCAGCGTGACCCGTTGTCGCGCTACAGGCGGTCAGGCGTGCGTTTCCGCTCCATGCCCCCTGGCTCCCGCCGCCATCGCCTCCCATTTCGAAGCCGGCTTTCCGTCACTTTTTCAAACCAGCCGCCAACGCAGCCAACCGCTGAACAGACGCTGGGAGTAAGATTTGGCGCGGTATTTGCCATCACAAGGTCTGCTGCGCCGCTGGTGTTCGAAGGATTAACAACGCTGCGCCCCGTCGACACGCGCACCTCCGATTTCCAGCACCCCTGACTCTCTCACGAAGGAACGTATCATGAAACATGTCGCATGGAAAAGCGTTTGGAACAGCGTCCACATCGGTCGGCTGGTCGTCGTCGCATCGCTGGGGATCGCCTGGGCTGGGGCCGCATCGGTTTGCGCCGAGCAACCTCCCACCGAGCAACCTCCCACCGAGCAACCTCCCACCGCGAAAATAGCACCGGCAGACGATCGGCCGATGAGCTTTTGGATGGAGAAGAAGCTGGACCATTCGCAGACGCTGCTTCGCGCCCTCGCAACGAGCGACTTCGAGGCCCTGCAAAGCAATGCGCGGCAGATGCAGTTGCTCAACCGCGTCGAAGGTTTCGTGCGGAGCCGGAACCCCGCGTATCGGCAGCAGCTCCACACCTTCGAACGTGTCACCGGCGAACTGGAACGGCAAGCGAAGCGGGAAAACATTGAGGGAGCCACTTTGGCATTTAATCAGTTGACGGTCAGTTGTGTTCGCTGCCATGAAACGTTGCGTGCCATGGAACAAGGCCCCACCACGAATCCCCCCACCGACGCAGGAGGTGATCCTCGATGACCACGCAGACGCCGATTCCCGAAACGCCGCTTCAGCGTTCGCAATCCAGCCCGCCGGATGCTCGTCCACGTCGTTTGCGACTGGGGGGGCGTGAGTACCATTTCTGGGCGTTTGCGTTGCTGATCGCTTTGCTGTTGCTGTTTCTGATTGCGCGACAAGCGGTCGGTTGGTAAGCCGCGTTCTCGTCTGCCGTGGAGGACGCCATGGTTACTAGTCTGACCTCGCGATGGTCGGCGCTGCGACGTGCATTCAGCCGTGGCGAGTGGTCGGCGAAGCTGTTGGGGTTACCCAAGCAAACGACTTCGACATCTGACGATGGGCTGATTTTGATCCAGGTCGACGGGTTGTCACGAGTGCAATTCGAAGCGGCACTGGCCCATGGGCGACTGCCCTTTTTGCGTTCTTTGCAGCGTCGCGAACGCTACCAGCTGCACTCTTTTTATTCGGGGCTGCCATCGAGCACCCCTAGCGTGCAAGGCGAATTATTCTACGGTCAGCATTGCGCCGTGCCTGGGTTTGCGTTTCGTGATCACAAGACGGGGCAAAGCGTGCAGATGCTGGTCCCGACGGTGGCGGAAACGGTCCAGTCTCAACTCGCCGAGGCGAACGAAGGCCTTCTGGAGGGAGGCAGCGCGTATTGCGACATGTATGACGGCGGCGCGGCGGAAGCTCATTTTTGTGCTTCGGGATTGGGCTGGAGTCAACTTTGGCAAATGGTGCATCCGCTTAAGCTGGCAGTGGTTCTGCTGTGGTATGGCGGCAGTTTTCTGCGCGCGATCGGACTGACAATCGCCGAGTTCTTTTTGGCACTGGTTGCTTTTTTCCGACGTGGGATGGGCGGTCGCGAGGTCTGGCAGGAACTACTGATGATCCCGTCGCGCGTGATTGTGGCGGTGCTACTGCGTGAGTTGACGATGATTGGCGCATCGATCGATGCCTCGCGAGGCTTGCCAATCATCCACCTGAATCTGCTCGGTTACGACGAACACGCACATCGCGCGGGGCCTGAATCCAAATTTGCCCACTGGACTTTACGCGGTATCGATCGTGCCATCCGGCGACTGACGCGAGCGGCGCATCACTCCTCGCGACGGCACTATGAGATTTGGATCTATTCGGACCACGGCCAGGAAACGGCCACGCCGTATGAACTGCGGATGGGCAAGACGCTGCATGCCGCCTGTACCGAGGCGATCGAGGCGGTGTGTGGCACACAGATGATTGATCCGGATCCGCATCGCGAGCCACGTCTTCCCAGCCGCGCTCAGTGGCTGTCAGCCAAACGTTGGGTCCAGTTGTTATGGGGAGAACCTGTCCAGCGGGAGGCAAGCCCCAGCCAGGGACTGGAGTTGTCGGCCAGCGGGCCGTTGGCACATCTCTATCCCGGCCAAATGCTGTCGCCCCGTCAACGCCATACGCTGGCCGAGCGGTTGGTTCGCGAGCACGCCGTGCCGCTGGTATTGATCGCCTCCGGTGAGCGCGAGGTGACCGCGGTGACGTTGGATGGGACGTTTCAACTTCCTGGTCAAGCGACCGCGGTGTTTGGTGACGAACATCCTTTTCGTCGCGAGGTGGCGCGTGACTTGGTCGATTTATGCCACCATCCCGACGCCGGCTCGCTGGTGCTTAGTGGTTGGAAGCGTGATGGAACGCAGCTTAGCTTTTCCTTTCATCATGGCGTCCATGCCGGACCGGGGCCGGAGGAAACGCATGGATTTGCCTTGCTGCCGTTTAATGCTCCGGTACCGCATGGGGAGAAATATCTCCGCCCCTCGGCGATGCGGGCGGCGGTGCAAAGATTCCGCGGCCACGCAACTCCGGTGCGAGCAATGGTGCGCCCCAGGAACACGGAGCTAACAACGATCCGCGTGATGACCTACAACGTGCATGGTTGCGTCGGCATGGACGGTCGATTGTCCCCCGCGCGGATCGCCCGCGTAATTGCCCAGGCCAATGTCGACGTGGTAGCGTTACAAGAAATCGACGTGCGGCGAAAACGCTCGCGGTTTACCGATCAAGCGCACGAGATCGCGCGTCATCTGGAAATGGAACATCAGTTTCAACCCGCCTGGACCATCGAAGAGGAGCAGTATGGAAACGCCATCCTCAGTCGTTTGCCGTTTCGGATGGTCAAGACCGGTACGTTGCCGGCGACCAAGAGTAAACGGACCGCGCGCATCGTCATGTGGAGCGAAATTGCCATCGATTCACGGACCACCCTCCAGTTCTTAAATACCCACCTCAGCATCTATCCGGTGGAACGTCGACGGCAAGCCACGGCGTTGGTCGACGAAGGTTGGATTGAGCAAGCGACCGAGCAAGGGCCGACGATCTTATGTGGCGATTTCAACGCCAATCCGAACTCCCCAGCACACCGCACGGTGACGCGGTGGCTGACCGACGCACACGCGGCGGCGGCAGGACGCACCGGGCCGACATGGTTCAGCCCCCGGCCACTGACCCGCATCGACCACATCTTCAGTTCCGCGGGAATTCAAATTCGCGCCGCTGAAGTCATTCGCTCCAGGTTGGCCAGCGTCGCCTCGGACCATCTCCCGCTCGTGGTCGAGTGCGTGGTGGCCCCCGAAGTCGGTCGAGAGGTTCCGGAAATCCCCCCGGTTGGTACCATGGAAGGGCCGCGCGTGTGACAATGCGGCACGATTCTTCTATCCTGCCGCCAATGGGGCCATCACATGACGAGTGGTTTGAGCATCTTGCTTGTCGAAGATGATGTCGATGCAAGCAAAAACCTGCGAGATATTCTCGAGCTCGATCAGCACCGGGTGTCGGTTGTGGGGTGCGCTGCCGAAGCCTTGCAAGCGGCTGTTGCGGTGGCGAGCGATGTGGTGATTCTCGATCGGAAGTTACCTGACGGAGACGCCGAAACGCTGCTGCCAGAGCTGCGACAAAGGATGCCCGCCGCGGAGTTCATTGTCGCCACCGGCTACGGCGACCTGGACAGCACGATTGCGGCGCTTCGGTTTGGCGTGGCCGATTATATTCTCAAACCGATCAATCCCGACGCGCTACGCAAGGCGCTCGACCGGATCATCGAGCGTCGACGGATGGAGCGAGAGCTCCGGCGCGAACACGAGTTCGCTAACCGTGTTATTTCCACTGCCGAAGCGGTGGTGTTGATCCTCGATTTGCGTGGCCGCATTATTCGCTTCAATCCGTTTTTCGAACGCATCTCTGGTTGGTCGCTGGAAGAATTGCAGGGTCAAGACTGGTTTGATAACTGCATTCCCGCCGCCCATCGCGAATGGGTCCGGGGAATCTTCCGGCGGACGGCGTCGACATCGGAAACGGTCGGCGTGATCAATCCGATTTTGACGCACGATCAGCGAGAACGCCAAATTCGCTGGTCGAATACGACGTTGAAGGACGAAGCTGGCGAGACCGATTCGGTGCTTTCGATCGGTCTGGATATTACCGATCTGTTGGCGGCTCAAGAGCGCGCCTTGCAGACGCAACGCCTAGCGGGCATCGGCCAGACAATGGCCGCCTTGGCGCATGAAAGCCGCAACGCGCTGCAAAGAATCCAGGCGGGCATCGAAATGCTGGAACTGGAAATCGATGAATCGTCCGAGTCCGCCACAGACCTCCGATCAATCAGTCGCGCAACACACGACCTGCATGAACTGCTCGAAGAGGTTCGCTCTTTTGCCGCACCGATCAAACTGCATCGCGAACACGCGGGCTTGGAAGCTTTTTCCCAACGCGTGTGGCGCGATCTGGAATGGGTGCGCAAAGACCGAGACGTGGAATTGATCGAATGTTGCGAGTGCCCTGACCAATCGGTCCCGCTGGATGTCTTGCGGATGCAACAGGTGCTGCGAAACCTGTTTGAGAATTCGCTCGCCGCCTGTACCGATCCCGTTCGCATCGAGGTCAAAATCGCGATTCCTGATGAGGGAACCTTGGAGATTGCCGTCGCCGATAATGGGCCGGGTTTGACCGCCGAACAGCGTTCGCGACTGTTCGAACCTTTTTATACGACCAAGTCGACTGGAACCGGGCTGGGGATGGCCATTGTGCATCGGATCATCGACGCCCATGGCGGAACGATCGCCGCGGAAAACGCGGAGGGCAACGGACAGACGCGAGGGGCACGGTTTGTGATTCGGCTGCCACTGCGACCCGGGTAAGGAACCGCCCAGGCTTGTTTCCGCAACGCATTTCCCGGAACCTGACTCGCTTGGGTGAGGGGAAGATGAGCGTGAGTGGAGCAAAGGCCAACGCTCCCGACCTTTACGATTTGACTCCAATTCACCGAAATACGATCCAGCATGGAAACCGCTCGTCAGACGTTGTTAACGGCGATTTTAGAAACGGCCGTCGATGCGATCATCGTGATCGATCAACGGGGCGTGATGCAAGAAGCCAACCCCGCGACCGAGGTCGTCTTCGGCTATTCGATGGATCACATGATCGGGCGGAACATCAATATGCTGATGCCCAGCCCGTACCATGAGGAGCATGATCATTACCTCGCAAATTATCTTCGCACGGGCGAGCGAAAGATCATCGGTATTGGCCGTGAAGTGATTGGTCGACGGCAAGACGGTTCGACATTTCCAATGCATCTGGCGGTCAATGAAATTGTGGTCGGTGAGGAGCGTCTGTTTGCCGGTATCGTGCGCGACATCACCGACCTAAAGGCGGCTCAACGTCAACTGACGGAAGTCAATGAAGCGCTCGAAGATCGGATCGAAGAGGCAACGCGTGAGCTGCGCGCCGCGCAAGCGGAGTTGGTACAAAAAGAAAAATTGGCGATGCTGGGTCAAATCTCCGGCGGAATCGCTCATGAAATTCGTAATCCGCTGAACGCGGTCAAGACATCGGTTTACTATCTGCTGAACGCCCACAATCTCAGCCCTGAAAAGACGCAAGAGCATCTCGACCGCATCGATCGTCAAGTCACGATGATCAATAACGTTGTCACGGCGCTTTCGGATGTGGCGCGTTTACCCGAACCGAATGCCATGCCTTGTGACCTGTTGCTTTTGCTGGAAGCGGTGCTGGCCACCACGTCGATGGATCGCAACATCCACGTGCAGTTAACCCGCGAGACCGCGTTGCCCCCCGTTCAGATCGATCCCAATCAGATTCCGATCGTGTTTCGCAACTTGGTGCGCAACGCTCGCGACGCGATGCCGGAAGGTGGCCGGTTAAGCTTCTCGAGTGAAGTGAACGACAACATGGTCACCGTTCACGTTTCGGATACCGGCAGTGGAATCGCCCCCGACCAATTGGCCAAAATTACCGAACCGTTTTTTTCGACGAAGGCGCGCGGGATGGGATTGGGGTTGGCGATCTCCAAAGCGATTGTCGAGAAGAATGGTGGCGAATTAACCGTCGTCAGTGAAGTTGGCAAAGGAACCACCTTTTCGGTCCGTCTGCCTCGAGCACGGTCAAGCGGGTAGCCGCTTCGGATGGTCGTGCCACAGCGGCACCGTCGTTTCGCGTGAGACGCTTACCTACTTACCTACTTACCT
>CAYZHQ010000045.1:18315-41891 GCA_964477385.1 uncultured Pirellulaceae bacterium
CTTACCTACTTACCTACTTACCTGGTGGGATACGTCACGTCAGCGAAACATCATCCGCAATAAACCGCGCACGCTGCGGATCGTCTCGCCGGTCGTCAGCTTGCTGTCCCCTTGCTGTCGGTCGTGAAAGGTGATCGGAATCTCGCTCATCCGAGCTCCGTTACGCTGCAACAGCATCAGCAGTTCTTCCAGCATCGCGTATCCCTCACAGCGGAGTTGCGCCAAGTCGAGTCGTCGGAGGCTTTCAACACGGTAACACCTCAGCGCACCGCTACAGTCTTTCACCGGCAGCCTGAGCATCCGAGTTGCGAAGCCGTTCACCAAGCGGCTCATGATTTTGCGATGCAACGGCCAGCCGTCGATTCTGCCTTCAGCGACGTAGCGCGACCCGACCACGACGTCATAGGGCGGATCGACCGCGCGGGCAGCGGCCAACAACCGTGGCAGGTCGCTGGGCTGGTGGCTTAGGTCGCCGTCCAGGTTCAACATAAAATCATATTGCTGCTCAACGGCGTGGACGATCGCAGCTTTTAACGCCCCTCCGAGGCCTCGCTGCCCGGTGCGGACGAGCACCGAAAGGCGGTGATCGACCAGAGCCGTTTGCCGAGCCCATTCGCCCGTGCCATCGGGGGAATCATCGTCAACGACATAGATATCCGCAGTCGGCAGCACGGCGGATATTTGCGGTAACAAGACCGGCAGATTTTCGCGTTCGTTGTAGGTGCAGACCGCCACCAACACGCGGAGTTGGTCGGTGGGGAGCGGATCCGGCGACGATTCGGTTGGTGGCATCGGGGCAGGCGGGGCTCTGAAGTCGAGAACGGAGTTGCCGCAGTTTAGGCAGGTTGCCCTCGTTTGCCTACACGTTTGCGACGGGGCGAATGCTAGCGTCTGAGGTGCTGGCGGCTGAGGTGAGGATGTTAAAGAGTAAAAGTCGTCCCGGTTGTTTCGATTGTTCTGAATTTGACGATGGTAGCGATCCGATGAATGGAAGGTGGTTGGCTTTGAAGTCACCGCTTCGCTTTCGCTTATCAGTATGCGGTGCTTGGCTCCGTAGTTCAGAGGAACTCCAAGATGAACACAATTCAACTCCGCCGCAGTGGCACGTTGGTGCTAGCCTTGGCGATGGGCATCGGCTGTTGTGGCGCGACGCTAGCCCAACAATCTGTTGGAGAGGGTGCTTCGACGGCCGCCCATCGCGGCTCCAAATCGGCTTTCGTCAAGAACAGCATGTTGCCTCGCGGCGAAGCCCCTACGATGCGGGCAGTGATCGAAGCAACGCACCCGACTGCCGGGGACCGCGGCGCAGCAACCGGGCGGTCGGTTTCGAAGGTCCGTCCGGCTTCGTTCGCGGCTTACCGCGCGGCACCTTGCGAGTGCGAACAGGGGAGCGTGGCGTCGGCTTGCGGACCCGCTTGTACGGCAGCTTGCCCGCCTACCAAACGAGGCCTCAGCCTGTTCTGTTTGTTTGACGGTATCGCTGGCGGGATCGAACACGTGCTGGGTTTGGAAAGCCCCGCCTGCCGCACGCAAGGCTGTGACGGCCTGCAATGCGATCAGCTCGGTTGCGATAGGTTGCCGGCGCTGCCGGTTCACGACTTCTCCAGAGAGCCGCTGCAAGTTGAGCCCCTGTGGCCAACCGCCCCGGAGATCATCGAGCATGGTCCGCTGACGACGCCTCGTGCCGGTGACGCGCCCAAGCCAGCCCCGGCGGGCGAAGTGGCTCCGCGGCCGTTGTTGCCAGCACCGCAGGTTCCCGACAGCTTGTCCGATCCGTTTGAAGACGATCAGGCTTGGCTGCCGGGACGCGATCCCTCGATCCAACGCAGTGCCTACTTCGAGTAGGTTCTAATTTTCGAGGTTATCCTTGGGCAAGAAACCCCGGGCGCGTAACCACGTCACACACTGCTCCGGCCACGCCTCCGCACCGGCGTGTCCGGCGGCCAACCCAAGCCCATGGCGACCACGTTCATAGACGTGCAACTCGGTGGGCACCTGATGTTCGAGTAGTGCCAAGTAATAGTGAACGCTGTTGTCGGCAGGTACGACTTTGTCCGCGCTCGTCGCCCATAAAAACGTGGGCGGCGTCTCCGCGGAGACTTGCGTTTCATTCGAGAGCGACTGCACGGTCTGGGGATCGGGATTCTCGCCCAGCAGATTGCGTTGGCTACCGCGGTGCGTGTAGGGCTTGTCAAAACCGATCACGGGATAGCAGAGGATCGCAAAGTCGGGGCGGGAAGAGACCCGTTCAATGGGATCGACGTGAGCAGGGTCGGCGGCTCGGAAATGCGTGCTTACGGTGGATGCGAGGTGCCCACCGGCGGAGAAACCAATGACGCCGATTCGCTGAGGATCGACGTTCCATTGGTCGGCTCGCGCACGGACGGTTTGAATCGCGTACTGCGCATCGTGCATCGGAACCGGATGCCCATAACCAGTGCCGCTGCCTCGATGGCGATACTGACAAATCAATGCGGTGATTCCCAAGTCATTCAGCCATTTTGCAATCTGGTGGCCTTCGTGATCGATTGCCAACCCGCCATAGCCCCCGCCCGGAAGAACCACGACCGCCGGTGTCGCAAGAGGCTGCTTCGCGTCCGCTGCGGTGGACCGCGGAGCCCGATAGAGAATCACCTGCGGGACGTTGCCTGGATCATCCCCCTTGGCATGTGGCACCTTGTCGCGGTACAGCGGCATTGTCTGCGGGGAGGCGGCGCGGACCGTCGTCCACCAGCCGCTCAACAGGCACAGGATTATCAAGCAGCGCATTTTGCATCTCTCGGTTTGAGCATGGAAAGTTATGGACCTGAATCGTAATCCGAAGTGTCAGACAGCAAAACCAACGGTCCCGAGCCCACTTTCGGCGTTGGATTCCCGTTCGCTTTGACATCCCCGCGGTGAGGTCGTCGACTCCCTTGTCGAGTTTCGATTATGCCAGCGGAGCCCCGCGGAAGTCTTGGAGCGCTGAAGCATCCCCAGAGGGGACTTTTTGGCAGGCTGTTTACGCACCCCCTCCCCTTTTTGCAAGCGACGTCTCGTCGGCCGCACAATCGCGAAGCGCGATGGAGGATTCGCTGCAACCGCTCTTTTTTGCCAAAGTTGGATGATCTGCCGAGACCCCTGGTCCATTTGTGGTGTTTGTTTAATAGTCCAACACGGCCTGTTGGTCTGGCAAACGGCTCTCTGGCGTTGTCGCTCGATCACGAGGATGACACCGGAGCGCGGTCGCGGGAAGCGACGGCTAGATGAAGGCATTTATGGTTCATGATGGCTTCGGCGACACGACCACTTTCCTATAGATTTTTATGATTGCAGAAACTCCTTGGATGTATGGACGAGTCCCCAACGGATATTGGGATACTCGAGAAAATCGTGTGCGTTATCTGAATTGGCTTGGCGCTCGCTTTGGCTTTGAAGAACCGGAGGATTGGTATCGCGTCCGCTTCAGTCACTTCCGCGATAACTTTGGTCGCGGCTTGATCAGTAACTGCTACCAGGATTCGATCCTCAATGCGCTGCTTGATTTGCAGCCGGACTTTCCCTGGCAGCCCTGGAAGTTAGCCTGCGTGCCCCAGTTTTTTTGGGACGACGTCGCCAATCGCCGCCGTTACATGGATTGGCTGGGGCAGCAACTAGGCTATACCGAGCCAGAGGACTGGTACGGGCTGCAACGCGCCTCATTTCGCCAGCACAACGGTAGCGGATTGCTGCAGAAACAATACAGCGATTCGATCTTGGTAGCCTTAGTTGATTACAAGCCGGATTATCCCTGGCTACCTTGGAAGTTGTCCTGCGTACCCAAGGGCTATTGGGATGTCGCCGACCATCGCCGAAATTACATGAATTGGCTGGGCACACAGTTGGGCTATGTCGATGTCAGCGACTGGTACCAGTTGCAACAGGAGGACTTTCGGAAGCACGACGGGGGCGGATTGCTGCACTCGCAGTACGGCGACTCGGTGTTTGCAGCCTTGCAAGAATACTGTGCCGAAGAGAATTGGGTGCCGTGGCGATTGGTCCGTGTGCCGCAGCGTTTTTGGCAATCTGCTGAGAATCGACGACGCTACATGGATTGGCTGGCCACGCAGCTTGGTTTTTCCGAACCGGAGCACTGGTATCGGCTGACAGGGGACGCCTTCGCGATTCATCACGGGGGTGGCTTGCTGCAAAATTATTACAACGGCTCTCCACTCCAAGCCTTGCTGGAATACCTGCCCAACTTCGATTGGAAACCTTGGCTGTTTGCCTCCGCGCCACAAAACGTTTGGCAGGATGGAAACACACGCAAGCTTTACTTGCAGTGGCTGGGCGTCCGACTGGGCTATCAAGACGCACTGCAAATGCAGCAACTGCGCAGCGAGGATCTGAAGTCCCATTTCGGAGCTAGCCTGCTGAATTTTTATCGGTCGATTGCAAAACAGGACCCTAACACGACCGAAGATGTGCGGTTGCTCTGGAAGATGATCGAAGCGATGGAGCAAAAACTCGGTGGCGGCCCCGCTGAGAATCAAGTTTCGCTTCGAAAGATTGCCGCCGTAAAGACGCCGTCAACCGTCGTTGGTCCGTCGCCAGCGGGGCTCGTTTTCGAGAGGATCCAGGAGGAGCAGCATCTCGACGAATAACCGCTCGGAGGGTTTGGTGCGATCATTCCACTCGCAATGATTAGAGCGTGGTGACTGACGCCACTGCGGTCAACATGTGTTGAAATACGACGTTGGGAAATCGCGCAGGGCATAAAGGATGAGCTAGGCTTCTTTAAAAAGCCGCTTCAGGCGAGATTCGAGGAATCTGCCGTGGGCTAGCTTCCAAACTCCAACGCCCTGCTCTTTCGCATGCCTGATAATAGTGCCCCGCTGCCCTGGAAACACATTGCCAAAACGCTGCGTAATTTTGCGCCGTTGTGGGGTGGAACCGCCATCCTATTTGCATGCCTCGGCTTGTGTGCGGCAATGTTCAGTCGCGACTACTGGTCGGCCAGCCAACCGATGGTGCTGCGTGATGAAGCCACCGGTTCGGTCGAGAGGCTCGGACGCTTTGGCAGCCAAACCCAGCTCAAGGCCGCTCAGGAAACGATCCTCGAGATGGCCAAGAACCACGACGTCGTGCTCGCGGCGCTCCGTAGCATCGGACCCGAAAACGGTCGTGACGATGCCGACTGGCCATCAACGGATTACGTCAATGGCGTTGCGAATAAACGGATCAATGTACGCGCGCCGCAAGGCAGCGAATTTGGGAACACCGAAGTCATCTATTTGCAAGTCGAAGCGACCAGTCCGGACCGTGCCAAACAGTTTTGCTCGGCCGTCTACACCAGCCTTTCGAAGCGTTTGCGTTCGGTGCGCCACGTGCGCGCCGAGAGCCTGATGAATGAACTGGTGCAGGCGCGCGATTTGGCAAAACAGAAACTTGACGAAGTTGCCGCGCGATTGAAAGCCATCGAAGTCGATTTTGGCAGCGATCTGAGCGAGCTTCGCAACCTGAGTGAGACCTTTGGTGATGGCACCAACCGACGTGCTTTGGATGAGACGTTGCGCGAACTGCAGGCGGCGGAACTGGAATTAGAACAGTTGGAATCGCTGCACGCATTATTGGTTGAAGGCCGCGAGAACCCGCAGAGGCTGGTCGTATCGGGAGGCGAATTGCTGAGCAGCCAGCCAAGCCTGCTGACGATGAAGGATGGCATGATCCAGGCTCAATTGCAGAAATCGCAGTTGTCGGGTCGCTACACCGCCAGCCATCCCCGCTTACGCGCGGCGGTTGAAACGGAAAACGAAATCCGCCAACAACTCCAAGCCGAAGCGGCTGCGGTGATCGAAGCGATGCAACCATCGATCCAGCTTGGCCAGGACAAAGTCAGCCGCTTGCGAGCCAAACAAGCAACGTTGACGAAACGCCTGGAAAGAATCGCCCTCGTTCGTACCGACTACGCGCAGTTGGCCGCCGAGGTCAAGCATCGGATGCAGTTGCTTGAGGAAGCAGAGAAGGCATTAACCGAAGCTCAGGCCAGTCGCGCCTCTGCCACGTCGGTTAATCTATTGGCCGAACTCGGACCGCCGCGGGTGGGCGATCATCCGGTCGGAGCATCCGGTGGTTTGATGACCGTTGGTGCGGGTTCCGCCGGCTTGCTGTTCGGATTGGGCGCCGTCTTCCTGATTGCACCGGGACCGAATCAACGCGAGCGAGGACGCCGCTGGTCCGACTTGATCAGCGGACGTCGCGCGTCGGACCAAGAGACTCCCGTCGTTGCGGCACGTGCTCCCGCGGCGCCCTTTCCCGGCGACCGCCGCGGAGCGGGACGGGCGGAGCCCCCGGGAGTGCCGCAGGCCCCCATCGCACAGCCAGCACCCGCCGCGAAACCGCTCGCGCGGCAAGATCCCATTTCCAGGCCGACAGCGGATGCACAGCCAAACAAAGCGGCCACAGTGAAACTAGCTGCGTCGCCCCAGAACACGTCGCAGGTGGCGCCCGCGTCCCAAGTGGCGCCCGCCTCCCCGGCCGCACCCGGTCTCGCGGGCAGCACGATGACATTCAATGAAATGTCCAAGCAGTTGGGAACCGAGCCGGCAAATTTTCCTGGTGACCGCCGCATCAATCGGCGAGACTAATCGATCGAAATCTGTCAGTCCGACGTCCCTTGGCCGCCAACGTTGGCTGACTACACGTCGAGATCTTCGACTTCATCGGCGCGGTCCATGATAAACCGGAACCGTGCCGACGCGTCGCGTCCCATCAAGTCGCTGATCACCCGGTCGGTTTCCAAGTGGTCGTCGATCTCCACACGCAGTAGCCGCCGGGTGTTGGGATTCAGCGTCGTTTCCCACAGGACCTTCGGCATCATTTCACCCAAGCCTTTAAAGCGTGTGATCTCCGGTTGAGACCGACCTTGGTGCTTCGCCAAAATCTGATCACGGTCGGCATCATCGGCCGCCCAGTAGGTTTCTTTGCCAATGTCGACGCGATACAACGGTGGCTGGGCGATGAACAGACGCCCGTCGCTAATTAATTGCGGCATGTGCCGGTAGAAAAAGGTCAGCAGCAGCGTGGTGATGTGGTGGCCATCGGAGTCGGCGTCGGCCAGCAGGATGATGCGATCGTATCGCAGACTGGCAAGGTCCATGTTCGGTCCGATCCCACCGCCGATCGCCGTCAGCATGTCTTGAATTTCTTTGTTTTCAAGCATCTTCTTGATCGTCGCACTCTCGGTGTTGAGCACCTTTCCACGCAACGGTAGGATCGCTTGATAGTTTCGATCGCGTCCTTGCTTGGCACTACCACCGGCCGAATCGCCTTCGACGATAAACAGTTCGGATTTTCCTCGGCCGCCCGACACGCAGTCGCTCAATTTGCCCGGCAGCATCGTTCGTTTGGAACCCCCTTTCCGCGAGATCGCTTCGGATGCGGCGCGGGAAGCGGCGCGAGCCCGCGAGGCGGCGATGATGCGCGCCACGATCACATCGGCGATCGTGCGGTTGTTATTCATCCACTGCTCTAGCGCCGGACGAACCGCGTTCTCCACAAACGGTTGGACTTCTGGATTGTTCAGCCGATCCTTCGTCTGACCTTGAAACTGAGGCTCGGCGGTGAACACGGAAACGATCGCGACCAACCCTTCGCGAATATCTTCATGGGAAATCTTCAGCCCCCGCGGTGTCAGGTTGTGCGTGTCGATGTAGTTACGAACCCCTTTGGTTAAGCCCGCGCGAAAACCGGTTTCGTGAGAGCCGCCGCTGGGGGTGGGAATGCCGTTCACGTAAGAGCGTACATGTTCGTCGGTGGACTCCGTCCACTGAAAGACCAACTCCAAACGGTCGTTATGATCTTCCCGCAGAGTAAACGGAGTTTCGTGAATCGGTCGCGCGGCTCGCTGCTTCAGGACTTTGCCGAGGTAGTCGACAATGCCTTGCTCGTGCAGAAACGTTTCTTGCGTTCCCTGGGGCTCATCGGTGTAGACCACCTTCAGGTTGCGATGAATGAAGCTGGCCGTTTCCAACCGCAAGCGAATCGTTTCGCTGTCGAAATCGGTCTTGGGGAAAATCGTCGGGTCAGGCGTAAAGGTGATCGTGGTGCCGGTACCGCGGACCGTTCCCTTCAGCTTTTGCAACTTCGTTTGCGGGACCCCTTTGGCAAACTGCATTCGGTACTGAGCCCCGTTGCGTTTGACGACCGCCGTTAATTCCTTGGACAACGCGTTGACTACCGACGCTCCCACGCCGTGCAGGCCACCAGCGGTTTTGTAGTTGTTGCCGTCGAACTTTCCGCCCGCGTGCAGCACCGTAAGCACCATTTCCAAGGCCGGTTTTTTGGTCTTGGGATGTTTGTCGACTGGAATGCCACGGCCGTTATCGCTGACCGTGATCGTCTGGCCATCCTTGTGCAGCGTGACGCGGATTTCCGTCGCATGCCCGTTCATCGCTTCGTCGACGCTGTTATCGACCACCTCCCACACCAAATGGTGCAGGCCAGCCATGCTGACGCCCCCGATGTACATACCGGGTCGCTTCCGCACCGGCTCCAAACCTTCCAGGGCGACGATGTCTTTGGCGTTGTAATCCTTTGCGACGGTGCTCACGCTGCGTGGTTATCCATGTTGGAGGTTAAAAGTCATTTTCGGCTCACCTGGAGCCCGCCGTGAGGGCCTGGTTGTGAGGGCCTGCGGGATGGCCGCCGTCCCGACGATCGATGGCGTTTGCCTTGTCGCTCGATCCTACGCTTCTTCCAGCGGCACGGGAGCCGCTGGCGGTTCCACCACGATCTCCGCGATCTTTCCATTCTTCTGAATTTCGGTCCCGCGACCACCGCGCGACGTGACTCGGTACTTAGCGGTCGAGATCGTTTTCTTGGCACCACGATTGGTTTGGACCACCATCAGATCGCGATCTCCGGTCGACGCCTTAAATCCTAGCAAGCGATCTTCTTTGGCAAGCCTCAGTAGGGTGACACCTTTGCCAGGGCCGGAGAGGTAATTAACCTCCTCGGCCGGGCAAATCATGGCACGACACAACTCGCTGACGGCCAAAATCGTTTCCGAGCCATGCACCGCCACGACATCGATCACATGCGATCCGGCGACAGGACGCGCGAATCTGCGGCCACTCCGCGTCGAGGGCTCGGCGAAAGCTTGCAGGCCAAAGCGTAGCGCGAATCCGTTGCTTGTTGCCGCAAATGCGTGTGTCTGGGGGCACAAATCGGGCTTCTTGGGGTCTTCGGCAATGTCACCGATGACGCGCGGGTCCATCGACAATGCGGCGACGATCCGTTCGCCGTCCTTCAGTTTAAACAGTTTTTGAATCGGTTCGCCAAACCCGGTCGATGGTGGTATGTCGGCCATCCGAGCGGTGTAGCAAACGCCTAGTGACGAGAAAAACGCAATCGTTTCACGCGTCGAACCGGCCACGCACGTCAGCACATGGTCGCCACTGCGGAGCCGGCTCTTGCTCGGATCGGCGATTTGCTTCTGACGTTTTACCCAACCGTCGGTGGTGATCATGACGTGGCAATCTTCGGCGACAATAAAGTCCTCGGCGTTGTACTCCGGTTCCTCTGCAATCGTCTCGATCACCGTCAGCCGGCGACTTTGTTTCTCTTTGGTGTAGTTGTCACGGATCGCTTGGATTTCTTCGCGGACAATTTGCCAGCGTCCCGATGCATTGGTATCGGCCGTATCCTCTTTCAGTAGCTTGCGGATCACTCGCGCCCGCTTCTGTTTGTCTTTCAGTTCGTTCAGGACGACGTTGATTTCCAGCTTCGCCAAACGGTACAGTCGCAGCTCGAGAATCGCGTCGGTCTGCTCGGCGTCCAAGCCCCCTTTCTCGGCGGGATACTTCTTCATGATCTTGCCCGCCGCGTCCGCCTTGCCGTCGCTGTTGCGAATGATCTTGATGATGTCGTCCAGGACATCGAAAACGAACGCAAAGCCTTCGAGAATATGAATCCGCTTCTCCAACGAATTCAGTTCATTGGTCAGCCGCTCGGTCACCACCTCCAACCGGAAGTGTAAAAAGTGCCACAAGATCTCCTTCAGTCCCAAACGCGATGGCGCGGCGGTTTCCGGATTGTCGGTCGGCACCAAGCAGGTCATGTTCACGTGGAAGTTCGTCTGCAGCGGCGTGTGCTTGTAAAGATAGGCAAGCACCTTCGCAGCGTCCGCGCCCGGTTTCAGAACGACATCGACGCGAATTTCATCGGTCGACAGGTCGCGGCATTCCTCGACCAGCGGCAGTTTGCCAGAGAAGACCAATTCGGCGATCCGTTCCACCATCGCCGCTTTGTTGACGCCATAAGGAATCGAGTTGATCTGCAGCACCGCGTTTTGTTGGCTGCTCGACTTGGAACGCTTGCCGGTCGTCGTCGGCTCGACCACCACCGATGTGCCGCGCAGCTTGATCGTTCCCTGGCCCGTGCTGTAGAGCTCTCGCAGTTCTTCCTTGGTGTTGATAATCTGCCCGCCGGTCGGAAAGTCCGGGCCTTGCACCGCATCGTTGGCAACCAATTGGTAGTCCTTGATGTCGGGATCCTTCAACAACTTAAGCAGTGCCTGGCAGACCTCCTTCAGGTTGTGCGGAGGGATGTTGGTCGCCATCCCGACGGCGATGCCCGTCGCACCGTTGACCAACAAGTTGGGCATCCGGCTGGGCAGCACAATCGGTTCTTTCCGCGACCCGTCGTAGTTCGGTCGAAAGGGAACCGTTTGGGTCGAAAGATCGCTCAGCAATTCCGCGGCGACCGGAGTCATGCGGCATTCGGTATACCGCATCGCCGCCGCGTTGTCGCCATCGACCGAGCCAAAGTTGCCACTGCCGTCTACCAGCGGCATCCGCAACGAAAACGGCTGCGCCATTCGCACGAGCGCTTCATAAATCGAACTATCCCCGTGCGGGTGATAGTTACTCATCGTGTCGCCAACGACCTTCGCGCATTTGCGATGTTTCGCCGTGGCGGTCAAATTCAACTGGTTCATCGCATACAGGATGCGACGCTGAACGGGTTTCAACCCGTCACGCACATCGGGCAGCGCACGACTGGTGATGACCGACAAGGAATAGTTCAGATAACGCGATTGGGCAGCGAGCCGCAGCGGCACGTTGGATAGCCGATCACTGGCATCCGCAGCGTCTAAATCGCCATTGCTATCGGTAGGACGGGAGTTCGATCGGGAACGAGACTGGGAGCGACGTTTCGCCACGCAAAACCACCTATTTTAACGGAGCGTTGGTAACCGGGTTACGTTTCGTGCAAGGGCTACGGATTGTAACGACAGATCCGGATTGGCCCCAGGCGTCAACCTGGGAGGCCTCGGCAAGTTCCGGACGAAGGGTGGAATCGGCAAACAAACACTGGCCCGGTTAGCAGAAAATGGCCGAACTACCGTATCGGGGGAGCTAAACTAGGCAAACCGCCCAGTGTGGGCGAAGACGCTGCCTGGTTTGGTCTCCACGAAACAATGAAAAACAGTTCGATTCAGGGAAGGACGAACGTCATGCGTTTGAATATCAAGTTGGCCGCAACTGTCGCGGCTTTGGCTTTTGTATCCGCTGGCGTTGCGTCGGCACAGCAAGGTGAATACATCGTCAGCTCCGAAGTCATCTCGGACGAGGTGGTTGGTGGCTCGCAGTACGTGGGCGACTTGAGCAGTGGCTCGGGAGCGTCCTACGAAGGCGAAGTGATCGATGGGGGTGTGGTGACCGATGGTGCCTATAGCGCGGGCGGACGACGCTACGGCCAGCCCAATCTGTTTCAAAACCAGTACACCCAAGGGCAAGCCAACGGGGTGAACGCACAGATGTATCTGTCGCCCGTGCCGGTGCCGCCTCATGTCGGCCATACCTATTACACCTACCAACCGTTTATGCCGCACGAAATGCTTTATCGACACACCGATCGTTTTCACAATTACTATGACAATGGCCGCGGAATGAATCGCACCAAAGTTCATTACTCACGGTCAGTCGGTCAGGCGGCAACTAACTTTTACTGGAACGTCTTGCGGATCCCTCGCTAGAAGTTTCGCATTCGCAGTTCGTTTCGCGATCAATGGGAGGAACTTATGATTCGTAAATTGCTTTGGGTTGCCGTGGCGGCTTTGACCGCGCTGGCGGTCGACACCGCGCCGGCTCAAGCCAGTGATCCCACTGGCATGACGCACGTCTGGGCCATGAACTTTGCCAATACACGTCCTTGGCATGGTGGCTACCAGCACATGCAGTATGGCCAACCGCTGGCTTTGGTCGTGCCACCGACGGCGCATATGCGTCAGACGTATAGCTGGGGCGTGAGCCAAAACTTAACGCATCCCATCTACCATCAGTACGGGCCGTCGAATCCGGGCTATGGTTACGCTCCCGCACGCGGCTTCCGGCACACTCCGAACTGGCCAAGTCATACCGATCAGTTTGGCGTCTACTACGTCCGCGGTCCTTGGTAACGGCAACCTCGGACCACGATCGGATCACAAGAAAGAGTGGGCCCGCAGCCCGCTCTTTTTTTGAAGACGAGAAAGTGCTCGGAGTGTTTCCTCTTCATCAGGATGGTCGTTTGAATCCCGTGTTTGCGGCGAAAAATCTGCGGACTCCGACGTCTGCGACCAACAACACGATGGCGGTCATCAGGAACCAGGGCCACAATGGAATCGGGCGTCGAGCGGTCTCGATGGAGGGGCGAACCGCGGCTTTCGGTGACGGGTCGAACATGCCTCCGCTGACCGACGCCAGTGCACGCAATGTCGATTCATTGACCGGCAATAACCGCAGCTCGTCGGAGTATCCGACGACAAAGCCGCGCGATTGACGCAGCGGTTCGGCGTTCGCTGCCTGCACCGCCAAGTCGACTTGATAAGTGCCCCGCTGATTCGTTGCAAAGGTTGCTTCGTAACGTCCCGGCGCGGTCTCTTCCAACGCAAGCGTTTGCGTTTGCAAGTGCGGATCGACAATCGTCAGTTGCGTTTGCTCGGCAATGAGAAACGCTCCGGCGCGGTCCACCGCGTCCACCACCACCTTCGACTGTTCGCCGTCGCGCTGCCAGTCGACCGAAAGCTGCTGGTGGTTTCCTTTCCGCATCGCATGCCGAATGACCTGCGCCCAGAACGGTCCAAAATCGGGCCACGCCAACCATTCGGCGGCCCAGCGACTGTGTGCATCACTGGTGAAGGCGACCGTCATTCCCAAGCCATAGCGCCACCAAACCAACAGCGGCTCGCCATTCTCACTCGAGAGGATCCGCTCGCTGGTTGGTTTTGCTCGCGTGACGACATATCCCAACAGTAACGGGGCAAGTTCTAGATCGATATCGGCCAGCACCGGCGTGGGGCGAACGACTTGGGGGAAAAATGGCAGCTCGTTCATCGCCGATTGGCTTGCTTCGATCGTCTCCTTGGCGAACACCTGGGGCACCGCCTGTGGGTCATCGCACACGTAGTGTCGGCCGTTGCCCATCCGAGCCACCTCGGCCAGCAGTTGCTGATCGGCACCGTCCCCCATCGATACAGTGGTGACGGTCATCTGCTGGGCTGCCATCTCTGCGGCCAAACCGACGAAGTCCCCCGATTCCGAAATACCATCGGTCAGCAAGATGCAGTGCTTCAGCTTTGCCTGCGTCGCCGCGAGGGCTTGAAACGCTTCGCTCATCGCGGGATACATGTTGGTGCCACCCCCGGCATCGATCTTGGCGATTTGATCCATGATCGCGCCTCGTTCACCCCCGGGAGTCAGCTCGCTGACCCAGTACGATTCATTGTCAAACGCGATCACCCCGATACTGTCTCGCGGTCCGATCAGTTCCACCGCCGCGGTGGCGGCATCCTTAGCCAACGCGATCTTTTCGCCTCCCATCGATCCGCTACGATCGATCACCAGCACCATCGCAAGACCTGGCTTCTCGCGTTCTTTTTCAAAGTTACTACGGACCGGCAGGATCTCTTCGAGCTGCGTGTTGTAGTAACCGCCCAAACCGAACGATTGGTCGCCACCCAGCATCACCAACCCGCCTCCCAAGTCCTGCACATAACTGCGAATGTGGTCCATCTGCTGCAACGTCATGGCAGTCGCTGGCACGTTGGACAACATTAAACATTCGTAGGCTTGAAGTTCGGCCAGCGTTTGCGGCAGGCCCTCCGGCGGGCGGACGTCGACGGTGATGTCTTGCGAATCGAGCGCCCATCGCAGACCATCGGTTTGATCGACGTTCGAATCGATCAACAAGACGCGCGGCTTGCCCTGTGCATACACCAACGCGGAGGCTTCGTTGTTGTCTAGCAGCGTGTCACCCGTTTCCAAGTCACGCAGCCGAGCGACAAACGCAATCTGTTTCTCATCGGTAACCGTCTGCCGAAAGCGGAACCGGTTCTCGCCCTGCTCGATATCGACGGCCACCGCGTCTTGGTCGCTGACCCGCACATCGCCGCGATACAAATCGATAAACCCACGACTGCTCTGGTTCGCATTGACCACCACTTCCACGAAAAACGGTTCACCCTGTCGGACTTCCGCCGGCGCCTGCACCGCCGCCAACTGGACTTCGGGCGTCGTCCGCACTGGTAGCGGAACGGTGTCGATCGGCATACCCGCCGCGGCAGCCGCAGCGATCGCGTCACCTTGAGTCGCATTGCCGTCGCTCAACAGCACCAGTCGCGGGACATAAGAAGGTGGGATGGCTGCCGCGGCGGTTTGAATAGCCGCCGCGATATCGGTGCCCAATAACGGCGATCTGGCGTCCTTTTCCGCCGCCTTCGACGCGGACGTCTTTGCTGCGTTTGGCCACTCCCGACGCACTGCCTGGGGCTCGGCTCCGTAGGGAACAAAACGGAGGGTCACATCGCCGCGCTGCTCCGCTTCGGCGCGAGCTTGCCGGATAAATGCCTCCGTCACCTCCCGTGCCGCCTCGTCGATACTCTCACTTTGATCAACCGCTAGCACGATCATTTGCCGCGGCGTGGCCGTCAGCAACACCAGTCCTGCCATGGAAACGACGACACAGGTTATGACCAGCCAGCGGATGGCCAGGCTCGCCCACCGCAGCCCTCTCGGCGCATCGCTCAAACTGTGAAAATGGGACCACAACAAAACGGGCAGCGCAGCGGCCAGCAGCCACAGCCATCCCGGTTGCACCCATTCCCATACGTACCCGTTACTCATTCAGTCAACAATCTTTCGTTGAAATAGAAACCATTCGCCAAGCAACAGCCCGAACGCCAGCAACATGCCGTAGATCCGCAGCGGTGGCCCCGAGTGATCGATGCGGTTCTCGCTGGCCAGTTGGACCCCGGCGACCGGGCGCAGGTCGCTCTCTGCACGATTCGACAGATTCACCGCCAACTGCCGCGCTGCACCGACCTCGCCGTCGCGCACCTGCTGAATGGCATACAGCCCCGTTTCGGTCAGCGGACCGATCTGGATGCCTTGCGGATCGGCCGCCAAACGTTGCTCGCGACGCAACGCGTTGTCTGCTTCCTCTCGCTGATCGATCTGCGTCAACCGCCATGTCGAGTTCCCCGCGGCAGGTTCCGGCAAAGGCCAACGCGTCGTCTGGCCGGTCGCTAACGCGGGTTCCAGTTCGGTGTTTGTGTTCGAAAACCAATTCACGGCATTGGCCATTAAAACCGGGAACGCGATCCGTAGCGGCAGGTCACTGTCCAGCAACGGCGTCGACAAGACGACGATGCGGCGGCGAGCAACACCATCGCCGGCCACGCCATTCTCGCCCGTTTCAATCGCCGCCATCACGGTCGCTCCGTCGGTGGTGGTGATCAGCGGAACCCCCTTGCCTTGCAATTCCATCCCGCGTGCCGTAGGCAAAGAAACGTTTTGCAGACGCACATGATGCAACAGCGGATGCGAAATTTTGGGTGGAGCCATCACGGCCGCTGACAATGGCGGCGTCAAGCTCCAGTACGGGCTGTCGCTCGGTGGATCAATGACCAGCAATGGGCCGGCAGGCAGGGGGTCGGGAACGGTCCGATACAGTACCGTCAATCCGTTCGGTGGCGGTGTCGGCAGCGGCTGCACCGAAGCGGTCAAGTCGACTAATGGGATCGCCTGCAGAGCTCTGCTGAGATACACATCCGGTTGCTCGCTGACTAAGTTCACCGGAATGCGGTCGCGCGGCGGCAGCACTGCGCGTGCGACATTGTCGCAGGCCAAAGCGTCATCCGTTTCGATCGTCGCGACCAACACGCCCCCGGCAGCGGCGGCAAATTCCAAGTTCTTTCGCCAAGGGACTCGCGGTCGCAATTCCAGCGGCAGCACGTCGACCAACTGACCGTCTCGTTCCAACGTCAAACGGCATTCGACAATCGTGTCGTCCGAGCGAAAGCTTTCGACTTCGATCAAGGCGGTGTAGCCGATCGGATCTCCAAAGGAACGCCGCGTCTGAAAGCGAGTGATCGCCACGTTGGTGCGTGGGCTGCCGACCGTTCGCAACAGCACATCGGGGGAACGACTGAGTGGCTCTATCGCTTCGGCTGGACCGCAAGCGTCAGTGAACACCACAATATCGCGGCCTTGTTTGTTCGTGATCAGCTTCCTCGCTGTCTCGACAGCGAACGCCAAATCGGCTGGGCTGTCAGTCACGCGTTGCTTCTTTAACGCCTCGCCAATCGTCGGTGCAAAGTCGGTCATGCCGACAATCACCCGCGGAGGACTGGTCGCCAGCACCAACGCGAGCTCATCCCCGGCGCGCATCGACGCGACTTCGTCAGCGGCCCGCGCAACGGCCTGCTGAAACCTTGATCCGTCGCCCTCGATCGCCTGCATGCTGGCCGACGCGTCCAAGACCAGCACCCGCTGGCGCTGGGTCGGTTGAGCCGAACTCCAGAGTGGATCGAGCAGCGACCATACAACCAAGCCAAGGATCAGCAACTGCAGCAGCAAACTGAAGACGTGCCGCAACCGTCGCCCCATTCGCCGCGAGCGTTTTTCTTGGAAGACTTGTTCCCAAAACAGCAGCGTGGCAACGGGACGTTGGCGTGGTCGCGTTTTCAAGAGGAAAAACGCCAGGATCGGGAGTGCGGCGAGCACCCAAATCCAACGGTCGGGAGCAGCAAACGTCGGCATGGCTACCATTTTAGCCGTTCCAAGCCAACTGCGGACCCCAGTAAACCTCAGAGGCTAGCCGTGGGCCTCCTAACGCTTACCGTGGGCCGCTGTTGTTCGCCGCGAGCACTCTCTGACACAGTTCCTCTAGGCTATCCACCACCGCCGTGGGGTTCGAGCGCAGCAGCATCGCCTCGCCCTGAGCTCCCGTCGTGATCCCGAACATCATGCCGCAACCGGCGTTGTGCCCCTCGGCAATATCGATTTCCGAATCACCCACTTTGACAACCGCCTCCGACGAGCTCACTCCGGTTAACTCCATCGCTTTGTGAATCATGTCGGGTGCCGGCCGCCCATGCTCGACATCGCTGGCGGTGATCAACGCATCGACATCGGTGCCGACCGTCCAGCCGATCTTTTTTACCAGCCCTTCCGCGGTGGCACGATCGTAACCGGTGTTGAGCGCTACTTTGACACCTTGCTGACGCAGCTTCGCAAACACGACTGTCGCACCTGGTTGTTCGCGCACATCGAGTGCTTCGTACGCCAACGCCAAACGTTGCTTGAAGTCGCCGAAGATACGAGCAACCTCTTCGTCGGTGTGCGGCATCGCGTCGAGGGCCAACACATCGCGAATCGCCTGAGATTTCTCTTTGCCGGCTCCCGCGGCCTGGACCTCTTCCTGCGTGAAGCCGTATCCCGCCGCGTTGATCGCAGCCCGGACCGTTTTGTAAACCACGTTGTCTTCGTCGACAGTCGTCCCAGCCATGTCGAAAACCACTAACTCAACCATGCCAAATCTCTTCTAGGTGATGCTTTGCAAAACCGGCACTACTGGTCATGCCTTTGCCGCCAATGCCGGTCACGATATGAATGTTGTCGTTGATCGTTTCGGTAAAGATGCCAGATGGATCACCCGTTTGACAGTACATGCCGTACCAGGAGGATTGGACATCCCAGGATGCTAGATCGAAAATCTTCCGGCCCTCGTCGATGAAAAACGCGTTGATGTCGTTGCGGAGCTGATAGTCGATGTCGGAAGGTCCGCCGGCCGGCAGGTACTCATGAGAATCGCCCACAATCACCCCGCCGTCCGCTTCTTGCTTGAACAGCAAATGGATGCCCCACTGCGTTGCAAAGTCATCCCGCGGCTCGCCCGCTTTAATGGCTGGCCACGAACGACACTGCGAAAAACTCTCATATCGGCGAATCGACCGACCGGTCAGAATGTTGCCCGGCAATTCCGCTTGCGGCGAGGGCGCGAGCCGCAACATCTGCAGCTTGACCGTTTCCAGGCCACTGTCGCGAAATCGATCGGGAAACAACGTCTGAAAGTCGCTGCCACAACAGACGATCGCCTTGTCTGCCGTGAAGAGCCGACCATTCTGCGTCGCCGCGGTGACTCGCCCACTGCCGCTCGTCGTCAGCTCACGCACACCAGCTCGAAAGTGACTCGCAAACGCCGGCTGTTCCGCCAGAAATCCCAGCAGACGATGGATCATCACGCTGGGGTTTACCGAAATCTCCGCCGGGTAAAACAATCCACCGCGGCAGTAGTCCGCGCGGAGTTGCGGATAACGCGTCCGACATTGCGACGCCGTCCACAGTTCTGACGGGTAGTCCACGTCATGGTCCAGCTCATGCAGTTCCTCCAGCAGCGTTCGCTCTTCGTCGTCCGACGCAAGGTAGATGCTGCCCTGTTGCCGGACCGATAGGTCGAAACGGGCCTGCAAAGATTGGTAGATGGCAAGACTCTCGCGACCAAAACGCTGCCAGTGTCGATCCAATCCTGAGGGGACGACCTGCCCAAAGTTCCGCACCGTCGCGCCGCGAGGTGCCGCATCGCGTTCCAACAACACGACGGACAAACCACGCTGCACCGCATGGAAGGCGTGAAAGGCACCCAACACCCCGCCACCGATGACCATCAAATCGAACGCTGCGTCGATCGCGGCTTGCTTGTTTTGAACCATCATTCCCGTGCCGAAAATTCATCGAAGCTTCTTGGAACCTTAACGTAATAGTATCCGCTAAGCAGCACGGTAATGGCTAGGGAAGTCAGCGAAACGCTCACCGCTGCCCAAATCATAAGATTCAGAAAATCGACTTCACCTGAGGTGGAGTTCCGGAACAACATGATCGCCACATACACCAAATAGCCCAACGCATCGGCAAGATACATTAAATAGCCAATGGTTCCTGTCTCGCGAAATGCGGCGATCATTCGCTCAAAAACCGTTGTATGAAAGGCAACGTAGGGAATGTACATGCCCAATCCAAGCAGCACCATAAATTGCATTGGGGACTGATACCCAAATTGTTGACGATAGATCGTTTGCAGCACGATCAGAAAGCCGAGTCCAATCAGTGCAATCGATGACAAGAAGGCGACGCGATTATTTTTTATTAAAATGGCGGATCCATTGATCGCGATCACCCCCAGCATGACCCAAAACTCCGACCGCGCAAACACACTCGGTTGGTCATCGACACCCAGTTGCTGCCATATTTCCACCGCAAAGTCATCTCGGATACTTCGCACAAACGTTAGCAATACGTAAATCATCAGCAAGCCGATCAGTCCGACGGCATGACGCGAGAAGAAGGCTCGACGATCATCACGATTCATCGTCGAACGTTTCGAACGAAGCAATTCATCATCCGCAGTCGGCGGAGGGACTTGCGCCAGCATCCAGACACAAGTCAGCAGCGGCAGCACAAACAGCAAACCGGTTACAAATGGCATCCAGAACGGATCGATTCCGTAGTCCTGGACCAACGTCCGCCCAACCGATTTGACGACTCCCGATGCGACGATGAAGCTGCCGCACAAACCGGCCGACAGCGACTCGGTGACTTTTCGGCCTTCTAAAAAACCCAACACCAAACCGAACACCATCCCCAGCGGCAGACCGTTGACAAACAGCCAAACAAAGTTCCAAGGAGGCGGCGTGATCGCAAATAAAAGTAAAGCAAACTCGGCGATGGCGATTAAACCAAGGATGGCCGCAGCTCGATGACGAGCAGGCATCTCGGAAACGACTTTGATGCCGATGAATTTGGAGACCGTATAACCGGCCACCTGTGCGGTGACCAATACTGTCTTAAAGCCGATACCCAGCCACACGGCATCCTCATAAGTGGCCGCCGTGAAAGGCTTGCGAAACGCATACATACAAAAATACGTACCAAATGCCGCTAGAATGCAGTATGCGGAAAACAGCGTTGGATTTGCGTTTGCGAGTCTTTTGCTGACCCAGCCTGCGTGGTTTTGCATTCCAGACTTTGCATTTATCTTGTAAGCACTGAAGACGGCCTGTAATGTAACGGCCGGGCGGCGTCTTTCAAAGTTCGGACGCTACGAAATGTTTTACGAATGATTTAACGACGGGTGTTTGTGCGATGTCCGATGAGTCTCCCGCTGGAGATCGCTTCACAATGGAATTCGATCCGTCGTCGCGGACGTTTGTGCCACGCGGTTTGCAGGATCCCGATCTATTGCCTGGCGAAACGCTGATTCGTGTTACCTGCTGTACTCTGTGCGGCAGCGATCTCCACACTTTTTCCGGACGCCGTACCGCACCGCCACACTGTGTACTCGGTCACGAAATCATTGGCCGGATCGAAGGCTGGGGTGGAGAGCAGATTCCTCGCGATTTTCACAACCAAGAACTTTGCATCGGCCAGCGGGTAACGTGGGCCATGGCGGTCTCTTGCGGATCCTGCTTCTTTTGCCGAAATCAGTTGAACCAGAAATGCGAGTCGCTGTTTAAGTATGGGCATGTGGCGGGCGGCAGCGGCCATCCCACGGGCGGACTGAGTCCTTACTGTGTGCTTGTGCCGGGGACGCCCGTATTTTCGGTGCCCGATTCGCTCCCTGACGAAGTCGCCAGTCCTGCTAATTGCGCGACCGCGACGGTGTCGGCAGCGATGCGTCTGGTCGGTGAAACCCATTCCTTACAAGGTTCCACAGCACTGGTTATCGGAGCCGGTATGTTGGGGCTGACCGCTGCGGCGCAGTTGCGGGATGCCGGGGCGTCGCATGTCGTGATGGCTGATCCGCAGGCATCGCGTCTGCAATTGGCTCGGGAATTCGGAGCCACGCATTGCGTCGCTTCAGCGCAGTGTGAAGAAATCCAATCGATCCTCTCGCCTCTTTCCGGTGAACGCGGCGCCGACGTGGCAATGGACTTCGCCGGGCCCCCCACCGCCGTCGAGAACTGCATTGCGGCGGTCCGAACTGGCGGCTGTGTGCTGCTAGCCGGATCGGTCTTTCCATCGGAACCCATCGCCGTCGCTCCCGAACAGATCGTCCGCCGCATGCTGACCATTCGAGGATTACATAACTATTTGGCAAGCGACCTCGACGCGGGACTGCGGTTCCTCGAGCGAACGCAGCATCGATTTCCCTTCAAGCAACTGGTCTCCCAAACCTTTCCCCTTGAGCAGACCCAGCAAGCCTTCGAGTTCGCCAGCGAACACCGTCCCGTCCGCGTCGCCATCAAACCGTAAACCTCAGACGCTAACCGCAGCCCCATGAACCTCAGACGCCAGCCGTGGGCAGCACCACCCTAGCCGTGGGCCTCGATCGACAGCACTATTTTACAGAACACGAGACAGTCATGGGGCGCCCTACGGCTGGATTCGTATCACCCTCAGTATTGGCTCGCCCGATAAACGGCTGAGCCAATCGCGGGGTCGGGCCCACGGCTAGCGTCTGAGGTTCACGGGTTATTTGATAGTGAACCATGTCATGGCGCCGGCGGCTGCTTCGACTTGGAGATCGACGTGATAGTCTCGGCTTAGCGATAGGGTTTGTTGGTTATTGTTGGCATCGCTGATGACGGCTTCGTCGCTGAGCCCGGTGTAGTAAAGGTTCACCGACAGGGTGCGTTTGATCGGCGTATCAAGAGGATTGAAAACCAACAACATTCCTTTGGTGGAAAGTTCGGGATTGACATGTAACATCCAATCCAAATCCCGTCCGTCGGCTCGGCGTCCGTGAACTAAGTCGCTTTCCAGTATGTCCCGGTGCTGCTTAAACCAGTCGACACAGCCTTTGAGCATCTGCTTGGTCTCGGCGGTGTCATACAAGCGTGGACCTCGGTAGCAGGCTTGAACGCCCAGGCCGAGATTGCTCATCAGCATGCTTCGGTAGTGGTCCAAGTGTTGATGCAATGGCTCGATGGTGGCCGCCGCACCGCCACCGTGGTATTGACTGAGCGGCACAAACATCCACCCCATCGATGGCGTCTTGGTCCAGGTGCCGTCATAGATATTTTGACGCGTGTGGATGACCTGCATGGCACGCGGGAGCGACCAATTTACTTCTCGATATCCCATGCCACACTTGTTCGCTCCGGAGAGGAAATAGAAGTCGGGAACATTGAGATAGATTCCTTGCTGGCGACACCATTGGTAATAGTCGGTAATCAGTTGCCACTGGACCCAGCGTGAATCTTGCTCGCCCTGCTGCAGGGGCGGGCGTGGCGTAACATCGACGTCGCCGGGGTAAGAGCCGTCATGTTCCAACAGATCGAAACCGGTGATTGCAAAGAAGTTTTTCAAGCGTTCCAAATAGGCGACTCCCCAGGGACTGGTCAGCGCCGGGCATTTCCCATGAGTCGGCTTCAAACCAGCGGGCGAGACGATCATGTTCTCAGCAGGCACAGCTCGGCTGCTCAACAACGAGTACGACCCTAGCTCAACGCCACGGGAGTCTGCGTAATCGGCGATAGCTTTCCATTGGGCGAGGAACTGAGGATCTTCGTTATCCATATTAAAGCCGCTGCCGAAAGAGAGAATGATCATCTCGAAACCGACCTCGGCTGCTTGATCGATTGCCTGACGTGTCGCTTGTGGATCGGCGACTCGCAGATGGTGCATCAACGGATTTTCGGTCACCCAGGGAGCGAGGCAACGATACATTCGCCGTTGGGCCAACCCGCGTCGTTCGCGTTCCGAGCTGTCGAACACAAGTTCGAAGGCTCGGCAACTAGTGAAACGGCTCTCCGGTGCGATCACCTGAGCGGGACCGTACGTGGGGCTGACCTCCAGCAGGCAGGGAGTACTTTTTAAATAGTTGACCTGCGTCGCATATTGTGGATCGGTCCGCCAGTGGACAATATGCCGATTGGCATTCGACGCATTGAACCCTCCGAAGGCAAAGTCCGTTTCCACATGCAGGCAGCTCGGCGGTGGGATCGCGACACCCGATCGGGTTTCCACCCAACTGACATCTTCCACAACCGCTAATTGTTCACTAACAAAGCGATCGAGGGTGATCGCTTTTTCCGATTGGTTGTCGACGGTGATCCATTTGGAGAACAGAGGGATGCCATCGTAGAGTTCGTAGTGCACGGCGACCTGAATGCCCGCTAGCTGCGGGTGTTGAAAGTCGAGTTGCAAGTGAACGCCCTGGGGAGGCCAGCGAGTGCTGTCAGCATGGTGACGTCGGCGCTGCCAAGAAAATCGTGCTTGAGGTTCGCTGACGTGAAAGTCCACCAGTTGAAAGGCGTTTGGGTCGCTGGACATCGACTGCAACCATTCGCTGGT
>CAYZHQ010000046.1:0-41705 GCA_964477385.1 uncultured Pirellulaceae bacterium
GCGGCCAAGATGCCGATGATCGTGATCACGACCAAGACTTCGACCAGAGTAAAGCCGGCCTGGGAACGAGTGGCGCCGGAGCCAGTCGATCGGGCGTGCGAGTGGAAGCGGTTCATCACAGCGTGTCCTTCGAACGGAAACAGTGGTCTGTCAGATGGGCGTCGTTGCCCGCTGGCGAAAAGTCTTGGAAAAGCCGCCGAGGCATGCGTGCCTTCTGCGGTTGCGTGCGTTGCCCCACCGATTCACTTCGGCGGGCTGTGGCGACTTCTCTCACCCCAGGCGAGAGAAGCCGCTTTCTCTCTGGCGTGGTTAGCCACCCAAGCCGGTGATCAAACCGACCAGCGGCATGAACAAACTGATCACGATAAAGCCGACCGCCAACCCGAGGAACACGATCATGATCGGCTCCATCATCGCCAGCAGACCATCGGTCAACGTGCGGACTTCTTCGTCGTAAGTATCGGCCACCTTGTACAACATCGTGTCCAGCTCGCCCGTCTCCTCCCCGACGTCGACCATATTGACGACCAAGTCATCAACCACGCGTTGGTTGTATTTCATCATGTACAGCAGCACCGCGAACAGCGTCCCCAGTCCAGCGCCGATACCACTGATCATGTACAGCGTGTCGACCATCGTCGGGTCCTCGCCCAGCGACGTCCAGCCGGCGGTCAACGCCACCGACAGCAGCAGCAAACCGGGGAAGGCACCGGTCATCACCCAGAACAGCAACGCCATCGGATGGAAGCCGGGGTAGCTGTTTTCCTTCAGCGGTTTGCTGATCACTTCCCCCTGCCGGATCGAATCGGCGACGCGAGTAAAGAGTCGCTCGAACATCGCGTTACCCGATGTCTCGCGGGTGATGTTCAGCGCTTCCAAAATCGGCACACCGCTCGACACCAACGTTCCCAGCGTTCGCGTCGTTCGGGCCAAGATGTTCTTTTCCACCAAGCCACCGATGATCGGAATCTTGATCATGTATTGATCGAAGCCCATCCGGCCATGTCGGAACTTTCGCAGCAACTTGATCAGGATGAACATGCCCAGCGGAATCAGGAACAGCAAGAACCAGAACTTCGCCAGGTACTCCGAGATCGCGATCAACAGCACCGTGGCGGCCGGCAGTTCCAGGTCGAACTCGACAAACATTTCCTGGAACGTCGGCACGATCATGATCATGATGAACGTCAGGATCAGAATCGCGACCACGATCACCACGCAGGGATAGATCATCGCCCCTTTGACTTTGCGTTTCAGCGATTCCCCGCGTTCCAAGAAGTCCGCCAGACGTTGCAGGATCGTCTCCAAGGCACCGCCCGCCTCGCCCGCCTTAATCATGTTCACATACAGACGTGTGAAAACCTTGGGCGATTTGCTCATCGCTTCGCTGAGTGTCGAGCCCCCTTCGATTTCTTCGCAGACATCCATCAGGGCATTCTTCAGCTTCCCCGGTTTCTGGTTGTTCTCCAGAATCTTCAGGCTCCGCAAGATCGGCAGGCCGGCGTCTTGCAGAATCGATAACTGTCGCGTGAACGCGCAAATGTGTTTCGTTTTGGCTTTGCCGAGCGCGAACGGACGCTTTTTCTTGCCCGCCGCCGTGGTCCCCGCGGCGGCCTTCTTTACCGAAATCTTCGTAACGAAGTACCCCATCGACCGAATCGTGGTTTGGGCTTCGTCCTCGGACGGCGCTTCGATCTCGTCACGGACCTCTTGGCCCGTTGCGTCCATCGCTTCGAATTGAAAAGTTGGCATCGCAGGCTTCCCAGTACAGTTGCGTCGCTACGTTCGCCAGAACGTGTTACGGATGCAAGGTGTGCCGAGCCGCTGGCGCGACTCGGCGATAATTAAACATCAACACATTAAACAGTTGTTTCGATTACGCTTCTTGGATCGTTTCGCGGACCACTTCGTCCAGGCTGGTGATGCCCGCGGCGGCCAGTTGCATGCCGAAATCTCGCAGCGCGATCATGCCGTCGGATTGTGCCTGCTCGCGAATCTCGTCGGTCGACGCATTCCGCATGATTAACTCGCGGATGCCGTCATTCATCACCATCAATTCAAACAGTCCCACGCGGCCTTTGTAGCCCGTGTTGTTGCACGCGTCACAGCCACCGCCTCGGTAAAACGTGCGGCCCGCGATGTCGGCTTTTTCCATGCCCAGTTCAAACAGCATGTCGCCGCTCGGCTTGGCCTCTTCGCGACACTTCGTGCAGATCCGCCGCACCAACCGCTGTGCCAAGATCGCTTCGACCGTGGCACAGATCATGAACGTCTGAATGCCCATATCCTTCAGTCGCGTGACCGTCGCCGCCGAGTCGTTGGTATGCAGCGTGCTGAACACCAAGTGACCTGTCAGGGCCGCTTGGATCGCGATTTCAGCGGTCTCCAAGTCGCGGATCTCGCCGACCAGGATCGTGTCGGGGTCTTGTCGCAGAATCGCTCGCAAGCACTTGGCAAACGTGACGCCACTCTTCGTATCGATCGGGATTTGGATAATCCCTTCGATGTCGTATTCGACCGGGTCTTCGGTCGTGATCAATTTGTCTTCCGGGTCGTTCAGTTCCGTCAGTGCCGAATAGAGCGTCGTCGTTTTGCCGCTACCGGTCGGCCCGGTCACCAACACGATACCGTTAGGGCGATCGATTGCCTTGCGGAACTGCGTCATCGTATGGTCGTCCATGCCGACATTTTCCAGCGACAAGTCGACCACCGAGCGGTCGAGGATCCGCATGACGACGCTCTCCCCGAAAATCGTCGGCAGCACGCTGACGCGCAAGTCGACCGGGTGACCGCCCAGCATCAGCTCGATGCGGCCGTCTTGCGGCATCCGGCGTTCGGCGATGTCGAGGTTCGCCATCACCTTGATACGCGTCGTAATCGCGAACGCCAAGTGGCGCGGCGGCGGCACCATTTCGTACAGCACCCCTTCGGCTTTAATCCGAATGCGGAACTCGTCTTCGAACGGTTCAAAGTGAACATCGCTGGCGTGGTCCTTAATCGCCAGCAGCAGCACCATATTCAGCAGCTTGCGAACCGGCGCCGAATCGGCCAACGCCTCGGCATCGGTCAAGTTGAACTTGTCGCTTTCAAGCGCCTCGATCGCCGACTTCAGTTCGTCGTCTTCGGCCAGTTCGGAAACCAGCTTTTCAACGCTTTCGCTCTCGCTGTCATAGAAGCGATTGATCGTCTGCAGGATCTCGCGTTCGGTCGCGACCACCATCTGGATGTCGTAACCAAGGAACGTCCGCAGTTCGTCCTGGATCGTCAAGTTCTGTGGGTCGCACGTCGCCACCGTCAGTGTGTTGCCTTCGAACGTAATCGGCACCACGCGATAGAGCTGCGCCATCGTCTCGGTGATCTTCTCCAACACCTCCGGATCGAGCTTGGCGTCGTCCAACGCGATGGTCTGCATCCGCATCTGTTCGGCCAGACCTTGCACCAACTGTTCGTCGGTGATCAGGCCCATATCTTCGGCGATCTTACCCAGCAGTGCCCCCGGTTGTTGCTGCTGTTCCTGCAGCACCACTTCCAGTTGCTCGTCGGTCAAAAACCCGAGGTCGACTAAAATCTGTCCAATCCGCCGCACGGCCATGCTAGTGATCTCCAATCGGTTCTGGGTCATCGATCACGCCGCGACGAGCCTGCACGATCCGTTTGGCCAGGTCATCTGGCCGTTGAGCTTTGCTGAGCACATCTTCGACGGTGACTTTTTCTTCCGACCACAATTTAAACAGCGCGTCGTCCATCAACTGCATGCCCAGTTTGGCACCCGTTTGGATCGCACTATTGATACGGAAGGTTTTGTTTTCGCGGATCAGGTTGCCGATTCCCGGCGTGACGACCAGCACCTCATAGGCTGCCACCCGTCCGCCTCCGATCCGAGGCAGCAGCGTCTGAGCCACCACGCCGATCAGCGAACTGGCCAACTGGGTCCGGATCTGGTCCTGCAGGTTGCCCGGGAATGCGTCGATGACCCGGTTGACCGTTCCCTGAGCGCTGTTGGTGTGCAGCGTGCCGAACACGATGTGCCCTGTTTCGGCCGCACTGATGGCCGCCTCGATCGTCTCCAAGTCACGCAACTCGCCGACCAGAATCACGTCGGGGTCTTGCCGCAAAGCCCGACGAATCGCCTCGGCAAAACTCGGCACGTCGACGCCCACCTCGCGTTGGTTGACCGTGCTGCGAATGTGCTCGTGGTAGAACTCGATCGGATCTTCAATCGTGATGATATGGTGGTCATGCGTCTCGTTGATCAAGTTGACCAGACTGGCCAGCGTCGTGCTCTTCCCGCTACCGGTCGGCCCGGTCACCAGAAACAGCCCCCGCGGCCGCATGACCAGCTTGACCACCGACTCGGGCAAACCGAGCTGCTCCGGCGTCAATTTGTCATTGGGGATCTGCCGCAGCACCATCGAAATCGAGCCGCGCTGCTTGAACACCGAGACACGAAAGCGTGCCATCTCGCCGAACGCAAAGCCAAAGTCGGCGCTGCCCGTTTCCTGCAATTCTCGCTGGCAGCGTTCCGGCGTGATGCTTTTCATCAGCCCCACGGTGTCCTCGCTCTCGAGCACCTTCGTTTCCAGTTTCCGCATTCGGCCATGCAGACGGAACACGGGGGGCTGGCCGACGACAATGTGAATGTCGCTAACGCCCTGCTTCACAGCAGCTTGCAGCAGCTTGTCGATCAGTACCGTTGCCATGACCGGTTTCCTTAACCGTGAAGCCACCCACGGATGCCGTCCGAGGGAAGTCGCGGTCGATGAGAAGAGTGGGTTGGGAAAAGGGAGGCGAAACATCGCCTGAGTGACAGCATTATGCGTTGCGAGAGGCAAAAAACCAAATTTCCGCCCCCTTTTGCCGCAAAAATGGCCCGTTGGCTTTTGTCGACCACCTTTCCCCCACATGCGCTTGATAGCGCCAGTGGGGCAATCGGGGCCGATTCTGGCAGCTAGCAGAAACCGTCAGCGACCGACTTTCCGCCAAGCCCCTCGCAAGATCGCCAGAGAGCTGGTTTGGCAAGTCGCTAACGGGGCATTCTGCCCCGCAGTCTTGGCGGCGGCCGATTCGGCGGCTAGTTCAGTTCCTTGACCAAGTGTTGCATCGCCAAGTGGTCCTGTTCGGTCCGTTTCGCCACGCGGTAGACCTCTTCGAACGTCGTGATTCCGCGTAACACCTTCCGCATTCCGTCGGCGTAAAGTGTGGTCATTCCTTGCTCAATCGCTGCCGTCCGGACGTCTTGGGTGGGAGCCGCCTTGAACATCATTTCACGGATTCGGCTGGTCACCAGCATCAGCTCGTAAATCCCCAGCCGACCACGGTATCCCGATCGCTGGCAATAGCTGCATCCTTTGCCCTTAGCGAATTCGGCGTGCCGCACCAATTCGGGCGGCAAGCCAGCATCCGCGATCACGCTTTCAGGTGGCTTGTAGGACTGCTTGCAGCGGGGGCAAATCGTCCGCACCAACCGCTGGGCGAGCACCGCGATGACACTGCTTGCCACCAGGTAGGATGGGACACCGATGTCCACCATTCGCGTCACAGCACTGGGCGCATCGTTCGTGTGCAGCGTACTAAATACCAAGTGTCCCGTCAGGCTGGCCTGGATTCCCATCGAAGCGGTCTCGGTATCTCGCATCTCGCCGACCAGGATGATGTTGGGAGCTTGGCGGAGCATCGAGCGAATGATGAGGGCAAAGTCGAGCCCGATGTTGTGGCGGACTTCGACTTGGTTGATCCCCGGCAGGTAGTACTCGACGGGATCCTCGGCGGTGATGATCTTGCGGTCAGGCCGGTTGAGGGCGTTCAGCGACGCATAGAGGGTGGTCGTCTTGCCCGAACCGGTGGGGCCGGTGACCAGGATGATGCCGTTGGGGCGTTTGATCAGCGAGTTAAAATCGCGGAAGTCCTTTTCGGCTAGGCCCAGTTGCCGGGTCCCGACTTTGATGTTGTCCTTGTCGAGCAGTCGCATGACGACCGATTGGCCGTGGTTGGTGGGGATGATGCTAACGCGGAGGTCCAGTTCCTTGTCACCGACGGTGATTTTGATCCGCCCGTCTTGGGGGCGTCGACGTTCGGAAATGTCCATCTTGGCGAGAATTTTGATACGCGAGACGATGCTCCCGAGCATTCTTCTGGGGGGGCTGTCCCGTTCCACGCAGACCCCGTCGATGCGATAGCGGATCCGCACCCGCTCTTCGAACGGTTCAACATGGATGTCGGACGCCCGCAGTTGGACCGCTTCTTGGATCATCAAATGAACCAGCCGCACCACAGGGGGGCTGTTTTCGTCCATATCCGAATCGTTGCCGGAATCGTCGGCGTCGGACGTTTCGGTAAAGTCGATCGCCGTGTCGGTGAACTCTTGCAACATCGAGTCAGCCGATTCCCCTTCGACCTGCCCATAGTACTGGTTGATCGCTTCCTGGATCGATTCCTTGGGGGCCATCGCCGTTTCGATCTTTTTGTTCAAGATGAAGCGGAGCTTTTCGATCGTTTCCAGGTCAAACGGGTCGGCGATCAGGACTTTCAGCGCCCCGTCCTCTTCATCGAACGGGATCACCATGTTTTCCCGAGCCACCGATTCGGGGATCAGCTCGATCACCTGTTCAGGGATGCGGATCTGCCGCAAGTCCACGTAGGGGATATGATGAAACTTGGCGGTCGCTTCGGCGACTTCTTCCGGAGTGGCGTACTCCAGCTTGACCAACGCCTCCCCGACCGACAGCTTGGCATCTAAGGCGACCTTCTCCGCTTCGCTTAGTTGGTCCAAGCTGATGACGCCCTGCTGCAACAGGAGGTCGGTAAAATCCTGCATCGTGCCGCTCATAATCGCGCTCCCGTAGTGACAAGCTCCAGGATTTCTCGCGGCCGAAACGTGGCGGGCGAAGCACTGGAGGGTATGCATACTAGAATACCATCGACCGGACGCTTCTGCGACGTTTGCCGGAAACCTTCCAATGCCACTGAAGATGGGGCCGACATTGACCCGGATTGAGGAACGAGAGGCGACACCTGCGGGGAGCGATTCGGCAGGCACCGCCGATGATCTAGACGGCTCGCCGAGCGGTACCTTGGCGACTCCTGCCCTCTCGACCCGAGGATTGATTCTCGGGGGGGGCGTACCAGCCGGGTTGGCGCTGGGGCTGGTGGTCAGCACGGCGGCGATCGACGGGCCGATGCGAGCCACTCAGGTGATGACCGAGCTGGTCTATCCGCTTAGCTGGGTTTGGCTGGGGCTGCTCGCCGCGACGGTCTATTGCTGGGTCGACGGCCGCCGACGACGGCCCGCGGGCTTGTTTGCCCTGGCGTGGCTGTTTGTCACGATCAGCTTTAACGGGCTGGTCGCCGCGCGGCTGATCGAAAGCTTGCAATGGCCGGCCGAAGCGGCATTGGCGACGCACACCGAACCTTTCCGTGCCGTGGTCTTGCTGGGGGGTGGAGCGGGACGGACGGAGTCGGGCGTGCCAGAGCTGAATCGGGATGGCCAGCGTGTCTTTCAAGCCGCCCAGGTTTGGCATGCTGGCCAGACGCGGGCGATCCTCTGCACCGGCACGTCGATGATTCGAGACAACGACCCGGCGATCGTGGCGACCGAACTGTTGCGGTCGGTGGGCGTGCCGGACGGTTCGATCTATCAGATTGGCGGCCCAAACACGAAAGAAGAGATGGCGGAGCTGCGCGCCTTCCTGGACGATCCGCCGCCCGACTTTCCATCGGAAGGGCAACTGGGCTTGATCACCAGCGCCTTTCATATGCCTCGTGCCATGCGGTTGGCGGCCGGCGAGCAACTGGAGTTGGAACCGCTGCCGTGTTGCTACCGGATTTCCTACTCACCGCTGCGACCGAGCAGCTTCATCCCCTCGGCAGGGGCCGGGTCAACGTTTGGGCAAGCCTTCAAGGAATACCTGGCAAGACTGGTCGGCCGATAGCAGGAAGGAGTTGCGAGGAGGTGGAGACTTGCGAAGCCCCTTCCCGGCCCTGAGAAGCCGACCTCCGCCGCTCCGCGGGGAGAGATGAGCTCGCGGCCCGCTGCCCACCGCCCGCTGCCCACCGCCGTTTGCTGCGGCTTCGGCGAGCTTGTCCGTTGACATGCCTAGCGCAGTGGTCCACAATGCAAGGAGTTGAGACTGATTCTCATTAAACGGACAGGAATGCTGATGTTGCCCACCACGCTGACTCCCGCCGCCCGGATGAATGTTCCCCAAGCGGATGCTTTGATCGAACGTGCTGGCGTTCCCGCATTGGAAGGCCAACCGCTGACGGCAGCGGATCTCGCTGGACTGCAAATTGTTGGCTTCGATTTGCCGGAGGCTCAGGAGCACCGGTTGCGAACGATGGGTTTGTTCGAAGGCCAGTGTGTCCAACTGCTGAAAAAAAGTAATCCTGTGATTATTAAAGTCGCGGGAGCGCGGATGGCTTTGGCGCGCGAGATCGCCGAGTGCGTCTATGTGTCGGCTGATAAGTAGTCGCCCACCTAACGATTTTTGTGGCGGCGCACTCCTTCCTTCCCCCTAAGCCATGATGCGCCCGTGGCGGCTATCGGCTGACCATGAACCTGCCCATTGTTGATCTCTCCGATGTGACGCCGCCCGCTTCAGGTCCGGCGACCGACGACATCAAGACGGTTGCCCTGCTTGGGAATCCGAACGTTGGTAAGACGTCGCTGTTTAATCGTTTGACGAACTTGCTGGCCAAGACGTCAAATTTCTCCGGCACCACGATCGAGCGTCGCGTCGGCATGATGCGCATGGACGTGGCCACGGCTTCGCAGCGCACCGAGCAATCGCTGCGCGTGGTCGACCTGCCGGGCATCTATTCGCTCGACGGCCGGACGATGGAGGAAACGGTCACGTACGAATACCTGCATGGCGAACGTGCCGAGCGCAAAGTTCCCTTGCCCGACGCGCTGTTGGTAGTGGTCGACGCGACGAATTTACAGCGCAGTTTGTTTGTCACGCGTCAAGCGTTGGAGCTGAACAAGCCGACGGTGGTGGCGATCAACTTGATCGATCTGGCCAACCGGCAAGGGATCCAGATCGACTGCGACGGTTTATCTCGCAAGCTCGGCTGCCCCGTCGTGCCCATCTCGGCGCGCAGCGGCCACGGCATGGACCAGTTGGCCAAGGAACTGCATCATGCGACCAGTGCGACGGCGCAAGGAGTGGCAGCACCGGAGTGCAACAGTTGCCTCACCTGCCCCTACGCGCAAGGCCATCAGTGGGCCGCTTCGGTGGCTGCCGAGACCACGACGCGCAAGTACGTCGCGTCGTCGGAATGGACCGACGCGGCCGATCGCTGGATGACCCACGCGTGGTTTGGACCGGTCGCTTTCTTTGGCGTGATGCTAACGCTGTTCGCGTTGGTGTTTTGGCTGGCGCAGTTCCCCATGGAGATGCTCGACGCCCTGTTTGGCTCGGTCGCCGAACTGGTCGGTTGGCTGGTCCCTGAAGGCGACGTCCAAAGCCTGCTGAGCGACGGCTTGATCGCCGGCGTGGGGGGCGTGTTGGTCTTTTTGCCGCAGATTATGATCCTGTTTTTTGTCCTGACGTTGCTGGAGGATTCCGGTTATCTATCGCGAGCCGTCGTGGTGGTCGATCGGTGGATGCGGCGTGTCGGTTTGCCGGGGCAAGCCTTCGTGCCGTTGCTGACCGCACATGCCTGTGCCATTCCCGCGATCATGTCAACGCGCACGATCGAGAATCGTCGCGATCGGTTGGTGTCGATTCTGGTCATCCCGCTGATGACCTGCTCGGCGCGGTTGCCGGTTTACACAATGATCGCCGCGATGCTGTTTCCAACGCAGGCGCTCTACGCGGCGTTACTGTTTGCAGGCGCCTACTTCTTGGGGATGTTCGCCGCCTTCGCGATGGCGCTGTTGTTCAAGCTGTCGATCTTGCCGGGCAGTCCCGCGCCTTTGATTTTAGATTTGCCTCCCTACCGCATGCCCTCGATCAAGAACGCGCTGCGGCACGCCTGGGATCGTGGCCTGGCGTTTGTACGAGATGTCGGCACGACGATCCTGGTGATCTCGTTGGCGATCTGGGGTTTATCGACTTATCCCAAAATGTCCGACGACCGCTTTGAGGCTCGTTTGGCAGCGGTACAAGCCGATGCACCGGAGAGTGTCGACGCCGAGGTTCTCGACACGGAAGGTTTGCGGATGCAGTGGGAACAGGAGCACTCGGCGCTCGGCCGCGTCGGTAAGGCCTGTCAGCCGGTGTTCGCTCCACTGGGGTTCGACTGGAAGACGTCCGTGGGCGTGATGGCCTCCTTCGCGGCCCGTGAAGTGGTCGTTTCGACCTTGTCGATTTTGTACGGCATGGGGGACGATCCGGACGACGAGGAGATCGCGTCGCTGCATTCGCGTCTTCGATCAGCGAAGCGGCCCGACGGGACGGCGGTCTTCGACACCGCCACCTGCGTCAGCCTGCTGGTCTTCTTTGTGCTCGCCATGCAATGCCTGCCGACGCAAGCGGTGACCAAGAAAGAGACCGGTTCGTGGGGCTGGGCGGCGTTCCAGTTTGGCTACATGAGCGTCTTGGCGTACGCCGGAGCGTTTGTGGCACGTCACCTGGTGCTGTTCTTTACTTAAAGAGTTGCGAGTTGCGAGGGGCTCTGTCGAAGGAGCCTGCTGCCGCGATTGGGGACTGCGTCACGTCTCACGCCAAAGTCGCCTGCGGTTGCGTTATAATCGGGCCTGATTTCTGGCTCGGCTGCTTTGCTTCCTCCCCCTTGAGACTCGAAATGATCATGCTGATTCGCTCCTGTGGGCTGGCGCTGTTGGGATCCTTGGGTGTCTGGATGGCGACGCTGCCGGCGCAAGACCTCACCGCCCCTAGGACATGGCAAGCCGCCACCGGTAACTACTCCGTCGAAGCCGAATTTGTGGAACTGGCCGATGGCAGCGTGCAACTGAAACGGGCCGATGGAAAGGCGATCACGGTCCCCTTGGGAAAATTGAGTAAAGCCGATCAGTTGTGGATCCGCAAGAACTTGACTGCCCTCCGCGCCGCCGCGGGTGGCAGTACCTTGGCGTCGGCCAGCTCGAGCGGTGGCGATTGGTATCGCTGGCGCGGGCCGGCGGGTACCGGGATCAGTGGTGAGCAAGGTTTGCGGCAGGCTTGGTCAGGGGACGGGCCACCTCTACTGTGGTCGGCAGGGGACTTGGGAGGCGGGCATGCTTCGCTGACGATTCACAACGACAAAATCTACACGCTGGGCAACAAGCAATCGGTCAAGCTGCTCTGCTTGAATTTGTCCGACGGAGCCATTGTGTGGGAGACCGAAGTCGGCGGCGGCGGCGATCCGAATTGCACTCCCACGGTCGACCCGGCGTCGGGACTGGTGTTTGGCATGACCAAGGATGGGACGCTGCTATGTGCCAACGCGGAGACGGGCGAAGCGGTTTGGCGGAAGAGTTTTGCGAATGACTTTGGCGGCCGAATGATGAGCAGTTGGGGTTACAGCGAGTCGCCGTTGGTCGATGGCGAGCATTTGATCTGCACCCCTGGAGGCGACGCCGCAGTGATGGTGGCGCTCGACAAAACGACCGGCCGCGTCGTCTGGCAAACACCGATGCCCGGCAACAGTGCGGGCTATGCGTCGCCGGTGATCAGCAATGCCGGCGGCATCAAGCAATATGTCACGCTGACCGGCAAGGGGCTGATCGGCGTCGCCGCAGATAACGGTCGCTTGCTGTGGCACTATGCGCGGATCGCCAACACGACGGCCAATTGCCCAACGCCGCTGGTCAGCGGTGACTTGGTGTTTGGCTCGTCGGGCTATGACGACGGCGGCACCGCCCTGCTGCGCCTGCAAGCCAACGGCCGCAACGGCATCCGAGCCACCGAGGTGTATTACAAACGCAACAATGAAATCCAAAACCATCACGGCGGCATGGTGTTGATCGGCGACCATGTTTACTTGGGGCATGGCCACAATAACGGCTTGCCGATGTGCGTCGAATTAAAAACCGGCCGCATCGTGTGGGGACCAACTCGCGGTGCCGGAACAGGCTCGGCAGCTTTGGTCGCCGCCGACGGGATGCTCTACTTTCGCTACCAAAACGGCGTCATGGCCTTGGTCGAGGCGACGCCTCGTGGCTATCAGTTGAATGGTCAGTTTCGCATCAAGACGCGGCACGCCGAGAGCTGGTCGCATCCGGTCATTCAAGACCAAAAGCTGTACCTCCGCGACCAGCACGAATTGCACGTCTACGACATTGCGGCCGAGTAAGCTCCTCGCGGCAGGCCGGTTGCCAGAACGGTGGCGGCTGATAGAACGTGCGTCCTTTGTTGATGTAAGATGTCGCTTGCTGAGAACCGCTCATGTCGGATGCCTGTTTTTTGATGGTCTGTTGCCAACGCGGCGCCGAGCCCACGCTGAAGGACCAGCTAGCCGAGTCGGGCTGGCGACTCGCTTTTTCACGACCTGGCTTTGTTACCTTCAAGCACGACGGGCCGGTCGACGAACTGCCTAGCAACCCGTTCGCCCGCACCGTTTCGCGATCGATCGGAAAAGCCCGCCACAGCGACATCGGCGACCTACTGACGGCGCTCGACACCACCCTGGCCGGCCTGCCTGCGAACCAGCCCCGGACGTTCGAGCAACTGCATGTGTGGGCTCGCGACCGCGCGGTCGTGGGGGAATTCAGTTTCGAACCGCACGCCGTCAATGCGCTGACGGTCGATCTGGCCGAACGCATTTTCCAGCACTTGAAACCGCAGGGAAACCTGACCGCTCACGCCCCCAACTTAACCGCGGCACGCGGCGATCAGGTGCTGGACGTGGTGATCGTCGATCCCGGCGAATGGTGGTTTGGGTGGCACACCGCGACCTCGCTACCGACGCGTTGGCCCGGCGCGATCCAACCGATGGACGCCGACAAGCCGGTCGTTTCGCGAGCTTATTTCAAAGTCGCCGAGGCGCTCGCATGGAGCGGTCTGCCGGTGCGACCGGGAGACCGTGTGGTCGAGATCGGCAGCGCTCCCGGAGGGGCTTGCCAGCGATTGCTCGAACTGGGCTTTCACGTCACCGGCATCGATCCCGCGGAAATGGATGAAGAAGTCGTCCAGCATCGCAACATGACCTACATCCGGGCTCATGCCGAAGACCTCAAGCGGAGCGAATACCGCGACGCCAAATGGTTGGTCGTCGACGCCAACATCAAGCCCGCCAAGACGCTATGGTCGGTCGAAAAAATCGTTTGCCATCGCGAGTCGCGGATTCAGGGCATGCTGCTGACGCTGAAGCTGGGGACGTACGATCGCGCCGCCGAGATGGACGGCTGGATCGAAAAAGTCCAAGCGTGGGGCTTCAACCAGGTTCATGTCCGGCAGCTTGCCACCGGTCGCTGCGAAGTCTGCCTGGCCGCCAGCAAAGCGTAGTGCGGCGGGAGGCCCTGCGGATAGGACACGCGGGAGTGCATCAGCGGTTAGCCCGCCGAGGGAACGTAGTTCTTCGCGTGGGCTTCGCGACTGGCGAGGTCCAGATCGTGCTGGACCATGATCCGCGCCAATTCACGCAGATCGGTCTTCGCCACCCAACCGAGTTTCTCTTTGGCTTTGCTGGGATCGCCGAGCAACAATTCGACCTCGGCCGGCCGGAAGTACCGCGGATCGATCTCCACGTAATCTTCCCAGTTCAAATCCAACTGTCCGAAGACGAGATCCAAGAAGGTCCGCACCGTCTGGGTTTCCCCCGTCGCGATCACAAAGTCTTCCGGTTGGTCTTGTTGCAAGATCAACCACATCGCCTCGACGTAATCCTTGGCGTAGCCCCAGTCGCGTTTGGCGTCCAAGTTGCCGAGGTACAGTTTCTTTTGCAGCCCCATTTTGATCTTGGCCGCCGCGCGGGTGATCTTTCGCGTGACAAACGTTTCGCCGCGCCGCTCCGATTCGTGATTGAAGAGGATTCCGTTGCACGCGAACATGTCATAGCTGTCGCGGTAGTTGACCGTTTGATGAAACGCGAACACCTTGGCGCAGGCGTAAGGCGACTGCGGATTGAACGGCGTCGTTTCACGCTGAGGCGTCTCCATCACATCGCCGTACATCTCGCTGCTTGACGCTTGGTAAACGCGAACCGGTTTGCGATTGTTCAGCAGCCGTGCCGCTTCCAGCACATTCAGTGCCCCCGCGCCGACGGTCTGCAGGGTGTAAACCGGTTGGTCAAACGACACCCGCACGTGGCTCTGTGCGCCAAGGTTGTAGATCTCGTCCGGTTCCACATCGAGCACCAAGTTCGTCAGCGCTTGCCCGTCCGTCAGGTCGCCATAGTGCAGATGCAACGGCGAGCCCTCGTGCGGGTCACGATAGATATGGTCGATCCGTTCGGTCGAAAAGGTGCTGCTGCGGCGGACCAAGCCGTGCACCGTATAGCCTTTTTCGAGCAACAGTTCCGCCAGGTAACTTCCGTCCTGGCCGGTGATCCCGGTGATCAATGCCGACTTACTCATCGCGTTGCTCGTCCTGTAGGTGGAAAACCATCAATGGTTCAGGGGTGGGTGATTGCAGGGAGAATTTGAAAAGACACTTTACGCTTTCCTGCTAAGGAAAGCCAAGACCGACTGGGCGCCATCGAAACGACACTTTTTTTGCAAGGGGTGTAGTCAAAACGATGTCGCTTAGGAGCGGGGCGTGTTTTCGGTTTTTCGTTTGTAAGTGCTTTGTGGGTAGTGGTTTAGGAGGTGGCTGTATGCGTTTGGTACGGGCCGTGCTTTGGGTATAGGTCGTTGGCTGCCGATCATCGCAGCCCGATTGAAACCCTTCCTCTACAGGATAAATCCAATGCGTTTTATTGCTCTTGTCATGCTGGGCAGTTTGTTGACCGTCGTTTCCGGCAGCACTGCATCGGCCGGCCATAACGCTTATGACCAGCTCCGTCTTGCGGCATCTAATTACCACGCCAAAGTGGAGTTCTTGCAGGACGAGATTCACCATCATCCGAACTGGGCACCGGCGCTGACGCATCGCTCGATCGACCGGTTAGCCTTGGCGGCCCATCGGTTGCACGAGGCGACGGCGGACCTGCGTTTCGGCGGGCGCGGCGAGCGTTATCGTTTGGAAGCTGTCTTGCGGGAAGTCGCGCGGCTGCATGACCAAGTCGACCATTTGATCGGTCGGCATTGTGAGCGTCCGCATCCGATGCTCTCGCAGTGGTGGGACGCGGCCAACCATTGCTACGGGCAAATCAATTTGGCCTACGAACGTGCTTTCGGCGTCGCTTGCTTCAGCCAGCCCGGCTTTGGTCAACCCGGCTTTGGTCAACCCGGCTTTGGCCAACCCGGCTTTGGCAGTTCCGTCCAGGTTCGTCGGCCGGTAGTTCAGGCACCGGTGATCCGCCCTCCGGTCGTGCATGGTCCCGTCGTCCGTCCGTCTGCGGTGCGTTCGCCGTTTGATCGTTCATCTTTTGATCGTTCATCTTTTGATCGTTCATCGGGAGGATTCGGGCCAGGCGTTCCGAATCGGCATCACCGCGGCGGCCCGCAGCGAATCGATTCGCCGCGCGATCTGCGCAGCCAACTGCTCGGCGCTTTGCTGCATCAGTTGAGTCGCTAACGCGAACTTTGACCCGTCGTGCCGACGCAGACCCTACGTCGGCACGGCGACACGCTGGAGATGTTCCAGCGGGACGTAATATTTACGATACCGCTTGCCATCGTTAAACAGCATGCCTTTGGGATCGACCACCAGCACGGTGGCGCGTCGCGTGATGCGATTTACCACGCCGTGCAATGCGTGGCCTTCGAAATCAAACCGTACATGCGAACCGACGCCGATCCGATACTTCTTTGCCGCCCGTTCGCGCTGCGTGATCAAGTCGTGTTGATGCTGGGTGTGGCCGAACGTGTGATTCGCGATTTGCTGAAATGGATTTTTTGCGCAAGAACTGTCGTCCCAGACTAGCATTTCCACTAGGTGCACCAGTTCATGCTCCATCACTCGCTGCATCGCTTGCAGGCGATCGGAGCAGACGATTCCGGTGACTTCGACCGGTCGGTCAATGTCACTAAACGTTTGGAACAGCAAGGAAGAGGAGAGGATGATTTCGAAGCGCCGTTGGTCGCCACGTTTGTAGCCCTGCGGATAATGCGTGACGGTCTTGCCGGCGTTCTTCGTCATTCTGGATGACCAGCCAAAGCTCAGGCCTTCCTGCTCGGCGAGTCGTAGCAACCGACCGTCGAAGAACGCCTCGTCATACATACGGGCCATTCGTTTGAGGTCGTCGCTCGAGGCACGCGAAAAATTAGGCCCTTCCATCGCTCGGCTCAGGCGGAGCGTGTCGTTATAGATTTGGCGCTGCCGTCGTTTGGTCACCTGACGATCGGGCAACCGCGACATTACGAAAGTGCCAAGCTCAGTCCGCAGCGATTCACTCATTCACAATCCTCCGCCATGCAATCCGTTTTGTTCGATTCTCCGACCGGTTTCAATTGCTTTGTTCCATTCCTGACCGGGCCCGTTATCATAGAGCAAAGCAAACCGTCGGGCATCCTTTTGCCGCCGCTGGCCGTTTTCGCGGGAAGTGCCACATCACCTCCTAAATGCAGCCATACGGTCGAAACCCGCGAACTTGTCAGCGATTCTCCAGGAATGCGTTAACAACCGTGGCCGTGACGTTTGCTCCCACCTTCATTTTGAATCTCTCCAAATTGCGGAAATCAACATGCATGACAAGGCATCTCCTGACAGCTCCGAGACAAACGTCGCTGGATCCACCTCTGGCCTCAGCGGCCGGCGTTCCTTCTTGAAATCAGCCGCTGCGATCGGCGGGGCCGCTGCGACCCTATCGGCGACCGCCCCCAAAGTCTTCGCGGCCGGCTCCGATGAAATTCGCGTCGGCTTGATCGGTTGTGGTGGACGCGGGAAGGGAGCGGCTCTGAATGCGATGGGAGCCGACCCCAAGGTACGCTTGGTGGCCCTCGGTGACTTGTTCCCCGATTCGACCGATAATTGCCGCAAACAGATGGAAGGTCAAAAGCCCGATCAAGTCGCGCTGTCGGACGATTCCTGTTTCTCGGGCTTTGACGCGTACAAAAAGGTCATCGAGCAAAGCGACGTCGTGCTGTTGGCTTCGCCGCCGCACTACCGGCCCGATCATGTGGAAGCGGCCGTCGCCGCTGGCAAACACATCTTCTGCGAAAAACCGATCGCTACCGATGCCGTTGGCGTGCGGCGCGTGATGGCCGCGTGTGAAGAAGCGGAAAAGAAGAGCTTGAATATTGTCAGCGGTTTGTGCTGGCGCTATGACCAGGGCGTGCGTGAAACGATGGAACGCATCTTCGATGGTCAAATCGGACGCGTGGTCAGTTCCCAAGCCAACTACTTGACTGGACCGGTTTGGATTCGTCCCAAACAACCGGGCGAAACCGAAATGCACTACCAGTGCCGCAACTGGTATTACTTCAACTGGTTGTCGGGCGACCACATCGCCGAGCAGTTCATCCACTCGCTCGACAAAGCCATGTGGTTGCGTCATGACGAGCCCCCGGTGAAGGCGTACGGCATGGGGGGGCGCATGATGCGCAGCGACATCACGCAAGGCGATATCTATGATTCGTTTGCAGTGGTTTATGAATGGGCCGACGGTACGCGAACGCATGCTTACACGCGTCAGATCCGCGGTTGCATGAACCAGACGGATGACTTTGTGTATGGCACGCAAGGCAAGGCGACGGTACTGAAGCATCAGATCGAAGGCGAGAAACCTTGGAATTTCTCCGGCAATAAAATCTCGATGTACCAGCAAGAGCACAACGAGCTGTTCGAAGCGATCCAAGGCAAACGTCCAACGATCAACAACGGCAAGTACATGTGCCAAAGCACGCTGTTGGCAATCCTCGGCCGCGAAGTCTGTTACTCGGGTAAAGAGATCACTTGGGATCAAGCGATGAACAGTCCTCAGGACCTGCGTCCACAGAGCTATGACTTCGATGCTCCGGCACCGGAAGTCAAGGTTCCCAAACCGGGCGTCTATACCTTCCCGATGGCTTAATCGATCCGCCGGGAATCAAACCTCCGGGAATCAGTCGCTGAATCGACTTGGCGGAAACGCCGCTCGCAGCCGGACGCACATCGCGCCCGGCTGTTTTTTTGCCTGCGTGTCGGCATCCTGCCCTGCCTCACGATCGGTTTTCGATTCCACCAGCCAACCATTCCAGACGCCCGTGGTGGTGCCAAACAATAGTATCTCCTCGGCGGCGGTGAGCTCTTCGGGTTGCAGGCGGCGATGGTGCCACGCAATGCCGTGGCGGTCGGCCGCTTGGTGAAGAAAAGCCTCGGTCACGCCGGGCAACACCTGTTCGGGCAGCGGCGAGTAGATCGCTCCGTCACGCACCAAACCCAGGTTGGCGATGCTCGTTTCGGTGATCGAACCATCGGCATCTCGCAACACGCCGAGTGCCTGCGGATGTCGATCGGTCGCCAGTTGATCGGCTAAGTAATAATGCAACCGGCAGCGGACTTTGATGCTTCGCGGCCAAGTTGCCGGCGCGGGCTGCTGTACGTCGGTGACGACGATCGGTTGGCCCGTTTGTTGTCGCGACTGGATCTGCGACCGATCGAGTGCGGTGCCGTAAACTGCCAACGTGGGCTGTCGTCCGGTCATCGCGTATGCTTCGCTTTTGCCTGGCCTTTTAACTGGCGTTCTGCTTGGCGTTTTAACTGGCACAGCGCAACCCGGTGTGACAAAGATCGTTAATCCGACTTCGCCCTGCTCCGCGATCCATGGTTGGTTACGTTCGCACCACTGTGCAATCACCGACTCGATGTGGCTGCGAGAGACATCGATGCGGAGCACTGTCAGCGAATGCAGCAGCCGTTCCAGGTGCGCGTCGAACTGGAACAGTTGTCCGCCGTAGGTCCGCAGGCGTTCGACCACCGTCGCGGCTTGTAAAAATCCCTGGTCGTCGATGCGGATATGCATCTCCGCGGTCGGCAGCCAGCGGCCGTTTAGGAAACCCAGCGACGCCTTTTCGTTTGCGTTCACAAATCCTCGTAGGTCAACATTTGGTGCATGTTCCAGCCCGCATTACAGGGGCCCGAATAATATTCGCGCTCGATGTGATGTCGTCCGACCGTCTGGCTGCAGTTGCGTGAACGGACCGGCAAAGGCGATCCATCGAATCGCGTGGCAAACCCTTGAGGCCCCTGGTACCCCAATGCCTCGTTACCCCGTTCCAGCAAGGGATACCGCTTCAGGATAATGTCTCGGCGATTGTACAGCACCGTCAGTTGAGCCAGATTTTTGGTCGCCAAACCGTGATATCCATTTTGGCACAGCCAATCGTCTCCGATCGCCGGCGCCAGCAAGCCAGCCACCATATTCGTGCCTTGCAGGTGCGCGCCCGGCAGTTGCCGACCAGCCAGTTTGCCGCCTGCCAATGCGTGCAACGAGCCCGTGATGATGCGCGAGCCAAAACTGAAGCCAATCATGCGTGGACGCTGCCCGCGGTTGGCTAATTCTCGCAGCAGCCACGCGACGTACAGGCCTTGCGAGTCCGTACGGTTGGCTTTGATCCGAACGTCGCGCAGCAAGATCCCCTGCTGTTCGCTCGGCCAACTCCAGATCAGCCAACGGATCTTCGGCGTTTGCTCGTTGGAGAACGCGGCGACATTGCGGTAGATCAACAAACCGCGATGAACGCTTTCTTCACGCTCTCTGCGATTACCGTGGATATAGATGACTGGGATGTCGGTCGGGTCACCCGCTAAAAAATCCTCGATCGAAGCGGGCGAGCGGCGGCCGCAGGAGTCGAGCCGCAAGACGTTGAAGTCCGGGCGCTCTAGATTCGCACGGCAGACATTGGTTGTCATGTGACGCGTGCTGAGAAACCACAGCGAATCGGGTTCCGTCGCTAGGGGGCGCGGCGTGGCGTCCTCCGCACCGACCCCATCCTCCGCACCAACGGTCAAGATCGGCCGCAATGTCGCGGGCGCGGGTGTCTCCGCCATGCTCCATGGCAGTTGCGAATGCCAAAGAAACAGCACCGCGGCAAACCGTGTGATCAGACGCCACCAAGTGGATTGGTTGACGCATTTGGCTGGGCAGGTTGGTAAAGATCGTATGGCCATAGTCATCAGTCAATAAACGGCGTGTTGTCGGATTACCACAATTGTTGCCCAAAAAACACGTGTTGCGTTTGCACAGCAAAAATCGCGTCCTAGATTTGTACGGCTCGATGTTAGAGTCGCACGAATAAACTTGCTTTGCACGACAAGGGGGATGTGATGAAAGTTCAAGTCTTGATGGTAGTGATGGCTGTGGTGTCTTTATCGACAACGGGTTGTGGCGCTTTACGGAATTGCCTGTTCGGACGTGGGGCAGCTTGTGGCTCCTGTATGGCGAGAGGCCCCGCCGCGATATTGCCCACGCCTGCAGCGACTCCTTACGCACAGCCTTGTGGACCCGCATGCGGTGTTCCAGCGCCGACGTATGCCGGGGAACTGGGATGCGGCAGTGAACCGACGTGTGGCAGCGACGGATTCAGCAGCTATTCGCCGGCGATGGGTGGCTACGTCGATGGTAGTTACATCAATGGCGGCATGATTGGGAACGGGATTCCTTATCCACAGGGCTATGTTCCCGGCATGCCTAGCGAAGGCGGCTCGTGGGCACCACGCGGGGAATACATCGTTCCCGGATCGTCCTACCCGATGGAAAGCTCGACGCCGATGAATTCCGTCAACGGCGGCTAAGTCGTGTGGCGGCCGGCGTGGTCCTGCGCTAGTTTGCAGTGCCTGTTTTTGCCAATCGCGCGCGGAGCCGATTACGATAGGAACGGGCGGGGCAGCACCACCGCTCATCGACAACAACGAAAAACCCTCGACGCCCCAGCGTCGATCCGGCGTGTTCGTGCGTCGGACCGAGTCCTCTGACAGTGCCTGGTCCATCATGCAAATTTTCCGCCAAGACGTTTTGTTCGTCTGTTTGCTCGTTATCTCCTTGCTAACACCGTCCTTGCTCACACCATCCTTGGTGGCCCAGGAAGCGGCCGACGCGGTGGCTGCAAACGAAGCTGGCCTGCTGACTTACGAGAGTCCGCGAACGCAGATCTGGAAGGTCGGCTTAAGCTTGGACACCGGCGGTGCGAATTGTGCCAATGTCGTCGCCACGTTTCCGATCTTCATGAATTGGCCGGAACAAAAAGTCACCTTGGTGGACCAACAGGTCAGCCCTGGCATTACGAAATGGGGGCCTCGCGATTTGCTTGGTGGAGCTCGACAGGTGCAAGTCCTGATGAGGCAAGCTCCGGCCGGATCGACGATCGATTTAATGCTGACGTTTGAAATCGAACGTTCGCGGATCTTGGGCCCCACGCCCGAGCAGACCGCCTTGTTGCAAATTCCCAGTCGTCCCGAGCGCGAAGTCCGGTTGGCGATGGGAAACAGTCCTTACATCAATACGTCCGACGCACGCATCAAAGCGGCCGCGCGAGAAATCGCAGCCATGGAGGCCGATAACGATTGGCAACGGGTGGAGTTGGCCTACGACTGGGTCCGCGAAAAAGTGACCTATACCGAAGGCGATCTCAAGTCGGCTTCCGAGGCGCTGCGAGACGGCACGGGCGACTGCGAAGAACTGACCAGCCTGTTCATTGCGATCTGCCGCAACCTGCGCGTGCCGGCGCGGATGGTTTGGATTCCCGGTCACTGCTATCCCGAGTTTTATCTCGAGGATTCCGAAGGCAACGGAACCTGGTTCCCCTGTCAGGCCGCCGGCACACGGCAGTTTGGCAAGATGGATGAGTACCGTCCCGTGCTGCAGAAAGGCGACCGCTTTAAGGTCCCCGAGCAGAGCGCCTCGCAGCGTTATGTCTCGGAGTTCTTCACCTGCAAGAAACTGCGCGGTTCCGGCGACCCCAATCCCACGTTTATCCGCGAACTGGTCGAGTAGAACGACGAGCTCGATCGGCAGGCGAGCTCGGTTTTATCAAGCCGATTTCTCTCGGCGACCAGCTTCGCGAGCTCGGTTTTCCCGGTCGGTATTTATTTTGGCTCTGTTGCTCGCTCTGCGGCACGCGCGGCCATGCGCTTTCGGGCCATGCGCTGGTCAGTCGCCCGAACGCGAGTCGAGTCGCTTTCCTTTACTCCTTTCCGGGCGTCACCTCCGCAGGCAGCGGTAAAGTTGCCATAATGCGATCCGATACGCTGCTTTTTATCTGTCTACCGCCAAGGGGAAATTCGAACAATGACGATCAATGTTGCCATGATTGGGCTCGGTTTCGGTGCCGAATTTATTCCGATTTACCAGAGCTATCCGGGCGTCAATGTGGCGGCGATCTGCCGCCGCAACGAAGCCGAAATGAACAAGACGGGTGACCAGTTTGGCATCGAAAAGCGATTCACCAGCTACGACGAAGTGCTGGCCGATCCCGACATTGATTTTGTTCACATCAACAGCCCGATTCCTGATCACGCCTGGATGTCGCTGAAGGCCCTCGACGCCGGCAAGCATGTGATGTGTACCGTTCCGATGGCAACGACGATCGACGAATGCCGTCAGATTGTGGAAAAAGTCAAAGCGACCGGGTTGAAGTACATGATGGCCGAAACGGTGGTTTACAGCCGCGAGTTTTTGTTCATCAAAGATATGTACGAACGCGGCGAACTTGGAAAAATCCAGCATCTGACCGCGTCGCATCCGCAAGATATGGACGGCTGGCCAAGCTACTGGAAGGCGATGATTCCGATGCACTATGCCACCCACGTCGTCAGTCCTTGCCTGGGATTGACCGGAGCTTTGGCCGAAACGGTCAGTTGTTTTGGTTCGGGCACGGTCCGCGACGAAATTGCCGAGAAATCGGGCAGCAAGTTCGCCGTCGAAACCTGTCATATCAAACTGAAAGACAGCGACCTGGTCGCTCACATTTGGCGTTTTCTCTACGATGTGGCTCGTCAGTATCGTGAAAGTTTTGACGTTTACGGAACCAAGAAAAGTTTCGAATGGACGCTGATCGAGAACGAGCCGCACGTCTTGCATACCGCTAAGAAACCGGAGCACGAGATCGCCGAGAAGGTGGAAGTTCCCGATTTCGCGCATCTGTTGCCGGCTGAAATTCAGCGTTTCACGCAACCCGCCGAGATCCACGACACCGAACATCTGTCCTTTGTCCAGGGTGGCGGGCACGGGGGTTCGCACCCACACTTGGTGCATGAGTTCATCAGCGCCCTGCGTGACGATCGTGACCCGTGGCCCAACGCGGTGACCAGTGCCAACTGGACCTGCACCGGACTGTGTGCTCACGAATCGGCCACCAAGGGGGGCGAGCTGGTTCGCCTGCCTGATTTTACCCAAGGCTAAGCCGCCGTCGTTGGCTGCCAATCCGCACCAGCGATCAAACTGCTTTTCAACCCCATCGGATGTTGCAATGCGTATCACATGGAAAGAGTTGACCTTAAATCCCGACTCCTTTGACTTTGACGCTTTGCTGGCCGATTGGAGGTGGCTGGTGCCGGAATCGCAAGTGCCGATCGTCGTGACGGCACTGGGTGACCTGTTTTTGCAAGACGACGATAACTCGGTCCATTGGCTGGACACCGGCGCGGGAACACTGACGCGCGTGGCAGATAATCTGCCCGCGTTTGAGAAAATGATTGTCCAGCCCCAGCACGCTGACAAATGGTTTCTGCCGCAGTTGATCGGTGACTTGATCCACGATGGTCAAGTCCTCGCCGCGGGGCAATGCTATAGCTGGGAAGTCCCGCCGGGGCTGAGCGGAGAGGTATCGGCTGACAATGTTCGGCCAAAAGACATCAAGGTGCATTTCTCATTGTTCGGGCAAATTTTTCAGCAAACGAAAGATCTGCCCGAAGGCACCCCGATCACCGACATCGAGATCGAAGATCCATAAACGACAGCAGTCCCACGATCATCAACCACTGAAACAAGAACAGGTGCATCGTGTACTCGATGCTCAGGTGCAAGCCGATGCCGACAACGATCGCCAACCAGCGCGTGCGGCGGTACCACAGCGCCAGCGGCAGGCAAGCTTCGATCGTGACCACCGACCATGTGGTTAACCGAATCAACGTTTCGGATTCCAGCAGCGCTGTGGGCAACGGCCCACGGCCGAAGATGTCGTCCAGTCGATAGACGTAAAACATCGCCGAGCCATCGCGCCATGGGCTGCCCAACAGTTTGCTCCACGCTGCGGAAAAGTAAATCAGCGTCATCTGAATCTGCGGCAAGCGAATCGCCCAGGCGCTGTCGTGATCGGCTGTCCTTCGGTCGATGCGACCGGCGCGTTCACGAAATCGTTTTAGCAGGTAACCGCTGAGCGACCACGCGTGGTCGAGCGGCATCCAGATCAGAAAGAAAGCGAACATGCGGAAGATCGCATCTTCGCCATCGCCCAGCATCGGATTGCGGCTCTGAAATGATGCCAGCCAGACAAATAGGCAGGCAGCTTGCAACCGCGAGAAAATGCCGAGCAGCAGGCAAACACTCTGCAGCAACATGATCGTCAAACCGGCATTCACGATTGCCGGCGTGGCCGGCAGCCAATGAAACAGCGCCCAGGGTGGGCCTGTGGAAAGCTGCTTCGCCGTTTCGGCTTGAAGTACTCCCGTGTCGGAGAACCACATCGGTCCATCGAGCAACCAGATCGTGGTGTAGACAATCAATAGCCCGGCGAACGCGACTCGCATGCGAACGCAGGCCCGCCGCTGAGTCGTCTCGAACAGAAACCGATCGAGCATCGCGGAGGCTTGACCTGCGAGCTCCTTCATGGCGTCGGCTCCGCCCTGGCGATCGTCTGGCGATGCAGCATCCAAGTCACTTCCTCGGCCGGCGGGATTTCCCCGTCGACCGGTGGCAGCAGCCGCAAGCCGCTGGCGTCCAGCGTCAACGGTTGGTTCTCCGGCACCTTGTTGCAGGTTCGTTGCAAGTAAGCGGCGAAATCGTTTGCCGCGGCGCGGTTTTCAGGCCGCGCCAGCCGCCGGTAGAAATTGATCGATTGAAAGTGCCGGAATTTCTGCCAGCCATCGACATCGCGCCATTCCGGCGATTTCCAGACCACCGTCGGCTGCGAATCGGACGGCACCGTCGCGGTCAACCAACCGTTGTCGACCACCGGCTCGGGGGCGAACATCATCCATGGTCCCGGCGTCAGCCCCAGACGCCCAACGAATTTGTAAAACGTGTGCTGCGGACCATCGTCAGGGAACGCCCCAAAGGGAATCGCACCCACTACCATCATCAGCAGCAGCGACAAAAACGCACCGCGAATCAAAACGCGAATCAACACAGGGGCCGCGGCGTGCGGGCCGTGCGACGGCGAGTCGATCGAAACGTCGATGGTGGAAGGCGGAGCAGGCATGCTGAAGTCTTGCCCCTGGGAATCTGGCGGCGATTCACGAACCCCCAAATCATCCGGCACGCGCCGCGCGACGGTCGATACAACCGGCATAACGGCTTCGAGTGCGTCATCACCGCGTGACCAGGATTGCGTTACAATTCGAGACTTCTCTCGAGGCAGCCATTCGGAACCGCAAGCCCTTGTTTCATTTGCACCATCTCAGCCGTGAAGTCCTGCTCGTCATGTGGGCGACTGGGATGGCGCTGTTACTGGCCAGTTTGGCAGTGGGATTGTGGCAGTTTGTTCGGCCCGATCGTCCGCTGCGGAAACTGCACTTACGTGTCAGTACGTGGTGGATGATCACCATCACCTTTGGCTTGTCCTTGGCGCTGTCGCCAACCGCCGCGATCGTCTTTTTGGGATTCGTCAGTTTTTTAGCACTGAAAGAATTCTTGTCGATGACACCGACGCGCCGCGCCGATCGTCGCGTCTTGTTTTGGGCCTATCTAGCGATTCCGATTCAGTTCTACTGGGTCGGAACGCAGTGGTACGGCATGTTCATCATTTTTATCCCCGTGATGCTGTTTGCGTGGTTGCCGACGCGGATGATTTTAGCGGGCGAAACGGTCGGCTACCTGCGTGCCGCCGGGACGTTGCACTGGGGGTTGATGGTCACCGTGTTCAGCCTCTCGCACGCGGCGTTTTTGCTGGTACTGCAACCTTCGCAGACGCCTCGCGTGGTCCCGGACTATCCTTCGCTGGACGGCACGTTGCATCCCGGCCCCGGGCTGTTGTTGTTGTTGGTCTTGATGACTCAGTTGAATGATCTATTTCAAGTGGGCTGGGGCAAGGCGTTTGGTCGCCGTCGCTTCGCGCCCCGCGTCAGCCGCGCCAAAACGATCAGTGGTTTCCTGGGTGGGCTTCTCACCACGATCCTGGTCACGGTGGCGATCGGGCCGATGTTAACGCTGCTCGACTGGCAGCGGAGTCTGATCGCCGGAGGGCTGGTGGGTGTCGCCGGATTTGCCGGCGATTTGAACATGGCCGCGCTTAAACGCGATTTGGGGATTCGCGATTTTGGCGCGACGTTACCGGGCCATGGCGGCGTGCTGGACCGTGTCGACAGCTTGACCTTTACCGCACCGTTGTTTTTTCACTTTATTTATTACTGTTACGGATGAACCAGCCCCTTCGCTATCTGTTTTTCTTTCTCATCGTCCGGCCGCTGATGTTGGTGGTGCTGGGTTTGAACGTGCGCCGTCGCGAATGGCTGCCCGCGCAGGGGCCGGCGATCGTGGTGTCGAATCACAACAGTCATCTGGATGTCTTTGCCATGATGGCTTTGTTTGGAATGCGGCGTCTGCACTTGCTGCGTCCGGTGGCAGCGGCCGACTATTTCATGACGCGTCCCTTGCGATGTTGGTTTGCGACGCGGATTGTCGGCATCATTCCCATTCACCGTGACAATACTCGCCGCACCGATGAACGAGGCAAGCCGATCCATCCATTGGCTCCGATCAGCGAGGCGCTCGCCGCGGGCAGGATTGTGATGCTGTTTCCCGAGGGGACGCGCGGCGAGCCGGAAAAAATCGAAGAATTCAAATCGGGAGTCGCTCATCTGGCAAAGCGGCATCCCGAGATTCCCATCGTGCCAGTCTTTATGCATGGATTGGGAAAAGCCCTCCCACGTGGCGAGGCGCTGTTGGTTCCCTTTTTCTGCGACGTGTTCGTCGGCTCGCCGCTCGATGGCTCGAACGGGAAAGCCGAATTCATGCACGCGCTGAACCAACGCATCGCAGCTTTAGCGGCCGAAGCCAAGCTGCCGGAATGGAAGTAACGGTTGCTCAGGCGAACAGGCTAGCGAGCGGCACTCATGTAGAAACTAAAGACCTGCCGTTCATCGGTGTCGGCATGGGCGACCGGAAAGGCAAAGTCAAAGGCGAGCGGGGCGGGGCCCATGGCTGGAATCGCGACTCGGAAACCAAAGCCGGGAGCGACACGAAAGTTCTCGCTGTTGATGTCAAAGTCCCTTTCGACGGTACCAAAGTCGACGAACGCGACCGCTCGGAAGGCGTCATCGGCCGTCAAAGGAGCCATGTATTCGACCGAGCTGACCCAACTGAATCGGCCGCCGACCTGTGCTGTATTGACCGTGGGGCTGGCGCCGCGAAATTCGAAACCACGCAGCGTCGCGTAACCCCCAGCGAAGAAGTTCTCAAAGACCGGCGTATCGTTGCCGCTCACACCGAGTTGGGTTCCGAGCGTCAACGTATGCTTGCCCGATCCGTCGGCACGCTGACGAACCAGGAAGTAACGGCGATAGTCGAGTTCCGCTTTGGGGAATTCAAAGTCCCCAAAGGCTTGCTCGAAAGTCCATTCCAGCAAGTGCCCACGACTGGGAGCAAACGGTGTGTCACGAGTATCGTTGCTTAAGCGAAATTGTCCGCTGTACAGTTCGTGTTCTCCCAGGAAGCTGTCGATTTCCGGGGTCCCGGGAACGCGTGGGTTCTTCAGTTCGACCGTTTGGCCCTGAACGGCCAGCGTGGTGGAGAGGCTTTGCGTGAGGCGATAGCCCAGTGCCAAGCGGCCACCGATGCGGCTCTCGTCCCAGTCCTGGAAACGACGGTCGAAGAGGAATCCTGACACGTTCATGCTGACATTGGTGTCGAACAGATTGGGTTCGCCGAACTGAATGCTGTAGCGTTGAAATAAGTTGCCGGGCACCGCTTCGATGCGCAGCGTTTGTCCATCGCCACGGAAAGCGGTGCCACTGAACAGGTCCTGGAAACTGGTCGGCCAGCGAGTGATGTCAAAGTTGCGTTCGTCGATCGTAATTTGGCCGGTGACTCCCGCATCGCTGTTGACCGCACCGCCGAGCATGATTCGTCCGGTCCGGCCAGGGGCACCGTTAATGTACAAGTCCGCCACGTTTTCTCGCGGTCCATAATTTGGCGCCATCATCGTGCCACCGTATGCCGGATCGGCGAAAACGGTACCGTCGACCGTCGGCATATCGGGCGGCAAGACCGTCACCGGAGCCCCCGGAACCGCGGGGTTGTAGCGTTGCGGCAGCGGGGCGCCGGGCTGGTAGGACGGAGGCGTCGGGGCTTGGCCGGCACTGTATCCGGGGCTCGCCACGGGCGGATTTAATTGAGTCGGTGGGGGCAGCTCGCCCGCGCCACTTTGCGCGACCCGCGCGTCGGGCTGGCCGCTGACAGGCAGCGGCGTCCGAGAGTGTCGACCGGCATCGGCACCGACCTGAAACGCCGGTGGCAATGACAGCCCGTCGCCACCTTGGCCACGGATGATCTCGCCAGTCGATTCATCCGCCGCGGCAACCGCTGGCGGGTGAGCCACGGAAGGACCGGAGGCAGTCGTTTGAGAGGCTTGCACCGGAGCCTGGCCGTAAAATCCATTGGGGCCCGGTGCGGTATGTTGCATCCGCGAGCAACCTGCCGCGACGAGCAGCAGCACGGTCGAACCTAGGAGGAGCGCCACGGGGCGCGTCGCCGCGGACGGGGATCGGTCGGCGCGAGCAGGTAAATGCGGATTCACGGACGGCTCATCGAAAGCGTATCGAGGTGTCATATCAGTATTCAAGGCCTTCCTCCCGCGGCACGACTTTGATGTCCGGCGGATCCGCCAGGGTCGGATTCGTTTCGAACAACTGCAAGCGATTTAGGACGTCGCGGCCTCCCTCCAGTTTGCGGCGATCGATGTATTGGCCTTCCACCAGATCCAACTGGTTCAGCAACATCGTTTCCCGCATCAGGTGGGGCTCGCCATCGACGTTGACGAAGATCTGGCCGACTTTCCACCGATCTCCTTCGTTGATCTTCAACACCAAGTCAACCCGATTCGGTTCATCACGCATCACCGGTTGCGGTTCGACTTCACAGTAAATGAAGCCAAGTGTCCCATAGGAATACATCAGCTCGTTGACATCCAGGTTCATCTTCATGCCGCTAAAAAAGTCTCCCGGCTGCATCGTCAAGCGTTCTTGGAGCTGCTCGACCGGGATGAATTCGTTGCCGACAATTTTGATGTCGTTGATGATGTAACGCTCGTTTTCGACAATCACAAACGTGACCGTCAGCCACTTGCCTGACTCGTCGTATTCGATTTGTCGGCTGACATGAGCGCGGAGGAAGCCGAGGTTGCGGTAGTAGCTGGTGAGGATTTCGACATCCTGGTCGATCTGTTTGAGGTTCGCCTGGTTGCCGATGTAGTGGCCGACTCGCATGAACGAGTCACGCGAACGGATAATTTTCTTTAGCCTCGCTTCGCCCTCGATTTCGTTACCCACCATGTGAATGCGGTGGATGCGTTCCAAGTGTCCCTCATTGATGCGGAAAACCACGGCTCGCGGATCGCTTTCGTGGCCGATTTGAGAGCGGATCACCGCATTGTTGAAACCCTTCTCGCGGTAAAAATCTTCCAGACGTCGCACCGCCGATTCGATCGTGTACTCGTTCAGCGGGTCTTTGGCTTGGATGCCGGCTCGGCCGCTTAATTCACGATCGTTCATGCCGCGGGTGCCGAAAAAGACGACCTGCGACACCGTGGGAAGCTCGACCACTTCGAAACTGACCAGTTTGCCTTCAGGGCGGTCTTCGATGCGGTACCGGACCTGTGAGAAGGCACCGAATTCGTTCAGCTTCCGCACGTCGCTCATGACCGTTTCCTCGTCAAACACCCGATCGGGTCGGGTTTCGAGCAGTTGCAGGATCCGTTCGGTGCCGATGAAACGGTTGCCTCGGATCTGCACACCCGCAACAATGGAATCGCCCGCTTCGCGATGAATACGAATGCCCCCCATTTCCTGAACATGGTCACGAAATCGAGCTTTTTCGATCGGCGGTGGGGCTCCGCCACCTCCACCTCCCATGCCTCCGCCACCCATTTGGGCGAGGGCTGGTGTGGCGACGGCTAGCAAAACCAATTGAACGACGCTGTGAAACGCCAGCCATTGCGGCATTCCGGACTCCTTTCCCAATGTCGACAGGCTGATAGAGCAGGCGGTAAGTAACCGCTGCGGGGCAAACGCCACAAGAGCATTCAGCAGGAAGTTTCTCGCCGGCGGCAAAGCATACCCCGATCGCCTTGGTGCCCACGGTTGGCGGGAACCGGCGGCCAACTAGGCGATTTGACTCGCGAACGCTAAATTTGCCCTTTCGGATTGCAAAAAGCTTTGCGATATTGCCGACACGGGAAGTTGTACCTCGATTTCCCCTAACTGAAATACAACGGTATTTTGCGGTGCTGCACCGCTGACGCTGTGTGCTTCGAAGGACTGTAACCATCGAAGAAATAGCGTGCCGCCATCCTTATATCCCTATCCTTATCGACCGGTAACCGAGAATAGCGACCACTGGGGTTCGCGGCTCGACTGGTTCATTGCTGTTCAGGTGTACGAATGACTCTGGAGAAACTGCGGAACATCGGTATTAGCGCCCATATCGATTCGGGCAAAACGACTTTGTCGGAGCGCATCCTGTTTTACACCGGACGCATCCACAAGATCGAAGAAGTCCGCGGTGATGGTGACGGCGCAACGATGGACCATATGGAGCTGGAAAAGGAACGGGGGATTACGATCACCAGTGCCGCGACCAGTGTTCAATGGAAAGACTCCCCGATCAACTTGATCGACACGCCCGGCCACGTCGACTTTACGGTCGAAGTGGAACGCTCGCTGCGTGTTCTCGACGGTGCCGTGCTGGTGCTGTGTGCCGTCGGTGGCGTGCAGAGCCAGTCGATTACGGTCGACCGTCAAATGAAACGCTATCAGATTCCTCGCTTGGCGTTCATCAACAAGATGGACCGCACCGGTGCCAATCCGCATCGCGTCGTCCAGCAACTGCGAGAGAAACTTGGTGCCGAAGCGTTCCTGATGCAGATCCCGATCGGCGCGGAAGAGAACTTCCGTGGCGTCGTCGACCTGCGTTCGATGAAGGCGATCTACTTCGAAGGGGCTCGTGGCGAAGAAGTGGTCGAGAAGGAGATCCCTGCGGACTTGCTCGACGAAGCGACCGAAGCGCGTGCTCACATGTTGGAATCGTTGTCGATGTACAGCGATGAAATGATGGAGCTGTTGCTTAGCGAAGAAGAGATTTCCGATGAACTGCTCGAAAAGGTCACTCGCGATGCCGTTCTCGGTGGGGCGACTCCGGTCTATATGGGCACGGCTTACAAAGATAAAGGGGTCCAGCCGCTGCTGAACGCCGTTATCAAGTATCTGCCCAGCCCGCTCGATCGGGAAATTCGCGGTCGGGATCCTAAGGACGAAGCGAGACGCATCGAACTGCTGCCCGATCCATCCCGGCCATTTGTCGGCATGGCGTTCAAGATCGTGGACGATCCCTTTGGTCAGCTGACCTTTATGCGGATCTATCAGGGCACGATCGAAAAAGGGGGTACCTACATCAATCAACGTACCGGCCGTAAGGAACGGTTCAGCCGCATCGTGCGAATGCACTCCAATAAACGCGAAGAAATCGAGACCGCTTCGGCGGGCGACATTATCGCCGTCATGGGCATCGATTCCGCGTCGGGCGATACCTACGCTCCCGAACGTGATTTCTGTACGCTCGAAACGATGTTCGTCCCCGAGGCCGTCATCAAAATGGCGGTTAACCCGGTCAGCCGAGCAGATTCCGACAAGATGGGCAAAGCCCTGCAGCGGTTCCGCAAAGAGGACCCCACGTTCCGCGTCTTTACCGATGACGAAACGAACGAAATACTCATCAGCGGCATGGGTGAGTTGCACCTTGAAGTCTACGTCGAACGGATGCGTCGTGAATACAAAGTCGACGTCGAAGTCGGGGCTCCAAAGGTCAGCTACCGCGAAGCTCCAACGGTCGAGGTCGCGTTCAACCACAAGTTCAAGAAGCAGACCGGTGGTTCGGGACAGTTCGCTCACATTGTCGGTAAGCTGACGCCGATTGAATCGGACAGCGAAGACAGCTTCGAGTTCGAGGACAAGGTTGTCGGGGGACGTATTCCCAAACAGTACATTCCGGCCGTCGAAAAAGGCTTCCGGGATTCACTTGGAAAAGGCCCGATCGCCGAGTACCCCGTGGTGGGAACCCGGTTGCAACTCGACGATGGTAGCTACCACGATGTCGACAGTTCGGAAAAGTCGTTCTACACCTGTGCACAAGAATGCTTCCGCGAGAATTTCCGCAAAGCTAGCCCCGTGTTGCTCGAACCGATCATGAATGTCGAAATCGAATGCCCCGAATCCTTCCAAGGTTCGGTTGTCGGCGACGTCATTTCTCGTCGCGGTTTGATCACCAGCACCGACACCCAAGGCGATAACAGCATCATTCAGTGTGAGGTTCCGCTGGCCGAAACGTTTGGCTACGCAACGGACTTGCGCAGTATGACCCAAGGTCAGGGAACGTTCACGATGGAACTGTTGAAGTACTCCAGGACACCTTCGAACATCCAAGAAAAGATCATCGAAGACAAGAAGAAGCAGCAGCTCGTCGGTGCTAAATAAGCATCGGTAACGGCTGCGACCAACGCACAACGCTCGGAGGGAAGTTGACTTTCCCTCCGAGCGTTTTTTAATGCGCTCTGACAACCTGACGGCTGAAACCGATCTTGCCTTTGCGCCACCATTTGGGCTAACAGCAGCGTACACGGAGGTACCTTATTATGCTCAGCCGATTTCGGTGCGTTTGTTTCGCACTCGCTTGTTTGACCGTCGTCCCAAACGCTTTGGCGGAGGAGGGCCTGGTCGAGCCTTACGTTGTCTTCACTGCTCACGAGAATATCTTTGCCCGCTGCGGACCCGCGGGCGATTTCTACCGCACCGATCCGCTGCGTTTGGGCCAAGAACTGGAGGTCTATCTCGAGACCGAAGATGGTTGGCTGGGGATTCGGCCGCCCGAGGGAAGTTTCTCCTGGGTGCCGGCGAACAGCTTGGACACCGACGCCGCCGAAAAGTCGGGGGTGGTGGTCGATCGACGTGCCGTGGCCTGGATCGGAACGCATCTCGGTCGGGCGCGTAAGTACCGCTGGCAAGTCCAATTGGCGGAAGGCGAACAGGTTTCGATTGTCGGGAAAACCGAGCGGGACGGAAAAGACGGCCCCGAACTTTGGTATCGGATTGTGCCTCCGTCAGGAGAGTTTCGCTGGGTCCATCGTTCCCAAATTGCCGAGACCTCCGAGGCACTCGTTCAGATGCATCGGAAGTCGTCACAAGACGAGCCCGCCTCGGCGGACGATTCGTCGCCAGCCACCCTGCGTGAAGTGATCGGAGCAGCACTCGACCTGGAGCCCGTTGGGGCATCCTCGACCGATGTGGAATCGGTCGCAACCGAAAGCAGGGAACTGCCAACGGTCAAACGTCAACCGCCACCAGCGACCGAGCCCCAGCGTCTGCTCGACGACCAACCGATTGGATCGGGGGTGGCGGCGGCAACATACGTGGAACCGGAGATGTCGGTCAGCGAAGACGTTCAAGTTCGCGATATTGAAGCGGGACGAAAGGCGGAGCCACCGTCGGAAGAATTAGCAGCCGACGACAGCAGTTGGGTAACCGGTTCGCGAACGGCGATCGAAGCCGATTCGGAGCGGCAGATGTTCTCGCCCTCCGCGGCAGCCGTGGCAACGCCGTTGCGCGAAACAACGCCGCCCGTGCTCGGCACGATTGTCGGAAATTCCTCGGTGCGGCTGACTTCTCAGCAGCTTGCCGAACGGGACGCGAGGGCTGCGCAGATGGCAAGGCAGCTCGCTACACGTGTCGTCAATGCCGACATCAATGAACTTCAATTGGAGCTGTCTCGACAGATGGCCGCGGGCTCTTCCGCGGCGGTGGTCGAGCCGATTCGGCAACGAGCCCACACCTGGATTCAGCGGCTGAACGATCCGGTCGAACGGGGGCGAGCTCGCGTGCTGATCGAACGTGTCGAGCAATACCAGCGGGTCGCGAGGCGACGCGAGGGACAAGCTCCCGTTGAGGTGCCTTTGTCATCCAGCGGAACGCTGCCCACACCGACAATTGGAAACGTTGCCGCAGGTTCGGCAGCGCCTCCAGGAGCGAACCGAAAGGCCTTCGATCGAGAAGGGTTCCTTGTCCAGGTTTATTCCGCACGCCCCGATTCGCCACCCTTTGCGTTAACGGACGCGGCTGGCCAAACGTTGGCCTATGTCAGTCCCTCGCCAGGCCTCAACTTGCGCATGCACTTGAACGCCAAAGTCGGCTTGTACGGCCAGTTGAGTTACCTCACCGGTTTAGAGACGCCGCACTTTATTGCACGCGAAGCGGTGCGGATTTCGCGTTAACGCACAGGCTTGCCCGGAAAAGGATCCCCGAGCGGATTGAAACGCCGCAACGCGATCCGCTGCTGAAGTCACGAGCCTCACTGCGGCGGCTAAGTCAGCAGGCTGAGGATCTCCTCCGGAGAGCCCGCTGTGTCGCGGCGATCGTAATGCCAATCGTGATGTTGGGGAACCAATTCCGGATGCTTCGGCCAAGGTTCGAACAGGTCGTCGCCAAACAGCGATAGCAGCTTGCTGGAGTCCATCGAGACGTCGCCGGCACGCGGAGGCATCGGTCCCGCGGCATGACGAGGACAGCCCTTCAGCATGTCCGGGTTATAGCCTCCCACGCGATTGACGATCTGGCCAATCTGATAGAGGCTCAAGCTCTGCGGGCCACCGGCATGGAACAGCCCGGAGACCGTCATCCGCAGCAGACGGTCGTACAGTCGGTTCATGCAATCGACATAGGTCGGCGTCCGGAACTCGTCATAGTACAGCGTCGCCGGGCGGTCTTTGGAAAAGCGTGATTCGATCCAGTCGATCGCTCCGGCATGCCCGTTGAAGCTGGTCCCCATCGGCAACGAGATACGAAGCACACACGCTTGATCGTGCCGTTCGAGGACTTCGGCTTCGCCCGCGACCATCGTCTTGCCATACATCGTCACCGGATCGGGCACGTCCTGTTCGGTGTAACCGCCACCGGGGCGACCAGCAAACACAAGATCTGTCGACAGGTGGACCATCCGAGCGCCGTAGCGAGCCGCATTGCGGGCCACGTTCCGCGTACCTTCCACGTTCACGCGATGCGCCATCTCTGGATCCAGCTCGCAAGCCTTCAGGCGACACGAGCCGCCGAAACTCAACACACTCCCGAACTGGTGCTCGGCCCACAAAGCGTCGAGCGACTCGGCGTCATCGGTATCACAGGCCATCACGCCGTTATCCTGAAGACGCCAATTGTTGCGCTGGCGAAGCGCCATGACAGCGTCACCAAGCTGTTCGCGGAAGTACGAAAACGCGTTGTATCCCGGCACCCCCGCCAACCCAGTGATCAGCAGGGGCAATCGTATTCCGTCAGCCTGCATCGGCTTTCCACAACCAGTTGAATAAAAGAGTCGCCAAAACTAAGAATCGCTGAGCAACGATAAAGCGTCGTCAACCGCCTCGGGGGCGATGCGATCACCGCCGCTGGTGAGGATAGTTTCGGCAGTCGACGGCTGTTGTCCAGGGGGCGCGACCTCGGACAGCGCCGAGTCAATCGCGGCGGTGCGCCGAGCCGCCACGGCGGCCAAGTCAGGCGATGCGTTGCCAGCCGGATCGAAGGATGCCGACGCGTTGCCCGCCTGAATGGCTGGCGAACTGCCAAGCGTGACCAGCGGGACAGCTCCCCCGACCAACGATGCCGATTCGCCTTGCGCCTGTGAACCGCTGTCCGCAAACTCGCTGGCGCTGTTCGTGCTGTTCGTGCTGTTCGATGCTGCGGCAGGTGTGTCAAAGGTGATTGCGGAATCAGCTAGATTGACGCGGAGCAGACGTGAGTCGCCCAAGGTCGCACGAACTTCGACCACGTTCGGATTCGTCCCCACGGGTGCGGTTCCGGTCCGCTGGGAACCGTCCGAACCGTTTGCTTTGACGTCGATCGACGTGCCCGCATCGTTCAAAGAAATGACCGGGTTCGTGGTGTTGGTCAGGCTACCCGCGGCAATCACAAACCTTCCCTCTTCGCCAGGTTTAACGGCGGTGAAGGCAGCTTGCTGCGGTGCCGAGTTGGTCATGTCACGCAGACGATAGAAACTCGGGTGCAAGGAACTGTATCCTTCAACCTCAAGTGTCATGTCGGTTTCATTCGGCCCCGAGGTAAACTCGATCACGCGCGGCGTCTCGCCACCAATTAGAAACGGAATCACCGGGATTTCAATTCGATAATTGCCGGGAGCTTGAGCAGGAAATTCGACCGTGTTGGGCGTCGACGAAGCCGCAGCCGGGACATCGATCGGGTCGCCAAAGTCGGTTGTCCCCACCAATCTCGCCTGTAGTGGAATGCGAACGTTGGGTGCGTTCAGTTCAACCGAGAAGCTGCGCGGGACAAAGTCGAGCACGTTGATCGTGAGGGTCGCCGACGATGTCAGGCCTCCCGCATCGCGAATCGTGTAAGTCAGCTCGTCCGTGCCGACAAAGGTTGCCGAGGGCGGCGTGTAAAGAATCGATTGCTGGTCCTGAGCGATCGTCGCCGAACCGCCGTTCGTCGTCGTGGTATCAATCAGGCTGATCGTCAAAGCTTCGCTGGCACCATCGACATTCGTGCCCGCGTCCGCAATCCGGAACACCGTTTGGTTGCTGGTGCCTTTGGTGATGTTGCTGGAAAAAGCGGTGGCCGGAGGCGGGTCGTTGACCCCCGTCACGGTAAAGGTGATCGTGGCAGTCGCCGAGGCCCCGTTGGAATCGGTGATCGTATAAGTCACCTCATCGGCGCCAAAAAAGTCGGCTGCCGGCGCATAGATGATTTTCGATTGATCGTCCGAGAGTCGCAGCGCGCGGGCGTTTGCCGAGGTGCTCACCGCAGACAGTTCAAACGTTTCGCTGCTGTCGGAATTGGAGTCATTCGCCAGTACATCAAATTCGGCTTCGGCGGCATCTTCCACGACGGTAAAGGCATCGTCGACAGCCGTTGGTGGCGGATTCGCAACGGACACGTTGACCGTCACGCTGGCTTGGCTGGTCGAAGTGCCGTCGGAGACCGTGTAGGTGAAGGTTTCCGTGCCCGTGAAGCTCGCGCTGGCTGGGGTATAAAGAAGCGCTTTGCCGCCCGACTCAATCGTCACCGTGCCGTTTGCCGACGTGGCACCCACGTTCGTGATCACCAGCGATGCGGGAGAGTCGTTGGCAAGCACCGTCAAGCGATTGCCGGTGCTGCCTGCATCGATCTCAAAGGTGTCGTCGACCGCCGTTGCAGGATCGGTGCTGGGGGTTACCGTGACCGTCACGGTGGCTGTTTGCTCTGTCCCCGACCCGTCGGTCACTACGTAGGTAAAGGTATCTGTACCCGAAAAATCGGTAGCCGGCGTGTACCGCACCTGCCCGTCTTCGATCGACGTTGTGCCACCACCGGCGGGTGTCGCGCTGACGATTGTCAAAACGGTGTTGCCCGTTGGAGCATCGTTGGCCAGCACGTCGATCAAGCGAGAACTGTTCTCGGCAACGGTTGCCGTGTCATCCGTCGCGTTAAAATTGGCGTTGATTTGCAGGCTGACGCTGCCAAAGGCAACTTGTTCGTTGGAGATACGATCCTCGCGACCAACGAGCAGTAAGTCGGTGCCATCTCCATCGGCGGGATCACTGACAAACGTTACCAAGCCCGCTTGGTCGGCTCGCATTCGAACGCTTGCAAATTGGAGGGTCAGTAGTGGGTTTGCCGGATTGAAATTCAGTTCAATACCTCCCACTTCGTCGATCAGCCCAGGCGATGCGGTGCCTTGGGGAAATTGGTTTGTGCTGGGAAAGACGATCGGATCGGTGCCTGAGGGGCTGGCCAAATTGGAGTCGAACGTGACGTCGGTGAAAGCTGCCAAAACCCCTTCGGCTACCAGTGCGCTGCGCAGGTCGCTCGCCGCAATTGTCAGGAAGAACTCTTCGCCCGCGTTGATGTTTGTGATGGCGCTGCCGTCTAGATCGGTCAGGCCCAAGACAATTTCGCTGAGGGCACTCGCGGCCACGTTCAGATTAAAGGCTTGAGTGCGCACGTTGCCGGCGCGGTCCGTCAAATTCACCTCGAACGATTGCGCACCGACTTGCGATGCGGTCGGCGTCCATTCAATCAAACCGGTCGTCGCATCGATCGTCATGTCCGTGGGAGCCGGTCCGAGGCTGTAGCTGACCTCGCTGCCCTCTTCAGGATGGTTCAAATTGGCAGTGTACTGCGTGCCGACGTTGGCTTGAGCGGGAATCGTCGTGGTGATTGCGGCCGGAGGTAGATTGTCAAAGACCACCGTCAACGGAGGACTGAGCGGACTGTTGATGCCATCGGCACCGCGCTGTCGAGCCGTGATGCTGTAGGTGCCGTTGCCGAGTACGGGCAAGCTGTTCGTGGTGATACTGATCGTCGACGAAGTTGCTTGGCCAATCCCGACCACCTGGTCGCCTGCCAGCAGTTCCACCTCCGCGCCAGCTGTTACACCGGAGACGTTAAAGACTAGCGATCCGGCGCGGGTGATGTTGTCTTCGGGGTTGCCGGAATCGGAACTGGAATCCAAGTCAACCTGAGTTGGAGCGCCGGCCGTGAACAAGACGTTCAATCGCTGGACATCTTTATTGGATTCGAGAATTCTGCCAAACGGATCTCGCTGGACCACGTAATCGGGAGCGCGGGCCTCAACTTGGATGCTCAACACACCACTGAAGTCCGCCGGTGGGGTGACCGTGACCAAGCCGCCAGAAGTGACCGTTACACTGGTATTGGCCGGTGCATTGATCGGCTCGGCAACGAAAACAACCTCATCGCCCTCGACGTCCGTGGCTTGCAACTGGAATTGGGCCGGCGTCCCCTGTTGCGACACGACCGGTGAAATGTCCTCTAAGTAAGGCAAGCCTTCGACATTATCTGGTCCAACGGTGACCTGCACGATCTGACTGAATTCGTTGCCGTCGGCGTCGCGGACGGTGAAGGTCACGCTAGTGGTTCCCGTTCCGTTACCTGTGGGACGCAGCATCACGACCGAGTTCTCGGTGTCCGAGAAGATCGTCGCTTCGTTGATCACCACGTCACGCAGAGGCCTGTTCTCGTTGCCGCCGGTGGTGGCGATGCGACTGATGCCCTCTCGCACGTCTTCGCCTTCGACTAATTGCCCAAAGACCGAGTGGTTGAAATCGAGCGACTGCGTGTTGCGTGCGGTGATGAAGAATTGGCTGTTGTTGGTGTCGTCGTTGCTTTTGGCAAAAGACAACGTTCCCACATTGGTGTGCTGAAGATCGGGATGGAATTGATCGTCAAAGTCGGGCAAGTCCGAGCTGCCCGTGCCGTTGCCGTCGGGATCGCCACCTTGCAAGACAAAGGTTTCAATCACTCGATGAAAGGTCAGCCCATCATAGAAACCGCTTTCTGCCAAGTTGATGACCTGGCTCGTTGCTCGCGAAGCCCGTTGCTCAAACAGCTCAAACACCATGTCGCCGTAACTCTGCATGTCAAGCCGCAGGCTACGGTTACCCTGCAAAACGACCGCCTCCAAAAGATTGGGGTCAGCGACTTGCGCGGTGACCGTTAGCGGCTGACCGTCGGGATCATACGCATCGATTGGGATGTGGATCGGAGATCCAATGGCCACGGACTGGTTGGGGATAGGCACGAAAGTTGGGGATTCGGAAAGCGGGATCTCCACGTTCAGTTGATCCGCGATTTCCTGCAACGTCATCGAGCGCTCAAACCGCGTTTCCGCATCGAACACCCAGGTTGGGAACGAGTCGATGTCATTCGCAATTCCTTCCGCATTCAGCTGACGATTCCCGTCGGTCACTTCGACGATGTTCAAGTAGTTCTGGCCATCTTCAAACAGGTCCTTCTGCGCCGTACAGACGGAGCACCAATCAGCAGCGTACAGGATGACTCCCCGTTCGGTGATCAATCGAGCGAAGGCCACGAGGTCAGGCGAAGGTTGGCCTTGTTCCCCTTGTGCCACCGAATTGGAGTCCTCGAACAGTGCCGCTTCATCGGCCCTTTGGCTTGCCGTTGCCGAGTTCTCGCTATCGGTGGAAAACAGTTCCACGTCACCAGCTAGCATTTGGCGACCTTCGAGCGTTTCCAGTTGCAGTCCACGGCGAGTTTCAGCCGGCGATTGGAGACGTAGGAATGGGGCCAGGATCTGTCGCAAACCGCCTCCAGACCCAGCAGCTTGCCGGTTAGCCGTAGCGGTCAGGGGAGTGCGAATGGATCGGGAACGAGAATTCCGTGGCATCTTTGTCACGCTAAAACCTGAATGAAAGAATTCACTTTTTCTTGCGAGTCTCACTCGCAGACTACTTCCGGACCGACGACAAAACGGGAGAGCATCGCCAGGTTCTTAACCACTCGGCGCCATCGGCCCCGCAGATTCAGTGAATCCGTTGCAACCCCTACGGCTTAACAAGCAGCCCAAGTCCCACTTAGAACCGCAAACCCCCAAAAAAGTTCCAACTCAAATCCCCTCCCAAAAAGGGACACCCACACTTGAAGAGGCGAAAATTGAATTCGCCACAGACGCAGGGACCGCGCCATAGAGCGAGCTGGGCTATTACCGTTTGGCCCATGCACTAAAAAAATGCCAATTCGATTCGCAAGGTCTGAAGAAGCCACCGTTGAACTGATTTAACAGCATGATTGCGGCGTGCAATCAACCCATTTAATCTTATCTCGGCTCGATAGAAATGCCCCGATGCAGAGCAATCGCTTGCTCTTTCCAACGAAAAGCAAAAGGGGAGTCAGAGAGAACGACAGTCTGCCCGATGCGTTCTTGTCGTTAGGCGACGCTTGCCAGTGGGTTACCCGGCGCGTGCAGGCAGGTTTGGCCGCGACGAGCCGCTTCGGTCGCGAGGCTCTCCCGAGTCCCCGCCGCACGCTTGAAGATCTTTCGGAACCGAGACACCAGGTCGCACCAACCGACCTCGTCCACCCCCAGTCGCGCTAAGATCGGCGCCAAATGCGACGGAATCGCACCCCGCTTGTCCGAACGTAACTGACGGCCCGTCCAGTCCAGCAGCTCTAAATAACGCACCAGCGAAATCGGTAGAAAGCCCTGCTTGCTCGCCCGGCGGCCGCTCGTCTCCAAGTCGGCTCCCAACGCATCGGTCGCCTCCCGAATCTCGATCGGGCTCAGCCAACCGCTCCGCCTGCGCGACCGACTGCGCTCCCAGTCGTGCGTCCCAGAACGAACCGCCTCCCTCCGCTCGGCCAAGTCATCGATCCGGTCCTTCGCGCCGGTAAACAAGCTCTCCTCCGGCGTTTCGCACATCGCCGCTCGAATCGGATTCAAGTCCACGTACATCGCACAACCCAACAGCGAAGCTTCATCGAGCAGCACTTGGCAGCCGAAACGCCCGCCCCAAAAACGCCCCCGGCAGCCATCCTCGGCGTTCGCGCGGCGGGCGATGTTCTCCGACGTGCAGCGCA
>CAYZHQ010000047.1:0-40665 GCA_964477385.1 uncultured Pirellulaceae bacterium
CGCGTTCCTGACGGGACAGCGCCAGGTTCGGCCAACTGGAAACCCGAAGCGTCAGCGAGGAAAGGGTTTAGGGCAGATTCCTCGCTGACGCTTCGGGTTACCATGAAAATGACGTAAAGATCTTTCCAAGAATGAGTTTTCAGCTTCTTTGAAGACAAGCCTAGTGCTGTCCAGCTAAGCCGAGCGTTGACAGACAACAAAGAAACCGCCGGCAATGGTCACTTCATGCGATTTCAGCAAGCGATCCCCTGTCAAGCTGACCCGTTTCCACCGATCGATTTGCCAGCCCGCCGCACGCAGATCGGCGGCCAGTTCGCGTGCCGAGAAGGAATGCAGGTACATGTCCGCCAGATTTCGATAGGCGTACACGTGGTCGCCAAAATCGTCGTCTGACGTGAGGGCTTTCCAAGCACTGGCGAGCGTCCGCCGCAACCCGCCGGGATGGCGCAGCCAGGAGAGTCGATTGTGGGCATGCACGATCAGCACACCGCCCGGCCGGACGATCCGGTGGACTTGTGCCAGAAAACGACGCCGGTGCTTGCGGCCACGAATCATGCCCAGCGTACTGAACAGACAGACCGCATGATCGACCACTTGATCACCGATGCCGTCTAACTGAACCAAGTTGACACGCAGCGGCCAGACCTCCACTTGCTGTTGGGCGGCCGCAGCGAGCATGCTCTGCAACATCGGCTGGCTGAGATCCAGCCCCCAAACACGATACCCCTGGGCGGCGAGCGGAATCGCTGAACGGCCGTTACCGCACCCTAAATCGGCGACCAAGGTTGGCTCGCCTTGCCGTGGTGGCGGCAAGGCATCTTGAACCCAGCGCAGGTCCGCTTGCACCAGCGGCGTGCCAGCGAGAAACGTTTCATAGGTGTCGGCAATCGATTGATTGTGCGTATAGTCCCACGTGCCGGGTGACACGCCGGGAGGAAGCTGCCAGAGCGGGGGTCGAACCAAGGGTAGCTCCGAAGTGAATCGTCGGGAGGTGAATGGTTGGGGGCTGGCTAGGCGGGAAAACGGACCGCTATAATCCGCCTGTTCCTACGTTGGAACGTTCGTTCGCAGGACGTGCCGGCGGCGGCCGATGCAAGGCTTGTGATGCAAGGCCGGTAACGAACAGGCGATTGCCTGCTTTGAACCGCTCTGCTGTGCACGATTGTTGAATGACTGCTGCACAGCTTAGCATTGCCAAACCAAGCGCCGCATCTTGCAAATCTGGTCACGCCTGGACAACCCGTTCAAGCCTGAACATTCCGTTCCGACTCGCACGAACCCGAAACCAACACACCTCCCTCAACGAACCTTTCTCTGGAGAAATCGTATGACGATTCGCGTAGCCATCAACGGCTTTGGACGCATTGGGCGTTTGACTTTTCGTAACTTGATCGAGCGCGGCAGCGAATTTGAAGTGGTCGCTGTCAATGACCTGACCGACAACCGTACGCTCGCCACGTTGCTGAAGTACGACAGCATCCACGGTCGGTTTGACGGCACTGTCGAATACAACGATGATTCGCTGATCGTCAACGGAAAAACCATTCATGCCCTCGCCGAACGCGACCCTCGCAAGTTGCCTTGGGGCGAACACAACGTCGACGTTGTGATCGAATCGACCGGCTTCTTCACCGGCCGCGCCTCCGGCGATGCTCCGGGATACGATAGCCACATCACCGCGGGTGCCAAGAAAGTCATCTTGAGCGCTCCGGCCAAAGACGGCGCTGACCTGACCTGCGTGATGGGGGTCAACGACGACAAACTGACCGCCGACCTGAAGTGCGTGAGCAACGCGAGCTGCACGACCAACTGCTTGGCTCCTGTCGCCAAAGTCCTGAACGACACGTTTGGGATCGAGTCAGGCCTGATGACCACGGTGCACGCCTACACGAACGACCAGAACGTGCAGGACCAACCGCACAAGGATTTGTATCGTGCTCGGGCAGCCGCTCTGAACATCATCCCGACCTCGACCGGTGCCGCCAAGGCCGTTGGGTTGGTGATCCCCGAACTGCAAGGCAAGCTGACCGGCATCGCGATGCGAGTTCCCGTCCCAACGGGCAGTGTGGTTGACTTGACCGTTAACTTGGCCAAGGACGCCGACAAAAAGTCGATCAACGAAGCGATCCAAGCGGCCGCCGAAGGCCCGATGAAAGGCATCCTCTTCTATGCCGTCGACCCGATCGTCAGCAGCGACATCGTGCACGACTCGCACAGCAGCATCTTCGCCGCCGACTTCACTCAAGTTCTCGGTGACACCGGCCGCTTGGTGAAGGTCGTCAGCTGGTACGACAACGAGTGGGGCTACAGCTGCCGCACCGCCGACTTGGTAGCCAAGCTGGGCAACATGTAAACCGTTCTGGGCAATTCGATCCCATTCGCAAACGCCGCATCCTCATCCGATGCGGCGTTTTTTCGTGCCGCTTTCTCCCCCTCCTGAAGACCCCCGCGGCGGGCACCGAAAAACCACCTCCCGATGCCGCTCGCTGCGTTTTCAGCCCTTGGCAATCGGGTAAACTGACGCTTCGCTTCTTCATCCGGCCAGCATCCTTCACGAGCACTTTTCATGTCGAACACGCCCTACACATCTCCGCAAAATGAACCCACTCCCGAGGCACAGCCGAAGGACAACACGCTCAAGATTGTGCTGATTGTCTTGGGCCTGATCCTGCTATTCGTGCTGTTGATCTGCGGCGGCATTATGACGGCGGGCTATTTCTTTGTGCAAAAAGTTTCCGATGAATTTGGCAACGCAATGGGAGCCGCCTTCGTGGAGGAATACCTCGAGACTCCCGAAGCGGTCGAAGCCCTAGGCGAGGTGACGGAGACCGATATGAACTTTTCCGACATGGCTAACGAAGGCGTGCTCGAAGTCCGCGTGGTGGGCACCAAAGGTTCGGGGACCCTGATCCTTTCCAATGATGAGCAAGGCGGCCAGACGGCACAGTTGGTGATGGATGATGGCCGGACGATCGACCTGCCAACACCCGAAGAGACATACGAAGAATTCGAACCGGGGATGGAAGAGGGAGCGAACAACTTGGAAGAATTTGATGTGCCTTTTAACGAACAGCCTGTGATCGAGGAGCCTGCCGGAGCGAATTAAGGAGCGCACGGTCAATGACGACGCGAGGTCGCGTGAGAGCCTCGGAGGTAAGTCCGGGGTGGCGGGTTAAAGCGAGCGAGCCGACAGCGAACGGCCATGTTGTTCGATGGCGAGCGGGGTGCCAAACAGTTCGCTCAGCCCCTCGGTGGTCAACATCGACTGTCGGTCGCCTTCCCGCAAAATGCGTCCCTGATCCAAAAAGACGACGTGTTCAATCGCCGGCAAGATTTCTTCAATATGGTGCGTCACCAGCAGCAGCGTCGTCCCGTCGGCGGCCAGTTCATCCAACTGGCGCAGCAGCGCGACCCGAGCCGCGATATCGAGCCCGGTCGTCGGTTCATCGAGTACCAAGGCAACCGGTTGGTGAACCAACGCCCGCGCGATCAGCGTCCGACGTCGCTCGCCGGTCGACATCGTTTCCAACGTCCGTTCGGCAAGCGCTTCCGCACCGACGCGACGCAGCGCCGCAGTCGCTTGCTCGATCGCGGCATCGCCGTCGTATTTCATGTGCCGCTTTAACCGCACGCCGGTGAACCCTGACAGGACCGCTTCCAAGGCGGTCATCTGACCCGACCGACCCGACGCAAATGCGTGGTCGAGTTCATTGCTGACGATTCCCAATCGCTTGCGCAGGTCGTCGATGTGCCAATCCGAACGTCCCAGAATGCGCACCGTTCCGGCGTGCTGGCCGTCCACCGAGGGATAGAACTGGCGAATCAGCAGCTTGAGCAGCGACGTCTTCCCCGATCCGTTGGGACCGAGGATCGCCGTATGCCGGCCGGCTGGCAGGGCCAGATCGATGTGGTCCAGGATGCGAATTTCCCCGCGCGTCACCGTCACGCCGTCGAGTTCCAGCAGTGGAGGTTCAGCAACACGCCCGCTGGGTTCCCCAAGCGTCTCGGTCGTCCGTCCCCAGACCGCTTCGCGAGCGACCCCCACGAAGCCGGCTTCGCGATAGACCTCGATCGCCGGCCGATTGTCGCCGTCAACCGCCAACATCACCTCGGTCAGCGAGCGTTCTCGAGCCAACCGCATCGCCAGGGCGATCAATCTTCGCCCCAGTCCGGCCCCGCGCGCCGTCGGGATGACGCCCATGTAAGTCAGCTCTAACGTCTTTGCGGTTGGGTAGGGCGTGGTAATCAAGCAACCGACGTCGACCTGATCGCGCTGCAGAATCCGCCAACCAGTGGGATCGAAAGCGGGCGACTCCAGATAGGCGGTAACGATATCCCGCGGCGTCCGATATTGGTTCAACAGCGGGCAATCAAGTGTCTGCTCGAAGGTCTCCGTGACCAACGCGATCCATCGCTGCAGCTGTGCCGGTTCACGCGGGTCGATGGCGAGGACCTCGCACGGCTCTGCCAACGCTTCGTCACACACCGTTAAACCCTCGGCCTCCGCGACGACGCTGACCGACAAATATTCCAATTGGGCAATCGGCTGGAATCCGGCAGTCGCAAATGGAGGTCGCGACCCATCGGCATCCCAAGTGGCTTGGATAAACCGCATGCCCGCCGCGGCCAGATCGGCGTGCAAGGCATCCAGCACGGTGTGCAATTGCTCCGGGGTACCATCTGCAGCGCGGCAGGCGACCAGCATTGCGGCGTCTCCAGCAATACGGGTGGCAATCGCACCGGCCAGCAAGTCATCGCCCTGCCGGACCACCCGTGAGAACACCGCTCCTGGCCCACGTTTTTGGAGTGCATCGGTCAATTGAGTCAGCGATAGGTGCCTGCGACCGACCGAACTGCTGTCGGTGATCCACTGGGCGACCTGGGGCAGATCGCCTGGCGCGATCGGCAGCGGACACGGTACTGTATTTGCGGCTTCCGTCATGGATCGTTTGGTTCAAAATGTCGATTGGTTGCGAGGCGACTGGGCGTTAGACTGAGTGCTTGACGCGAGTCCGCCTGGATCTCAAAGGCCAAGGATCGTGCGACAAATAAGTGTCGGGCACCTTTTGCGAGGAACTCGCCCTGCGGGTGCTTCGCACAAAAGGTACCCGACACTTATTTCTCGACACTTAATTATCGCTCATTGCTAAGATACCAACAGAGAGTTGAAAGATGCGATACGTCATAGCTTGCGGCTTGTGCCTCCTCTGCGGAGCGGCTTCGGGACAGGGGTTCCTCCAGCGATTGGAGGAGCGCGTCCGGAACACTCTGGAGAACGGGCCGGTTATCGGGCCGCCGGTCGCTCCGGGGCTGCCTCCGCAAGGACTGAATCCCGAGCAGGTTACGGAACGGCCGATCCTCGGTTTCAGCGCTGAAGAGCGAACGCGCGACGGCGTCACGGGAGTCTTCGTGCAAGGCTTGACGCCCGGTAGTGCGGCAGAACAAGCGGGCCTGCAACCGGGCGATCAAGTCATCCAATTGGGCGACACCCCGGTCAACACGATTGACGATGTTACGCTGTGGATCTCCAAACACCAGGTGGGTGACACGGTGGCGGTGCAACTACGACGCAACGGCCAGCCGATCCAAACCTCGGCGACGCTGCAGGCCAATCCTGCCATCCTCGCTCGTCCCCTGCTGCCAGGTTTGCCCGCTCCGGTCGGAACTCCGCCGGTCGCGCCCCCGCCGGTCGAGACAGCACCTCACGGACGCATGGGCGTCGTTGTCGAAGACGCGTCTCCCGATCCGGCCCGCCGCCGAGCACGGGTCGCCAACGTGGTGCCCGACTCCCCCGCGGCCACCGTCGGTATTGCGGTGGGAGATGTCATCGAAAGTGTCGACGGAGTCCCGATTGCCAGTGCACTCGATCTGCAGCGCAGGATGCAGCAAACGATGCCGGGCCAGACGGTCGATGTGGTCGTGACGCGCGACGGCCAGATGTTGCAATTACGCTTCGCGCTGATGGGCAACCGAGTCCCTGAGGAACGCGGGAGAAATCCGACGATGGAACCCTCCGGTCAAGATCCGGCACAAGCAAGACAGCCCGGCGAGTTGGACGACATCGAACCACCGTCGATGCCCAGCCAACCCGGCGATACCAATCCAACGCCGCCCGCCGCCTCCAATCCAGGCATTGCACCGGAGCTCCCGAGGCCGGCCGCCAAGGATGCCGAAGCTGGCGACGTGTTGCAGGAACTGCGCCGTCAAATCGAAGCGTTGCAAAAACGCGTTGCGGAACTCGAAGCCAAAGAATCCCCATAAACGGCCGGGCGGTAGGCGCGAGACAGGTGATGGGCCGGCCGTCGCCTAGACTCAGCCGATGCGGAAGCCTTTGCCGCGCAGCGCCTTGGTGACCGCCGTCAGTTGGTCGCCTTGAAGTTCCAATTGCTCGTCTTGCAAACTGCCTCCCGCCCCACAGGCGGTCTTCAGTTCGCTCAGCAGTTGCGGCAAATCGTTGCCCACCGCGGGCAAGCCGCGCACCACCGTGACGACTTTGCCGCGTTTGCGTTTCTCTAGCGTTAACTTGGCGGTCTGTTTTTCCGGCGGAATCAACTCAACCGGAGGCGGCCCGCAATCGCATTCCGATTCCAACCGTCCACAGCGATCACACGTGGGCGGTCGATCAAAAGGGGTTCCGGCAAACAAGCGTGTCATGAGCTCACAGCGGCGACAAAGGAGAACGTACAGGAAGCTACATCAGCTCGGGGAAAACTTCTTCGCTGAGGTTTTGGCGGCGGATGATGGCCCGCAAGCGAATTTGAAAATCGCTTTTGTAGTTGGCGACCTGTTGCTCGGTCAAATCGAGCTCGTCGGCAATCTGCTTATTGCTGACGCCACGGACGAACAGCAACTCCAAGCACTTGAGCTTGACCCAATCGCCCCGTTCTTTCCAGCGGGTGACCTGTTCCTCAATCGCCTGCTGCACCGCGTCTTCTTCTAAGCGTTTGCGTTCGACGCTGCGCGCGATTGAACTGGCGGGCCGGGCGCTGCCAGGCAATTGCCAAGCCACCGCTTCGCCATCGCTGGGCCGCCGGATGCCATCAAGCCTCAGGGCGGGGCGGCGGCCTTCGCGGCGCAGGTGATCGGTCAGCTTGTAGGCACAAATCGAAAACAGGTAGCTCTCCAGCGGTCGCCCTCCGTCGTAATTCGGCAGACTGGTGAGGAATCCGATGAAAGAATCTTGCACAATGTCTTCGCTCGCCGCACGATTGCCGACGCGGCTTTCCGCAAAAGCCAACAAGCGGCCTTCGTAGCGCCGGATCAGGTCTTCCCACGCTCGCGCATCGCCGTCGCGAATCCGCTGGACAACTTGTGCATCGGTATCAGCAGCTTGATTCATCGATCAGCTCGTGAAGTGGGGAACAGGAAAATAGCATGGAGCCCGACGTCATCGCTGGTAGGCCTCGGCCAACAGGACAACTAGGCAACAGAGCAACTAGGCAACAGAGCAACTAGGCAACCACCACCCTAACGACAGGTCGATTCCAAAGCCTCGGCGGGCGCTTTTTTGGGCTTGCCCCTGCGGCGGCACCTTGTCGCCTCGAACGCCGGACAGCACATTATCATCGGTTATCGATCCTTGAACAGAAAGCCGTCTTGTGTCGCAACTCGATTCCGCCCTCGCAACGATTCGCCAACAGAGCGACCTCGTGCCTCAGTTCGCCATCATTCTGGGCAGCGGATTAGGGGGCGTCGTCGACCACATCGAAGACCCTGTGGTGCTCAGCTTTGCCGACATTCCGGGCTTTATGACCAGCACCGCGGGTGGGCATCGCGGCCAGTTGGTGCTGGGGACGATCGGTGGAGTGGCCGTGGTGGCGATGGCGGGTAGGCTGCATCGGTACGGCGGCTGGACGACCGATCAGGTGACCTTTCCGGTCCGCGTGATGCGGGCTCTCGGTGCGACACGCTTGATCGTCAGCAACGCCGCCGGGGGCGTTCAGCCCCGATTGGTCGTCGGCGATATTGTGGTGATCCACGACCATGTGGACTGGATGACGGGACGACCCTACCTGCGGTTTCACAGCTCACCGACAACCGCCACCCAACCCGACTTGGCAAACGATCAGGCGCATGCGACTGCGACAAACGGGGGCCAGCCGAACGGCGAACCAAGCAACTTGGCAGAGCCTCCGCGGTGGCAGCCGATCGACGTGCCGCGCCGCAGTCCGCAGGTCTATGATCCGTCGATGATGGCGACCGCTTTCGCAGCCGCCCGGCGCGGTCGCTTTACAGCGCATCCAGGCGTCTATCTGGCGACCCTCGGACCGAACTATGAAACGCGAGCCGAATACCGCATGATGCGCCGCTTGGGTGCCGACGTGGTGGGGATGAGCACCGTTCCCGAAGTCCTCACCGCGGCCAGCTTGGGGATGCGGATTCTGGCACTGTCGATGGTCAGTAACGTGGCTTGTCCCGACGCGCCGCGACAAGCCTTGCATGCGGAGGTGCTCGCTGCGGGACGGCAAGCCGAACCGCGAATGCTGCAGATTGTCACCGCAGTCCTCGCCGCTTCGAACGACTAAACTAGCGGCATGGCTGACACGCGACCGCATCCCTCCATCGATCTGCCGGTAGTTGCCTCGACGACCGCGCGGCCTGTGCCCAACAAGCTGCGGTCGTTGCTCGTGCATGGGGTGCGGCTGGTAATGGTGGTGCTGCTGGTGGCGACACTACGCTATGCGGAACAGCGTCGGCGGACCGTGGCGGGCGCGGGAGACGTTTCGATTCCGGAACGGAACACGGAACGGTTGGTCGAGTGGTTTGGCGACACGGCGACCGAGCAAGTTGTGGACCAGACAAGTCGCTCGCGGATAGTGCGTGATGCGTCGGGCAACACGCTGGGACAAGTGATGCAAACGCTGCCCGAGACGCTTTCGGTGACCGGCTATCGCGGGGCGAGCAATCTGCTGATTGGCATCGACCCCAAGCGCCGGATCGTGGGCGTGCAGTTGTTATCCAGCCAAGACACCGTCGACCACGTCCAGGCAATCGAGGCGTCGCCCGATTTTTTTTCGCAGTTCATCGGTCGTAACGCAGAGCAGGTGCAGCAGCAGGTCGATGTCGTTTCGGGAGCCACGCTGACCAGCTTGGCAATGCGTGATTCCATTGCCGTTCGGCTGGGAGCCACCGCTCCGCTCTCCGCGCGTTTTCCGCAACCGCTCGAACTGGACGAAGCCCAACGCGACTTTCCCGCCGCCACTTCGCTGCAACCGATCGCCGGCACTGCGGCCGAATGGGAGGTCTTCGCCGCCGACCAAACGCGACTCGGCTCGATCGCCCGCACCGGTTTGCTGGAAGATCACCTCAACGGCTATCAAGGACCGACCGAGTTACGGCTAGCGTTCGATCCCGAGGGTCGGTTGACCGGCGTGACAGTCCGCACTTCGTTCGACAACCAACCCTATGTTTCGTACATCGACGATGAACCGTGGTACTGGGATCCGTTTCGCGGTCTTGGCTGGTCGCAGCTAGCCGCCTCGGACCTGAAGCGTTTGCAGATCGAAGGGGTCTCGGGCGCGACGATGACCAGCGTCGCGGCGGCCGAAACGCTGATCGCGGCGGCTCGGGCTCGGGTTGAGGAACGGGAGGCGGCCGCGCGTCCGGTGCGTAAAGAATCGCGCCCGTGGTTGCGTTGGTCGGCAAAAGAAATCGTCACCCTCGGCATCCTCGGCGGGGCAATGTTGCTGACGCTCACGTCGTTGCGAGGGAAAGCGTGGCTGCGAACCACGTGGCAATGGATCTTGATCGGGGTGCTCGGCTTGCTGACCGGCAACCTGCTGTCGGTCGCCCTGCTGATGGGCTGGGGGACGAGCGGAATGGCGTGGCAGTTTGCTCCTGGCTTGGCAGCCTTACTGGTCGTTTCCTTAGCTTTGGCGGCGACAACAAAATCGCCGTTCTACTGTGCGAGTGTCTGCCCGCACGGGGCTGCCCAGCAGCGCTTGCGGAACGTGCTGCCGAACCGTTTCCGTTGGCAGCCGAAGCGTCGCGTGTCGATGCTCCTGCTGCGACTGCCGACAGCGCTGCTGGTGCTGGCCTTTTGGTTAACGCTGGTCGGTGCCGATCGACGCCTATCGCAACTGGAACCGTTCGACGCCTGGCTGTGGTGGACCGGCGCGGGAGGCAGCGTGTTGTTGGCAATCGCCTCGCTGGTCCTCAGCCTGTTCAGCCCGATGGGGTATTGCCGCTTTGGCTGCCCGACCGGCCAGTTGCTGTCGTACATCCGCTGGCACCGCCGCGCCGGCGACTGGACACCGGGCGATTCCTTGGCAGCGGGCTTGCTGGTCGCCGCCTGGCTGTGGCTGCTAACGAACTAACTGCCAGCGTCTGACGACTGACTCAGTTGCCCGCTTCGGTTGCGGATAGCATCTCGGTGACGAACGGTGTCACATCCTTGGCATATGTAAAGCCGACCGTCTCGCCGGCGTCGACGAACTTCTTGGCGATCGAACCGTCCGTGGCAAAGACCAGCACCGAGGGAATCGAAGCGATCTTCAGCGTCGCGTAAACTTCGTCGCTGGGCGTGGTGCAGATGAACGTCGGAAAGCTCGCCTGTTGCTCGACGAGGAACGCTTCGACGGCCGGCTGGTACGACTCGGGTGGCTTGCTCTTGCGGCCATCGTAATCGATATCGACCGCGATGCAGGCGACTTGATCGCCGTGCTGCTGATGCAGCTTCACCAATCCGGGGAACTCTTCCATGCAGGGCTGGCAAGCCAACGACCAGTAGTCGACCACGGCGGGCCGGCCGAGCGACTGCACGTACTGCTGGACTTCCTCCAAGCTGGCGAATTTCAGCTTGAGCGGCGGTGCGGCGGCCGTCGATTCATCAGGCGACTCGGCGGGCGTAGGTGGCTCGGCCGGTGCTTCGCTGGGCGCCGGTGCTTCGCTGGGCGCCGGTGCTTCACTGGGCGCGGGCGATTCACTTGCTGGCTGACAGCCGACGCTCAGCGACAGCGTACCGGCGAGTAACCAAGCGGCGATTGCGAACGGAAAGGAAAACGTGTGAGACACAGCGACACCTGGCGGGGAAAGGGGGCAGAGGGGGGAGGAAACGGACGGTCGATTCCGCATTCCGTGTTAGCCGGGACAAACCGTTAGGCTACATTATGGATAACCAAAAGTGAATTCGCTTCCGCCTTAGACCATTCCTGTGACCGATTTCTCCACCACGCAGCTAGTCACACACGCCAAGCAGGGTGACACCGAAGCGCTCGGGCATTTGCTGCAGCAGTACCGCGGTTTCTTGCTGATGCGAGCCCACCGCTACATGGACGAGCGTTTGCGGCGGCGCGTCGATCCATCGGACGTCGTGCAGTTGACGTTTTTAGAAGCTCAACGCGACCTGCCGGCGTTTCGAGGCGAGACGCCGGCGGAGTTTGGAGCGTGGCTGAAGAACATCTTGCAAAACAACTTGGCCACCGCCGTGGCGCAACACGTCACGACCAAGAAACGATCGATGAATCGCGAAGCGGGAACACCGCCCGGCTTGGCCAACGACTCGGCCGCCGGCGATTGGTTGGCTTCGCTGCCCGGCAGTCATTCCAGCCCCAGCGGCCACGCCATGCGCGCCGAAGCGGCGATGGAACTGATCGAAAGCCTGCACAAGCTGCCGGAAACGCAAGCCGAAGCGATCCGACTTCGCTACCTGGAAGGACTGACCCTAGCCGAAATCGTCGAACGCATGGACAAGAGCGAAACCGCCGTAGCAGGCTTGCTAAAACGCGGCTTGCAGAAACTGAGAGGGTTAATCTCCGAACAGGATTAGATGAAGCGGCTGTGAAGCAAGCTCTTGAAGCAACAAACGCCATCCGTTTTTTGCAATAAATTGTCAGGCTATTTCGCAGCCTGAACGCCACTACTACCTCTAAACCGCCCAATCTGACCGTTTTGGACCTAGCTAACAAACTTGCCAATACTCAGGCCCATGCGTTCGCTGTCGTTCGATAGACTCAGGCTTTCTCGACCGTGTTCTCGCCGACGAAAGCTTGCCGTGCGAACTTTAAATCTTTGCCTCATCGTTTTTGCAAGCTGGGCGTTGTCGCTCGGCAACGCATCCGCTTCACTAATTTTGACCTCAATCGATACAACCGAAGTAATCGATTTCGAGACCTTCCAAGGTACCGGGTTCTCTCCTGGCGCGGTCAACTTAGGAAACCTTGATTCCAACTCATGGGCTGTCGATGGCGTAAGCGACGGAAGTCTAGACTTTGGGGGAACCAGACTTGCGGGAGACTTTGCCCGCGGAACTGACGGAACCACAGTATCCAACGGGGTAGGGAGTGGGGGTATTTATGCATTCGATACCGATCCCACAGCCAACTCAAACATTGGATTAGGGATTCAACCAATTGCCAGCGATTTTTCCCCAGGAACATTGACCCTTCGAGTCCTAAACAGCACAGGATTCGCGTTGGATGGCTTCGACATTGCATATCAGGTCTACATTCTGAATAACGAAGATCGCTCCAGTTCGTTTAATTTTTCGTTCTCAACGGATGACACGGCGTACCAAGCAGTTTCCCCCTTGGACCTGACCTCCCCAGCAGCAGAGGAGACATCTCCTGTTTGGGAACCGAACCTTCGATCCCAATCGATCTCATTTGCTTCACAGATCGCTGACGGGGATGTCTTTTTCCTCCGCTGGACGATTGACGATGTTGGTGGGTCCGGCAGTCGAGATGAATTCACTCTCGATGACATCTCGGTGACTGGCCGAAGCTTGTCTGCGATTCCGGAACCTGCTTCCGCGATAGCGCTGCTAATGCTTGGCAGCGTAGGGCTAGGTTTCGATCGCTGGAGGCGGAAAGAGACCCCGGGAAACGCAAGACACTAAGCAGGTTTGCACGAATCATTCCGCGAATCTCTGCTTAGCCGTTTGAGCGCAAGACCCGGTCGAATTCAGGAACCGTCCACGGCATCCAGCCACCACCAGCCTAGAGGGCGACACATCCAATGGCGGTGGCGTGAGCCACCGGTCCGGAGGAAACTTCCTCCCACCGGTTTGTTCTCATTTTGCTCCTGCCATTCTCACATTGACACTTCTCAAAGAATGCGACAGCCACCGCAGGCGTCATCCCAACGCCGTGCGACCAGCCGTTTACGCCCCCAAAGCCTCAAAACCAGATTATTCCGCAGATCTGGAATCACTTGGCGTCTATTTTGCGTTTCCTTCCTAACCTCTTCATCTTTATGTGAAGGGGGGCCTCGACTTAGGCCTAAATTTTTTCACAAAATGGCGCAGTCGGAATGCGCTAGCCACCTTAGAATACCCAGTGTTGTCAGGCCGGAGGATCCGGGTCACCACGTTTGGGGGATAGTGATGAGTTTGTTTAGTGTTCGCAGTCTGGCTGTTTCGGCCACCGTGTTGTTCGTTTCCGGCCTGGGCAGCGTGTCCGCAACCGCCGCCGATTGGGCCGAAAGTCTGTTTCCAATCAAAACCCATCAGTTCGGAACCGTAGCGGTCGCTTCGGACACCAAGTTCCGTTTTCCGATCCAAAACAACACCGATACCGATATCCATATCTCGACCGTCCGCGCCAGTTGCGGCTGCACGACTGCAACGATCGAAACCGATTGGGTGCGCGCCGGCGGAACCGGTTCGATATTGGCCACCTTCAATACGGGCACCTTTCGTGGCAAGAAAGGAGCAACGCTGACAGTGGTGATCGACAAACCGGTCTATCGCGAAGTCCGCCTGCGTGTGGACGGCTACATCCGCCAAGACATTGTCTTCAATCCGGGCTCGATCGATTTTGGCAACGTCCGACAAGGCGAAGCTGCTGCAAAGTCCGTCGCGATCGCCTATGCGGGCCGTGATGATTGGCAGATTGTCGACATCGAAACTGCCGTGCCCTTCCTGAAAACCGAACTAAAACAAACCGGTCGCGGCAGCCAACGTGTGAACTACAACCTGACGGTTCAACTGACCGATGAAGCTCCGGTCGGCTACGTGCAGCAAGAGCTGGTGCTGGTCACCAACGATCGCTCGATGCCCCGCGTGCCTCTGCGTGTCGGTGGTCAAGTCGAAGCAGGACTGACGATCTCGCCATCGGCCATCGCCATCGGTGCGGTCAAACCGGGTGAAACGGTCTCTCAACGGTTGGTGATTCGCGGCCGCGAGCCGTTCATGATCAAAGCCATCGCGTGCGAAGGCTGGGACTGCGAATTCGATCCGCCGGCGCAAGCCAAATCGACGCATCTGCTGAACGTACGATTGACCGCCAACGGCAAACCGGGTGAGTTCCGCGGCCCGCTGGTGATCACCACCGACGGCGACAGCGAACTGACCGCTAGAGTTTTAGTGACCGCCAACGTTCGCGAGAAGTAAGCTTCACAGGCAGCCCATCGTCGCACGGATCTCCGAGTCGTGATTGCTTGATTCGGAGATTCAAGCGACTATCTTCCACACGTCGGGTTACTCCAAAAAGCTTGGCGGCCGATCTTAAACCAAGATCTGCTCGATCGCAGCGAGTAACTCGCCTGGACTGTCGGGACTGTACGCCACATCGACCGCTGTCTTGGCTTGCAGGTCTTTGACTTGGCAACGTCCGGCGGCAAATTCATTTCCACCGGCGATCAACGCCACGCGGAAGCCGCGACTGTCGGCATACTTCAATTGCTGACCAAGTTTTTTGGGATCAGGATACAACTCCGCACCAATGCCCGCGTCACGCACGCAGCCTGCCAGCTTGAGGTACGCGTCCAGCCGATCGCGATCGAAATAGGCCACAAACACCGGCGCTGGCGTGCGGACTTTGGGCAACCGATCGAGCGTTTCCAAGGCGGCTAACAGGCGATCCAGCCCCAACGAAGCTCCCACGCCGGGAAGCGACTGCTTGCTGTAGGTCGAGACCAAATTGTCGTAGCGTCCGCCACTGCAGACACTGCCGATTTTGGGCAAATCATCCAAGAACGTTTCGAAGATGACGCCCGTGTAGTAATCCAAACCACGGGCGATCGACACGTCCAGCTTCAGCCGTTCGGCCGGCACCCCTGCGGCCGCCGCGCCGTCGAACAACTGCTGCAGTCGCTCGACACCCGCCGTGGCGGTCGGTCCCGTACCAATCACGGCCGGCAACTGCGCCAAGATCTCTTGCGGCGTTCCTTCACAGCCGGCCAATTGCAGCACTTGGTCGGCTTGCTCCGGCGTGATGCCGGCCACGCTGCACATTTCCGCTGCCGTCTTCTCCGCTCCGATCTTGGCCAACTTGTCCAGCGAACGCAGCACCGGCAACGTCTTGTCGACCAAACCAAGTCGCTCCAGCAAGCCGGTCAAAATCTGCCGATTGTTGACGTGAATCTTGAAGCCCTCGATCTGCAGCGCCAACATCAAGTCGTGAATCACCAGCAGCGTTTCGATGTCGGCAACAACCGATTCGGTACCGACCGAATCGAAATCGCACTGCACGAATTCACGGTAGCGCCCCGCCTGCGTATTCTCGCCGCGCCAGACCGGCGCCAAGTGGTATCGCTTGAACGGCGTTCCCAATTGACCGATGTGCTGGGCGGCAAACCGCGCGAGCGGGATCGTCAGATCAAACCGCAAGCCGACTTCGCGTCCGCCATGATCGGTAAAGCGATAGAGCTGACGATCGGTTTCCTCGCTCCCCTTGCCGGTCAGAATCTCCAGGTACTCCAGCGCCGGCGTATCGATCGGAGCAAAGCCATAGCGGCGAAAGACCGTTCGAGCGGTCTGCATCGCTTGCTCGCGCGGCAGCATCACCTCGGGCAAGTAATCGCGAAATCCCTTCAGCGTACGGGGTGTGATCATCGGGGTAGTTAATCTCTCAGGGCACGGGCTGATCGACGCGAGCTGTTAGAACACCCGCTATCGGGACAAAACCCTTTGGGACAAAGCCTGTTGGGACAACGGGCGATTAAGCCATCGGTAGGGACATCGATTTCCGACTCCGCACGCCCTGCCCAGGTTCGGGGCCAAATCGGGCGTCGCAGTATTCGACAATCTGCTCGGGTGTTTCAAAGTACTTCTCGTACACCCAATCGTCTTCGTATTCGCAAGCGTCGGTCGTGTAGTCGCGGCAAATCTGCGGACGCGTCTCGTAGATCCCGCAACGATGATCGTCCAGCAAATGTTTACACGTGGTATGGACCAGCAGGTACCATTCCCCATCGTCCACAAACACGCTCGCCCGATCGTGCAACAGATACCAGCGGATGTAGTCAAAGTCTTTGCGGCAATCGGGCTCGTCGATCGGCAACGCAAAGTAGTGGCAGCACTTGGCGGTGCAGTATTCACACAGGTTCGCGTCTTTGGCAACCTGAGAGCGGCGAGGTTTGTCGACTTTTGCGACAGGCAGTGCGGTCGTCATTGTCTATGCGACTCCCAATCCAGTACGATCTTATCGAGATTCACTAACGAAATTGTTTGCGAAGGCTAGCACAGCCGGCAGCGATCGAACAGGGTTGATTACACACGATGGAAGTTGTCATTACCGCTTTGGGGCCCGACAACGCTGGGCTGGCTGACCCCATTATTCACTACCTGACGGGGCAGGGTGCCCGAATCGCCGAAATTCAGATGTACGACCACGACGAAGAACAGCTCTTCGCGATGCTCTGCCGCGCTGACTTCGATCCGCAGCGAACGGGTTATCAAGAAATCCGCGAGGCGATGCGGCAGATCGGTGAGGTCAAGCAACTGGCGATTCGCGTCTGGAGCGCCGAAGCTCGGCAGGGACCACCCCGCCTGGCCGTATGCGCCACCTACGTTTCCCATACGCCGCGGGCAATCCTGGAGAGCGTCCGCAATGGCCGGATTGCCGCTGAAGTCCCGGTTCTGATCAGCAACCGCAAGAAACTGCGGCCACTGGCGGAAGAATACGGGGTCGAATTTCGGCTGATCGGAGACGACGAGGGCCGCGCCGACGATGCGGCCATGGTCGCGACGCTCGATGAGTTCGATATCGATTACGTCGTCTTGGCTCGCTACATGCGTGTCTTGCCCGCGAGCACCTGCTGGCAGTTCGCCGGAGGCCGCATCATTAACCTCCACCACGGCCTGCTGCCGGGCTTTCCCGGATTTCGCCCCTACCACGATGCCCATGCGGTCCGCATGCTGACCTACGGAGCCACCTGCCACTTCATCATTCCAGAACTCGACGCTGGCAACCAAATCATCAATCAGCGCACCTTCTCGGTCGAACCGGGAACGCCCCTGAACCAGATCATCGCTCAGGGTGAAACCGAAAATGAACCGATTTGCCTAGCCGAAGGGGTGCGGCGCGTCGTCGATCGCGAAGTACAATTGCACTTCCACCGTGTGATCGCGCGTAAGCCTTCGGCGTGACCCCACAGACAAACTTGCGTTCTCTCCCACCAGACCGCCCGCACATCGCCCCCACGGTCTCCCTCCTACCCCCGACACAACGTTGAGACCTACCCTCCTACTGATCGGCTTGGTACTGTTCGTCAATGTGCTGCTGAGCCTGCCCACCAGTGCCCAACCCGCCAATCAAGATTCCGCTGACCAAGACGCCGCCGCGCTGTCGGTGATGACCTGGAACCTGGAATGGTTTTACGACGATGCGACGGGAGACAATTTTGGCGACTTGCCACGTGAAAAGTCCTCGCCCGATCGACCGAGTTGGGATTGGCGTCGCGATGCCGTGGCGACCGCTGTGGCGGATGTTGCTCCGACGGTCGTGGCGTTACAGGAAATTGAAAACCAACGCGTCCTCTATTACCTCAACCGTGCTCTCGACCGGAACCATCGGCTGAAGTACCGCGATGCGTTCATCCAAGGCACCGATTACTTTACCGAGCAAGATGTCGGCTTCATTTATGACAGCTCGATCGATCTGCTGCGAATCAGCCGCCACGGACAAACCTCCGCTCAGCGCGCTTCGAAACAGTTTTACAATGTCTCGAAGCATGTCGAAGCGGTATTCCAAATCCCCACCGGCGACACATTCGAAACGGTCACGGTAATGAATGTGCACCTTCGCGCCAAACCTGAAGTAGCGGCCATTCGAACGCGCCAAGCCCGCTTGGTGCATGCTTGGGTTGCCCAACGCATCGCCGCCGGCGAAAACATCATTGTCCTCGGAGACATCAACACCGAATTTCGCGGAGGACCGCTGCAACCGGGTAGCGACATGGCAGCGATCGCAGGACTCGATACCCCCAGCCCCCTCGACGACTTGGTGAACCTGAATCAGTACCTACCGTCGGACCAACAACAGACGCACCTCCTGCCCGATCGGCAATTCGACCAGATTTTGGTCAGTCGAAGCCTAGTCGAAAACGATCCGCAGCGACCCGATCTCGTCTTCAGCAAGATTGAACGACGCCGAGACTTGGCGGTACAAGGCGACGTCGACAGCGAAACCGAGCACTGGGACCAGTACTGGAAACTGCCCGCCGACCAACGCGACTTAAGCGACCACTGGCCGCTCCTTGCAACCTTTGTGGTGCAGTAAACATCGTCAGCGAGAAAACCAACGGCAACCGGTCGCGTCGCGGCGTGCTGATTTCATGAGCCGCTTAGGCGATAGCCTCGGTTGCGTTGCCTGGAACCACGGCTATCACTGGGCTGCTAAGAATTCGGGGTTGCGGCGATTTGGCACTGCGCAGGATGGGTTCGCTTCAATGGCGAAGCCATGGCAGGTTGTAGCCACGGACGTAAGTCCGTGGTGCCAAGCAGGATGCAAGCGTAAGTCGCAAAGCGACGGCAGGAATCGCATGCTGTGCCAGGCTTTTCCTAGGAACTGCGTTCTAGGTTTGTGCCGATGATCGCTTTGCGTTTGGGAACAAAAGTGACAGTACGAAAGCACGGGAGAGAGGCTGCCACTCAATCATCATCATCATTGCGTCGGTTTCGTTTAACAGCGATCCCTGCCAAGCTGGCGTTCAAATCGACGTTCGATTCTTGCGCTAGATTCTTGACCAGCGCCAGTGGACTGCTGGCATCGGCTTCTCCCGCTTCGTCCAGCCGAGCTTTGCAGTGCAGTTTGTCCAGTGAGTCGGGCAACAAACCATGGGCCGCGGTATACCATGCCACCGCGCGGTCGCGGCAGGCTTGCCGGAACACACCCTGCGTGGTGCGACTGGATAAATCCCACCAGGCATCGGCCAACACCAACATCCCGGCCGGCGCGTCGGCACCCGCGATGTCGGCCTTTGCGATCTCGTTCAGCACCGTGTTTTCCGAGCGAGCCAACAGCGGCAAGCCAGCATCCCAGTCGCCTTTGATAAAGCACAGGAACCGGCCGACCTCCTCCACCGCCGCCGGATCATTGGGCTCGATTCGCAGTTGTGCCAGTGCATTACCGGTCCGCGAATAATGGCCGCGGGCAACGCTTAACTGCGTCCGCAGGCGCGTCAGCATCGTGACCGTCTCGTCTTGACCGCGTTCGCCCTTGAACATCAATGCGTACCGAGCGATCGAGGAAGCCCGCACGAAATCATCGGCTCGAATGCCCGCAAAGATCACGCGAATCGCGCGCGTGACATACTCATCACCGCCTGCCTTCTGAGCTCGTCGCCCGCCATTTTCATTCCCAAAGGCAACCATCATGGCGGCGTTTTCTTCGTAGGCGTCGACTTCGAAGATACGGATCTTGGTTTCCACCGCGTCGACCGCCGTTTGGAATTCGCCTGCTTGATTCGCCAGCGCTCCGGCAGCATTCAGCAGCGCAAAGGCTCCCGCCGGATCTTCGGGCATTTCGCTTGCCTGCTTAACCATCTCACTGGCGATCATCCCCTTGTCGGCCTCGGTGCGAGCCTCCTCCATGCGTTTGGCAAACACAACGCGTAATTTCTTAGAAGCTTCCGCCACATCAATTGCCGTCGGCACCGGCGTCCGCACCACTTCGGGCTCCGGTTCCGGAGCCAATTCCTGCTGCGGTAAACCGGAAGAAGGCAACTCCCCACCCAAGCTGTCCGGATTCATCGTCGCCACCGATTCTTCGGTTACCTTCTCGACGGTGATCGGCCGATGCAGCACAACGGCTTTTTGGCCGTCGCCAGACTCGTAGGAAAATGCATTCAGCAGTTGGACCGGTGAGGCATTGTTGGGAATCAACGTAGGCATTCCGTTTGCCCAAATCGCAATCGTGCCGTCGCCACGCAGTTTCCCCATGCCTTTGAAGCCCTCTTCGTAACCAGCCTCGTAATCCTTGGGCTTTGTCCAAGGTTGGGCATGGGTTTCATCTACCTCCAGAAGCATAATCGTGTTCGCATCACCATCCTCAATGCCATCGAGTTGGATTTTTTTAGAACCAAAGAGAAACGACGGAGATGCGGGCCCTAAAATGTTTGTCTTGGCATCAAATCGCTCAGGTGAAACAAATTCATCGGGAATCAAATCCAACAGTTTGCTGTTGTTGGGGCCATCCCAAGGCTCGTTCGGATCAAACCGCCGGTACAAGTCTTCGTATCCAAGCTCTGGCAGGATGGCCACTCGCCAACTGAGCGTAGGTATTCCTCCGTCGGATCTGAATCCAACCGTCACCGGGAATGCGCTTGTGCGTTTCGCATACTGGATAACAGCTTCGCCTACTTTCCGCATGTTATCCGCAGCTCGTTCTCTTCGCTGTTCGTCGGTGAGAGGTTGCTCTGGCTTCCGTTCGCTGACTGGTAAATACACAACTTCAGGAACGTCCGGCTCCTCGATAGCTTCGTCCAGTCGTTCTGTCTCCGCATTGTCACCTGACTCATTCATCGCCCCATCCTTGGATGCCAACGCAACGTCAGGCATCTCCTTCTTCGGTTCGGCTACCGGTTTGCCAGCTTTGTCCTGAGCCACCTGGGGATCGACCGCCGAAGCCGGCTTCTCTGTCGGCTCGGGCGCGGTATTGCGGCGACGCAGCTTGGCGCGCTCAAGCGGGTCCATTTTGGAGGAACCGCAGCCGACCACGCTGATACACAACAACAGACACAGGGCTCTGCGGCACTGCCGCCACACCGTACCGCTATCGGTTCTCGAACAACGAGCAGCAAACAATATCATGGGTTTCACTATTAAAATTCGAGTTTGTAGTGTGCTCAGAGGACTCGACGCAAGCACGTCGGCATGTCTCTCCAAGGGTATTTCGATTAATGGCAGAGTGCTTGCGGGCGACGGTTTTCTGGGCCCGCGGCTAGCGCTGGACTGCTAAAAATTTGCGGTTTCGGCGATTTTAGGTTGCGCAAGTTTTGCATCACGGCTCTCGGCGGAGCAAGCAAAGGTCCGTACGGTTTCCGGGCCAAAGGCCCATCGGTTTACCTAGCCCAGTCCGAAGGGCTGGGTGATCGATGACACGTTACCCTGAAGGACCAACGGTCCAGCCGTTTGTTCACGTCCCTGGCAAACCACCGGACCTTCGGCCCTTCATGGCTCGCTCGCAAATTCAACCCAGCCCTTCAGGCTGGGCTAGGTAAACCACCGGACCTTCGGCCCTCGTTTCTCAGTCTTGCGGAATAAAACAGGCGGGATAAAGGTGACTGTCAATACCAATAATTTAGCAGCCCAGGCTAGCGTCTGCGGTTCACGGGTTTCTGGGCTAGTGTCTTGCGGTTCTCCGTTATCTGAAATCCACTCTCGCTGCTCGGCTTAACCGAGTGACTCATCGTTATCATCTTCCTCTTCGGAAACCACGTTCTCCATCAGCACACGTTGCACCCAGCCATGCATCAGACTGGTCCCTCCGACGCACCACACTTGCTGAACGTCGAGGGCTCCGAGCAGTTTTTCGGCCTCCTCATAGATCCGTTTCATCCGCCCCCTCGTCCCTTGAATTCGTTCTTCCACCGCCGCCAAATGTTCCGCTGGACTGGGCACCATGGCCGGATCCCGTTTCAGTTGCTCAGCTTGGTCCAACGTGACCTTTGCCGAACGGGCCAAAGCGGCGGTTAAGTCTTCGCCTCCCCCGTCGATGCTGCGAAACAAAAATCCTTTCGTTGTCAGCAACAATAGGCTCGCTCCCGAAGCCCCGCTATCGACCAAGGCAATCGCGGGCAGTCCGCCGGACTTTGCCGTTTCAACGTTGGAGTCGGACTCGTCGCCGTCGGTCGCCAAGGTATCGGCGAATTCGTGCATCGCGAAGTTCGCCAGCGCCACCTGCTCGCATTGCAATCCCGCCGGTTCCAACCCCACCTCGCGAAATTTCCCCAGCCGCTGTTCTACAAACGTGCTTTTGGCACCGACAATAATCACCCGTCGTGGTCGGTCGGTCTCTGCCGGGTCGTACCAGCGTGCAACATGCAATTCGTTGGCTGCCAACGGGAAACTGCTCGCGACCTCCTTCTCCAACATCGGAACAAAATCTTTGTTCTTAACCGGCGGCATCTCCACGAATTTTCCCAACACTTCTCTCGCCGGCTGATTGATCCAAAGTGGTGCTTCGCTTTCACCAATCCAATCCTTCAGCTCCAGCAAGTCGGTCTCCTGCAACACCGCTTGATCCATCTTTGCCCCCGCCCGGCACAGCGGCTGCTGAAAGGCGTGGTGCCAGATTTCCACCACTTCGGGGACGCCTTTCTCAGTGAGCCGCATTTTCACTGCGCGAAAAGCGGTATTGCCGGCATCGACTCCGATACATTCCGTGGTGCTTTTCCGCTGGAACAGTTTCTTCAGCCCCTTGGTTTCTTTGCAATACAGCGCATCGCTAAAAAAGGATTTTCCCAGCCCCTGCAGCGCCAACCCGATTGCCTGGGCGAACTCGGCAGGATGCTGGGCCAACCGCTCTCGAGCCGAACCTTCACCAGTGCCTTCTGTGAGACCTTCAACATGTTGCGGGAAGCCGAGAATGCGAGGCGGTGCTCCCATCCAGGTCGGAACCTCTTCACCCCAAGTTCGGTACAAGGCACGCGGATCGGGGAGCGGTCGCTTGCTAAACGCGCCCACATTTTCGAGCAACTCCTTAGCGTCTGCATCGTTGGGCACCGACTTGACCAACCGCTGAGCCATCCGCCCCAAAGCGGGCGTCACCCAAGGTGGGTGCTCGAATTGAGTCAGCAACCACTCGACCGTCTGGACACGTCGCTGCATCGCGGCCGTTTTCTCATCGCGTGCCGGCGCGGGGAGCGTTTCCAAGCGATCGAGCGCCGCGCCGTAGTTACCAAGATCAAACTGCCGTGTCGCCGAAGCGACAAGCGACTGGCCGATCGTCTCGGCCGCTTTCGTAAACTTGGGCTCGTTGGGGCGCCGCACCAACAGGCCGTCGATCGCAACCGCAGCGACCATGTAGTCGCGTGTTCGCAGCGCCTCCCGCAACGTCGTCACCAGTTCGGCCAATTCCTCGTCGGCGGCACTGCTGTCTCGCAGCATCTGCTGCAGCTCTTCGCAGCGGAGCGGAGCCGGCAATTTGCCAATCAACGCCCGGACGCGCGCGTGGTCTTCGGACTCGCTGGCCTTGCGCGCCGAAGCGAGCACCTTTGCATACTTGGCTTGCCAAGCCTCTCGCAATTTCTCAATCTGCGAGACCAGCCCGGTTGCTTTGGCGGCGAGTTCATCGAAACGAAAATCGGGCGACTTCACGCAGCGCGACGCAAAATAGATGGCATCTTCAAACTCGAAGGCCTGTGCCTTCTCGCGAGCCTGCCGGAGCGAATCTTTCAGGCTGTCCATCCGCTGCTGAAACAGCGTCGCGAGATCTTTGCCGCAACCGTCGCAGAACTTCGTCCCAATCCGCACATTGGTTTCACAACCCGAGCAAGCTTCCCACAAAGGCTGCCCACAACCTCCACAAAATTTCGCCGTAGGATTGTTTTCCTTTCCACACTTTCCACAAGCATGGGTCGCCGTCTCAGTGCTCATAACAATTATTTTCTCGTCATCTGCGTGACTAACAATATCGCAAGTTCAAGGTAACGCGACGGGCAGTACCGCAAGCGTCTGGTAACTCGACGCTTATTTATCGCTCATTCGATAAATGGGCCGCCTTGGCGTTAGCCGCGGTTCCTGCATTCAACCGGGGCTATCGCCCAAACGGCTCATTAACACAAACTCCCAAACGGATAATTAACCCAAACGGCCAAACGGCTCATTAACACAACTAATTTCTCGGACCTGATCTAAAAACCTACAGCCCATCGACAATCGCGCCCATCACTGGAAACCAATTACTGACTTCATCATTTTCAGGATCGCCTACTTTGACATAACCATGTTTTTGATCGGCATTAAATACAACTTGTTTGGCATCTTCGGGAACAATCACCGCCAGGCGATACGTCCCTGGGCGTGAGGTCGATGGCGTGATACTGGCTCGCAGTTCGGGCGGCTGAATATCGAGCACCGCCAATTGATCAGGAACTAGATTGCCCCGACACCGCACGGTCAGCGGAAATTCGTGACGTTTACCGCGTGCCACCAAACCAATTTCCAATCCATGATCTCGGTCTAGTTTCTCACCGTAAAAATTGATGCGAGAAATCACGCGACCACTAAAATTCGACTCCAGCGGCAAAGGCTCTTCGTCGGCCAATGCGGCCATCATCGGAAACCCGGACGTCCGCTGCGTGTCCTCAGGTCGCCAGCCCTTTGCAGGGGCTGAAACTTTAACGACAAGCGGCTCGAGGAACTTGCCGCTCGCCCTGCGAGAAACCGAGACGTTCACACGATAAGCCGACAACCAGTTCTCTGCCTTGCATTCTTCATCGGGCAATTTTTCCGCCGACCATCGAAAGGTCTCTAAATCGCACTCGATATCCTCGATTGTAAAATCGGACCAGACTTGACTGTAAACGATGCTGGATGCTTCCACCAATTGATCGGGCTCGACACGTGAAGCGGTGAAGGCCGATTCGGAAAAGGCCAGGATCGCGGGAGCAAGGCCGTTGATTGTCAATGAAAGTTTTGACCGTCGTGGATCATTCGTGTTGAGTGTCACTTGGCGAGAAAACGCACCCTGTTCGTCGTCCAGTTGCCAATGCACGGCGATCGCCTGGGACTCCCCAATGGCAATCGGGTCGGCAGGCAACTCGGCCGTCACATTGCCATCCTTTGATGGCTCCATCGTCAAAGTCAGCGGAGCATCCCCATCGTTGTGCAACGTAAATAAGTGCGACCGGGAACTGAACGGAAACTGAACGCCTACATTATGAGACGTCGCGTTCGTACGCAGTCGCGGGAAAGGCTTGGAATCTTCGGCCAACTGCTGCAACTCGGATTGTTGCCGACGAATGTCGGCTTGAATGCGATCCCATTTGTCACGTTCCAGATCGTGGACCCCGTAAGGTTTGTCCTTAATCTTAGTGCTAAACCAACCGACACCCACAATCAAGGCAATCAGGCTAGCGATGAACAGCCCAAAACGTTTCCCAAAACCTGACATAGCAGCAAGATCGCCCGATAAAAAAGGATTCTAGTCCAGTGCAACAAGGGCGAGCGGTTAAAAACCACTCCCCCTTGCATACATCGTTAGGCAATGAACGTTGCTAACTCCAAGGAGCTGCAAGTCCGTCACGATTAATCTTCAAAGACACCCTTGAAGACCGATTCATCCAAGAAGATTCCAGCGAAGAACTGGTCCTTGGTCATTTCAACCGTCGAACCGGCGTAACCGACCTGCAGCACTTCGGCTTCGGTGAGGGTGTTCGGAACTGGGAAACCTGGGTTCAAGTATCCGTCACCGTCCGAATCGGAAAACGTTTTGACGCTGCCGTCGGCCATCAGGATGTTGGCACCTTTAGCGTGAATCGCGAACCAGTCACGAGTGTCCTGAAGATAGATACCATTGCCGCCGTTACCTGTTGGTGCGGCACATGCAGCGGTCGTTGCGTTTCCTCGCTCGCACTGACGCTGAAGCCCAACGTTCTCTCCGGCACGCATCAATTTTACACCCACATCAGTCGCACTCCAATAAGCAGGCCCGTCATTGAAAGCTTCGGTGAGGAAATCACCTGAGACGATAAACGAGCGCTCACTATCGGTACCGCGAGCAAAGACATTCATGGAACCTGCTGGAGCACTAGACGCATCATAACGCAAGTCCAAAGCCAATACGGCTTCGTCCATGTCTCCCGGGCCCGCATCGCCGATGAAACCAACGTTGCTACTCGATACACGACTCTTGTCCATAACCGAGGATCGCAATGGACCAGTCGATCCGCCGAGTCCTTTGTGACCGCCAAAGGCCAACAAATCACCTGCAACACCGCCAGCAGTGGTCGGATCGGGGATAAACTTCAAACCGCCACGAACCAAGTGCCAGCTCGCTGCATAGTTGGTGTTGTAACCACCTTCAACGAAGTAGCGCGCCACTAATTCAGCACGCTCGAGGGTTTCAACATCGGTCGACGCAAAGGTCGTCCCGGCACCCGAACCACTGACACCATCCCAAGTTGCCTGACCAGCAATACCAGCGCTCAGACGGGAAAGTGGGGCACCGTCCTTGGCATCCGTGGTGTCCTTGCCCAACAGGTCGTTCAGCTTTTCCGAACCCTTCAGTGCGTTGCTGGGGCACAGCGACTCGTTCATGTTGCCACGACCGCTGTTGACGATGTCGGCAACCCAGCCGTACTCGTCCATGCCGCCATCGCGACGGAAGTCACTGGCACCAGTGCAGAACCGGCCGCTAGGATCGCTGACTGCGAAGTCATGCAGGGCGATACCTACATTCTTGAGGTTCGCTTGGCACTGGGCCGAACGAGCCGTTTCGCGGGCACGCAACAGGGCGGGCAACGCGATGGACGCCAAGAGGGCGATGATCGAGATGACAACCATCAACTCAATCAGGGTGAAACCTTTACGAGGGACACGCATCTTCATCAAAAAACTCCAGAAACGTAGAGGGCGAGGCGAAACGCCTCAGGTCAAGGAAAACAGAAGCTAGACAGGTTTTGCTACAGCCCCTCTCCCTTGGTCTGCAGCGTGTAGAAACTGGCGAGATCAAGAAACTTGACCTCTGCCTCACTACTGGTGAATCCGTTGCCAGCGTTGAATCCGTTGTTGATCATTGAGTCGCGATTGACGTCCTGAATTTGTTTGACCGAGCCGTCGGCCATCAGCACATTGCAATACCCACGATGATGCGCACTCATACCGCGATAATCTTGCAAGACATCCCGAGTCCAAACTTTCAACCACCCACTGGCACCTACTCGAGGCGTCCCCGTGGGGAATGTCGGTGGCTGAAGCGTTGTCTTTAAAGCGGGCCCGCCGACGATCTGCGTCGCAAACAATTCCCCCGCGGGGAACTCGCCAACACCGACCGAAAGCGCCCCGGATGGCGAAGCATCACTCAACAACGGAATGGTGCTCGCAGGCGCCTTGGCGCTGTCGACCATATTGGAACGCAACGGCCCCACGGTCATGTTCAAAGACCGAATATTGGCTGAGCAACCGCCACGACGACCAAGCAAGTTGCCGTCGTCATCGAGCAGCACTTCGCCGCGGACCAAAAACCACGAGGCCGCGTAATTTGTGTTGTAGCCCTGCTCGATCACCTTTCGCTGAACCAACTGCCGGCGGTCAAGACTGCCCACCGCGTATCCGTTGACAGCGATCTCGCGACATGGATTCAGCTCCGTTTCACCAAATTCATTGGTAAAGCTGACACTCCCCATCCGCGGCACGCAGGTCTCATCGCCGGCATCGGTCGGCGACATCATCAACAACTGCTCAATCGCCTTGGTCGTCCGAGCGGCATTGGAAGGACAGGTCAGCTCTGACGGCATGATGCCGCGGTCGACCATATCCGACACCCAGCCGATCTCGGTGACCGCTCCGTCTCGCTCCCAATTGAAGTTGCCCGTGCAGTAGCGACCATCGGGCGAAGAAGCCCGACCGGCAAAGCCGATTCCGAAGTTGTGCAGGTTCGACTGACACTGCGTCGAGCGGGCCGCTTCGCGTGCGGAGTGAACCGCAGGCATCAGCATCCCAGCGAGCAATGCGATGATGGAAATCACCACCATCAACTCAATCAACGTGAATGCGGTTCGCTTGTTCAATGCCGTCTCGATGGTTCGAAGGGTGCCGCTCAAGCGGCGTTCGTTACGAGGGGAATTAAAACCAATGCGGATGAACGCGAGATAATTGCCGTGTTAACGAACGGTTAATTCGGAAGATATTTTTCCGAACCGAACAAAAAGCCCTTTCGTAAGCGGTTTTGCTGGGCAAACCACTGCGTACCGACTTCGCCACCTGCCGGGTCTTCATGCCGCCTTAACATTCGCCGATGGTTCGTCGTTGCGACCGCCCCCAACATTAAGGGCGGATTATTGGCAATCAGCGATTCGCCCGTTTTGCACGTGCAGACCGTCAGGCGACGGATTCAAGACGCAAGTAGCGCAGCCTTCGAGAGTTACGCATCGCAGACGCGACCGCGCCTGCAGCGACAGAAACACCAGCCCGAGCCAAAGGAAGGTATTGCGGGCTAGCATTAGCCAATCGTTGGCAATGCGGCGATTCAGCGGGGCGAGGGTTAGCGGTGGAGCACCGCCAGCGGGCGCAGCCCCAGAAGCCCCCTCCCGGCCACTACCGCGTCCGACCTCGCCAGCTGCGAGGGGGAGTTGGCCTGGCTGCACGGGCAACTCGCAACTCGAAACTCGCAACTTCTAACTCGCTCCCCACGCCGCTCCACAGCGGCCTTAAAATCGGCAGCGGCAACCGCGATCCGGCGGGTTATCGGGCGGTAATCATTGACCGCCAAAAGGGCCTCGGTTAGTGTGGAAGCAAGGCTTTCGGCTGCGTTTGCCTTGCTTTTCTTGTCCCTTCTTTCATCCAGCAATCCACGGCGTCTGGCTTGGCCAAGGTTCCGCTGGAGGTGTTTTCGATCATGGGCTCCTCATCCGACCTTCCAATCGAGGACGATGTCACGGTCCGCAAGGTTGCCGGAGCCGCTTCGGACGTCGAGGCGACGGAACCAGACGGAACCAACGAACCGCGAATCGGTGAGTCCACAGACAACTCGGCAAACTCGCCCCCACAGCCGAACCAACCTGAACGAGCCGACGACGCCGATGCGCCGGACGGGCCGGCCGAGACGCTGACGACGGAATTGGCCGGATCGCAAATCGTCTTGTCGCCCACACATGGCGAGTCCGATGATTTGCCGCCTGAGGATTTGGCGGCCGCCAAGACGGTCATTCGCAAAGCCAACGGCAGCAGTCCGCCGACGCTCGCGGGCCATTCTCCGGCCGAAATCGCCAGCGTCTTGCTCGGGCATCAGCTGAACCATTTCGAGCTCGATCAACTGATCGGCGGGGGCGGGATGGGCGCGGTCTTTAGCGCTCACGACACGCGATTGGAAAGGACCGTTGCGATTAAGGTGATCCCGCGCGTCGGCGAGGATCCCGATCTGCTGCGTCGTTTTCGCAACGAAGCTCAGAGTGCTGCGAAGCTGGATCATCCCAACATCGCACGGGTCTACGATGTCGGCCGACATGATGACTGGCATTACATCGTGTTTGAGTTCATCGAAGGGACCAACGTCCGTGACTTGGTCGCGCGCGAAGGGGTCTTGCCGATCGATGACGCGGTCTTTTATGTCCGTCAAGTCGCCGAGGCGCTGGAGCACGCTCATCAACGAGGCGTCGTGCACCGGGACATCAAGCCCTCCAACGTGCTGATCCGACCCGACGGGCAAGTCAAGTTGGTCGACATGGGCCTGGCACGTTCCATGCAATTGGAAGTTTCGGGAGACATGACGGCCAGCGGCGTCACGCTGGGGACGTTCGATTACATCTCGCCCGAACAGGCGCGCGACCCGCGCGATGCCGATGTGCGGAGCGACATCTATTCGCTCGGCTGCACGTTGTATTACATGCTGACCGGACGCCCGCCCTACCCGGGCGGCACCGTGCTGCAGAAACTGCTCAGCCACGGCAATTCGCCGCCTCCCGATCCCCGCGAAGCCCGGCTGGAGGTGACCGACGATTTGACGGCAATCCTTCACAAAATGTTGGCTAAACGGCCGGCCGACCGCTACCGCCGACCGGTCGATTTGATTGCCGACCTCGCCGAACTTGCCCGACGCGAAAACCTGCCTCGTGCCCAAGGCTTGGGAACGGTCGCCGTCGCCAGCGGGACGTCCTGGATCACCCGCCTGGAAATGCATCTGCCGTGGATGGTCGCCGCGATTGTGCTGTTGCTGAGCGTGGCCTGGCTGCATGTGCTGAGCCAAGTCGGTGCGGGCGATGCAAGCGTCCCGCGTCCGACCGCAAACGCGACCGAACCGTTGCCCGCCAAGCCAGCGATTCCGCCTGCGGAAACGGCAACCGAAGAGCCCGAGGAGACGCCCACGACTCCCGAGCCGGCAGTCGTAAATCCCACGCCTCCAGATGACGCAACGCTGCCTCCGCGAATGGTGCGGATCCCCGTGCCGCCCGAACTGCAAGGTGAGGATGCGGCCTCCGATGCGACGATGCCCGCCTTCACGACCACCATCGTGGCCACCAAAATTCAAGTCGGCGGCGAGCCCGACACCGAACCGGAGGTGATGTTCGCCAAAGACCTGCAGACCGCGATTTCGCTGGCGACCAAGTACGACCTGTCGCGCATCGAAATTGCGGAGCCGTTTATCGAATCGGGACCGCTGGTGATCGAGAAAAGCGGCCTGGTGATCGCCGGCACGGAATCTGGCTCTCAAATCCGCTTCCAGAACTCTCCGCTGCTGGCCATGGAGAATGCCGTGATGGTCGACATCGGCAAGCATCGAGTGCGATTTGAAAATCTGCAGTTCGTTTGGAAGGTGCCCAGCAATGCGGTGCATGGAGGAACCCTGTTTGATGTCTCGGCGAATCGTAGCGTGCAATTGGAAGACTGCACCATCACGATCGAAAACGTCAGCGGTCGCGATCCGATCAACGCCTTTCACGTCCGTTTGCCAGCCCCGACGACCAATACCGAAGAGAGCTCCAGCCAAGGCCCACCGCTGGTCGCGATTGAACTGCAAAACGTGATCGCCCGCGGACAGATGACACTCGTCCGGATGGATGCCGCCGCCCAACTGCAGTTCCGCTGGGAGAACGGTTTTTTGGCAGTGTCCCAGCGGTTACTAGAAACCGGCGGAGCGATCTCGAAACCGCCTGCCGGCCGGACCCAACTGAAGCTGCTGCTCCGCGACGTCACTGCCTGCCTGCCCGCCGGCCTAGCCATGCTGAACCTCGGCCCTTCCGGAAACATTCCCGTGGTGCTGGACCGCGACTGCGTCAATTGCGCGTTTACGACGGAAGAAGGAGCCGCTCATATCCAAATCAACGGGCTGGAAAACCTCGAAGATGGGCCTCTCACCTTACTGGAAGGTTCGGGGAATCACTACGACAGCGAACCAGGCCGCAGCGACCAAATCGTCCTGGTTTCCGATCAAGCAGATGGCAGTAATTTGTATCGGCTGGGGGATCTGGCGGGGAACGCTCCGCCAAGCTGGATGAAAGAACAGGCCCCTCAGTCGGTCATCAACTGGACGCAACCGACTCCACCGGCAAAGAAACCGAGCCATTTACTGGTTCCAGAAGATTTTTTGCAGGACGGAACGGTGCTGCCGGGGTTTGAAATTGCGAGGCTGCCGACCCTGCTGCCAGACGTCCCCCCCGGCACAATCCCTGTGCCAGAGATTTGACATTTGGGTTGCCAGCAGATTTAATCGTGCTGTAGAAACAGCTTGCCTAGGTTAAACTAGGCAGGGTTCTCCCACCAAAAGGGGCTACCTTGCCCCATGGATTGGCCCCGCGATCGAAGTGCGGTGGCTGACCCATTATCTCTGACGACAAGAAGGACTAGCGAATGAAACGACTTGCCCTAGCAGTTTTGACCCTGATGTTCCTTGGCTCGCCTGTGTTCGCGATCAGCCAATTCGGTAAGCAATGGAAAGCCGAATACCTGACCGATGACGCGCCTGGCGACCTGAAAACGATTGGCCGCAAGGCGGGTTGCTATGTGTGCCACGTGAAGGGTGAAGACAAGAAGGAAGTTCGCAACGAATACGGCAAAGCCCTGCATAAGTTCCTCAAGGCGGAAGATTTCCCCAAGGAACGCATCAAGGCAGAACCCGATAAGGTGAAGGCGGAAATCCTCGAAGGCTTCAAGAAGGCTGGCGAGCTGAAAAGCTCCGACGGCAAGAAATTCAGCGAAAAGCTCGCCGAAGGCGAATTGCCCGCCACCGACGCTGGCCTCTAATTCACGTCACCTGACCGATATCCAAAGAAGCGTCGGCTGGTTTTGCCAGTCGACGCTTTTTCTTTGTCAACGACCCTCATCCTATCCCTCCCGAATTGGAACGATTCATGATCCAGAGAGTTTTAAGCGTCGCCTTGGTGGCGATGATGTCGGCCACCTTGCTGGCCGAAGAACCGGCCAACAGCGAAGCCGGTTTTGTGCAACTGTTCGACGGCAAAAGCATGGCTGGCTGGAAGGCCAACGAGAATACCGATAGCTGGAAAGTCGTCGATGGCCAACTGGTCTGCGAAGGGCCTCGTAGTCACCTGTTCTACGTCGGCGATCTAGCACCGTTTGAGAACTTTGTCTTCAAAGCCGACGTGATGACGACCCCCGGCAGCAACGCCGGCATCTACTTCCACACCAAATACCAGGAAGAAGGCTGGCCCAAGTTCGGTTACGAGTGCCAAGTCAACGTCACCCATGGCGACCCGAAGAAGACCAGCAGCTTGTACGCGGTCGAGAACGTGGCCAATCCACCGGTCAAAGACAACGAGTGGTACACGCAGGAAATCATCGTCAAAGGCCGCAACATCGTGCTGAAGGTCAACGGCGAAACGCTGGTCGATTACACCGAACCAGAAAACAAGTCGGCCGATAGTGACCAGTTCGAGCGCCGTCTCGGAAAGGGCACCTTCGCGCTGCAAGCTCACGACCCCGACAGCAAAGTGTTCTTCAAGAACCTGCGAGTCAAAAAACTGCCGTAAGCACGCTGGCAGGAATCATTCCGCAGAACTCTGCTTAGCCGTTTGGGCGATAGCCCCGGTTGTATTCAGGAACCGCGGCTATCGCCAAGGCGGCTCATTTACACGATGACTCAAGCCTGCTTGCTTCGTGAGTCGCCCGCAATGGTTCTCTGGCCGTTTCCCGGCACAGAGCCCCAGCGGTCTGAGCAGGCGAGACAAGACCAGCAGCAGGCTGCCAGAAAACCTCTGGCAGCCGACGACACAAAACGCAAAAGGCAAGATGCTCGGGACGCTATCGAGTCCGCTCGGTTTCCGCTCGTACGCCGGCGATCAACTGCTTGATGTTTCTTGGATTCTGTCCCAAGTCGCCTTTGCCGATTCTCGATTGGCTGTGAGCCGACAGCGTGGTCGGGCGGCCGGTCGCTTCCTCGGCGATCAACGTCACATGCACATCGTCGGTGAACCGCAGCAGACGTGTCTGGTGCAGTAGATGCAGACGCTCTCCTCCGGCAATCGCTTCGCTGCCCGCGATGCTCCAGCGTGCCTCGCTGTCGACCCAGCGGCGAACCACCGCGGCCAATTGCTCGGGCGGCAGATCGATCACCAACGGCCGCATGTCGACCGATTTTGCCGATGGGTCGGTGGCCGCGGTGTTGGTGGTCCAGTCGCGTCCCCAATCGTCGATCAGCCAACCCATCCAAACCAAGGATGTGGCGACGACCGCTAGTATCCCCCAACCCATTTTCCGTTTACCCTGCAGTGGTCCAAGTCGGTTCTGTTTCAACGTATCTTGTTTCGAGTCGTTCAACGCAGTTATCCCATGAGTCTATTCGCACAATCGGAAGCCGAGAACCTTCGCGACGCGATGCCGTTGGCGGCACGCATGCGTCCTCAGCGGTTGGCGCAATTGGTCGGCCAACAACACATTCTCGGAGCAGGGAAACTGCTGCGCCGCATGATCGACGCCGGACGGTTAGGTTCGATCATTCTGTTCGGACCTCCGGGAACCGGAAAGACCACGATCGCCAATTTATTGGCGGTCGAAACGGATGGCGCGTTTCGGCAGATTAGTGCCGTCACCGGCGGCGTCAAAGAGGTTCGCGAAGTGATGCAGTGGGCGCGCGATTGTGTCTCTAGCGGCGATCCACGGCCAACGCTATTCGTAGACGAAATCCATCGCTTCTCCAAGTCGCAACAAGACGTGCTGCTGCCGGATGTCGAAGCCGGCATCGTGACGTTGGTGGGAGCGACCACCAGCAATCCGTTCTTCTCCGTCAACGCGGCCCTGCTCAGCCGCAGCCAACTGTTTCAGCTACAGCCCCTGACGGTGGAAGAGATCCGCACCCTGCTGCACCGAGCGATTGCTGACAAGCAAAACGGATTGGGGCAGATCCGCATGGAGATCGACGAACCGGCGATCGAATTCCTCGCCAAAATTTCCGAAGGCGACGCTCGCCGTGCCCTCTCGGCACTCGAGATCGCCGTCCTCAGTCATCGCGGCGACGGCCCGGTGCATTTAACCGAATCGCTGGCCAGGGAATCGGTGCAACAAAAACAGGTCGGCTACGACGGTACCGGCGACGACCATTACGACCTCGCCAGCGCGCTGATTAAAAGCATCCGCGGCAGTGACGTGGACGCCGCCATGTATTGGCTGGCGCGGATGCTCGAAGGAGGCGAGGACATCCGCTTTGTCTGTCGGCGACTGGTGATACTAGCCAGCGAGGATATCGGCAATGCCGACCCGCAAGCCCTCTCGATCGCCGTCGCCACCATGCAGGCTTGCGAGTTCGTGGGACTGCCCGAATGCCAGCTCACGCTCAGCCAGTGCGTCGCCTACATGGCTTGTGCTCCCAAGAGCAACGCAGCGACGACGGCCATCGGTACGGCGCGGCGCGATGTTCGCGAAGGCCAGATCATTCCGGTCCCCAAACACCTCCGCGATGGCCACTACGACGGTGCCAAGAAAATTGGCCACGGGGAAGGGTATCAGTACGCTCACGACGAAGCCGACGGGATCGCAGCACAGGACTACCTGGGCGTCGATCGCACCTACTACGAACCGACCAACCGCGGCTTCGAGGCGGAACTGCAGACTCGGCTGGAAAGCATCCGACGTCGCCTAAAAGACGACTGACGGCCTCATCGAGCAAGCCACTCCGACCTGCAATCGCCGCCCAGCACGTTTAGAGATGGGCTAGTTCTTCGGTACTGTCGCCAAAGCTCTCCAATTCCAGTCCGTTGCGCCGTAGCATGGCGAGATACAGGTTGCATAGCGGCACCTGTCCTTCGGCCGCCAGATGCCTGCCGGGCGTCAGCGTGCCGCCACCGCGACCGGCCAGCAAGATCGGCAGGTTGTCCGGATCATGGCGATTACCATCAGAGAAACTGGAACCAAACAAAATCATGCTGTTGTCCAGCAGCGTCCCCTCACCTTCGCGAATCGACCGCATCTTCTCGAGCATCCGTGCGAACTGCTCCACGTGCCAGCGATTGATCTGCTGGTACTGAGTGATTTTCTGCTCGTTGTTCTCGTGGTGGGACAGTTCGTGGTGTCCGCCAGCCACTCCATCGAGAAACGAAAAATTCCGACCCGACACATCGTTGGCAAACATGAACGAACACACTCGCGTGGCGTCGGTCTGAAACGCCAACACCATCAAATCCAACATCACATCGATGTGCTCGCGAAAATCGGCCGGGACTCCCGGTTTCTGCCCGGCCAGCTCCGCCGCATCGACCGGGGGCTGCCACGAACGCCGCTTGCCCGACGTCGCGAATTCGATCCGCTTCTCGACCGCGCGCACCGCGTCGAGGTACTCGTCCATCTTGAATTGATCGTCGCGTCCCAGCTTGCCGCGGACTCGACGTGCGTCTTCCAACACATAATCCAGCAGATTCTGATACGACTCGGCCTCTTCGGTCTGAGCGTTCACCTGCCGGCCAAACAACCGCTCGTAGACCACTCGTGGATTGATCTCTTTGGCAACCGGACGCGTGGGCGTTTGCCAAGAAATGTGCGAACCGTACAAACGCGTGTAACCGACGTTGCTGTCGATCCCGCTGATCACCGGTTCGGTCCCCAGTTCCAGCGAGGGCAATGGCGTCTGCCCGCCGACATGCTGAGCGAGCAATTGATCGATCGAGATACCGCCGCTGCTGATATCTTTGCCCGTCGTTTTCGCGACCGGCATGCCGGTCAAAAAGTTCGCGGTCTTGGCATAGTGTCCGTCCCCACCGTGGCTATGTTTTTTGTCCAAACCGGACAGCACCAGCACTTCGCTTTTCAGATCCGCGAGCGGCTGCAAGGAAGGTGACAGCTCAAAGTCCCCGCCCGTTTTCTCCGGCACCCAGTCTTTCTCCCAAACACCATTGGGAAAGTACAAAAAGGCAGTGCGAACTGGCGGCTTGCCGGCTTCACCAGCAGGGGCAGCGGCAGAGGATTCGGCTCCGCGCAGCAAAGAAGGCAGCAGCGGCAACCCCAGCAGCGCACCACTTCCTCGCAACATTCGGCGACGCGAAATGGCGGCCGAGCGATCGGATGAAGCAGCCCCGTTGGCAACGCGTGACATAGTGCGGTCTCTTAGTTGGCGGCTTTGAAATATCGATGCTGAAAGGGATAGCTGACGACGATCGTTTCCACGATCTTCGAGGCTCGTTGGTCGTGCTCGTTTAATGCTTCAAGGCAATCCTCGATCACACACTGATCGAACTTGTTGAGTTCGCGTCCGAGTGCGAACCCGAGCAGTTTGCGGACCAGATGTTTCTTCAGCTCCCCCGCGCGACCACGGAGAACAGCTTTTAATTCTTCGGGACCGGAAAACGATTCGCCCGAAGGCAGCTTGCCGGTCGAATCGATCGCTTGCCCCGCGTCGGTCTCACGCCAGCGTCCCAGTCCATCAAAATTTTCCAGTCCGAAACCTAGCGGATCCATGCGATTGTGACAGCTCGCACAGTCGGGATTCTGCCGATGAATCTCCAGTCTTTCGCGAAGCGTTGCCGCTTGCGAAACGGTCGATTCCTCCAGCGCCGGCACCCCTTCAGGCGGAGGCGGCACGCGCGAACCGAGCACCTCTTCCAACACCCAACGGCCGCGCAACACCGGGCTGGTCCGCCGTGGATACGAAGCACTCGTCAGCACCGCCCCAAGTGTCAGCACGCCACCACGCCGGCGGTCGGTCGTTGTTAACGACTGCCACGGCGCGTCGGTTGGCAAGTCCAGTCCGTAATGCTGGGCTAGGTTTCCATTGACATACACCACCTGTCCATCGAGCAAGTCGAGCACCGAGCGGTCTTCGCGAAAGACACCCGCGACCGTCTGCACGGCCTCTTCATACAGATCGGCTGCCAGGGCGTCGTTGTATTCCGGAAACACTTCGCCATCCGGCCGAACGCTGGTCAAAAAATTCGTTAGCCCTAACCACTGCATGCCAAAGTTTTCGCCCAAGGCCCGCGACTTGGGGTCGGCTAGCATCCGCCGCGTTTGCTCAAGCACCTGCTGATCGGTCGACAACTGGCCTGCGTCTGCCGCTTGCAGCAGTTCCTCGTCGGGCACCGAGGACCACAAAAATAACGCCAGCCGAGTGGCCAACTGATGCGGCGTCAGCTTCTGAATCCCGCCCGCTTCCGATTCAGGTTCGACCACGAATAAGAAGTGAGGCGAAATCAAAATCGCTTTCAGTGGCTCGCGTACCGCCGCAACGAAACTCGCACCACGCGCCCGCGCCGCGGCATACAACGTCAGCAACCGGTCGACTTCGACCGATTCCACAGGGCGTCGCCAAGCACGATGAGCAAAACCGGCCACGACTTGTCGCGCCGCGTCATCGGCAGCGAGCGTCTCGTCAGGGACCGCGACCAGCAACCGATTACGGATCGCAAGTTGCGTGCTCTGCAGGCCCTGCTCCTCTTCCGGCGTCGCCGCGGTCATGACCTGCGAAGCGGCAGCCAAATAACGCTCGATGTGAATCGCCGAGGTAAACAGAGCATCGCCCGCGGTATCAAAGCCTTCTCCCCCCGCACCGTCTGATGGCAATTCGATACTCGAATCGATCGACACCCCGACTAAATCACGGACCGCGTTCCGGTACTCCGTTCGCGTCAAGCGGCGACTCATCACATAACCGCGATACCACGCCTGCGTTTCGTCGGTCGCCAGCGAAGCACAGGTATCGTCTGCCGGACGGGAATCGAGCCAGCGGTGCAGGACGCCTTTTTGTTGATCATTCAACGGAGGGCTACCTTCGGGAGGCATCTCTTTCAGACGCACGCGTTTGCCAACCTCTTCCCACACGTCGGCTTTTTTGGAAACGATTTCTCCCGATTGAAACTGAGCGATATCGAATCCCCCATCGGGATCGTCGCCTTGGTGGCACTCCACGCATTTCTGCTGAATGATCGGCAACACGTCCCGATCGAAGGTGCTCTCCCACTTTTTCAGCGCGGCCTCTTCCTCCCCAGCCAAGGCGACCGGTAAGGCGGCCAGCATCAGGCCAAGGCCCAGGCTGGCCAAACGTAGCGGGGGCAAGAGACCGTCCAGTCGAGACACAAACAAACCGTGTGTGAAGGTGGGAAAGAGTACAGGCGAGAGTCCCATTTTACGTCGCGCGTCAAACCGCGTCTATCGCGACCTAAGCAGGCAGGCAGGAGTCATCCGGTTAAATGAGCCGCCTTGGCGATAGCTGCGGTTCCTGGATTTAACCGTGGCTATCGCCAAAACGGCTAAGCAGAGTTCTGCGGAATGATTCCTGCAAACCTGCTTACTCCAGATCTTCGCCGCGAGGTTTCGCAAAGAACAAGAAACTGGCGACGATGATCGCCGCAACGAACAGCGACAAGATGGTTTTCGAAGCCGACGACAGGCCAAAATCCAATGCGGAGATACTCAGCGCCGCCAACCCCGCAATCGCCACCGCCGTCAGCGCCTCCCCAGCGATCACTCCCGAGGAAAACAACACGCCTCGATGCAACACGCGATCATGAGTCTGAGGCGGTGACTTGCGAGCGTAAAAATAAGCGATCAAACCACCGATCAAGATCGGCGTGGCGAGCCCAAACGGCAGGTACATACCGACCGCGATCGGCATCAAGTGAGCGCGATGCTTTGATCCGCTCGCCTGCAGCACGGCGTCGATCACCAAGATCACCAGACCGAGTGCCGCACCAACACCGATCATCGTCCAAGGCAATTCGCTCTCCCCCGAAAACCCTTTTGCCAAGCTCGCGAAGAGGCTCGCCTGTGGTGCGGAAAGCTCCTTGCCACCGATGCCACCGGGCGTGTTTTCATGCAACAACGTCAAGATCGGTGCCATAACGAACGCGGCGACCGCCACACCAGCGATTTGCATCATCTGTTGACGGAACGGCGCGGCGCCGACCAGCGAACCAGTCTTCAAGTCGTTGCACACGTCACCCGCCGTGCAAGCCACACAGCAGACCACCGCCGCCACACCCAACGTGGCCACCATCGCTTCCATACCCGAGTAGTTAAACAACCACAGCATGCCGCCGGAAACCAACACCGCCGTGATCGTCATCCCAGAGACGGGACTGTTGGAGTTGCCGACCAAGCCAACGATGTAACTGGCCACGGCGGTAAAGAAAAACGCCATGACGATCATCACCACGGTCGACAAAATGGTGACGCCAATGCCCGAGGTAAACCAGTAGTTAATGCCTGCCAGAATCGCCAGGCATACGGTCCCGATCACCAGCACTAACGAAGTCGGAATGTCGCGTTCGGTTTGCTCGGGTGGTGTAAGCGTGGGACGCAAGCCATCTCGCAACTGAACAACTGCCGCCAACAAACCGGCTCGGACCGAGATCAGCGAACTGACACCTCCCATCACCATCGCCCCCACGCCAACGTAACGAATCTGACTGCTCCAGATCCCGTACGCCGCTTCGACCGGGTCGGCTGTGGGTAAACCACCGCCATACAGCGGAATGCCGATCAGCCAGCCCAACGCGCCCCCGATAAAGATCAACACCGCCACATTCAGTCGCACGATAAAACCGACGGCGACTAGCATCGGTGACAAATCGCCGCCGAAGTAGTAAATCCGGCCACCGGCCAATCGGGCCGTCTCCAACGTGCCTTGCAAGACTCCCAAAAAGCCCGCGGTGAATTTAAACAGCAAGCCCAACAAACCGCCGGCGAGCAAACTGGTGCCCGCGGCTTGGTCAGCCTGTTCCGAATCACCCGCTTCCAGCACCGCCGCACAGGCAACGCCTTCGGGATAGATCAAGTCTTTGTTGTCGACCACAAAAACGCGCCGCATCGGGATCATGAATAGAATCCCCAGCAAGCCACCCGACAAGGCAATCAGCGACACCACCCAGTAATCAAACGACTGCCAATAACCAATCAAAATCAACGCGGGCATCGTGAAAATAATACCCGCCGCCAGCGACTCTCCCGCCGACGCGCAGGTTTGCACTTGGTTTGCTTCCAGAATGCTCGAACGGCGGAACAGCAACTTGAACAACAGCATCGCCATTACCGCTGCGGGGATCGAAGCGGAGACGGTCATGCCGGCTTTTAATCCCACGTAGACATTCGCCGCACCCATGACGACCGATAACAACAGCCCGAGCACGATCACTCGAATCGTTAGCTCGGTGGCACGCGGTTGGTCCGACAGCGGAACGTTGGTTTTGTTCATTGCGAAAACCCGATTGGAAACGAAAGCACAAGCCTGCTCCGTTCTATGGAGAAACCATGGAGCGTCAACTGCTAATCAAGAACTTGATATGCATGTTCGGGATGCCTCACCACCGTCACCGGGCAGGCACATAACCGGACGACGCGTTCGGTTACACTACCCAGCAACATACTGGCCAGTTTGGAGTGGCCGTGCGTTCCCATCACGACCAAAT
>CAYZHQ010000048.1:0-2961 GCA_964477385.1 uncultured Pirellulaceae bacterium
TGCTTCCGCGACAGGCTCTTCCGCGACAAGTGCTTCGGCGATCGGTGCTTCCGCGACAGGCTCTTCCGCGACAAGTGCTTCGGCGATCGGTGCTTCCGCGGCAGGCTCTTCCGCGGCAGGCTCTTCCGCGATCGGTGCTTCAGCGATCAGTGCTTCGGCGGCAGGCTCTTCGGCGATTAGTGCTTCAGCGGCAGGTACTTCGGCGATCGGCTCTTCAGCAGCAGGCTCTTCAGCAGCAGGCTCTTCAGCAGCAGGCTCTTCGGCGATCGGCTCTTCGGCGACAGGCTCTTCAGCAGCAGGTGCTTCGGCGATCGGTGCTTCGGCGATCGGTGCTTCGGCGGTGGCGTTCGAATCGCTATTTGCGACAAACAGGCCATCCCCGGCGACGGGATTCGCGTACTCAGCTAGCACTGAGTCGAGGGGGACTGAAACGAGTTCGGTGGTGGACATTTCAAACGTATCGAGGCTGTACTGCGCAGCGTCGAGGCTTGTCAAATCTTGTGACTTCTCTTCTGACATTCCGATAAATCCGAGAGTGGGTACGAGCTGCTGTCTGTTCAGACAGCAACGCGGCGTGGGCGCGGCAACAGCCGACGAGGCGATCGAGCGTACGCATCCGTTACATCAATAACACAGATGGCGACGCTGCTTCGATCACAGGGAAGATTCTCAATCTCCGGACCAGCCGGGGAGAATTACTTGGGGAAGACTTGTCGCCTGAGAGCGTTCATGATCGGAGGCGACCGATCCGCAACGAAGCTGTGTAGACTTCGAAGGCTCTTTAAGGAGATGCATACCCTACCCAAGCTGCCACGATTTCGATAGGAGCGAAATCGGCAAATCAAAGGGAAAGTCTCAGGGCTCCCTTTAAGCGAGGCTCATCCCCGTTAGAGCCGCCCTAATGTGTACGGTCAGCAGATTGCTCCGGACCCCCGCGGGCACTCAGGGTGGTCAGCCCTTCAAGCATTCGGCGCCGGGATGTTAAACGCCGGGATGCTGAAGGTCGTGCTCGACCATGATACGAGCCAATTCGGCAAGCGACGTGCGGGCTTTCCAGTCGAGCGTTTGTTCGGCTTTCCGAGGGTCCCCAACGAGCGCATGGACTTCCGCCGGGCGGACAAAGCGAGGATCGGTGCGGACGTAATCTTGGTAGTCACGGCCGACCACGGCAAAGGCGGCCTCCAGGAAGTCTCGCAACGAATGGGAGCGACCGGTCGCCAGCACGTAGTCTCCCGGTTGGTCGTGCTGGAGCATCTTCCACATGCCTTCGACATACTCGGGGGCGTAGCCCCAATCGCGATGGGCGTCGAGACTGCCGAGGGTCAGGTGGTCGGTTTCGCCACGTTCGATCGCCGCCACCGCACGGCTGATCTTCCGGGTTACAAAGCTCTCTCCGCGACGGGGCGATTCGTGGTTGTAGCAGATGGCGTTGCAAGCGAAAAAGTCGAACGACTCGCGATAGATGCGGACCATGTCGGTCGCGAAGGCTTTGGCGACGCCGTAGGGAGTTACCGGCTGACGGGGGCTGAGTTCATTCTGGGGTGCCGTCGCCGGGCGGCCAAAGATCTCGCTGCTACTGATGTGCAGCAGGCGTGGGCGCTGAGGCAGATCGCGGATGATTTCCAGCAACCGCAGGGTCGCCATCGCCGTGGTCTCGCAAGTCGATTCGGGGATGTCAAAGCTGGCACCGACGTGGCTCTGGCCGGCCAAGTGATACAGTTCATCCGGTTTGACCGTCATCAGCACGCGTCGCATCGTGGTCGCATCGTTTAAATCCGCATAGTGCAGATAGAGCTGCCGCTCGTAGATTTCTTCGTTGGCGTACAGGTGATCGAGTCGCAGTCGTTTGGTGCTGCTTTGTCGGCGCACCAAGCCGTGGACTTGGTAGCCTTTGCTAAGCAACTGTTCGGTCAAGTAGCTGCCATCTTGTCCGGTGATCCCCGTAATTAACGCGGTGGGAGCGATTGGGGAAGGAGCGGTGACGGGCGGCTCAGAACGCGGGACTGGCACTACGGCAGACTCCAATGGCAACCATCTTCGGAAATATCCAACCATCCTGTCAAACGTGGCGTGCCATACTCAGCTTCGCCGGTGACGACCGTAAGGTTGTCGGTGACCTGTGCCGTTCCCGGATGGTGCGTATGGCCGCAGAAGACCACTAAACGACGATGAGGAAACTGTGCAGCGACTTCCAACAGCAGTTCGCCAAGTTTCCCGCAGACAAAAAACGGAGCCCACAAATCGTCGGTGGTGTGCCCCTCGTACCAACAGGCTTCGCGAAACGGGGGCACGTGGGTGGCCACGATCACCGTCGCAAATCGTTGCAGGGCTTCTTCCAGCTTGGGCCGCAAGCGGTCGGCCGCGTCGACACCAAGCATCTGCAGTTGGTGCTTCCGCAACGCGGCATCTCCGTGGCGGAAATCTTCGATGTGGGCAAAGTCGGCGAGGCGAACGGGTGAATTTTCGTAATCGCCCACAGTGGCGTCTCCCCAGCCATCTTCGCCCACCAAGCCGACCGCTTGAGACAGCGGAATCTCAAACTCGTTGGTGAGGTACGTCAGCCGCGGCTCGGTGCCGCAGGCGTCCACGATTTGCCGTCGCGTCAAGGCGATCGTGGCTTGGTAGAAGTCGTGGTTGCCGAGCACAAAATAGATTGCTCCGGCAAACGATGCGGCCAAGCGGCCGAGTTGATAGACGACGTCTTCCCCTTCGGAGATATCGCCAGTAATCAGCAGCGCGTCGGGTTGGACCGCGACCAGCGATTCATGGAAAGCGTCCCATGCCGCTGCGTGTGCGTGGTTGAAATGCGGATCGGTCAACCAAGCCACACGCATTGTAGGTTCCAAATGAATTGCCAAGAGAGATCTAGCCGGGGCGATGGTGCCCCGGCCATCCATCTGCAGCGAACTGCATCTTCACCACTGCATCTTCACCACTGCATCTTCACCACCTCAGCATCAC
>CAYZHQ010000048.1:3061-40185 GCA_964477385.1 uncultured Pirellulaceae bacterium
ACTGCATCTTCACCACTGCATCTTCACCACTGCATCTTCACCACCTCAGCATCACTCCGGCAGACTGGCCGGAGTGATGGAACGGATGGGGAGCGGAGTGTTAGACCGCCTCGGCGGTTACGCCAGCGGCTTCGGCCAACGCGTCGGCCTTGTCGGTTTGCTCCCACAAGAATTCCGGCTCCGAACGTCCAAAGTGGCCACCCGAGGTGGTCGCAGTGAAGATCGGTCGGCGGAGTTGCAGGTGATCGATGATTCCTGCCGGAGTCAACGGGAAGAGGTCACGGACCAGCTTGCACAGCTTGGCATCTTCGATGCGTCCACTGCCCTGGGTATCGACATGCACACTGACAGGTTCGGTCACGCCGATCGCGTACGCCAACTGGACTTCGCAACGTTCGGCCAAGCCTGCTGCGACGATATTCTTGGCGATGTAGCGAGCCATGTAAGCCGCACTGCGGTCGACCTTGGTGCTGTCTTTGCCGCTGAATGCACCACCACCATGCCGGCCCCAGCCGCCATAGGTGTCGACGATGATCTTCCGACCGGTCAGGCCGCAGTCGCCGTGCGGGCCGCCGACGACGAACTTACCCGTTGGATTGATGTGGTACTTGATGTCGCCTTTGACAAGTTCCGCAGGCAGCGATGGCAGGATGACATTTTCGATTACGAATTTTCGAATCGTCTCGTTTTCGACATCCGGAGCATGCTGCGTGCTGACGACCACGGTGTCGATTCGCACGGGGGTGAACCCGTCGTACTCCACCGTCACTTGGCTCTTACTGTCGGGACGCAGCCAGTTGACTTCGCCACTCTTGCGGGCTTCGGTGATGCGATTGATGATGCGATGCGACAAAGCGATCGGCAGGGGCATCAATTCCGGCGTATCTTTACAAGCGAAGCCAAACATCAAGCCTTGGTCACCGGCGCCGACGTCCTTGTTGTCGCCTGCGTCGACCCCTTGAGCAATGTCAGGGCTTTGGGCATCCAAGCTGACCATCACGGCACAGGTGTCGCCGCTGATGCCCATGTGGTCGTCGGTGTATCCGACGTCATTGATCACATCGCGCACGACTTGCGAGTAGTTGACTTGTGCCTTGGTGGTGATTTCACCCGCGATGATGGCCATTCCAGTGGTGACCATGGTCTCACAAGCGACCCGGCTATTTGGATCTTGAGCCAGCAAAGCGTCCAGCACGCCATCACTGATGCGGTCGGCCAATTTGTCTGGATGGCCCATGCTGACCGATTCGCTGGTAAATAAGTAATGTTGTTTTTCGGACACTTCGAGTTTTCTCCGTTGCCAGTTTCGGGGCGGTTTCAAGCACAGCCATGTTCGAAAAGCAGGCTGCGTGTGAGCTTATGTTAATGCAAGTTGGCGCCTTAGGGCAGCATGGGGTGAGGTGACCCCACGCCGCAGCGGCCTTCAGGATGCGAGCGGTTCGCATGAAAACCTGCATAAACACTCGTAAAAACAGGGATGCCAAGGATTCGGCATCGACCGTTGGGAACTCAATTTGTTGGGTTGCTTTCCCAGCGACCGCACTGAGTGTCTCTTTTTCCCGCCTTGAAAGCAACCGTTGGTAGGCCTTCAAGCAGGCGGGGGGCAGTCCATTCCAGCCCCACCGGTGGTGCCGCAAGACTAGAAGTTTCGTTGGCCGAGACCTATTCTTTATGTCGATGGAAAGTTCTCAGATCGATCTTTATAAATCGCTTTGAAAGCTATGCTTGTCCAAACAGCGGGGCTCCCCGCGATGTTCTCGGTAACCCAGCGTTGAGTCACTACAGCACGCATGACCTTATCAAGACGATCGGAAACGGGCGTGTCCGAGCCTGAATCATCTCGCCATCACGATCTCGATCGCGCGAACTTGACGGATACCGATCCCGATAGTCCGGCGAGCGATCATGCGGCCAAATTGGCACTCTGCCAGGAGCGGATTGGCTATTCGTTTGTCAATATCGGCCTGCTGCTCGAAGCCCTCACGCATGCCTCCGGCGCGACCACGCGACTGGCTAGCAACGAGCGTCTGGAGTTTCTCGGCGATTCGATTCTCGGAATGGTTGTCTGCGAGTGGCTGTATCAAGATTATCCCGAAGCGAGTGAAGGCGAGCTGACGAAGGTCAAGTCGGCCGTGGTCAGTCGGCACTCGTGCGGCCAAGTCGCCCGCTTTATGGGCCTGGACGAATGCTTGATCGTCGGCAAGGGAGTGATCCGCAACCGCAGCTTTCCACGGTCCTTGATCAGCGATGTGTTTGAATCGATTGTCGCGGCGGTCTATCTCGACAGCGGGCTGGACACGGTCCGCGAGCGGATTCGTGCATGGTTGGCCGAAAGTGTCCGCGAGGCAGTCGAAGGGCAAGGCAGTAACTTCAAGTCAGCGCTGCAGCAACTGGCGCAGAAAGAGCTTGCCAGCACCCCCGTCTATCGACTGGTGACCGAAGCGGGCCCCGACCACAGCAAGACGTTTCGCGTGTCGGCCACCATCGGCGAGCGCGAATTTGTGCCTGCCTGGGGACGCAACAAAAAAGAAGCCGAACAGCGGGCCGCGGCGAATGCCCTGGCCGAACTGGAAGAACGCGACATCCCGTTTGCCGACTAGTCACTGTCGCGGCGTTTCAGCATGTCGCGGCGTTTCAGCGTGTCGCGATGATCTGATCCAGCTCTTGCTTCAAACGCGGCAAGATCTCGTCGTAAGCAAAGGCTCCGATTGTTTCGGTGCCACGCTTCAAGTTGACCACTTTGGGGCCGCACCACAGCCCTAAATCGGCGTCGTCGGTTTCGCCCGGCCCGTTCACCCGGCATCCCATGACGGCAATGGTGATGGCATGCTTCTGGGCATAACGCGTCAGCTCTTTCACGTCGGCGGCAAGTTCCACGAAGGCTTCGTTCTCGACCCGACTGCAGCTCGGGCAACTGATGATATTTAGTTCATCACGGTTCAGCCGCACGACACTCCGCACGCGTCCGGCGGCAATGTCGTCGATGATCTGTTGCCCGGCGGCGATCTCTTCGGGCTTGCGATCATTGGGGACGGTCAACGAGACGCGAACTGTATCTCCCAAGCCCTTGCCAATTAGCTGCTCAAAAGCAATACGAGTCTTGATGATTCCGTCGGGCGGCAAGCCTGCTTCGGTGACGCCTAGGTGCAGCGGTACATCGGGCCGCGCGAGTGCGAAGCGTTGATTGACTTCGACCACCTTGTCGGGATCGCTGTCCTTCAACGACACCACGTAACGGTCAAAACCCAACGAATCGACAAACTCGCAATGCTCCAAGGCGCTCTCGAGCATCGGCGTGATCGAGTCTTCGGCGTCGTACTTTTCCTTCTTGGCGGGGTCCACGCTGCCGCAGTTGACGCCGATCCGAACCGCACAATCATGCCGCTTGGCTTGCTCGATGATAAAGGCGACCTTCTCCTGCCACGGACGGTCTTTCTGGTGATGGTAGAGGTGTCCGGGGTTGTAGCGGATCTTGTCGACGTGCGGTGCGACCACTTCGGCGAGCCGAAAGTTTTCTTGCAGGTCGACGGCTAAGTTGGCCGCCGTCAACCGACGAATCTCTCCGAGGGCTTCGGCATCCTTGACGCTATCGACGGCGACGCGGACCACTCCCGCTCCGGCGGCGTGCAACGCGTTGGCTTGTGCGGCGGTCGCCGTGACATCTTGCGTCTTGGTCGCCGTCATGCTTTGGACAGCAATGGGATGGCCATGGCCGATCGAAAGGTTGCCGATGCGGACGGTTCGAGTCGGGTTGCGCTGGATGGTCATGCTGGGTTGGTGCCGAGAGAGAAAAAAGAAAGACAGAGCGTAGTTTAAGTCCGCTGGCCGCCGCTGGGAACGTGACCCTCGCCACGCTCAACACGCAAACGACCGCTGACACGTTGGAGCACCGCCTTGTCGGCTGCCGATAGCGACTTCGCCCCCTGCTCATGCAGACGCTGCAGGATCCCATCGAGCTGCTCCGAATCGATCGCCTCGAGGACTTCACGGGCACGGATGGCTCGCAATCGACGCCGCGATTTCCAGTTCCGCCAAGCCTGCCACGGTGAGACCGGCGGGGACGCAAATCCCGGCGATGCCGCGTCGCTCGGTTTTCCAGCGAGGTCGGTTAACGGAATGCCTAACTCAGGAACCGCCGCGGCGCGAGATATCCAACAGGCAATCCCGATCAATGCCAGCCAAGGCCACACCGGCAGCAGACTGGTCGGCACTAAAGCCAGCACCACCAAACTGGTCGCTAGCCAACCGATGGCCATCATCCCTAATGCCAAGCGTACGGCGGCTTCGCGATTCAGCACCGGCCATCGTTCCAACGCCACATCGACGCAGGCGACCAGCGTTTCCCGTCCGTGGCAACCCGGCAGCGGCAGTGTTTGCGCGATGGCTTGGACCGTCAGCATCCAGACACAGGCGATCAATACCGATGCCGCGGTTAGCTGACCTGTCAGTTCCGGGGGTAGCAGCGAGAGGCCTTGCCAGCCCACGCCGTGCGGTGGCATCGCCGCTAGCGCCGCAGCCATTCCCAGGGTCATCAGCGGGACGGTTAGCCCCAGCACCAGTCGCTGGCGTGCGGTGGCCAGGACATTTCCCCAACTGCCAAAGGCTCGCAGGGTCACGTCGGTGGGATGCAGCCCCAGCGTTTTGGCGACCCAGATCCGGACAAAGGCTTGATAGATCGCCCCGCCAACCAATGACGCCGCCAAGACTCCCGACAAAACGGGTAGGTCCGCATTGCCCGGTCGCGTCCTCAGCCACCAGCCGCCGGCCAAGACACAGGCAAAACCAATCGGCAGACTCCCACCGATCCGAATGCGAACGTCGCCGACTTGGCCCGCCGAAAGGGGGCGCGTTAGCCTTTCCAAGCGTCGCGAAAACGGGGAAGCCGCGTCGGATTCGTTAGGTTTCGTCAATCGGGGCATGCCGGAAGAGACCGAAGAAGCACGGATGGGAGGGCAACATTAGGAGGGCCAACAAGTAGGCACGGCGGGCCAGTCAGGCATTCTACGTGGCGACTCAAGCGTTCTACGCAGCAACGCGGCGGACAGTTTGCCGGCTTAGTAATGAGCGATAAAAAAGTGTCGGGTACCTTTTGTGCGAAGCATCCGAAGGGCGAGTTCCTCGCAAAAGGTACCCGACACTTTTTTGTCGCACGATCCTTAGCCGCTGGCGACGCGGTTTCGTCGCAATTGACCACAGGCAGCGTTGATTTCGCTCCCTTTGCGCTGCCGAAACAGGACGTTCACGCCGGCCCGCTCCAGCGTTTCGCGGAAGATCCGCAGTTGGTTCGCCGTCGGCGTCTCATACGGTAAGCCCGCCACTGGATTGTACGGAATCACGTTTAACAACACCGGGCGACCGCGCATCAACCCCGCCAGTTGGCTGGCACACTGCGCACTGTCGTTGACGCCGCCCAACAAAACGTATTCAAACGTCAACCGACGGCCGCTCGAGTTAAAATAGCGGTCGGCTGCCTGCATCACCGGTTGCAGGCCGATTTTGCGGTTCACCGGCACCAGTTCGCTGCGCAGTTCATTGGTCGGTGCGTGCAGGCTGACGGCAAGGTTGTAGGGCACGCCGTGTCGCGACAATCGATCGATCGCCACCGGCAAACCGACGGTGCTGATCGTGATGCGACGAGGACTGATGCCCAGCCCCTCGGGACTCCTTGCAACGTCCAGCGCCGGCAGCACACGGTCCAGGTTTGCCAACGGTTCGCCCATCCCCATCATCACGATGTGGCTGAGCCGTTCGGTGGCTGGCAAATGGCCCTGCAGTCGTAGCATTTGCTCGAGGATTTCGCCGCGCGTCAAGTTTCGGTCGACCCCGTCCAGCCCACTGGCGCAGAACACGCATCCCATCGCACAACCGACTTGGCTGCTCACGCAGATGCTTCTCCGCACCCCATCCCGCAGCAGCACGCACTCGATTTCGCCTCCATCGGCCAGACGAATCAGCAGTTTTTCGGTGCCATCGGGCGAGTTCTCTTCGCGGGAGACCGTGCCGCGATAGATCACGAACTGGGTCTCTAACGCCTCTCGTAAACCTGCCGGCAAGTCGCTCATTGCCGAAAATTCGGTAACGCGTTGACGGAAGATCCAATGCCAGATTTGCTTGCCGCGGAAGGAACGCTGCCCCTGTTCGGCCAGCCAATCGACAAGCATTTCCGGCGACCAGTCCAGTAAGTGCTGGCGGTCGTCGGTGGGGGGGGGCGAATCGGCGAGTGGCAGCGGGTGAATCATTGGCAGCAAGCGAAAGGCGAATCCTCTAAACTGTAACCAGTGCCCGTTTGTTTCGTCACCCTGAAAATACCACGATTGGCTTCCATGACCGTAACGATCGACGCCGCTGCGGCGCTGCAGCGTTTTCTGCAATTGACGGCCATTCCCGGCCCCAGCGGACAGGAACGGGAGGTGGCCTTGGAAATCGTGCGGCAATTGCGCGCCGCGGGTGTGGAGGAGTCGGCGATTCAGTTTGACGACGCCCATACGCGGACACGGCTGCCAGGCCAGGTCGGTAACTTGATCGTCCATTTGCCGGGAACCGGTCCCGGCCCGACGGCCCTGCTGACCGCCCACATGGATACCGTCCCGGTCTGCGTCGGCAGCCAGCCGCAGGTCGATGGCGATTACGTGACCAGCGTTGCCCCCGGCACCGGTTTGGGGGCGGACAACCGCAGTGGCTGCGCCGCGCTGCTGACGGCCGCCTGTGAATTACTGGCCAGCGATCGTCCGCATCCGCCGCTGGTGCTGTGTTGGTGCGTGCAAGAAGAGGTCGGTTTGGAGGGCTCTCGTAACATGGACGCCACCAAAATCGGCCCCCACGATCGCGCCCTGAATTTTGATGGCGGTACGGTCGAAAAGCTGACGATTGGTGCGATCGGTGGCGAGCGGATGACGATCGACATCACCGGCATCGCGGCTCACGCGGGGGCCGCTCCGCAAGATGGCGCCAGCGCGATCGTCATGGCCTCCAAAGCGATCACGACGCTGCACGAGGCTGGTTGGCTGGGCCAAGTGTCGCGTCCCGGCGAAGGCGAAGGAACCGCCAACGTAGGTGTCTTCCAGGGAGGGGACGCAACGAACGTGGTCACGCCCAAGGTGCACCTGCGCGCCGAAGCTCGCAGTCACGACGCGAACTTTCGAACGGTGATCGTCGCCGCGATCCGACAGGCATTTAAGTCGGCCGCCAAAGAGATTTGCAACGCCGCCGGCGAGAGTGGTTCGGTCGCTTTCGACTCCCATGTCGATTACGAAGCCTTCTGCTTGGACAAGGAAAGCCCCAGTGTGACGGCGGCCGACGCGGCCGTCGCCGCCCTTGGACGCGAACCCGAACAGAGTATTTCCAATGGCGGCCTCGATGCCAACTGGCTGTTTCGCCACGGCATTCACTCGGTAACGCTCGGCTGCGGGCAACGCAACATCCACACCGAAAACGAACGGCTGTTCATTCCCGACTATTTGGACGCTTGCCGAATCGCCACCGCCGTTGCCACGGGACAGTTCGCATGATGGGGGACGATGACGAACTGTGCCTGTGCTTCCACGTCAGCAAACGCAAGGTCGTGAATTACATCCGGCTGCATCGTCCGCGCGTCGCCAGCCAGTTAAGCGAATGCTACGGCGCGGGAACCGGGTGCGGCTGGTGTCGGCCCTTCCTTCGCAAGCTGATGGAAGATGCCCAGCCCGACAGCGTCGACTTGCCGACCCCAGAGCAGTACGCTCAGCAAAGGCAAAGCTATCGGAACAAACAGTGATAAGCTGCGAGTTGCGAGTGAGCCGCTTAGCTGGACACTGCAACTCGCAACTCACGACGTTTCCCTCATCCCGCTCCACCATTGACGATGCCTTCTTCTTCGACGTGCGGCAAGTCTTCCAGGCTGTCCAGATGAAAGAGGTTTAAGAATCGCTCGGTGGGATAGTACGTCGCCACGGTGCGGCCGCCGTCCTCTGGTTTGACGCGTTCGACGCGCAGCAACTGCCGACGGACCATTTGGTTCAACAAGGAGCCGCTCTCCTTGCCCCGTTGGTCTTGCACTTTTTGAGCAGAGATGCCCGGTTGGTAAGCGACCAGGGCAAGCACTTCCACCGCCCCAAGCGACAGATGAGCTTCCCGGACTTTGCCGTAAAACGACCGTCGTACCGTTTCCATTTGAGGCGACAAGACCATCTGCAAGCCGCCTTCGCCGCGGATGATCCGGATCGCTTGGCCCGCTTCGGCATATGAAACATTCAATGCGTCGACCGTTTCTTCGACCTCTTTCGGCGAAACATCGCGGATCATCCCGGCAATCTGTTTGGGGGTCATGCGCTGGTTGTCGGGATGCCCGACAAACAGTGCCGCTTCGATGATGCCTTCGATGGAAACCGGCCCATCGCTGTCGGCCGTTTCATCCTCTGACTCGAATTGCGGTGCGTCATCCGCATCGCCAGAGTCGGCAGTGTCTAATCCTTCAGCTTCGACAAACGTGCCGTCGGCTTCCGCCATCACTTTGGCATAGACCGCGCCCAACTCCTCCAGCGATACCTCTTCCCAATCCTCGTCATCGGGCGACTCGGGGTCGACTTCCTCGGGTGCGTTGCCTGGTTCGCCTACCATGGAGCTAAACCCACTCTTGCGTGGTCGGCTTGATGACAATTTCCGGCACATGGGCTCTTGGCGGCAAGCCACAGATCGTGACGACCAAAGCGGCGATGTCCTCGGGCTGGAGAATCGAATCCTTGTGCTCCTGCGTCACCGGTACCGGACGTCTGTCGAGGATCGGTGTGTTCACCTCCCCGGGATAGACGTTCGTAATGCGAACCCCTTCATCGCGGACTTCGTTGCTGACTGCCGTCCCAAGTGCCGTCATGGCGAACTTGGAGGCGCAGTACACCACCCCGCCAAGTGAAATGGCTCGCTTGCCAGCGACCGATGAAATGTTGATCACCACACCGTCACGTCGACTGCGCATCTGTGGCAAGACCTGCAGCATGCAGTTGTAGGCTCCCGTAGCATTGATTTGCAGCACGCGATCCCAATCTTCGGGCTGCATCGCGGCCATCGTACGATTGGCGATGTTGACCCCCGCACTGTTGACCAAAATGTCGACTTCGCCTAACTCGGTAGTGGCGAATGCAAAAAACTTTGCCACGCTGTCGCGGTCTGCCACGTCCAGCACATGCCCTTGAATACTACCGGAGATCTCGCCGGCCGTGGCAGCCAAAGCGTCAAGCGGTTCCTGTCGCCGCCCTCCCACCAGAACACGCCCGCCCGCCGCGGCCAGTCCCAACGCAATGCCTGCTCCAATGCCCGTTCCACCGCCGGTCACGGCGATCACTTTTCCCGCCAAATTGCTCATAGAAAACTGCACAGTAAAATTCGAGGATTTGAGAAATGTCTAACGGGGCGGCGTCGCTAGGGAATCAACGCCCGCACAGGGAGACAAAAAACCGCCCGCGGCGGTTGGGGTCGCCATCGACAACGCTGCTCTATCGTAACGTAAACTGCTCGACGCACTCAATGCGCCCAATACGGTTCAAGGCGTGCCAGGACGTGTTGATCGGGCAACCGACAGCGCCTCCGCAACTGAAAAGCTGGTCGTAGCCGGATGACTGGAGCGCGTTTGGGCTGACGATGGTTTATACTTCTGTAAACGTCATTGACCGAAACGGTCTCCTTCGCTCGCTTCCCGCCAGATTCCCCGCCCATGTTTCGCTTGTCCTTGATGCTGCTTTCCGTGGCCTATTGTATGACGTCCCCCTCGTCAGCGGCCGACATCGATTTTGCTCGCGATGTCCGGCCCATTTTGTCGGAGAACTGCGTTTTCTGTCACGGTCCCGACGAAGCGACGCGCGAAGCCGGTTTGCGGCTCGATTTGGCCGACGCCGCCGCCGACGTGTTGGAGCCCGGCAAGAGCGAACACAGCGAGCTGTTCCAGCGGATCATCACCAATGATCCCGATCTGCAGATGCCGCCTCCCCATTCGAATCGCAGCCTAACAGCCGAGCAGATTGAAAAACTGCGGCTCTGGATCGACCAAGGTGCCAACTGGGAGCAGCACTGGTCATTCCAGCCGATCGTTGCACCGGAGGTTCCAGAAGTTCTCGATGTCGCGTCGGCCACGATCCGCAATCCGATCGATGCGTTCGTCCAGGCCAAGCTGCAATCCGAGGGCTGGGCTGCGTCACCCGCCGCCGATCGACCGACGTTGATTCGTCGCCTTTCGCTCGACTTGACCGGTTTGCCACCGACTCCGGCGGAGGTCCAAGCGTTTGTTGAAGACCGGTCGGCCGATGCGTATGAGCGACTGGTCGAACGACTGTTGGACTCGCCCGCCTATGGCCAACGGATGGCATGGGATTGGCTCGACGCGGCTCGCTACGCCGACACCAATGGCTACCAAGGCGACAACGAACGCACCATGTGGCCGTGGCGTGACTGGGTCGTGCAGGCGTTCAACGAAAATCTACCCTACGATCAATTTACGATTTGGCAGCTTGCCGGCGATCGACTGCCGGAGGCAACGGACCAACAGGTCTTGGCGACTGGTTTTTTGCGGAACCATATGATCAATGGGGAGGGGGGACGGATCGCGGAGGAAAACCGTGTGGAATACGTGATGGATATGTCGGAAACGATGGGGACCGTCTGGCTGGGGCTGACGCTGAACTGTTGCCGCTGCCACGACCATAAATACGATCCGTTGACCAACGAAGAGTACTACCAGTTCTTCGCCTTCTTCAATCAAACGCCGGTCACCGGCGGCGGCGGTAATCCGCAGACAGCACCCAATCTCGCCGTCCCCAGCGAACGGCAACAACAGCAATTCGCTGCGCTCGAACGTCAACTCGGTGAACTCGATTCACAGCAGCAAGCGTTGCGAACAACATTGCTCAGCCGGCAAGCGGCATGGGAAGCCGCAGAAACGAAACGACTTACCGGCGAAACCGAATGGGCTCCGTTGTTGCCAACCAAACTGTCGGCCAGCGGCTCGGACTTGGCGGTGTTGCCCGATCGTTCGGTGCTCAGTTCCTCTTCGGCGCCACCCGACAACGACACCTACACGCTCTTTGTCAACAGCGACCTGCAACGCATCACCGGCTTGCGACTGGAGGCCTTGCGGCATGAGTCGTTTCCTGGGGGCAGTCTGTCCCACGCCGACAGCGGTAACTTTGTGCTGACCGAAATCGCATTACAGAAAGTCGCTGCGGATGCTTCCGAGGGGACCGAAATTGAAATAGAGACTGCCCGGGCCACCTTCGAACAGGGCGGCCTGAAGATTGAGAAAGCGTTCGATGACGATCCACAGACGGGCTGGGCGGTTTACGAAGGGCGACGCGTCGATCGCGACCATGCGGCGGTCTTTCGATTGCGCGAACCACTGGAACTGAAAGCCGACGAGCGAATGAAAATTGTCTTGCGGTTTGACTCGCCACACGTCTTGCATAATCTCGGCCGCTTTCGTCTGTCGGTCAGCTCGGCCGCGGAACCTGCCTTGTCGACCGATGCCGACAAACGGTTGACCAGCCTGCGCGTTCCCGCCGACCAACGCAGCAAAGCCCAGCAGCAGCAGATCGAGGCGGCTTGCTTGGCAGCCGACGCGGGCTACCGCGACCTGCAGTCGGAGCGTGAAGCTTTGCAAAAACGTCGCAAGTCGCTCAGCGATCAGGTGCCACAGGTGATGGTCATGGCAGACATGCCGCAGCCTCGCAAAACGTTTGTCCTGGAACGCGGGTTGTACAACCAACCGACCACCGAAATCACTGCGGGCTTGCCAGCCTTCGCGAATTCGCCGCAGGAATCCACTTCCGCCGATCGATTAACGCTCGCCCGGTGGCTGGTGGACGACGACAATCCGCTGACCAGTCGGGTCACGGTGAATCGATTTTGGCAACAGGTCTTTGGCATCGGTCTGGTCAAAACGACCGAGGATTTCGGCGCACAAGGAGAGCTGCCCGTACACCGTGAGTTGCTCGACTGGCTGGCAGCCACTTTTCGAGACAGCGGTTGGGACGTAAAAGGATTGATGCGTTTAATCGTGACCAGCCACACGTACCGCCAAACGTCGCGCGTCACCGACTCAAAGTTGCTCGAACAGGATCCTCAGAATCGGTTACTCGGGCGCGGCGCTCGCTATCGACTGCCCGCTTGGATGTTGCGCGACCAAGCGTTGTCAGTGAGCGGTTTGCTGTCGCCGGTGTCGGGTGGACCGGCGATCAATACCTACCAGCCGCCCGGCGTTTGGGAAGAAGCTTCGTTCGGCAAAAAAATCTATCGGCGCGATAGTGGCGAGAAACTTTATCGCCGCAGCCTGTATGTCTTTTGGCGACGCATCACGGCACCGACAATGTTCTTTGACAACCCATCACGGCAAACGTGTACCGTCAAAGCCAGTCGCACCAACACGCCGCTGCACGCATTGCAAACGCTCAACAACACCGCCTTTGTGGAGGCCGCGCGGCAACTGGCCGAAAGCGTCCTGCTGGGCGAGCCCACGGATGACGGTGAGCGGATCGACAAGGTCTTTCTGAGGATTCTGGCCAGAGAAGCCACCGCGGCCGAGCAAACGATTCTGCAGTCGGCATTGCAGCGTTCCCGGCAACAGTATGCCGACCAACCCGAGCACGCGAGCGAGGTTTTGGGGGTGGGCGAATCGGCGCGCGACCCGTCGTTGCCGGTCGCCGAACATGCCGCCTGGACGAACCTCTGTCTGGCGGTGCTAAACCTGGACGAAACCCTCAACCGCGAGTGACGCCATGAATCCTCTCGAGCAAAATAACCGGCATCTCACGCGTCGACATTTCTTTGGCCGTAACGCAACGGGCATCGGAGCCGCCGCGCTGGCGAATCTGCTGGCGCGCGATGGCTTGGCCGATCAGACGGCGCCGGCGGGCCAGCAGGCTTTGCCTGTGGCAGGCTTGCCCGATTTGCCGCACGTGGCTCCCAAAGCCAAGCGGGTGATCTATCTGTTTCAGAACGGTGCTCCCACCCATGTCGACTTGTTCGACTGGAAACCGAACCTCCAAAAATTGCACAAGGAACCGGTCCCCAATTCTTACATTGGGGATCGCCGTTTTAGCACGATGACGGGCAAAGCCGATGGCAAGCTGTTGCTCGCTCCGATCGAGCCCTTCGCACAACATGGGCAGGGTGGCGCCTGGGTTAGCGAGTTGATGCCTTACACCGCAGCGATCGCTGACGAACTGTGCTTTGTCAAAAGCTTACACACCGAGCAGGTGAACCATGCTCCGGCGATCAACTTTATGCTCAGCGGTGGCGAGATGCCGGGGCGGCCGACAATCGGTGCTTGGTTGACCTATGGCCTGGGCTGCGAGACGGACGAACTGCCCTCGTTCGTGGTGATGACCAGTATCACGAAGAACACCAGCTGCGGTCAGATCTTTTATGACTTCTACTGGGGAAGTGGCTTCCTGCCGTCGCGGTTTCAAGGGGTCAAATTCCGCGGCAGTGGTGATCCGGTGTTGTATGTTTCCAACCCTGCCGGCGTGACTCGAGAAATGCGGCGCGGATGGCTGGACGATATCGCTGCGATCAACGAGCTGAAACTCCAGGAGTTCGGAGATCCTGAAATTGCGACCCGGATCGCACAGTATGAAATGGGGTTCAAGATGCAAGCCAGCATCCCCGAACTGGCGGACTTGTCCAACGAGTCACGCGAAACCCTGGAGATGTATGGACCGGGTGTCGAGGAACCTGGCACGTTTGCTCATAACTGCATCATCGCACGTCGGTTGGCGGAGCGTGGCTGTCGGTTCACTCAGTTGATGCATGCCGGCTGGGACCAGCACAATTCTTTAACGACGGAGCTGTATAACCAGTGCCGCGATACCGATCGCGCGAGTGCGGCCTTGGTCAAGGACCTGAAACAGCGCGGTTTGCTGGACGATACGCTGGTCATCTGGGGCGGCGAATTTGGACGCACTCCTTTTCTTCAAGGCGACATTAACAATCGCGCGCGGTGGGGCCGCGATCATCATCCGTATGCCTACACCGTCTGGATGGCAGGCGGCGGGGTGAAGCCCGGCATCAGCTATGGTGCAACGGATGACCTGGGCATCAACGTCGCCGAGAATCCGGTCCATGTGCATGATTTCCAAGCTACGCTGCTGCATTTGCTGGGGGTCGACCACGAACGACTTACCTACAAATTTCAGGGCCGCCAATTCCGCTTGACAGACGTTCACGGTCACGTCGTCAAAGATCTGCTGGTGTGAGCGATTCAGAGGTTTACATCGCGTACCTCGCTAACGCGTCGATTTACCAAAATGGGCTGATAGCGGGGCATTCACAGGCAATCGCTGTCCAACGAAACCCGTCGCGGCATGCGAGACAATCCGCGCGCCATGCCTGCCACCGACGGTTGCTTCACCGATTTTCTGCTTTCCACCAAATTTCAGCGCAGCGCATCACGCTCGATGGGCTCTGAGTTTCACTGCGGTCATCTAGCCCCGGTAAGCTTTCCGTAGGCAGTCGCATCATCACTCTGCAAAATCGTTTCCATTTTGCTGCTTGCCATCCTCTTGCTGCCGTGCTGTACTGCCTTTAATGACGAGTCACTGGAACTTCGGCCGTAATATTGCCGTTCAGCCTGCGGTTTCTTTTCAACCACAGACCGAACCGGAACTACTCACTTGGCTGGACAGCCATCGCGATCGAAAGATTCGCTGTATCGGCAGGTTGCATTCGTGGAGCCCCCTGGTTGCTTGCGAAGACGCGTTGCTTGACTTGAGTGCCTTCCAATCGATGCGTCTGATCGATTCGCCCGACGGCCCGCGGCTCCGCGTCGGGGCAGGTTGTCAGATCAAACAGATCGTTGCCTTTCTCGATCGCCATGGACTGACCCTGCCCACCCTGGGGTTGATCGATGAGCAATCGATCGCCGGCGCGATTTCAACAGGCACCCACGGATCGGGTCGGCACAGCTTGTCGCACTACGTCCGAGCGGTCCGGATGATTTCCCTTGCGGACTCTTCACAGAATGCAACCGCCCGTTGGATCGACAACGAACAAGCGGTCACTCTTCAGGCGGCCCGCTGTTCGCTTGGCTGCCTGGGCGTGATCACCGAGATCGAGTTGCCGACTCGCCCGCAATATGCCATTGAAGAGCACTTTCAGCGTTATGCTTCGTTGGCCGAAATCTTGCAGGCCGAAGCAGCTTACCCGTTGCAGCAATTCTATTGGGCTCCCTGGCGATGGGACTTTTTTGCCCAACATCGCGTTGAAGTCGATGCGCCGCGGAGTTGGCATGCGCCGTTGTATCGGGCCTTCTGGGCGGGCGGAATGGATGTTGCCTTCCATTTACTGGTCTGTGCCCTGGCTCGCTGGCTGCCGCGCGGTTGCACAAGGTTCGCCTACCGACATTTTATTTCCCGTTTCATTCCGATGCGGTGGAAAGTCGTCGACCGTTCCGATCGCCAGCTCACAATGCAACACGAACGGTTCCGCCATATTGAAGTCGAGGTGTTCGTGCCGGCTCGACACCTGTCTGCGTCGCTGGATTTTGTGCGTGAGCTGATTGTTGAATCAGCCGCAAAGCCAAAGCCCGAACGATATGTCCAGCACTATCCCATCTGCGTGCGGCGCGTCCTGCCAGATGACACGCTGGTGTCTCCGGCCTCACGACTGCCGGGCCAAAGCGACAATGAATCGTGGTACACGCTCAGCTTTATCAGTTACATTCAACCACGTCGCCGCACGGCGTTTGATCTGTTTGCGACGGAACTTGTCCATCGTACGATGGAACGCTTCGACGCTCGGCCGCACTGGGGAAAATTTTGCCCGGTCCATCCGGAAATGTTGGAAGCGATGTATCCGCATTGGCAAACCTTTCAAGCTATCGCGGTTACACTCGATCGCAATCAGACCTTTCGCAATCGTTGGTTGGAATCGCTAATGGTTCCAACCGCCATTGATCCCAACAACCAGCCGCTGCGTACTTAAATGACCGGCCAAGACAACTCGGATGAATTCGATGTGGAACTGCAAGGCGTCCTGGCGGAGTATCTAGAAGCGACACAGCGAGGTGAAGCTCCAGACCTCGATCGTCTGTATCGTGAACACCCCGACCACGCCGCAGCGGTCTGTGAGTTCCTCGACAATCAACAATTCATGCAGGGCTTGTTCAGTGAACTGGATGATCAACCCACTCAAGCTGGCCCGGCGGTCACGGTCGATTCCAACCATCCGTACGATCAAGGTCGCAATTCCAGTTGGTCCTTTGCACGCCTTGGCGAAGCTCAATTCCCGGTCGCTTTTGGCGAGTATTCGTTGCTCCACGAAATCGACCGCGGAGGAATGGGGATCGTCTTCAAGGCCCGGCACGAGCAACTGAACCGGATCGTCGCTCTGAAAATCATGCGTTCCGGCGAGTTGTCAAACGACGAGGAATTGTCAAGGTTTCGCGCCGAAGCCGAAGCATCGGCTTCGATTGAACACCCCAACATCATCTCGATCTACGAAGTCGGTGAAGTCCATGGACTGGTCTACTTCACGATGGCGTTCGTTGACGGCGTTGACTTGGGTAGCTTGCCTCCCGACAAAAAACTGTCCTGCAAAGAAGCGGTTCGGATCGTGGCAAGGGTGGCCAATGCGATTGAGCATGCTCACCAGGCGGGCATCATCCATCGCGACTTAAAGCCCTCCAATATTTTGCTCGACCGGGCTCACGAACCCTTCCTGATCGATTTTGGTTTGGCCAAGGTAAAGCAAGACAAAGGATTGACCTGCACGGGACAGATTCTTGGCACCCCGGCCTACATGTCTCCTGAGCAGGCGCGCGGTAGCCTGCTGACGCCGACCAGCGATGTCTATTCACTCGGTGCGGTGCTGTACGAACTCGTCGCCGGGCAAGCTCCTTTCTCCGGCCCCACGCCCATCGATATTCTTCTGCAGGTGTTGCATCGTCATCCTGCACAGCCACGCAAAATTAACAAACAATTGCCGCGCGACCTGGAACAGATTATTTTGCGGGCGATGGCTAAAGAACCTGGTGACCGATATGCCAGTGCGGGGGACTTCCAAGCGGACTTGCAAAAGTTCCTGCTCGGTGAACCGATCGAACACCCTCGTCCCTCCTACGTCGATCGATTCACCAATTGGTGGCGGCGCGAGCCTGTGCTGGTGAGCCATTTGGCGGCGATCGGAACGGTCTTAGCGATTGTTTGCACGGCCATTTATGTACGGGGGGAAAATACACCGAACGCTTTGATGATCGTCAGCCTGCTTTCATTGTGGGGTGCGTCCAGCGTGCTGCTGCAGCGTTTGTCGGTGATTGAACGTCATCAAGACATTGTGCAATGGGGTTGGGCGGCGTTGGATGTGCTGATCTTTACCACACTGATTTATCTGGCCGCTCCGCCACGCGGCTTGTTGTTGATTGGCTATCCGATGACGATCGCGGCAAGTGGACTGTTCTATCGCACGCGGTTCGTCGTCTTTGTCACCACGCTGTGCATTCTGGGCTTTTCCTTTCTCTGGGCAACAGTGGAAGATCCCATGGGGAATCGTCCCGAATTTTGCATCATCTATATTTCGGGACTGATGGTGCTGGGGCTGTGTCTCGTATCGATGATTCGACGGATCCGAGGGCTGACCGATTACTTTGTGGGACAGAAATAGGCGAGCCATCTCGGCCCAGAGATGTTTGTGACGTTTGGCCGTGAACCTGAGGTTTGCAAAGCATGTCTGAAGTCCCGCATGGATCACCGACTGAGGATCGTGCGACAAAAAAGCGTCGGGTATTTTTTGCGAGGAACTCGCCCTTCGGGTGCTGCGCACAAAAGATACCCGAGACTTATTTAAGCAGGCAGGCAGGCAGGAGTCATCCGGTTAAATGAGCCGCCTTGGCGATAGCCGCGGTTCCTGGATTTAACCGTGGCTATCACCAAAACGGCTAAACAGAGTTCCGCGGAATCATTCCTGCTAACCTGCTTATCGCTCATTGCTTAACCACTCCGAGGAAATTGGAATGACTCATCGTTTAATCCCCACCGGCGAAGCGACCGCCATTTTGCCCGTGGCTACGGGACCTCCGGTGACGGTGATCGGGACCGCTGCGATCCGCGATACGTTTGACGACATGTGCCTGCAGCAGGCGGTCAATTCGCGTTTGGCTCCTGGAGTGACCGAGTTGGTACTGAATCCCGATGCCCATTGCGGCTACGGAGCTCCGGTGGGTTGTGTGATGGTTTCGCCCACGCATATTTACCCGGGGCCGGTGGGTGTGGACATCAAGTGTTCGATGAGCCTGCTGCAGCTCGATCTACCCGCCGGTGCGGTTGCCGATCGTCAGATTCGTCGCGCACTGATCAACGCGATCTGCGAACGAACGCCTACGGGAGCGGGCCGTGGCAGCCGTCATGTTCCGCAAGCTCGTCACGTTTCGCGGGCGCTTGGTGAGCAGGTTCTGATCGAAGGAGCATCGGAAGCGGTTTGCCAGGAACTCGGTATTCCCCAGGACTGGACGCTGCGCTGTGAAGACCATGCTCATGTCGGGCATGACGAAACCAGCGATGCGCTGCGCTCGCGCGTCGAGTGGCTGCGTGCCGAAGATCGCTTGCTGCGTTTCGATCGCCAAGCCGAACAGTTGGGGTCGTATGGTGGTGGCAACCATTTCGGCGAATGTGAAGTCGTCGAAGTCGGTGACAACGATCGGGCTCGTCGTGCGGCTCAGGCTTTCGGACTGCGGGATGACCATGTCGCGTTCTTGTCGCATTGTGGTTCACGGGGTATCGGCCATGCGTTGGCGAGCGGTCAATTCCGTGCCTTGCAGAACAAGTTTGCAAGCTGGAACATCCCGCTGCCAGGCAACGACAGAGAATTGGTCTATGCGCCCTTGGGTTCCGACGAGGCCAACGCGTACCTTGACGACATGGCGCTGGGAGCCAATTTTGCAACGGTCAATCATCTGCTGATCAACGCCTTGGTACTGGAGGCTTTTCAGGAGGTGATTCCGGGGACGACTGGGCAATTGGTCTACTTCATCAGCCACAACATTGCGCAGCGAGAAATCGTCGACAACCGGCCGGCTTGGGTACATCGCAAGGGTGCGACGCGTGCGTTTCCGGCGGGGCATCATGCTTTGGCGGGCACACCGTTCGCCTCGACCGGTCATCCCATCTTGCTGCCGGGAAATCCGCAAGCGGGGTCGGCGGTGATGGTCGCTGATGCCGGTGCATCCAAGAGTTGCTACAGCGTGAACCACGGGGCGGGTCGACGACTCGGCCGACGCGCTGCGATCCGGCAGCTCGACCAAGCCCGCGTCGACAAGTCGTTTGACGATGCCGACATTTTGTCGAACTGCCGCAAGTACCCCAAGGACGAAGCGCCCGACGCATACAAAGACTTCGACGAAGTCCTACGCAGCGTCGAGGCGGCGGAATTGGCGACCGAAGTGGCGCGTCTGCGAGCTCGCTTTGTGATCAAAGACGGTTCGGGAGCCGACGACTAGGTCGCCCAGCGAAAGCTAACGATGCATTATTCCTCAGCCGTGTCGATACCCGCAGTATCGATCTCGGCTGGTTCAATCGCATCGGGCTGGCTGCGTTCCCAGAACGTCAAGGCGAAAATCACGAGAATGATTCCAGCCATGATCGCTGGTGACAACCAAAAGTCTTTCCACTCGGCCATCGTTTGGCTGAGCAAGGTCCGATCGACCTCCGCGGGCAGGTCACGCGAAAACATTTGCGTGAACTTTTCAAAGAAGCCGATCGATTCGGCGTCTCCACGAGCCGCCTTCAGAGACTCGACGTAAGCAGCCGTTTCAACTTGTTCCCCATACTTCCCAAACGTGAGATTCAACGGGATGAATCCAAACAGGTTACCACCGGCCATAATCCGGTAACCGAAGAACATGCCGATCCCTTGCGTCAGGAAGACCAACAATCCTTGGGCTTGGCCGCGAATCGCCTTTGGGGCCTTCTTGTCGGTATACATGAACCCGGTCACGAAAAAGAAGTCGTAACAGATGCCGTGCAGCGCGACGGCTAACAGCAGCATCCAGGTGACTTGGCTGGGGGCACCAAACGCGAACAAGGCGTAGCGAATGACCCAGCAAGCCATGCCGATCATGATCATCATCTTCACGCCCAGGCGACGGAAGAAGAAAGGAATCAGCAGCATGAAAAAGATTTCGGACATTTGTCCGATCGTCATCGTCGCTCCCGCTTCGACAAATCCGGTTTGCGTCAGGTAGGTCGCCGTCAGCCCGTAGTAATAAGCCAGCGGGATACAGATCAATGTGGAACAAACCGCGAAGACAAAAAAGTTGCGATCGGCCAGCAACTTAAATGCATCCACCATGAACAGCGAACGCAAATCCATCGGCTTGCCCTTGAGCGGTGGCGGGGTGTGGGGCAAGAAGAAACAGAAGGCCCCGAGCAGCAGCGAGCTGACCGCACCCAGCCAAAAGATGTTGTACGAGGCAGACCATCCGAGAGCACCGAGCGTCAGGCCGGCGGCGATCCAGCCGATCGTGCCCCACACCCGAATCTTGGGGAATTGGTCTTGGTTGGGAATGTGGGTAAAGGCGATCGTGTTGCCCAAGCCCAGCGTCGGCATGTAGCAGAGCAGATGCCCCAGAATCAGCCAAACCAGCATTCGGCCGGATCCGTTCGATTCGGCTTGGTAAGCATTGAACCCGTCGGAATCAAATTCGCCCGCGGCGCTGGTAAATTGCGGGACCGATGCGGCGGCAAACTCCGCTGCCGACGTTGCGATTCCGGGGATGATCAACATGATTGCGCCGCCGACCAGCATCAGCAGGCCCATCACTTTTTCTGACGCAAACAAGCGGTCGGCAATCAGCCCCAGGAACAGCGGTGCAAAAATCGCCGCGATCGGAGCCGACTCGTAGGCACCTCCAATGAAAGCCCCCAGCAAATTGGTGTCCATGGCCGCCGAGAGCGTTGCGAACCAAGCCCCCCAGGCAAAGAACTGCAGGAACATCATCACCGACAGCATGGTCACAATCAGGGAGCCTTTCCCATCGTCGGCGGTCAGGCTGTCGTTGCTACCAGCGGGGGTGCCGGTGCTCTCGCGGGAGTTGTCCATGTGGAAGGTTTCCGTGTCTCGTTGCGGTGGGTAAGCGGGGCGATTCGGTCGCGTCGCCTGATTCTAATAAAGAAAGCCTCCGCTTTGGGGTCGCACGCTCGATAAAAGTTCGGTGCCCTCAAGTTCGGTGCAAAAAAACGGGATGCATAAAAAAACGGCCCGCTCGCTTGCAGGCCGTTTTTCGTTTTCATGGGTCGCGAAGGAGCCGTCGCCGAAGCGTTATTTCGGCAGACGTCCCGCTTCGATTTTCGGGAATGAACCGGTCAGGCCTTCCACCATGAACGCCACCACATCGGCTTCTTCCTGTTTGGTCAAATCAAGCTTTTTCATCTTGTCGCTCAACCACGGGTTCGGGTGCCCCCCCTTGGTGTACCACGCCATCACTTCTTCCAAGGTTTCCTGCGAACCATCGTGCATGTAAGGACGGGACTTGGCGATATTGCGGAGCGTAGGCGTTTTGAATGCTCCCTTGGCAGCTTCGTCCTTGGTGACTTCATAGCGTCCCAAGTCCGGAGTTTCCGCCGTCATGCCGACACCCAAGTTGTGGTATTGCTCGTCGGTGAAGTTAGCTCCGGCGTGACAGGTTTTGCAGTTGGCTTTCCCAAAGAACAGCTTCATCCCATCGATGGCCGATTCGCTCATCGGGTTCTCTTTGGTCGCTTTGACCAACGCGTCGTATTGCTCTGCCAATTCGGGATCGTCCTCACGGAGCGCATCGAGGTCTTCTAGATCGTCGGCAAAGACCTGACGGAACTTTTCCAAAGGATCGTAGTAGTCGTAAGGGGCCGGCCCGGTGACGATGGCTCGCTCGAAGGTCGCGATGGCTTTGCCGACATTTTCAATCGTCACACCTTCTTCAAAGATGCTTTCGAATTGCTTCTTGTAGGCCGGGATGCCGCTCAAGCAGGCGACGCAGGCATCGTGCTGATTTCCCATTTCAATGGGGTTGGCGATCGGCCCGACGGCTTGCTCTTCCAGGGTCGCAGCGCGACCGTCCCAGAATTGCTCGCGGCTGAGGATGCGGTTGTAAGCGACCGGTGAGTTACGGCCTCCCTCCTGCTCCCGAATGCCCACACCGAACTGCGTCTCGGCGGCGAAGCCTTGCGAGGGATCGTGGCAACTGGCACAACTAACGCTCGAGTCGGCTGACAGACGCGTGTCGAAATAAAGCTGTCGCCCAAGTTCGATCTTGGCCCGCGTGATCGGGTTGTTTTCGGGGATAAAAATGTTTTGTTTCGCCGCCTGCAAGCCGAACGGAAGCTCAAAATCGAGCGGCTTGTGATTGTTCGGGTTGGCGAGCCACAATTCGAGATCGGCGACTTCCAACGGCCCTGAGCCTGGAACACCGGTGAAGAGGCTGTCGTCACCCAAAGTCAGTGGAGCGTCATCGGCAGCAGAAGCGATCGAAGCGACGAGTGCTAACGAAGCGCTGAGGCAGGCGGGAAGGATAAAGGTGGGCAGGTTCATGCAGGTTTTCTCCAGCAAAAAGTCACGACGCCTCGATAGGATATCGAGCGTCATCGGTTACAACGTGCAGTATAGACGACAGACCAGCAGCAGACGTAGACCATGCCAGACCTAATCCCATGACCGACTTCATCATCCGCGATGCGGAGGTGGCCGACGTGCCCCAGATCGCGGCGATCTTGAATCAGCAAATTCTCGACAGCGTCGCTTCATTTCGCATGCAGCCACTGGATGATGCAGCGGCCTTGCGCTGGTATGCCGAACATGTCGACACGCTGTTTCCGGTGCTGGTGGCTCAAGCCGCCAGCGACCGCAGTGACCGCAGTGACCGCAGTGACACGGCATCTCCCAAAATCGCCGGCTGGGCGTCCCTTTCGGCTTGGTCGCACTACGAAGCCTATGCCCGTACGGCGGAAATCTCGCTGTGGATTCGGCCCGAATTTCAGCGAAAAGGGCTTGGCCGGCGCCTGATGCAAGGGCTGATCGACCGCGCGACCGGCCTAGAATATCGCGTGCTATTGTCGCGGATCGAAGCCGAAAACGTTGGCAGTTTGAAACTGCACCAGCAATTTGGTTTTCGCACGATCGGAACAATGCACCGCGTGGGTGAAAAGCACGGTCGGTTGCTCGACGTGGTGATGCTGGAAAGAATGCTCGACCAAGACGATTCGGTTAGCGATGCGTAATCGCCCAGCCTTCCGGTGGATCGGGCAACTCAAAGGCCCGATGGTAGGCGCGTTGCTTGGTTTCAATCCAAGCCGAGCTGCGGCGATAAAACGCACTGTCACGCTTCTGCAGGGCCTGGGCGATCAGCTGTCTAGCGGTCGCAAAGTCTTGGGCTGCGACCGCCGCAATCGCCAAGTTATGTGCTGCGGCATGTTGACGCGGGTGCTCGGCCAATATTGCTTGCCATGCACGCATCGCCGCCGGCCAGCGACCGGCTTGTGCCTCGGCGTTGGCTTTCCGTACGGCGGCACTGCCCGGCAAAATCCAAGGCTTCGCTAGTTCGATCGTTACCCGCTCGACCGCAGGAGTAATCAACGTCCATGCTTCCCGTCCCGCCGCCACGGCCAATCGATCAACGGGTTCCGCATCGATCATCACTAAGTCGGGGTACCTTTCGGCGAGGACTTTCGCGTCCACTACCAGAGCGCGATCGGCGACAGGCCTGGCGGTCGCGACATCATACAGCCGCCAGACGACTGTCAAACGTGAATCATCGGCGGACTCGGAAAGTCGGATGGGTTCGGGCTCGCCGCGGTCCTCTGCTCGTTCCTCGATGGATGTCGAAGTTGAGTGACGAACCGTATGGAGCGGCAAGACTTCGCCCATCAACAACCACTCCGTGCCCGCTTGGCGAGCGAGTGCCAGCAGCGTCAGGTCGCTGATCGTCGCCTGCTCGGAGGATTCGATGGCCGAAGCCAACATCACCGACCCTTGAGCTTGGGTTTCCAGTTCATCTGCGGTCCGAACGGCAAGCTGGCGTCCTGGATCGGAAGGTTGTGCCGACAGCATTGCGGCATGCACCTGTTTCGCCAAGTTTTTGTCGCCAGCCAACGGGGCGACCAATATTTGCTGGCCGACGGCCGACTGCAGGACGGGAGGTGTCCAAACGTGCAGCGAAGAGTCCGTGCGGCAGCCCAAACCGACGAGGATCAGCGGGATCGATAGCCACAGTCGTATTCGAACCACAAACGATTCCAAGCTCAGTCCCTAACGCAAGATGGACGATTGCACGCGTCACGCTGGCAAAGCCGCACACCGGCCCGACTCAAACGGGCCGCAAAAAACTGTCGGTAACGCCCCGCAGTGACCAATGTCAAGACAGAACCAGCCTGAACCGGCCCGCTGTTCTCCACTGGTGAGGCCCCTGCCTGCGGAACTCGCATTTTCGTTGTTAGCAAACTCCATTGGGGTTCGGCGATATTTCGATAGAATGACAAACCGATTTGCGGTTTAATAGAGAACCCCGCCCCCACGATGCTTCCCCTCTGCTTTTGACTGCTACCACGTCGGTCCCGCCATGCGTTTTCTTTTTTTGTCGATGGCCGTTGCCTTGTCGCTAGGTTTTACGGTCCAAGGTCTCGGCGCCGCGCCACCGGTCGATGATGCGGCAAGACTCGAGTTTTTCGAAACGCACATTCGACCGGTCTTGGTGAAGCACTGTCTGGAGTGCCACGGCGATGGGGACATCGAAGGTGGCTTGTCACTCCTATCGGCGGCCGCTTGGGCGTCGGGTGGCGATTCGGGACCGGCAATCGTGCCCGGCAACCCGGACGAGAGTTTGTTGATGCAGGCGTTGGAATACGATGTGTTGGAGATGCCGCCAGCGGGGAAATTGCCAGACGCTGTTCGAGCCCGCTTCCGTGAGTGGATTGCCTCTGGCGCGTTCGATCCACGCGCTGCCACCCATTCGCAGCCACCGGCGAAACGCTCGATCGACATCGAACGGGGAAAGCAGTTCTGGTCGTTCCAGCCGCTCAAGGCAACCGCGGCTCCTCCGGTGCAAGACAGCGCATGGCCCACCGGAGTGATCGACCAGTACCTGCTGGCCGCCCGCGAAGCCCAGCAACTACCGTCGGTCGGCGGTGCGTCACCGGAAACTTTGCTGCGACGCGTTACGTTTGACTTGACCGGCTTGCCTCCGTCGCCCGACCAAATCGATGCCTTTGTGGCCGCCCCGTCCGAGCGACACTATCACCAGATCATCGATCGTTTGCTGCAGAAGCCTGCCTACGCCGAACACTGGGCCCGGCATTGGCTGGATGTGGCGCGCTACGCCGACAGTAACGGCAGTGACTTTAATGCGACGTTTCATCACGCTTGGCGATACCGCGATTATGTGGTCGATGCCTTGGCCACCGATAAACCCTTCAATCAGTTTGTCGCCGAGCAAATCGCCGGAGACCTGTTGCCGGCAACTTCGGATCGTCAGCGCGAAGCTCAAATCGTCGCCACCGGTTTTCTGATGCTTGGTGCGAAGATGCTGAGCGAACGCAACAAAGCGAAACTAGAGATGGATGTCGTCGACGAGCAGATCGACACCGTGGGCCGCGCCTTCTTGGGACTGACGCTGGGATGTGCTCGCTGCCATGACCACAAGTTTGATCCGATTCCAACGGCCGACTACTACGCGCTGGCAGGCATTTTTCGCAGCACCAAAACGTTGGAAGGCGAAAGCCAAAAGTACGTCAGCACGTGGCAAGATGTGCCGCTGCCGGCCGCACCGGAACATCGCCGTGCGGTGGAGGACTTCCGTAAACGCGAGCAAGAACTGACCGCATCGATCAAACGTGTGCAGGATGAGATCAAGCAGTTGAAGACTTCCAATGCTTCACTGCTGCCCGGCACGGTGGTCGATGACGCACAGGCAAGCCAACGCGGTGACTGGACCGTTTCAACGCTCTTTAAAGGCTTCGTCGGTTCAGGTTACCTGCACGACAACAATCAGGAAAAAGGAAAACGCTCGCTGACATTCGAGACGCAACTGGCCAGCGGTCAGTACGAAGTTCGCTTGGCGTACAACGGTGGCAGTACGCGTGCCAAAAATGTGCCGGTGGAAATCACCCATGCCGACGGTACAACGACCGTCGCGGTCGACCAAACGGTGACTCCCAAGATCGACAACCTGTGGGTCTCGCTGGGGACCTTTTCGTTCGCTGAATCGGCTCGCTTGGTTGTGACGACAACCGGAACGTCGGGTTATGTGATCGTCGATGCCGTGCAGTTCTTGCCCATCGATCCGAAGCCCCAAGCGGCCGCGGCGGCTGATAAAGCGAGCCAATCGCAGCAACAACGCTTGGTCGCCGATGCCGAAGCCGAACTGAAACGTTTCGAAGCGGCGCTGCGAGACCTCCGCAAGCAGCAACCCAGACCGCTGCCGATGGCGATGGCGGTGCGCGACCAACCGGGCAAAGATACCTTCGTGTGCATTCGTGGCGAAGTCGACAACCCTGGCGAAACGGTGCGAAGGGGCTTTCTGCAGGTGTGCGGCGCTGCCGATTCGCTTGATCTGCCGGAGGGTCAAAGTGGACGCCTGCAGTTGGCGCAACGACTGACCGATCCCGATCATCCTTTGCCCGCTCGCGTGTTTGTGAACCGCGTCTGGATGCATTTGTTCGGCGAGGGCATCGTGCGGTCGGTCGATAACTTTGGTGCCCTCGGCGACCGACCGTCGCATCCAGAGTTGCTCGACCGTTTGGCGATCGATTTCATGCGTGACGATTGGTCGACGCGACGCTTGGTCCGTCGGATCGTGCTCAGCCGCAGCTATCGCCAAGCCTCCACGTTTGACGCAGCGGCTTTCAAGATCGATCCGGAAAATCGCCTGTTGTGGCGGGCGCATCGTCGTCGTCTGCCGGCCGAAGCGATTCGCGACACGTTGCTGTTAGCCTCCGGCACACTCGACCGAACGCCCACGATCCGGCCGATGGCGGCCTACGGAACGTTGGTCAGTAAAAATGTTGCGACGCCGGGATCGGTGGCCGTCGCCGCCACTTCCAAGCGGACGATCCATTTGCCGATTATTCGCGGTTATGTGCCGGACTTGCTAACGGTGTTCGATTTTGCCGACCCCGACATGCTGGTCGGCAAGCGTCCGCGGACGAATGTTCCCGCCCAAGCCCTGTTGCTGCTGAACCATCCGCGGGTGATTCAGTGGAGCCAACAGATTGCCCAACAGACGGCGGATGGTGAAGACACCGCGATGCGTTTGAATCGACTTTATCAGCTCTGTTTGCAGCGTTCGCCGACGGCGGAAGAGCGGCAGTTGGCCACACCGTTTCTCGCGGCGGAACCCGATCCCGCGGTCGCGTGGGCCTTGTTGGCACAGACCCTGATCGCCTCAACTGAATTTCGTTACCTCGACTAGTTTGGATACGTGGATGAGCCTCCTGCCTCTCTCGAATCGACGCCGCTTTTTACGCTCCTCGGCGTGCGGCTTTGGCGCGTTGGCCGCTGCCGATTTGCTGGCCCGTGATTCGGCGGCTGCCGAGTCGTTGCTGGCTCATCACGCGCCGCGCGCGAAACGGGTGATTTTTCTGTTTATGCATGGCGGCCCCAGCCAAGTCGACACGTTCGATCCCAAACCTGAACTCGATCGCAACGATGGCAAGACCGTTTCGGTCGACCTGCCTTCAAACGTCGATGCGCGTCCGGTGGCAATGAAAAGTCCCTGGAAATTCCAGCGCCACGGTCAGAGTGGCTTGTGGATCAGCGAACTGCTCCCTGAAATCGCGGAGTGCGCCGATGACCTATGCGTGGTCCGTTCCATGTACAGTCGCGGCCAATCGCATGGGCAGGCGGTCAGTATGCTGAACACCGGCAGCGACAATCTGGTGCGTCCCAGTATCGGATCATGGGTCAGCTACGGCTTGGGTAGCGAAAATCAAAACTTGCCGTCGTTCGTCGCCGTCAGCCCCGCTACCAGTCACGGCGGACCGAGGAATTATGGTTCGGCTTTTTTACCGACCAAGCATCAAGCCACCGCGATCGGCTCGAACGGCAAAATCGGTGACGGCATGATCGCCAATCTACAGCCCGCCGAATCCGATTCGCAGCGGCAAACTCGGCAACTGAATTTGCTGCAACAACTGAACCATCAGCATCTTCGGCGGAGCGGTCCGGATGCTCAAATCGAAGGTGCGATCGCCGCCTATGAACTGGCCTTTCGGATGCAAGCCGAAGCTCCCGAAGTGTTGGAGATCGATCAAGAACCGGCGTCGATCCAGCAACTGTACGGGATCGATCAAAAGGAAACGCAAGCCTTCGGGCGGAGTTGTTTGTTGGCTCGGCGGTTGGCCGAAGCGGGGGTGCGGTTCATCCAAGTTTCCTCGGGCAATGTGTGGGATCAACACAGTGGCCTGCGCAAAGGGCATGAGAAAAATGCCCTGGCGACCGACCGACCGATCGCTGGCCTGATCAAGGATTTGAAGCAACGCGGAATGCTGGATGAAACGCTGATCGTGTGGAGTGGCGAGTTCGGTCGGACGCCGATGGCACAAGGCAAAGATGGCCGTGACCATAATCCGCAAGGCTTTACAGCGTTCCTTGCCGGCGGCGGATCGCGCGGAGGTCTGGCGTACGGAGAAACGGACGAATTCGGTTTTCGCGCGGCGACCGATCGAGTCCACATGCATGATCTCCATGCGACGATCCTGCACTTGCTGGGGATCGACCACGAACGCCTGACCTACCGCTATGCCGGTCGCGATTTTCGGCTGACGGATGTCTACGGCAAAGTGATCTCGGGCCTGTTGGCCTAGCGCACCGCTTCGCGGCCGGGACGAGACATTTGGAGCTTAACAACACGTCGTCTTAAGGCGTCAGGGCGTTGATCGCGGCGAGCGCTTCGTCGCCGCTTTGAGGTGCATCACAGGTGTAGTCCTGACAGACATAGACCGTCGGCTGACCGTGGAGCGGTTGTTTACCGGCCACCAGCTTGGCAACCGGTCCGTCGGTCATCGCTTCGCCGGTGACGATGCCCAGCGTAGTATGGGGCAAGTACTGCGAGAAAAACGCTTGCAGCAATGGCTGGCTCGCTTCGGCTGTTTTGGCGGAGACCACCACTTGCTGGTTGGCATGGTGCCAACGGTCGAGCGCCAACAACAATTTTGCGGCTGCGGCAGCTTGGGTTTGAATCACCTCGGTTCCCGCCAGCAGCGTCCGTTGACCAGCGTTCAAGAAAGCTTCGTTGCCGGTCAGTCGTCCGAGCGCGATCAGGCCGGCCGCTGCCGAACCGTTGGAGCTGGGGATACTATTGTCGTGCCAGTCCTTGGTGCGGGAGATCAGCGATTCGGCATCCTTGGCGGTGTAGAAAAAACCGCCCGCCTGGTCATCTTCGAAGTACTCGATCATCTGTGTCGCCAGTTTTCCGGCGCGCTCAATCCATCGCGCCCGACCGGTCGCTTCGTAGAGGGCGATAAAGGCTTCGATGGTGTAGGCGTAATCGTCGAGAAATGCCAACAGGTGGGCATGTCCATTGCGAAACGCGTGCAGCAGGCGACTGTTTTCATCACGCATGGTGGTCCAGATGAACTGGGCCGCCCGCTCCGCCGCATCGGCATACTCGGGCTGGTTCAGCACACGACTGCCCAACGCGAGGGCTTGGATGGCCAGTGCATTCCAACTGGTCAGCACCTTGTCGTCGCGACCGGGATGGACTCGCTGATCGCGATGCAGTCGCAGCTTTTCGCGGTCTTCGGCCAGTTCCTGCTCGACCGTTTTCAGGTCCCAATTTTCGTTCTTTGCCACGGTTGCCAGCGGGACCGATAGGTGCAGGATGTTGTGGCCTTCAAAGTTCCCGCCCGGCGTGACGTCGTAGATTTTGGCAAACCGCTTGCCGCGCGTGTCGCCCAAGACCTTCAGGATTTCGTCCAAACTCCAGACATAAAATTTGCCTTCGACCCCTTCGCTATCGGCATCTTCACTGCTGTGAAAGCCGTCCGCCGCATCGGTCATGTCGCGAACCAAGTACCGCAGCGTTTGATCGGCAACGGTCGCGTATTTGACATCGCCGGTGGCTTGATAGGCATGCAGGTAAACCGCTGCCAAACCACCGTTGTCGTACAGCATTTTTTCGAAGTGCGGCACCAGCCACTGTGCGTCGACGCTGTAGCGTGCGAAACCACCCGCCAAATGGTCGTAGATACCGCCCTCGGCCATGCGATCGAGCGTCGTGCGGACTGCCGCCAGGACCGCCTTGTCGGGCCGCCGATAATGGCAGCGAAGCAGCAGTTCGATATCCGAAACGTGTGGAAATTTCGGCGCATCGCCAAAGCCGCCCCACTGTTTGTCATGCACCCGCACCAGCCTCTCGCAAGCTTGGTCGATCACAGCGGCGGGAGCCACCGCGTCGGCATCCGAAGTTGGCCCGGCAGCGATTTGCTGCAGCGATTCGGTGATCTCATCGGCAAACTTATTCGCGTCGGCTTGGCGATTTTCCCAGGCGTCGGAGACCGCATCGATCACCGCGGTAAAGCCCGGCATGCCGGCGCGCGGTTCAGCCGGCCAGTAGGTGCCGGCGTAGAACGGCTTGCGGTCCGGCGTCAGGAAGACACTCATCGGCCAACCACCATGTCCGGTCAGCATCTGCACGGCGTTCATGTAGATCTGGTCGATGTCGGGGCGTTCTTCGCGATCGACCTTGATGTTGATGAAATGTTCGTTCAGCTTGGCCGCGATCGCTTCGTTCTCGAAGCTCTCGTGTTCCATCACGTGGCACCAATGACAAGCCGCATAACCGACCGATAAAAAGATCGGCTTGTTCTCCGCTTTGGCTTTGTCGAGCGCCTCTTTGCCCCACGGGTACCAGTTCACCGGGTTGTCTTTGTGCTGCAGCAAGTAAGGGCTGCGCGCGTCGGCAAGTTTGTTAGGCATGACAACGTTTTCGGAAGGAGGAAATTGGAACGGGACCACGCGTCAGTTTTTTCTTCACCGACCCCAAAAACGTTGCCTCGTGCGGCGCGCTGCGGGCCGCTTACACCACAACGTCGTTTTGCGACCATTCGCCGTCGATGTAACGCCATGTGCTACCGGTCGGATTTTTGTCAGCCAACAAGGCAGGCAACCGATCGGCGCGCACATTGTCGTAACTGGTCAACTTTGCAAACCGTGCGATCGAAGTAGGGATTCCGACCGCGGTAAAACCGGGATGCCCGGTGGCGGGATAGGGACCACCGTGATTCATGGCCGGGCTGACCGCCACACCGGTAGGCATCTTGTCATTCAACAGGCGGCCCACTCGCGGCGTGAGTGCGAAAGCCAACGCTTGATAAGACGCTTCGTCGCTACCATCGGTGGCGGTGTACAAACAACCGGTCAAGTTGCCTTCTAAGGCGTCGAGGACTTGCGTCGCCTGGCTCAGATTTTCGGCGACAACGAACAGCGAAGCGTTGCCGAAAGCTTCCGTTTGAAACACTTCGGGATCGCTGAGGAATTGGGCACCGCTGCATTGCAGCAAGGTGTTGGACACGGCACAGCGATCAGGGGCCGATTGACCGTCTCCTGCCAAACGCTCCGCCCCGGCATTCATCAGCGTTTCGATACTAGCGGTGAGCGATGTGGCGACTGCGGGCGACAGCAACGTCCCGGCCGGTGCGTCACTGTACCGCTGGCGAATCGTGTCGATAAATGTCTCGCTGGCGGGGTCTTGGATCAGCACGACCATGCCGGGGTTGGTGCAGAATTGTCCGCTGCCCATCAAGGCGCTGGTGACAAAATCGTCGGCAATCTTGTTGCCTCGTTCTTGCAGCGCCGCCGGAGTGATAACGACCGGATTGACGCTGGAGAGTTCGAGATAGATCGGCTTGCCCGCGGCATCGGCAGCCGACTTGAGCGTCAACCCAGCGCGGCGGCTGCCGGTGTAGCCGGTCGCGCCGCAGCGCGGATCCGACACCAAGCGAGCCCCATCGGCGTGGCTGGTCCGATACAACAACTGGACCGTGGCTGCCGGCAGGCCGGTTTCTTCGAGTGCCGCGAGAGCCAGTTCGGCGAACAATCGCGTGGTGTCGGGATGCGAAGTGTTGGCCTTGGCGATTACCGGATTACCTGCTGCAATCGCCGCTGCGAAGTCGCCTCCGGCAGCACTGTTGAATGCAAACGGAAAGTTGTTTGGCCCGAACACACAGACCGGGCCCAAGGTTTCAAAACACGACCGGATGCCCGCTTTCGTATCGATGATCGGGCACGCCCAGTCGCCACTCTCGGCAGCCGCGGCGGCTAACTTCAATTGATTCACCGTCCGCGGCAGTTCGACGTCGGCTAGGCGAGGACTGCGAGCCAAACCGGTCTCCGCGAAAGCGGTTTCCACCAACGTCTCCGCAGCCGCTTCGATTTTCTTCGCGTAAGCACGCAGGAAGTTAGCGATCTGCTGGGCGGGCAAACGCCGCAGTTCCACTGTTGCCGCTGCGGCTGCGGCGAGCGCCGCGTCGCAATCTTCCCAACCGCTGACAGGAAAGGATGTTGGCAGCGGTTCGCGGGTGCTGGGATTGGTCGCTTGAAAGGTGTCGGTCGCCTGGGCGCTGCGCCATTGACCGTTGATCAGAACAGGTTGCGTCTCGGTTGCAGTTGCCATCGATTGAATCTCTATGCTTGGTCTTGGATGATTGGATTGGAAAGGGTGCCGACACCATCAATGGTGATGTCGACGATGTCGCCTGGATGCAGGGTGAAAGAGCTGTCGGGCACAATGCCCGTGCCGGTCATTAAGAAGGCACCGTTGGGGAAAGGGTTATCGCGAGCCAACCAACTGACCAAATCTTCAAACCCGCGAGCCATTTCCGCCGCGGACGTTCGCTGGTCAAACACGATGGCATCACCACGGCGAATTTCCAGATGGACACCGATCTGATCAACCGGTGGCAAAGGAGATGCCAAAGTGATCCAGGGGCCCAGTCCAGCACACGCGTCGTAGCACTTGGCTTGCGGCAGATACAGTGGGTTCTCCCCTTCGATGTCGCGCGAACTCATATCGTTACCGATAGTGAGGCCGACGATTTTCATCGCCTTGGAGAGCACTAAGGTGATCTCTGGTTCGGGCACATTCCAGGTCGCGTCGGAGCGAATCCGCAGCGGTTGCCCGTGGCCTCGCACGCGTTGCGGCGTGGCTTTGAAGAACAGTTCGGGCCGATCGGCAGTGTACACGCGGTCATAGCACGACGCGGCCGCTTCGGATTCTTCCATCCGTGCGGTTTGGCTGCGACGGTAAGTGACTCCGGCAGCCCAGACCTCTTGCTGGTCAATGGGAGGCAACAACTGCACGCTAGCGAGCGGCACTGCCGCAGCTGCCGGAAGGCTCTCCGCTGTGTTCAGCGGGTCCTCCGCGTCCAGCAAGTCGCTCAACTGGCGGAGACCAGCGGCGGCCAAATCGAGTGGAATCACCGAAGCGTCGACAACACGGCCGATCGCAACTTGCGAATCGCCGTGGAGGAATTTTGCAATTTTCATCCTCACAGGATAACGCCCTGCGAGAGATTTTTGCAGGCGTCGATGAGGGCTCTTGAAGTGAGTTACAATGATCGGTCCCACCTCCATCCACTCCAGGCCATTCTTGGGAGCCCCCCGATGCGATTCCCCTTAGCTGCTCCGCTTCGTGTTGCCCGAACTGCTATCCTTTGCGGTTTGTGGCTGTCGCTGGTCTTGGCAGTTCTCTCGCCTGTCGACGCAGCCGATTCCGACGTCGTCGCCGGGCGTGGCGGTCAAGCCTTTGCCGCCACCACGGTGTTCGACAACGCGACGCCGCCCCAGGACATTCGCTCTCAGGATCCGAAAGACCTCAACGGTTACTTTCCCTTCCTCCCACCGAGCGACTTGGAGGCTTGGGAAGCGCGCGCGACGCAGCTCCGTCAACGCGTCTTGGTGGCCAACGGCTTGTGGCCGCTACCCGCTCGGACGCCACTGAACCCGGTGATCCGCGACAAAGTCCTGCGCGACGGTTTCACCATCGAAAAGGTTACTTTCGAAAGCGTCCCTGGACATTTCGTCACCGGTTTCCTTTTTCGACCCGAACACGTTGATGGCCAAGTCCCGGGCGTGCTGTGTCCTCACGGCCACGGTGGCCGCATGCAACAACTCGATGTCAACACCGTGCGGCGGATGATCGTCAACGGTCAAGAACGCTTCGAAGGCTCGGGCAGTTTCCCCAAGCTCGCCCGCTGTGCCCAGCTGGCGCGAATGGGCTGTGTGGTGTTCATGTTTGATATGCTCGGATATGCCGACAGCCAACAGATCTCTTACGACTTGGCTCACCGCTACGCTAAACCGCGCGATCTGTACGCCGGCGGCAAAACCGATGATGGAAAATGGGGTTTCTTTACCGTTCAGGCAGAGCTGCGGTTGCAATCGATCATGGGACTGCAGACCTGGAACGCGATCCGCTCGCTGGACTTTCTCGAGCAGCTACCCGATACCGATCCGGCACGGCTAGCCGTCACCGGTAACAGCGGCGGCGGCACGCAGACGATCTTGCTGGGAGCCATCGACCAGCGTCCCATCGCATCGTTCCCCAACGGCATGGTCAGCGTCTCGATGCAAGGCGGTTGTACCTGCGAGAATTGTTCATTGCTGCGGATCGGTACCGGCAACGTCGAACTGGCTGCGTTGATGGCGCCGCGGCCCCAAGCGATGACGGCTGCCGATGACTGGACAATCAAGATGATGATCGATGGCTATCCGCAATTGCAACAAGTTTATGAACTGTACGGCAAACGAGAGAACGTGCTGTGCCGCGACATGACCCATTTTCCGCACAACTTCAATTACGTCACGCGCGGCATGATGTACCACTGGTTCAACAAACATTTGGGGCTCGGTGTAAAGGAACCAATTGTCGAAGAAGATTGGGAGCCGCTATCTGCCGAAGAGGCAGCGATTTGGAACGAAAAACATCCTCAGCCTCCAGGCGGAGATGAACACGAGCAAAGCATCACCACTTTTTTTGACCAACAAGCCAAGCAGCAGATCGACGCGCTGCGCACCGATGATCCGCAGGCTCTGAAAGCGTATCGCGATGTGATCGAACCGGCTTGGCGAACGATCATCGGACGCACCGTTCCAGCCCCAACCGAACTGGAACGGACCTTCGCCGGCGAACCGACGCAGGATCCATTCGTACTGAAGAAAGAAGTCGTACGGCTGACGACGCACGGAGAAGTGATTCCCGTCGTGACCCTGACGCCCAGCAAAACCAAGCCGAGCGGACAGGTTGTTCTGTGGATCGACGCTTTGGGAAAAGCCAGCTTACTGAACGAACAGGGGGTGCCGGTCGAGGCAGCGCAGCGGTTGCTGGACGCCGGTCACTCGATCATCGCCGCCGACCTATTCGGTCAAGGCGAATGGACGCCCGATGGTTTGCCGGTCCAGGAGCAACGCGTTGTCAAGAATCCGCGGCAATACGCGGGCTATACGTTTACCTATAACTCCACGCTGTTTGTGCAACGCGTGCACGATGTGATGACGCTGATTGCGTTGACGCAGACCGGGGACTGGAAATCGGCCGACGTGGTGCTGCTTGGCCGCCCAGGTGCCGAACCGATCGCCGCCGCAGCAGCGGCGATGGCCGGGCCCGATGACCTGACCGAACTGCGTTTGGCCGACGACCAATTTCGCTTCGACGGCATCACCTCCTACCGCGATCCGAATTTCGTACCCGGCGCGGTCAAGTATGGCGACCTGCCAGGACTGCTGACGTTGGTTGCACCAACGCCCGTTCGCATCGAAGCAAAATAATCCCGCACCGGCAGGGTGCTGTTGCCGATGCGGTGCGGCCTACTTTTCCTTGCGCTGAGAGAACAGCCATTGGTGGACTTCGGGGTTGGCGAAGGTCGCCGTCCAGGAATCGTGGCCGACGCCGGGATACTCGGTGTACTTTGGCGTCGCGCCGGCTTCCTGCAACGCCGTCACCATTTCGCGAGAGCGGTTCGGTTTGACGACCGGGTCGGCTCCGCCATGGAAAGCCCAAACCGGCACGCTGGCGATCGCTTTTGCTCCCGCCGGATCCCCGCCACCACAGATGGGAATGCCTGCTGCGAAACGCTGTGGATAACGGTGCAGCGCGTCCCAAACCCCAAAGCCGCCCATCGACAAGCCACACGCATACAATCGCTGCGCATCGATGGAAAACTCCTTCTGCAAGGTATCGATCAGCTCGATGCTTAAACGCATCGAATCGCTCGGTTCGGCTTGAATGGTATGCTGCGCCTCCGACCAAGAAACGTTCGCCCATTTCTCGTCCGTCGGACACTGTGGCGCAATTACAAACGCGGGATGCTTGGCCATCCTTTCATCGCTGGCAAAGTCTTTCATGCCATGCACCAACTGGCGCGCATTGTCGTCGCCTCGTTCCCCCGCGCCATGCCAAAAGACCACCAGCGGATAAGACTTGGCGGGATCGTAGTTGTGCGGTTTGAGCAAGCGATACAGCAGGCGCTCGCCAGCGGCGTTTTTGTATTCGCGTGCTTCAAAACGTTCGCGTGGATCGTCGGCTTGCAAGCCGTTGGCGACCATACAAACCAGCACAGCGATCATCATGACGGTCTCAAATCGAATCGGCATCGGGAAAGTCTTTGTAGGAGGAACAAGGAAGTGTCCGCACCAACCCTCGGAGCGAACACAAAACGATGGGATTCTATTATGCCAGACTTTTGCCCCGGCCAGACAAGCTAGCCGGGGGTGGAGGAGCGGCGTGGTTTTTGGCGTCGGCGCGCGTCTAGCTGGCAAACTAGCGCTCCCACCGGGCAAGCCGGTGGGGGGCGGGATCCAGGTCCGGTCACCCCAGCAGGCTCGCCCCGCTGGCCGTTTCTGCTCCCCTGCCGGCTTGCCCGGCAGGAAGCCAAGTTTGATAGGCTAGCCGGATGCCTCCAACGCCGATTTATACATCCAATACGATTCATTCTTCGGCGTTCCATGTGCGTTACGGCTGGACAGGCTGGACCTCCGACGGTCCCTTTCCTCCGTTACCCGACGCGGCGTTCTTCGAAAGGCTTGACTTAGCTCTGGAAGCCGACGGAATTCGACGGCTTGAATCAAACTGGAGTACTCGGCAGATTCAAATCATATGCAGCATTAAGCCGACCGTAAGCCCGGTGTTGTTCGTCGCCCGTATGAAAGGACGC
>CAYZHQ010000049.1:0-11883 GCA_964477385.1 uncultured Pirellulaceae bacterium
TTCCTAGGGCCTGCGTCCTAGGTCTGTGCCGATGATCGCTTTGCGTTTGGGAACACGGGCCCACGGCTAGCGTCTGAGGTTCACGGGCCTGCGACTAACTAGCGCCTGAGGTTCACGACCCACGGCTGTCGTTACGGCGGCTCCTTTACCGAATGATTCCTGCCTGCCCGCTTAGAAGGCATCGTCGTCGATCATTTCGCGACCATTGTAAGTCACCAAGGCTTCGAAGGTTTCCTGGCTTGGTGGCGATGTGACCCGTCTCACCGAACCATCGGACATCACAAAGTAGACCGGCGCTTGCGGAGTCGTTTGGCTGATGTGGACGTAGGCCTCTTCCAAGCTGATATCCTGAGGGGACGTCCAGGGAACCGAAACGTTCGGGAGATAAACCAGGGCGATCGTGTTGGAGGTCCCATCGAGGATGTCGCGGAACCGAACCGGTTCACTCGAACCAAAGACGGTCTGAGGATGGCGAATCGCAAACAGATGCGTCTCGCCACTGTGCGCACCGGCCGGTTCGTCACCGACCGCGCGATATTCCGTCGGCGTTTGCTCGAGCAACGGTTGATTGGCCGGGCTGTCCCAAGCTTGTGTGCTGTCCCACTGATCCCAGATGTGTTGGGATTCTAAAAATGGAGTCAGCGCCACGCGCCAACTGCCCAATTGGTTTCCGTCACTATCAGTGCTGTAAGCGGCAGGCAATTGACGATGCACGTCGTGATAGTTGTGCATTGCCAAGGCAACCATTTTCAGCTCGTTGTTTTTCTGAGCCTGCGTGGCAGCCGACCGAGCGGCGGTGATTGCCGGCATTAGCAGCAGTGCTAACAACCCGGCACAGACCAAAAAGAGAAAGAAGGTCACCGCCAGAATGATCAAGATGATCGTCCCGGTGTTGTCCTTGGTCGGTGGCTGAGGCTGTGGAGCTTGTCCCGCCGGGGAAAATGGAGAATCGGTCGACATGGTGGACTCCAGGACGAAAAAGGGATCAGCAAGCGATTTCGAATGATCATGTCGACCCAGCCATCCGCCAGCGAGCGTTTGGGCGGTCGGTTTCTCGGGCAGTCGCGTTAGGAATCGGGCGCGTCGTCTTTCAGGTCACCCTCGGTGATCATCCGAAAGCCCTTGTTGTTCAGCGTGTCCAAGGCCAAGTCGATGTTGTCGACCATCAATGCCACGGCCGGAGCACCGTTGGGACGCGAAAGCAAAGGGTATGCCTGAATGATGTTGATCTCCGCTGCCAGCAACGCCGTGCAGACTCGCAGCAACGGCTGAGGGCTGTCGGGCAACTCGACGCCGATCAGATCGGTTTCGATAATCGCCAAACCGGCTCGCTCGAGCAGTTCGCGGCCGCGTTCGCAGTCGCTAAGCACCAGCCGGACGAAGGCACATTCGGCGGAATCGTTGATCGACAGCGCCACGACCCGGATGCCGGTCCCCTCGAATCGGCGGACGACTTCGAGCAACTGTCCGACGCGGTTTTCCATAAAGACGGTAAATTGGCGAATCGCTGGAAAATCGCGACCTCGCATCGTCTCGAACTCGGTTCCCGATCCTTCTCCAAAGCTCATCGCGATCTCAGTCGTTGGGGTTGCTTACAGTCATGGATGTGCACGATAACGAGGTATCTTGTGGCGACAGTTTAGGCTTAGCAAGCAGTTGTGGTCAAACACCTCTCCGACAACCCATTCGTGGTGTGATGCTGAACAAATTTGCGCTTCAATTTCGCGTCGAATACCATGAAACCGATGGTCAGCAGCGCGTCCACCACGGAAATTACCTGAACTATTTCGAGCGTGGCCGCGTCGAAATGCTGCGTGCCGCCGGGGTGAACTACAAAACCTTCGAAGCCGAGGGGCTGATGTTAGTGGTTACCGAAATGAACGTACGGTACTTTTTGCCGGCTGAATTCGATGATTTCCTGACGCTGACAACCGAAGTCGTGCAAGCCAAAGGGGTCCGAATTCGGCACCAATATACGCTCCATCGAAACCAAGCTCTGATTGTTTCGGCCGAATCGACGATCGCCTGTGTCGACCGCACCGGACGGCCCCATCGACTACCAACGTTCTTTCGTGAACTGGCACGGGCTGGCCAGCGAAACGACTGAGCTGATCCGGCGGGACGCTGTCCGCTGCTGGAAAATCTGACAACTCGAATTCGCTCCCGATCGCGATGCCTTGGATCCGCGGTCGAAACGTTTTTACGACTACAAAAGTGGCGAATGAATCATGAACCGAGCTCTACCAATCATGAATCGGCCACGGTTTTCTCGCCCACGGTTTTCCCAACCGCGGCGGCTGATCGCCCTATTCGTCGTCTTGATGCTGACCACTTCGATCTGCCCTGACGCGGGCTTGGCCCAAGCCCCGCCGACACCTCGATTTGACGCGGATGTGGTCGCCAAAGCGGAGCAGATCCTGGCACAGGTAGGCTTGCGTCAGAGCGGCAAGACAATCCAGGCGACGAACACGGCCGACATCTCTCGCGCCCTAACCGGACTGATTCGCTCCAAACGCGAACTGCGGTTGGTCTATCAAGATTGGAAAACCGCCGCTGACCAATTGGCCGCCCTCCGCAATCGAACGCAGCAACTGACCAAGCAATACGGCGAGTTGAATCTTCAACTCGCTCGCGTGGCAGGCCGCGACACCGCGGCGAACAACCGCATCGTCGGCTTGTTGAATGCCACCACGGTGGAGATTCGGACGCTCGAAGGCGAACAGGAAAAGCGAGCGCAAGATCTGGGCACCAAACGTGGCAAACTAAATCAAGCCGAAGCCGACTATGCCGAAACGGTGCTGGTGATTCGCAACCAATTTAAACAGCTCCGCGACAAACTGGCGACCGACATGGCGCGGGAGCAAGTCCAAATCGCGCTCCGCGTGATGGTAGCCAACGCCGAAACGCCCGCCGGACTCACCGCGGATGATGTCTTGGGGGCGCTGGACAGTCGCATCAAGAAAATCGAGCAAGAGATCTTCAGCGAGACCATACCGCTGGAGATCACCGGTGGTTCGATGATGGTGACCGTCGTGGTGGGAGACAAGCCGATTCAGATGGTCGTCGACAGTGGGGCCTCGATCGTCAGTTTCCCGGTGGCAACGGCCAACGCGCTGGGCATTGTCGTTCCGCCCGATGCACGGGAAATGCAAATGGTCTTGGCCGACGGCCGGACCATTGCTGCCCGAGGCATCACGATCCCGAAACTGCGTGTCGGTGAATTCGAAGCCGAAAACGTGGCCGCCGCAGTGCTCCAAACCACTGCTCCCGGAGCCGAACCGCTGCTTGGGATGAGCTTTCTGGAAAACTTCCGGTTCGAAATCAATGCCGCCGAACGGACATTGAAAATGCTCCGAGTCGACGCGCGTTAGTACCGCGATCAAGAATCGCTGTGGCTCGCCGACTAATGCTTGGTGTCCTCTTCAGGACGCCCGCTGAACGGTCCGTTCAGCGCGGGAGTTTCTTCCGAGAACTAACTTGACGTTGCGTCATTTTTGACTTAACGTCATTTTCATGAGCCATACGGTCACCACCCCCAAGCAGCGTAAGATCGCCCAGCGGCGTCAGAAAATCCTCAGTCTGGCGCAGCCGATGCTGCTGTCCGGAGGCTTGGAAGCGATTCGGATGGACGAAATCGCGAAACAGATTGGGCAAGCCAAAGGAACCGTCTACAACGACTTTTGCAACAAGGAAGAGATCGCTCTGGCGTTGGCGGTGCAAGCGGTGGAGACCCGGTTTGCTCTCTTCGACGCGGCGGCCAAGATGTCCGGTCGGCCACGCCAGCGGTGTCAAGCGATCGGCTTGGCCTGCGAAGTTTTTGTGAGCCAGTTTCCGGCTCACTTTTCAGCCGAATGTGTGATTCGTCACGACGCGATTTTGGCGAAAACTTCAGCCCAAAGACGGGATTTGCTGCGGAGCTGCGAAGGTCGCTGCGTGATGACGATCGGCGGTATTGTGCGCGACGCCATCGCCGTCGGTGACTTAACTTTGCCCGCCCCGAAGGACACGGGCGGGCTGTCCTACCGGCACGGCGTGGAACCGATCATCTTCGGGCTCTGGTCGCTCGTCTATGGCGGTTTGTTGCTGGAATCGACCAGTCCTTCTTTAGCCTCCATTGGCATCGCGAACCCGCGACTTACGATTCGTCGCAATTGCCATGCGATGATGGACGGCATTCGTTGGAAACCGCTGTACAACGCCCAACGGGACGATGCGTTTGCCGAAACCGCTTATGCGGAACTCGATCAATTCGCCGACACACTTCGAGAAGCCCAAAATGACTGAGCGTCAAAACAAGGTTTTGCCTAAGCGGGGTAGCGTCGGGATTGTGCTTAGTGGCGGCGTGATTTTACTGACGCTGGCGGCTGGTCTTGCTTGGGCCAGTGCAAGCTCGCAGCGTTCCACGGATGCCCGCGAGGCACAGCGGCAGGCGACCGAAGAGGATCTGGAATCGATGCCCGTTGCGGTCTGGACAGTAGGGCACGACGCCGCACCGATTCGCTATGAAGAGTATCGCGGCCAAGTCACGCCAGCCCGTTCCAGCGAACTGGCCTTTCGACGTTCCGGAATCATTCGCCGCATTTTCGTCCAAGCAGGCGATCGGGTGACGGCGGGACAACGATTGGCCGAGTTGGACGATCTGGATCTACGGGCTCAATTGGCCTCGGCGGACGCACAGCGCGATCAAGCCGCGGCATCGCTGATGGAAGCCCAACGTGGACCGCGTTACCAGACCATTGCGACTGCTAAAGCCGACGTCGATCGGCTGGATAGTTTGCTGCAACAAGCGACCGCAAACTTACAACGTCAGCGGACGCTGCACGCGCAAAACGCTTCGCCAAAACAGGCACTCGATGACGCCACATTCGCGGTTTCAACGGCTCAGGCGGCGCTGCAAGCGGAGCGGCAACGGCTGCTGGAGTTGGAGGAGGGAACCCGCACGGAACAGATCGACGGAGCCCGCGCGAATTTTAAAGCGGCCGAGGCGGCTCGTGATCTGGCCAAAGTCCAATTCGATTTCGCGGAAGTGGTGGCTCCTTTTGATGGGCACGTGTCGCGACGATTCCTGGACGAGGGAACGATTGTGCAACCGGGGGAAAGGGTGCTGAAAGTCATCGAGGATGGTCGTCTGGAGACACGTCTCGGTTTGCCGCCCGACCGCGCGGCCGAACTAACCCTCGATCAGGAGGTGGCGTTGGTAATTGCGGAACACCAATACCAAGGCCGCGTGATTCGTCGCGAACCCGATCTAGATCCCGCCACGCAAACGCAAGCGGTAGAAATTGCCATTCTGCCGACAGCCGCCTTCGCGCCGGTACCGGGCCAGATGGCGGTGCTGCGGTTGGTCCGCAATACCGCTCCCGACGAGGAGGCGTTTTGGATTCCGAGTACGGCGCTGGTTCACGGCTTCCGCGGGCTGTGGGCGATCTATCGGTTGCAGGCGACCGACAAGCCACCGTTGGCAACGGTGGCTCGCAGCGACGTCCGGGTCCTGGAAACCGATGGGGATTGGGTATTGGTAAAGGGCAGATTGCAAAGCGGCGAGCAAATTGTTGCCACTGGAGTGCATCGTGTGGGAGTCGGCATGCAGGTGCGGCCATCGCAAGCGGACCTGCTTTGCACGGACGCGTTGATCAAACATGAGTAGGCAAGTCGATTGGTCGAATCGTTTTTTTCATGACCGCCGCATGCTGCTGCTGTTCGCCATCGTGCTGGTGGTTGCCGGCCTGAGCAGTGTTGCGGTCATGCCGCGGATGGAAGACCCGGTGCTAACGAAACGGGTCGCCATCATTACCACGCGGTTGCCTGGGGCCGATGCGCGACGCGTCGAGGCGCTCGTGACGCAGCCGTTGGAAGATTACGTTAGCGAGATTTCCGCGATCAAAGAATTGCGGAGCGAAAGCCGGCCCGGTATTTCCGTGATCACCGTTGAACTGATCGACACCATCTATGACAGTGCTCCGATCTGGAGCGAGCTGCGCGGCAAAATCGAAAACGCTCGGGGTTCGCTACCTTCCGCAGCGGGCGAGCCTTTGCTGGAAGACGTTGAAGCGCGTGCCTACGCGTTAATCTTGTCGGTGGTCGGCACCGACACCGATGCCGCTTCACTGCCTTTGCTGCGCCGCGTCGCGGCCGATCTGGAGGAGATGCTGTCGGTCATTCCGGGAACCGACAAAGTCGACTTGTTCGGTGATCCTGGCGAAGAGGTGACGGTCACGATCGATCCACAAAGCGCCGCTTCGCTGGGAATCGATGCCAACAGCTTGGCCAACCAACTAGCCCGCTTCGATGCCAAGGAATCTGCGGGGGTGCTGCGAGGCGACCGGGAGAACCTGTTGGTCGAGATCGATAACCAGTTTCGCCGTGTGGCGGAGATTGCCGCTACGCCGATTCGTTTAGGAGACGCCTCGTCGGCTCGCGATGCCGGCGATGCGGGCTCGTCCGGCAATGATGGGGCTCGCACCGTACGGCTCGACCAAATCGCTTCGGTCCACGCTGGCGTTCCCGATCCCGCGCCGCGACTGGCGCTGTCCCACGGTCGGCCGGCGATTGGTATCGGAGCCATGGTTCGGGAAGAGATGCGTATCGATCGCTGGGCCACCGCGGTGGAGGAGCGATTACGGGACTACCGGCGGAGCCTACCGCAAAACATCGAAATCGAAACGGTGATGCGGCAGAGCCGTTACGTCGAGCAGCGGCTGGCCAGTTTAGGATTCAATTTGGCCGCCGGTGCCTTGGCCGTCACCCTGGTTTCGTGGTTGCTGATGGGCTGGCGATCGGCGGTCGTCGTGGCGCTGACATTGCCGCTATGCTCCCTGGGCGTTTTGGCTGCGCTCCAGTTGTACGGTGTGCCGCTGCACCAAATGTCCATCACTGGATTGATCATCGCCTTGGGGTTATTAATAGACAATGCGATTGTGGTCTGCGACGAAATCCGCGGCCGAGTGGCAAATGGCATGTCGGCCAGCAACGCGGTTTCGGAAACGACGCGTCGGCTGGCGATGCCGCTGACCGGATCCACTTTGACAACCGTACTCGCCTTCGCTCCGATTTCGTTGATGCCGGGACCCGCCGGCGAATTTGTCGGCTCGATCGCGATCAGCGTACAGTTTGCCGTTGTGTTGTCGCTGGTCATGGCGCTCACGATGACTGGAGCGGTCGCCGGGATCCTGATGAGTTCTCGCGGGAACAAGCCGCGTCGCTGGTACCGCGACGGGATTGTCGTCCCCGCCTTAGCGGCCGCCACACATCGGTTGCTGATCGGCTTATACCACCGGCCCTTGCGAGCCTGCTTGTTGGCCGCTTTGCCCGCATTCATCGGCTTCTTGGCTTGGACTCAGCTACAGGAACAGTTCTTTCCCCCGTCGGATCGTGAACAGTTTTACGTCCACTTGGAATTGCCTGTCGACGCATCGATTCACCAAACGATTGAAGCGGCTCGACGTGTCGATGAAGCTTTGCAAGATCTCGATCCGATTCGCGTGGACTGGTTCTTTGGAGACAGCGGACCGACCTTCTACTACAACGTGATCGCCAATCGACGAGGCATGCCGAACTATGGGCAAGCGATCGTGCGAGTGCCGCCGCAAGCCTCCTCGCAAATGCGTGCGCGGATGTCAAAACTGCAGCAACTTCTGCGAGAGGAATTGCCAGGTGCGATTGCACTGGTGCGGCAGCTAGAGCAGGGCCCCCCGTTCAATGCCCCGATTGAACTGCGCGTCTTTGGCAATGATCTGGTTCGCTTGGCCGAAGTTGGCGAGCAGGTCGCGACGCTGGTGCAAGGGGTTCCCCAGGTGGTCGCAACGCGGCGTACGGCCGGCGAAACGGTTCGCAAGGCCAGCCTGCGAGTCGATCCCGAAGCCGCGCGGATGGTCAACCTGCAGCCCCGCGACATCTCGACGCAACTTGCCGCGAGGCTAGACGGATCGACCGGTGGCGTCGTCTTGGAAGATACCGAGCAACTGCCCTTGCGCGTTCGCGTCGGCGGCGATCAACGGCGACGACTGGACGCACTCCGCTCCTCCGACTTGATTGCGCGTGATGCGGAAGGTCGCCCGACTGCCGTGCCGGTTGCCACCATCGTCGACACAACACTGCTGCCCGAGACGGCGACCATTATGCGATTCAATCGTCGTCGCATGGTCGAAGTCAGCGGTTTCCTGATGCCCGGCGTGTTGCCCAGTGCCACGTTGGCAGTGATCAAGGAACGGATCGCACCGCTCGAAGAGGCTTTGCCACAAGGCTTCGCGTTGTCCTTCGCCGGCGAAGCGAGCAAGCGGAATGATGCGATCGGCAACCTGCTCAGTAGCGTCCTGATTTTGATGGTCTTGATGGTCACCGTCCTTGTCCTGGCGCTGCGGTCATTTCGCTCGGTCGCCTTGATCGGCTGCGTCGGAACGTTGTCGCTGGGAATGGGAATGATCCCGCTGTGGCTGGCGGGATACCCCTTCGGTTTTATGGCGATCATCGGTTCAATGGGGTTGGTCGGCATTGCGATCAATGACTCGATTGTGGTCCTGACCAACTTGCGTCTCTCGCATGCGGCCACGCCGGAGCAAGCAGCACATGTGGTGATGCATGATTTTCGGCACATCCTGGCGACGACGCTCACCAGTGTCGTGGGCTTCATGCCGTTGATCATTCTGGGCGGAGAGTTTTGGCCGCCGTTGGCGATCGCGATCGCCGGGGGTGTCACCGGCGCAACCTTGCTGGCGCTAGTCTTCGTCCCCGCCGCTTATCTCCGCACCGCTCGGCTGGAGCATCTCTGATTCGGCCACGGCCGCAAAGCCGGGCTTGGTGTCACGTAGGATTTCCAAGATCGCGGTGCGTGTCTGCCGATCGAGATGCAGGTATTCCGCCGCCGGTGAATCGGCATTCAAAATCGCCAGCAACTGCCGGTAGATCGCCGCTCGCAAGACAGGCTGCAAGGCATCGAAAGCGGGCGAGTGAATGAGATAGCTGCAAGGGTATTTGAACAGTCGCTGCTGCAAGTCCAAGTCGCGCAGCGATCGTCCTTCGGTATCGCGACGGCCTCGTGAAGCGAACGATTCGGCGAATTCGGCTGACCCGACCACCGGTGAAGTCAACGGCGCTTCGTTGCAAAACAGAAGATGCTGAACGACGCGTTGAGCCGCTTGCTCGATCGCCAGTCGCGTTTCTTCGGCCGTGCCGTCGGCCTCTGCAACCTGATCGCCTGGCACCGCGAGTTCACGGTCGTACAGCCACTTGCGCGTCAAAAAATCGGCTTGCGTCAACACGTTGTGCATTTGCGTCTGATGTGCCAGGACCATCAGGGCGACAATGTCACTGCTCGCCGCCGGCCAGTCCTCGATATCCAGCCAGCGGCTCAAATCTCGAACGTTCAAACTATCCCGTTGGTCCAGTTTGTCGCCACGCAGCACGGCGTTGCCCAGATGCCCCATCGCACCATGCTGTCCCGTGACGAACCAACCACCCCAGCGTTCCGCAAAGGAACTGGTCGGGTCGGTGACGAAGGATGGTTGCTGGATGTCGATGCTGCCATCCATCCGCGGCGCCACACTCCGCAGCGTGTGCCCCGGAACGCCTCGCGTCATCGTCGTGGTATGGCAAGCCAAACAGTCGTAGTTTTCGCGGCGAAACAGAGGCCGCCACGGCTTCATCTCCAATGTGTAAAAAGCCGCACCCAAATGCGGATCGCTGGTCGAGATCTCCACCAAGGAACTGCCCCGAACCCAGCCGACGTAAACGTCATCGTTGAAGTAAATCGCACGTGGATTGCGGTGCGAGATGTACTGAAACTGCAGGCTGGTTTTGGAAAACACCAAAACCTGTGAAGCAACCGGCACGTCAAGTTGCTCCAGCAAGGACAGCAGGTACCCGCGTTCCTCCTCGTATTGCAACTTGGCGTCACCCGCCTGCAGTTGCTGCATCAAACGACTGACCGGATTCTGCCCCGCCGTCTTGCTGTATTCGATCGGTGGGGCTTCGATGTCGACCGGTGCCTGCGACCAAGCGGGATCGATCGAAAGCGTCACCAGGATCGCCAGTGCCGCTTTCGAGCACCAGTGCCACGTCGAGCATGTCTGAAGAAATCGTCGCATGGAAATCACACCGTCTCCGAAGGGGTTGTATCGAATCGCTTACGGTCCCGCGGTCGCCAAGTCCTGTAGTGGCTCGAAGAACTCGTAGTGGACTCGCGATGCCGGCACGTTCAGGCTTTCCAATCCGGCTTGGGCCCCCGCCATGAACGGACGGGAACCGCAACAATAAAACTCGGTCTCGTCAAACGGCGCCCACTTCCGTAACAACTCGGCAGTCACAAAACCTTCCGCGCCACATCGACCTGTCATCAGCTCGTCGTCAAGCGGTTAATCAAACAGTACCATTGTCTGCACATTGGCACCGTCGGTGGCCAAGCCGCCGACGTCGTCTGCCAACGCTTGCACGCGACTGTTATTTACCGCTTGCGGGACATAAATCGGCGCGGTCGAGCCCGCTTGAACGAGCGACTTGGCCGTCGACAACAGCGGCATGATCCCGGTCCCACCGGCCAGCAAGACCACCGGCCAGCAAGACCACCGGACCGGCCCCATTGGCCGGTTTCAGAGTGAACTCGCCGCACGGCGGGCTGACTTCCAATCGGTCGCCGACGTTCACTTGGTCGTACAAGTCATTCGAAATCAGACCATCCGGTGCGGCGGCTTGCACCCGCCAACGCGCGCTGCTGCCCGCCGGAGTCGTTTCTGTAACGATTCGAACCGTTTCTGGACTCAGCATGCAAGTGATCCACTGAGGGGCGAGGCGCCGAGGATTGTTGTCGTCGCTCGGCTGGACGACTAGACTTAATTACTACACAGAAACGTACAGCTTCCGATACTGCACGTCAATGTGCACATTTGACTGGCACCTGATTTCCGCTTGGTGAAGCACCGTTCCCGCTCACCAGGTTCCCGCCTCGCTGCCCTCCCCCCACGGTGACACCATGCCCACGCCAATCTCTCCTGCTCGGCCGACACGCCGCCTGCTCGCAGCCTGCTGCAGTCTTGCCCTGTGGGTGAACGGCGGCGTGGCTGAGGAACCGCCGGCATCGCCTGCCCCCTCCATCGTCCAGTCTGCCAGCCGCTTGCCGCAATCGATCGCCGAGGCGCGCGCTCGGGCGGAGTTGCTGCACGAAACGATTCACGGAACGTTGCAGGTGGTGCATCGCGACCTGTTCGACGAAGAGCAGACATTCTCGATCCCCTCGCGGTCGTTGGAGGACGTCTTTGAAGAGTTGGCACGTAGCCATCAGGTCGACTTGCGTTGGCTGATCGTCAACGCCGATGCCTTGAACGTCGATCATAAACCGCAAAACCGGTTCGAAGTCGACGCTGTGGCAGCGTTAAAGAAAGGCAAGCCAAGCCACGAAGAAGCCGGCGAAACGCAGTACCGATTTGTCGGAGCGATCGAACTGAAGTCGCAGTGCCTCAAATGTCACCTCAAAGACCGCCGCAGCAACGATTCACGCCTAGCCGGTCTAGCGATCACGATTCCGTGGCGAGCAACCGCAAACCGTCCGGCGGACACCAAGGCCCAGCCCTGACATGCACCTCGCCACGATCGCTTCAGTGCCTCAGCGCCTCGCCGGGTGGCACTCGGGCGAACGATTAACTGGAATCTTGAAAGAGGCTTTTTAATTCTTCCAGGACGCAGAAGCAAAACGCTTGATGAACCAACGCACCGTTGTAGCGACTGCCTACAGCCGCTCTGTTGATGACGAATAATAACGACAGCAACAGGCATGACGAATAATAACGACAGCAACAGGCCCAGCGCAACAGGCCATTAAAGCGCGGTCGCCAGCCTCGGGAGGGGCTCTGCCAGGCGTGCCCTGTCAAGTTGTTCGCTGTCAAGTTGTTCGCT
>CAYZHQ010000049.1:11983-39839 GCA_964477385.1 uncultured Pirellulaceae bacterium
GGAGGGGCTCTGCCAGGCGTGCCCTGTCAAGTTGTTCGCTGTCAAGTTGTTCGCTCAACTCGCGAGCGGTAGGCAGACGATCGCGGGTGTCTTTGGCAATGCAGCAATGAACCATCGCTGCATTGCCGGCGTGACTTCTTCGTTCAGTAGACGCAGCGGCTTGGGCTCGCGATGCAGGGTCTCGTCTGCCACCGCCGCTCGGTCCCCACGAAACGCTACGCTTGCGGGGGCTTGCGAAGGTCGAGCCATTCGCTGTGGAAGGTCCCTTCCTTGTCGACTCGCTTGTAGGTGTGAGCACCAAAGTAGTCGCGTTGGGCTTGCAGCAAGTTGGCTGGCAGGCGAGCGAGGCGATAGCTGTCGTAGTAGTTCAGCGCGGTGCTGAACGCGGGCACCGGAATGCCCAGCACGCTGGCCGAAGCGACCACGGCGCGCCAACCTTCCTGTGCCTTTTCCAAGGCATCTTGGAAGTAGGGATAAAGCAGGAGGTTTTCAAGGTTGGGCTGGTCGTCAAAGGCTTCTTTGATGCGATCGAGGAACTGGGCTCGAATGATACAGCCACCGCGCCACAGCAACGCCGCTTGGCCGTAATCGAGATTCCAATCGTGCTCCGCCGACGCGGCCTGCAACTGCACAAAGCCCTGCGCGTAGCTGACGATTTTGGAGGCGTAGAGGGCATCGCGAACCGCTTCGACAAACTTGGCGCGTTCACCGATCAACGAGCGGGCAACGGCTGACATGTCGGCGTTCGCATCGGCGGCCGGTCCATTGAGGACTTTGCTCGCTCGCACGCGAGCTTCCTTTTGGGCCGACAGGCCGCGAGCAAACACCGCCGTCGTGACCAGCGTACTGGGCACGCCCAAGTCAAGCGCCAACTGGCTCATCCATTTCCCCGTCCCCTTGGCACCGGCGACGTCCAGGATCTTATCCACCAGATAGCCATCGCCACCTTGGTCATCCTTAGCGCTGAAGATGTCCCGTGAGATCTCGATCAAATAACTTTGTAGTTCTCCTTGATTCCATTGATCAAAGACGTCGTACATTTCGTCGTTGTTCAGTCCGCCCAATTCCTTCAGCAATTGGTAGGCTTCGCAGATCAACTGCATGTCGCCGTACTCGATGCCGTTGTGAACCATTTTGACGTAGTGACCAGCACCGCGAGGTCCGACCCACTCGCAGCACGGGATGTCTTCGTTGGGCCCAACTTTGGCCGCGATCGCTTGGAACATTTCCTTGATGTGGGGCCAAGCCGCCTTGGAACCGCCGGGCATCATACTAGGGCCTTTAAGGGCACCCTCTTCGCCGCCCGAAACGCCCGTTCCGACGAACAGCATGCCGGCATCTTCGACCGTCTTGGTCCGTCGCTCAGAGTCGACATAGTAGGTGTTGCCACCATCGATGATGATGTCCCCTTCATCGCACAGCGGCAGCAGTTGCTCGATAATCGCGTCGACCGCTGGCCCCGCTTTGACCAGCATCATCAGCTTGCGAGGTCGTTTGACCGCTTTGACAAAGTCTTCGATCGTGTGGCAGCCGACGAACTCCTTGCCGGCGGCACGGCCGTTGATCAGCGCGTCGACTTTCTCCGTGGTACGGTTGTAGACGGCTACTTTATAGCCACGGCTCTCGACGTTCAGTGCCAAGTTTTCGCCCATCACGGCTAAGCCAATCAGGCCAAAGTCACAATCGCCCATCGCAGATATTCCAGTCAGAGTTAAGGTGTGTTGTTAATGGAGTTTTGGAGCCCGACGTCTGCCGTTTACATTTTGCATTTCATTGCGGCAGTCGGTTATCAGCGGCCGGTAAATCGCATCGTCGGAAGCTCAGCCGACGACGCGCCATTTGGGTTTCTCGGGCAAGAAGCTGTCGAATTCCTCGAGCAGTTTCTGTTGGTACTCTCCGGCGAAGGACCCACCGAGGAAGCGGTCGATCGCTTCATCGTGAAATCGCTGCCAGCTCGCTTCTTCTTCACCGGGGTTGATGGGATAGAAGAGGCAATCGTTGGCGACAGCCGCTTTGTAATCTCCCGGTGCATCGCCGATCATCAGGCTGTGGTCTTTGTCGTACTTCGCGGCGTTGGCCAGCGTTTCCTTTTTGTTGCCCGATTCCTGCCCACAGATGGCCGTCACGTATTTGGCCACATCGTGCTCGTTCCATTCGGCCGTGAGCGCTTCATTGGGGGTTGCACTGCAAACCAGCATGTCGGCTTGACCGGCCAGTTTCTCCAGCGACTCGCGCACCATCGGGTAGGGCGGCACGCCATGCACGAACTCGCTGACCGTCTTGTTGACCTTCTCGGACCATTCCAACGCGTGCGTCAGATCGGGGTCCCCTTCCGCGTCGACTTTGGCTTTGAGAGCCGGATTGCCGAGCTTCGTTTCGGTCGCAATCCAATCTCGCAGCGACTGCGGGATCGTGATCTCCACACCGCGGGCTTGCACTTCCGGCCGTTTCTGCAGCCACTCGAGTGCTTCGACCAAGGCGGGGAAGCGATTGATGCCGCGACTTTTGCTGTACAAGTTCACGAACTCGGCCGCTTCGCGCGCGTACTTGCTGATCGACTGCAAGTTGTAGTACTTGATGATGTTGGGGATGAAGCATTCTTTGTGCTTCAGTTCCATGGTGTCAAAGACACAGCCGTCGGAATCGATGCCAACGAAATACTTTTGCTTAGGTTCGATGATGTACATGCGAGAGTGGGCTTCAGGAAATGTCGAAGAGGTGAAGGAATGTCGAGGCCGGCCGGTTTCTCGGAATCCAAAGCGGCCCGTCATGCGACCGACTTATCCGAGCGGCAGCGATTACGATGTCCGGTCGGCTTGAGGGACGTAGTTCGGCAGTTTTTGATCGGCGTAAATCTTTTCGAACCGGGTCATCCGTTGACGACCGCCGATCATCGGCAGCGACAGCATGCCTTCGCCGACCAGCGGCATGGCATACCGCACGAATTCGTCGGTGACATCGAAGCCATTTTCGGTGATCCACGCTTTGGGGAACGTGCGCTCGCTGTTGGCAACTTCGGCCAAGGGGACTTTGTCGTAGCGGACGCTGTAGATCGGGCCGTCGTTCCGCAGAATCGTCGACATGTAACCCGACTCGTTACCGGCGGCCAATCGACAAGCCATCTCGCCGGCGTGGAAAGCTTCGTCCAAGTCGACCGTCGAGGCGTAGCCCATCGAGTGACGTTGGTCGGTACCCGGCACGTTGGCTCGCGCGGCCCCTTTCGCGGAAAGCCCCACCGAATTGAGATGATTGACGATCTTTTGAGCGACCGTCATTTGGCTGGCGCTGAAGGACACGTGCCCGAAGGAATCGCGGACTTCGCCCAACGACCCCACATCAAAGCCTTCGCTGACGACCACGATACAGCGTCCGTCGCGTTTGAGTTGGTCGTTAATGTTGTCGGTCATCTGCTCCAAGGAGCAGGGGCTTTCAGCGAGGTAAATCTGCAGCGGCATTTCGCGGTTAGGGTCGGCCAATCGAGCCGCCGCGGGAATGAAGCCGATCCGGCGGCCCATCGCTTGCAGCACCAACACCGGGTCGGCAGGACAGGAGCCACCATTTTCCTCGTTGGCATACTGCACATTGTGCATCCAGTACTTCGCCGTCGAGCCGTAGCCCGGCGTGTGGTCAATCAGCTTGAACTCGCTGTCACCGACGTCATTGTCGATCGTCTTAGGACCGCCGATCCCGACCAAATCCAAGCCGCGTTGTTTGGCCAGCTCGGCGATCTTATTGGCGGTATCCATCGAATCGTTGCCGCCGATGTAAATGAAGTACCCGACATTGTGGGCTTTGAGGACTTCAATCACGCGGTCAAAATCTTCGTCCTGGCCCGCTTTCAGTTTGTATCGGCAGGTACCAATCGATCCGGCGGCAGGCGTGTAACGCAGCAGCCCCACCTCTTCGTGCGACTGGGCTGTTAAGTCAAGCAGTTCTTCCTTCAAGACGCCTTCGATGCCGTGGCGGGCGCCGTAAACGGTGCCGATTTCCGGCAAATCGCGGGCTGTTTCAATAATGCCGCGGAGCGTGTTGTTAATAACCGGACTAGGTCCGCCGCTCTGTGCGACGACCATATTGCGAGGTGCAGCCATAGGAATCGGAAGATCAAGTTGAGTCGGGAGGAGGTAAGTTGGAAGGCCAGGATAATATCTTAAGCCCCTACGCGGTACCAGTCTCGCCGAGCTGGGTTTTACAATGGAAGCAGGCCTGTTTCCGTGCTCGGGAATTTCGCCTATCGGCATATTTGCTGGTTTCGCTGTGGCCGACTTTGGCACGATGGCGTTACCCTGATCAATGGTCCACCTATTTTCCGCACGACCGCTATTCCTCTAACTCCATTTTTCCCATGAACCAAACCACTCGCTATTTAGCCGTCGCAGCGTTGGCTCTCTTGCTCCTCCCCGGAGGCTGGTGGAAGCCCGCTCCTGGCTTAGCGGCACCTCCCGAAGCATTGGACTTGCCCGAATTTAAACTGACCGACTACCGCGGTCGCGAGTGGACTCCGGCCGATTTCAAAACATCGCCCCTGCTGGTAGTCGCCTTCATGGGGACCGAATGCCCGCTCGCGAAACTGTACGCCGGGCGTCTGGCGCAGTTGGAGAAGCAGTTTGGCGAAGGTATCGCGGTTGTCGCCGTGGTGGCGAATAAACAGGATTCCCTGGCCGACATCGAGCACTATGTGGAACATCACCACATCGGTTATCCGGTGCTGAAGGATAGCGGCAACCGTTTAGCCGATCGGATGGGCGCCGAGCGAACGCCAGAGGTTTTTCTGTTTGACGGAAATCGCAAGCTGCGCTACTGGGGTCGCATCGATGATCAGTACGGCATTGGCTATGCCCGCGACGAACCGCAACAACATGACCTGAAAGATGCCATCGTGGCGCTGCAAACCGGCCGCAAGATCGCGATGCCGCAAACGCGCAGCGTCGGTTGCATCATTGGTCGCACCAAGCCGACTGACGAAACGGCGTCGATCACGTTTTCCAATACGGTCGCGCCGATTTTACAAAAAAGATGTGTCGAGTGCCATCAAGACGGGGAGATCGCACCGTTTGCCTTGACCGATTACGAAGAAGCATCGGGCTGGGCTGACATGATTGCCGAAACGGTCGAAGAGGGCCGCATGCCGCCGTGGCACGCCAATCCGGCACACGGCGAATTTGCGAACTCAAGAGAAATGACCGATGCGGAGAAACTGGCACTGCGGCAGTGGGCCGACGCCGGGGCACCACGGGGCGAGGAAGGGGCGAACATCAAGCCTCCCGTGCGTCCCGACGGTTGGCAATTGCCGCGTGAACCCGACATGATCGTGCCGGTCAGCCCACAGCCAATCGATGTGCAGGCCACCGGCACGGTCAACTATCAGTACTTTGTTGTCGACTCCGGTTTGGAAGAAGATGTCTGGCTGGAAGCGGCCGAATTGCTGCCGGGCAACCGTAGCGTGGTGCATCACATCCTCTGCTTCGCACGTCCCAAAAACGCTGGAGGTGGCTTGAATGCACAACGAGATTTCCTGGTCGGGTATGTGCCGGGAGCACGCGTGGAAATGATGCCACGGGGGATGGCAAAGAAAATCCCCGCCGGCAGCCAGTTGGTTTTCCAAGTCCACTACACACCGATCGGAACGCCGCAACAAGACCACAGCCAGTTGGGTTTGGTATTCGCTGATCCTGAATCGATCACGCACGAGGTCAAAACCTACAGCGCGGTGCCCGCGGGATTGAAGATTCCGCCACGCGAACCGGCTCATGAGGTCTTTGCCTCGACCGAACTCCACGATGCGTTGTTATTAGGGATGAGCCCCCACATGCACTTGCGTGGCAAATCGTTTCGCTACGAATTAGAGAGTCAAGGCGAAACGAAGGTGCTGCTCGACGTGCCGCACTACGATTTCAATTGGCAGACGACGTATATGCTGAAAGAACCGTTGCCGATACGCGACGGGGATCGGATGATCTGCACGGCGGTGTTTGATAACAGCGAGGCAAACCGCCACAACCCCGCTCCCGAAGAAACAGTCCGCTGGGGCGATCAAACGGATGACGAAATGATGATCGGTTACTTTCATTACGCCGTGCCGCGAGGTGCGAAGGATGACGATGCCGAATCGCCGAAGCAGGAAATGGCCGACCTCATTCGACGCGCCGGCGTGCTGCGTGTCTTTGAACGCCTCGACGTGGATGGGGATGGCCAGATCACACGTGAGCAAACGCCCGAACGATTTCACGAAGCGTTTGATCGAATGAATCTCGATGGCGACAACGTGTTGACTCGCAAAGAGGTCCAGACGTCGCCGTAGTCGATCCGGGATCCGAGGTTACCGCTGCGACACCGATTCATCAAACCCGTTGTTGGAACTGAAAGTTCTTGCTCTTGGCAAAGAACTCGCGCGGATTGTCGTAGACGACTTTGCGGATCAAGTCTTCGCTGTGACCACGGCGACGCAGTTCGAAAATCAAGTCGGGAATCGCCGTCGGTTTGCTGGGTCCCCAGTCACCGGCGGAGTTTGCCAGTAAGCGTTCGGGGCCGAACATTTCGATCATGTCGGCGGCGCGCTGCGGCGTACACTTGGATATCGGGTACAGCGTCATGCCGGCCCAGTAGCCATCCTCTAACACGGCAGCAATCGTATGTTCTTCGACGTGATCGACTAGGACTCGCGAACGATCGATGCGGGAGTCCCCGTTGAGCATGTCCAAGATCATCCGCGTCCCTTGGTATTTGTCTTCCAAGTGCGGCGTATGAATCAGGATCGGTTGCTCGTACTTGATCGCCAGTTCCATGTGTTCCAAGAACACGATCGATTCGTTGCGAGTGTTCTTATTCAGCCCGATTTCGCCGATCCCCAGCACCCCCGGGTGATCCAGGAATTCGGGGATCATCGCAATCACTTCCCGCGATAGTTCGACGTTTTCGGCTTCCTTGGCGTTAATGCACAGCCAGCAGTAGTGCTGGATCCCGTACTGTGCCGCGCGTGCCGCTTCGACTTCGGTCAGTTGGCGAAAATAGTCACGAAAACCATCGGCGGTACCGCGGTCAAAGCCGGCCCAGAAAGCAGGTTCGCTCACCGCGACACATCCCATGCGTGCCAAAGTGGCATAGTCATCGGTGGTGCGGGAAACCATGTGAATGTGGGGGTCGATGTAGTCCATGGACGTCGGCTGCGATTCTCGGGTAGAGGAGTGATAGGAGGGCACGGAGTGTCGGGGGCAACATTAGACTTGCATGTCGGCGCGCCAACTCGCCTTGTAATCGCGCGAAAACAGCCTCTGCAGACGCTCCGCACGTCCCGGTTTGGCGTCGGCGAGGATTGAAATTGCGGTCGCGATCTGTTCACGTCGCGCATCCCGCGTCACCTCGCCCTCGGCACGGTCCAGCCGATCAAGGGTCGCAGCGACTTCTAGTAGCCGTGCTCGGACTTCGAGAAAATGACGATCGAGCAGTTGAGTTGCGTCAGCAGGCGAGGGCATAACGTTGTTCGTCGGGCAGGGAGGCAAAAGGGAGACAACTGACAGCAAAGTGGAGTGAAAGGGATCGACCACTTTGTGCAGAAGCATTGTAACCGATCGGCATCCGACGGGCGATTGTCTTTCGCGCTGTAATGGTCGAATGAGATGTACCGTTTAGGTAGAGAAAGATTCGAAAGCTTCGCCAAAAGGTAGCGGCTCGGTAAACCTTGACGGTCCTCAGGTCGACAGATGAATAAGCCAAGTCATCTCTGTCCGGCTGTGATTACGCCATGAACGGTTTAGAACGCACCTTTCAGTTTCTCGAATCGACGCCCAATCAGGTGTCGTTGGAAGTGCTGGTACCCGCGGTCCGTTCGGCGCCGCCCGAAATTCGCTCCCGCGCCATCTCGGCACTGTTGAATCGCGACTCGATTCGGGCTTGCCAGGAACTCATCAAGTGCTGGGAGTCCCTGGAAATCGAAGACCGACTGCTGATCAGCAATGGCGGGGCGACGTTGCTGCAAGCCATCGAGCAAGCTTTGCAATCGCAAGAAGAGGGTGAATTGCTGAGGGCAATCGACATCGCCGAGACACTGGATTTGTTGGGTGCTGTGCCTCAGTTGATTCGCAAAGCCGAAGCGGCTGCGTCTCGTGCGGTGCGCCGTGAGGCTTCGTCGGCGGTGTTGCGGATGGCCAGCGAGCGGGGGTCGGCCGCCCGACGCGACCACGACCACCCGGCGGTCCGAGGCCCCCTCATGCGGTCGTTGGCCAAGTCGGTGCGGCGGTTTCCCATTCACCGCAATGTGACCATGGTCGATGCTTTTTTGGCGGTCAGTAAATGGTCCGACAGCGAACTGTGCGCGCTGATGTTTCAGTCGCAGGAAGCCAAACCTTGCTTGCTGGGCCGGTTTCGCGACAGTCACGTCGAAGGGGTGGCGGAATTGCTGGTCGATTTGTTGCACCGCCGAACGTTACCAGCCGAATTGGAAGCGATTTTGGTCAGCCGCGAAGACGCGCTGTTTCGCGATCATCTGCTCGACACGGTGGGGCTTGATCCCGGCGCGACGATGCGCCGCAACTTGGCGGCAATGGGGATTCCCAAGTGCTGCGATCCCGCGCGTGATCTCAAATCGCAATTGACCCCGCGGCGGCAACAATCGTTGGCGATGCTGTATGCGGCGACCGACGAAGATGCGATGCGAGTCCTGCGGAGGTTGCTCGACGCGCTAGATACCGCGGACGAAGCGGCGAAGATTGGGTTGGTGCACGCTTTGAGTCGCTGTCCGGTTCTGGATGCTGATCGCGTCCTGCGTGCAGCGGTGATGTTGGCCAGCAATATGCGAGCAGACGGTTTTGATGAACACCGTGTTGCCGCCGACCAAGCATTCGCCTTGCCTGAGGACGCGGTGAACCCCGTCGATGCACCGGAGCACGATTCCGATGCCCAGATCATCGGTCGCCTGATTCGATTACTCGATCGCGACGATCCGCTGCTGGCAGTTCCCGTGCGGTCGATTTTGAAAACGCTGCGGGTGGAAGCGGTCATGCCCCGTTTGTCGAGCATGCGGCCCATCACGCGTCGCCATGTGGGACGCGTGGTCATGAAAGTCGACCCGGATGCGGTGCAGACGGTACGCAGCCAGTTGCGGCACCCGGTGATGCAAAAGCGGTTGGAAGCGATGCTCGCGACCGTCGCACTAGACGCTGTTGATGAATTGATGGGACCGCTTGCCCATGCCGCGCTGCACGATCATCTCGAAGCGCGGGCGCATGCCGCAAATGCCCTCGGTCATGGTCGCTCCGAGGACACATTGCGGACACTGCAGGAACTTGTCACGGGTCCCACTGGACCCGTCTGTGACGCGGCGATCAAAGCTTTGCAACGCAGGCAGCAAGGGCAACAACGATGATCAACCCATTGCCGCCTCTTTGCTTTACATGGTTGACGGACCAACCGCACCGAACGCTGTTGATCGGCGTGGCCAAACCGTTACTGCAACCTGAAAACGCTCATTTAGCCGCCTATGTGATCATGCTGCTTGTGCCAGTCTTTGCAGGCACGGTTGGGTACGTCGTGTACAGCTTCACCCATCGCCCAGTAAGGTACGCCAATACCGCTCACGGGTTGATGCTGGAATTATGTCGCCTGCACCATATCAGCGAACCTCAGCAGGTGCTGTTGCAGACCATTGCGGAAATCGCAGAGGTGCCGCATCCAGCTATTTTGTGCATTATTCCAGACCGCTTTGATGCAGCGGTAGAACAAACCATCGTCAAGCTGTCGTTGGCCCAGCGCGACCAAAAAATGATCCGCAAGCTACGACAGCAACTGTTCGACTGATCGGCCGAACGCCGACCGCGTCCCAACCGATTAAGCCGCTTGCCGACAAGCTTCAAACGATTGCAACGCTTCTTCCAACTGCGTTAGCTGCTCGGTGACCGACAGCGAGAGGTCGATAAAAATCCATCGCGAACCCCCAAACTCGCACCAGCCAGTGGTTTCCCCTCGCAGCCATTCGGTGCGAATGCGGAACCCTGCATCCCGGGCGTCAGCCAATCGGCTGCGTAACCGCTGGATGATGTTACGTTCGGTATCTTGCGTTTCTGCTGAGGACCAGGACATTTGCATACCCTCCATGGCATCGGTTTGCGACAGATAGAAAAGATCGCGTGAAAGGGTTGTCGACCAGCCTCTTTGACAAGGTAAATCTAAGAATGTCAAAGCCTGCGGGCCAACCTAATCCGCCTATAGCGTAACTCCCTCACGTCCCGATAGATCATTCCAGACGAAAGTACTCGCATTCTCTTCACGCCCGTTGCTGGCAGTTTCGCTGTTCCTTTGCCACTGCAGAGTCGAATGGGCTGAGACCGCTAGCATAATCAAACGGTGATTGATTGATGACCTCTGAAAATGGCTCCGCTTCAAACCCTCAAGACCTAGCCACCCAAGTCGAGGAGTTGCAGCAGCAACTGCAGGCGATGCAGGCGATGGCGACCTTGGGCGAACTGACCAGTACCGCCACTCATGAGTTCAACAATATCCTCATGACGGTGATCAATTATGCGCGGCTGGGCGTGCGCAACAAAGAGGAAGCGGCACGCGACAAAGCCTTTGACCGGATCTTGGATGCCTCGCAGCGAGCGGCAAAGATTACCGCGACGATTTTGGCACAAGCCCGGCATGGCGACGGAAAACGACAAGCGACCGACGTGCCGGCGCTGATCCGCGATTCGTTAGTTCTGTTGGAACGCGAAATGTCAAAGTACCGCGTTGCAATCGAACTGCAATTCGCCGACGACACTCCGCTGGCCAATGCCAACAGCAACCAGTTGCAGCGTGTGCTGTTGAATTTATTGATCAACGCTCGGCAAGCGATGGCCAAAGGGGGCACGATCGCGATTTCAACAAAGCGTGACGAGCAAGATTTTGTGCTGACCATTCGCGACTATGGTTGCGGGATCCCGAGCGATCAGCTGCCGCATATCTTCAGGCCATTCTTCTCTACCAAGCAAGGTCCGGACGCGAGCGGGAAAGGGGGCACGGGGTTGGGGTTGTCGGCCTGCAAAGAAATCATCGAAGCCCACTGTGGTCGCATTCGCGTGGAGAGCACCGTCGGCGAAGGCACCGCTTTCATCATCCGCATTCCCGTCGCCGATTCCCAAACGGCGGCAGCCTGAACCGAATCACCGTCGGGCAAACATGCCGCCGCTAGACAAACCTGAAAACCGAGGTTGCGTCCAACGCTAGAAAAAAAGCTGCGGCACAGCCCCCGCCGGCTGACCGCTATTCGCCGGCTGACCGCTATTCGCCGTCGACCGGGTCGAGCTGCACCGGTTCGCATTTGTCCCAGAATCGAGCTTTCTCCTCAGCCGATGGTTCGACCAGTGGGCGGACGACGCGAAAACCGACCGATAGTGCGTCGGTGTGATACCAGATGCTGCGCGGCAGTTGAGGATCTTGGTCTTTCCATTCCTCTTCGGAAAACTTTCTTGCGGCACTACGCAGGTATTCCGGATCATCGTCCCAGCCGCCTCCCCGTACGACTCGCGGATAGAGGGTCGTCGGCACTTGCAGGGGATTGGCAATCACCGTATTGCCCCGTTTGGCGTAAGTCTGATCGCTGTATTGATCGAGGACCCACTCCGAAACATTGCCATGCATGTCGTACAAGCCCCACGGATTTGGCTTCTTTTGACCAACCTCTTCGTAGGCGTCATCGGTGTTGCTCAGCAGCCAAGCGTGTGCCTCTAAGTCCGCCGGGTCATCGCCAAACGAATATGCCGTCGTCGTGCCGGCGCGGCAAGCGTATTCCCATTCGGCTTCGGTTGGCAGGCGGTAGTAGCGTCCCGTCTTGGTGCTCAGCCATTTGCAGAACATCCGTGCCGAATGCTGCGTCATACAGATCGCCGGGTGTCGACCTTTCCCCATGCCAAAGCTCATGTCAGTGTAGGGTTCGGTCGGTCGTGTAACGCCGTCGACCAACAAATCGCGTTCGCTCGCTTTGATCGCCATCAGCTTGCGCCGCAGTTGATCCATTTGCTCGGTCCAAACTTCGTACTCGTCCCAGGTGACTTCGTATTTGCCCATCCAGAAAGGAGCGATTTCCACGGTATGTTGGGGACCTTCGTCCTCGCCGCGGCTGGCCTCCGTGGCCGGACTACCCATCAAGAATTTGCCACCTGGAATCGGCACCATCTCGACCACCGCTTCGGTATGCCGAATGGCTTCACTGTACGGCTTCATCTCGGTCGCCGTGGTCGCCTCCGCGGCGGCGTTTTTGACCGGTGGGACGGAGGATTCGACTGCGACTTCCGCAGCCATCGCTGGCACACCGATTGTCGCTACGGAGAACACTCCAAATAAACACAAAGCACGCATAGAAGCCGTTATCCAAAAGAAAAAGGGGAGTAATGACTGCGACTTCAGTCCCCGCAGTCGCTGAAACATCCAGTCTAACCCACCATGGCCAGCCTACCCACTCGGTTTGTGTTTTTTCGCCGCGGAAGGGCGTCGATCCCCAATTGGATCGGCGCCTCCTAACGCGAGGTTAGGGCTGCCGCTGTGGGCGGAGGCTCATCAGCCCCTGGGCGAGCGACAGAGGTTCCCTGGCGTTACCGCTGAATGGGTAAATCGAGGGCCAGCGTTTTGTCGCCTCGCCGAATGCGGACCGAGACCTTCTCTCCTGGTTTACGGTTTGCGTTGACGTGCGCAAACACGTCTTGTTCGCGCGCTAGGTTGGTCTGACCATCAAAGGCAATCACAACATCCTCTTGCTTGAAGCCCGCTTTTTTGGCCGCTGCGTGGGGACCGTACTGCCCCACGCTTGCCGCACGCAACGCCATCGGATCGACGATCCCCCGCTCCTGACGCTCTTCTTCAGTTAGCGGGATCAACCGCATTCCTCCGGTGGCGATCCGCCGCATCGGCCAAGAGGAAACGCGCCACGAAGTGTCGCCCGAGGAACGCCAACCAGATTGCAGCGTTAAGTTCATCGAAACGATCTGGCCGTTTCGACGGACCGTCATCGGCAGGCTGGCGCCCGAACTGAGTGTCTGATGCAGGACCCACTGCACATCGGCCATTGAAAGCAGTGGCTGGGCATCGAGCGTCAGGATCTCATCGCCGACCTGCAAACCGGCCGCTGCGGCGGGCAGCCCGTCGGGCAGTCCTTTAACTTTCGCGCGATGATCCGGGTCGAGTACCAAGCCGATCGATTTGGGATGCGGATAAGGATACAGCAGTTCGTCGGGAATCGGTTGTTGCTGATGCCAGTAGAACTCACGCTGCGCATCGCCAATCTGATGGCAATGAATGCAGCTCTTCACGACGTCGCCGGCATAGTTCAAGTGGTCGCTGTATTTGTCCTTCAGCGATGGATATTTTTCGGGCGAAGGGAACTCGAGCTCCGGACCGCGTTTCTTCGCCAGTTGCGATTTGTAACGCGGGAACCGCGCGTGCAAGGCTAAGGCGCCTTCCATCGCCCGAGCCATCCCCGGCAACGAGACATCGCCAACCCATTCGGTGCGATGGGACCGTGTGCCGAAGCGGCCGTAGAGCGTGCGATCGGCATTCAGCATGAACACGGCGAAAGATTGATCGGTGTCAAACTGAAAGATGTCCAGGTCCAAGCCGTTGGTCCCCACAACCCGAACACAGACAAATCGCTTCAGCAATTCACTGATCGTCGGATCCTTCTCCAACAGTTCATCATCCAGCTTGACGCACTCCTCACATGGCAGACACCGCAAAACCACCAAGATCGGCTTACCCGTTTGTGCGGCAACTTTGTAGGCCTGATCGAGGTCGTTGTACAACCAAAAGCCTTCGGCTTCGACGCGCGCCTTGTCGCCTCGCACCCGCTGCTCACGCGTTTCCTTCTGCGCCCAGCCGGTAGTCGCTCCAGACAACCAAGTTCCAAGTAGCACCACGGCCAAGAGAAAAATGCTTCGCGTCATCGAACGGCCCACCAGAGAAATGGGGTGAAAAACAGGCGGGGAAGGACGAGCATCCGAAGGATGCACCTTCGACTATTTACAGCGGTTCCAGTGTCAGCCGGTAAAAACGATAGCGGCAATCGTAAGCGCCCAAGAATAAGGCTTGATCGTTCGGCGTGCTCCAGTACTCTCCGAGCGAAAGTTGATCCGCCGGTCCCTGCCAAGCGATGATGCGTCGACCGTCGACCAACATCTCGACTCCTGATGGCTTGACCGTCACGACGACCTGAGACAACTGATTACGCTTCAGCAAATCACCGTCGAACGTCGTCGCGTTGCCGACGTTCTCTCCGGCGACGTTTTCCAGGGCGCTGAGCGTGGCGCGATCGGTGCGGTAGTTACAAAGGGCAGCAAAACGCTGCCTTCCGGAACGCAAGCCCAACAGCAGGCCGTTGGGATCGTCCAGCGGTTCCACAATCGCGGTGATGCGATAGGCCTCGGGTAATTGGAACGGGATTTCGATCCGCGAACCGTAGGCCTTCGGACTTTCCAAACGTCCGGCCTCCTTGGTCCAATTGCCGGTCTGCCAGTTCTTTGCGGGGTCCAGTTCCGCCAGCAGGTCGACCGCGTTGCCGGGCGGCGTCGCCAGAGCGCCAGCAGCGGCCAGCGTGTCAGCAGACGCAGCGACGGCACTGGCCAAGTCGGGGGACAACGTCATCGGTTGTGGCAGCGTGTTGGCTTCATCGCGGACTTGAAAGTAACCCCACAGTTCATTGGTCGCACCGTTTTCCAGTTCGACGTCGACGCGGTAGCTGACCGGTGTCGGGCGATCAAAGCTTGCCAACTGGGCCGTTGTGGGTGCGGTCCCTTCCCATTGCTGTTCGACTTCGACCCACGGTCCCTGCACCGCCGTTTGGTAACGGACGCGCAGTCTCTTCACGTTGGCCTCGGCTGGCCAATCGAGTTTCAAGGCGACCGGCTGACCCGGTTGTGGCTGGGGGGGTTGCGGAATGGCACGAAACGCCGTGAACAGTTCCAGCGTCGGATCGGCCGCGGCCGGTTCATCGCGCCACTGCAGGCGTTCTTTTTGATCTTTATCCAGCCAAGATTCGCTGATCCAGCCGCGATATTGGCCCTGGCTCATCACCGATCCGTTGCCCGGTTCGGGATGGGGCAAACCGACCGTGTGACCACAGCCCTCGTGATAGACCACGCAATCGGTGCCGCGGTACGGCACGCGCCAGCCATCGGCGCTGACCAAGCCCCAGCCAACACCTCGGTCGGCAAGGTAGGTTGCCCGCGCTCCGCCCGATGTGGCACCGGGAAAATGTTGTCCGCGGCTGAAGTTCCCTTCAAAGACGAACTTGCCGTCCTCGGGATGGAGGCGATAAAAATCGTCGAGCGGTCGCCAATTGATTTCGCTCAACACCAACAGGATGGGAAACGAATCGCCTGGCTGCCGTGCGAATTCCAGTCGCTCGTCGGCTTCGCGCAGGGTGCGAAAAAAGATGCGGTTGGCATCGCCGCGTCGCAGTTCCGAGGTGGTCGACCGAGAGACCAAAGGTTCGGGATGGACGGTCGCTTTCATCACCGACTGCGATTGGAATTCGCGCCGGTGAAACGTTTCGATGCGACGGCAGAAGTAATCAACGCGGTCGCGCCAGTCGGGCAATGGCTGGCGGTCGCTGGGCACAAAATAAACGACCGTCACATCGATCTTGGAGGTGTCGTGACGGCCATCCCAAGTTTTCGTTGCCAGGGCGGGAGTGGCACACAGCAGGCAGACCACCGCGGCGGTCAATCGTTGGAGCATCAGATTCAATCGTGATTGTAGAGAGAGAGTTGTCAAGAAAGATTCCCGCCAATCGTGTGCGCGCCGCACGGAGATTGATTGTAATCGCTTCGCGGCAAACCAGCAGAGCTTACAGTCCGTACAGGGGCGTATACCGCGAGGTCAGGCTGTTCATCAGCGCGTCCGAACGAATCGGCTGGCCGGTCGCGTTTTGAATCAGCTCGCCGGGCGTGAACAGACGGCCGTGGCGGTGAATGTGGGTTTGCAGCCAGCCGAGCAAACCGGCGGTTTCACCTTTGGCCAGGGCGGTATCGAGATCGCCCAAGTCGCGTTTGGCGGCATCGTAGAGCTGTGCGGCGCAGAGATTGCCCAGCGTATACGTCGGGAAGTAACCGAACAGGCCGGCCGACCAATGCACGTCTTGCAGCACGCCGTCGGCCGCGGTCGGGGAAACGATTCCCAGTACATCGCGATACTGCTGATTCCATGCGTCGGGTAAATCGTCCACGCTCAGTTCGCCGGAGACGAGTTGTTGTTCGAGTTCAAACCGCACGATGATGTGCAAGTTGTACGTCGCCTCGTCGGCTTCGACGCGGATCAAGCTGGGTTGGACGCTATTGACCGCAAAATGCATCTGCTGCTCGGTGACATCGCCGAGCGCGGCCGGGAAAGCGGCTTGAGCATGCGGAAACGCGAACTGCCAAAACGCCGCGGAGCGACCGACTAGGTTTTCCCACAACCGCGATTGCGATTCGTGGATACCCAGCGAGACATAGCTGCCCGGGGGCAAACCAAACCAATCGCCGCGCAAGCCTTGGTCGTACATCCCGTGGCCCGCTTCATGCAGCGTGCCGAACAATCCGCCGGGAAACCAGTGGGCGTCGTATCGCGTTAGGATTCGCGAATCGTCGGGGCCCAAGCTGGTGCAGAACGGATGCGACGTGACATCCAGACGGCCGCGTTCAAAATCAAAACCGATCGCGGCGGCAGCGAAGTGGCTGAAGGCGCGCTGCGCCTCGACCGGATACTCTCGCCGCAAGATCTCCGTATCGGGCTTACGCGGCGCGGCGGCAATGGCTTGCACCAATGGCACCAATCGGGCGCGGAGATCAGCAAAGACCTGCGTCAGTTCGGTCGCGCTGGCCCCCGGTTCGAATTCGTGCAGCATCGCATCGTACCGCGATTGACCGGCGGTTTGCTGATGAGCGGCGGCTTCGCGTTTTAAGGACAGGACTTCCGCGAGCGCTGGTTTGAAGGCCGCGTAATCGTCCGCGTGTCGTGCCGTATCCCATCTCTGTTGACCGATCATCGTGGCCCGAGCCAACGCTTCGACCAATCGTTTGGGCAGTTTGGATTCGCGTTCGTAATCTTCGTTCAGACGTGCAATCACTGCTCTGACGTCCGCGTCCGAGCCATCGGCCAGCGGGCTCGCTGCCAACGCTTGCAGATGCTCACCTACCTCGGGGCTCGTCCGTCGCTCATGAATCATGCCGCGCAGCAGAGTGACCTGGGAAGCGCGGTATTCCCCGGCGCGCGCCGGCAAACCGGTCCGTTCGTCCCACTCCAGCGTATCGGCGGCCGTTTGCAATAAGGCGATCTCGGCAAAGGTTTGGCGGATCCAATCAAAACGTTCAGCAGGCGTCATCCGGTAGGCTCCATGGGAGTAGGCGACGCCGATTCAGCCGCGGGGGCCTCCGGTGCCGCGTCGGCTTTCATCAGTTCGTGTTGCAAGATTTCCAGCAGTGTCTGCAAGAATACGACGATCATCGGACCGACCAGCAATCCGATGGGGCCAAAGACTTGCACGCCGCCCAAGACACTCAGCAGCGCCAGCAGCGGATGCAGTTGGCTGCGACCGTGCAGGATGAAGACCTTGATCACATTGTCGATCGTCGACACGACCAAGGCACCCCAGATCGCCAATCCGATGGCAGCTCCCCAACGTTGGTCGACAAACCCCAGCCACAGCACACACGGCAACCAGACCGACATCGCGCCGAGAAACGGAATCAAGGCCATGAAAGTCGTTGCGATAAACAGCAGAATGACCGAATTCATGCCGGCAAAATAGTATCCCAGTGCCGCCATCACGCCTTGCGCCAGCGCACTCGAGATGGTCGCCAGCACAACGGCGCGACTGGTCCGATCGAATTCGATCAGCAGTCGCTCTTCATAGGCGTCGTCTAGCGGGCTGAGCCGCATCAAAGTCCGTGTCATCGTGGGACCGTCGAGTAGAAAAAAGTAGATCGCAATGATCAGCACTACCAACCCAAAGATCGTGTGAAAAGCGAACTCGGTGGTTGCCGACGCGAGGTTCGGAAGCTGGGCTTGTAAGTATTCTCGAGCGTGTTGCAAACCGTCGTGAATGTCGTCATCCGAGGGATTCGCCAACATCTTGACCTCGGACTCCAGCGGCCCGCCCAGCAATTGGGCTTGCAGTTGCGTGCGCGTCTGATCGACCGCCACCAGCGTCTGTTGGTAGTCTTGCCACCGCTCCCACTCGCTCGAACCGGGGATCTCCGGTTCGTTGTCGGTCACCAAGGTTAACGGCTCGGCTTCGCCCGTCGCTTCCTCGGAGGGGGCGATCGCCGTTTCGGGCAGCGTCCGCAGGTTGGCCGCCGACATGCTGTTCAGCCGCAGTGCCTGTTCACGCAACTGCTGAAGTTGCTCATCAAAGATGCCAAACAGTTGCATGTCCAGTTGGGGCGAATCGCCGTAATCGACTCGCAGCTTTTCGCTCAACTGTTTGACCTGCTCGATCCGCGCCAGCGTGTCCTGCACATTGCTCGGATCAGCCAACGCGTTGGTAGCATCGTTCAATTGGCGAAAGACTTCCGGGTCGGTTACCGACAAACCAAACGTTTCGCGAGCTCGCCCGATCGCCAGCGTTAGACTTTGCGAGTTGACACCCGACAGCAACCGCGTTCCTTGGGCCGCGGCGATCGATAAAATCAAACCGGTCGGCAGCAGCACAATCAACAGAATCGTGCCGGTGGTCAGCAGCGCCGCGACGCGCAGACGATCTCCCAGTCGATCGCAGAACCAAGCGTGCATCGGGCGAAAGATCACCACCAGCAGGGCGGCCAAAAACAGCGGCACAAAAAAGCCGACCATCACGCGATAGAATAAGATTCCAATCGCGACGATGACGACAATCAGCACGGCGACCGAAATCAAACGCGAAATCGAGCCGCCGATGATCGGGCGACGGGAGGCTGCCGCGGTTTGGCTTTCCGAAGAGGCGGCAGCACTGGCACGGAGTTTTTTTCGTTTGGAACTCATCCTGTTACGGTCCGTCCTATCGTCCGGCAAACTGTCACTATTGCGGCCACGACACCGGTCGCGTCGTCTGGGTCCTCATGATCGAGTTATAACCTAACGATTTACTCGCCGGCAGGAAGGCTGGCAGCCAACACCAACCTCCTGTGCTCTGCTTCCCTTACCACACGACAAGCATTGAAAAAAAACTGGAAAACGATCGCTCGTCTGGTGATCGCATCGATCGTTGTGGTGGGGTTGGCGGTGACCATTCGCGATGCGGTGCACCAGTTCTCCACGGACAATGATAAACGGCAACTCCTGCAACAGATTCGCTGGCCGTATCTGGGAATCGCGGCCGGACTGTATGGGCTGGGCCTGCTGCCGGCGGCGTACTATTGGTTCCAAGTCCTGCGGCGGTGGGACGTCCCGGTGACGGCACCCCGCGCCGTCGCGGCACACATCCAGGGTCATTTAGGGAAATATGTACCCGGCAAAGCGATGGTGGTGGTGCTGCGGGTGACGGCGATCGCCGGACCGGAAGTCAGTCCGTTGGTGGCGACGGTCGCCGTATTTGTCGAAACGCTGACGATGATGGCCACCGGCGGTGCTTGGTCAGGAGCGGTGATCGCGCTTTCCGACGTGCCGACTTGGCTGGTCGGGTTGGCTAGTGGCTTAGTCATTGCAGCGGCGGTTCCCACCGTACCACCCTTGTTTCGCGTCGTGCTGAAGCGACTGAATCGGGGTCGCGAAAAAGTGGTCTCGTGGGACGCGTACGACTGGTCGACGTTCGCCGCGGGTTGGCTGTGGATGAGCGGCACGTGGCTGCTGATCGGCGGCGCGTTTGCGGCGATCGTGTACGCGATCGTGCCGACTGCCAGTGCCGCCGATTTGCTGCTCGCTTCGGCGGCCATGGGTTTGGCGGTCGTCGCCGGATTTGTCTCGCTGCTGCCCGGTGGTGCGGGGGTCCGCGAGCTGATTCTCACGGCGGTACTGACGCCTCGTCTCGGACCAGCCGCCGCACTGACCGCGGCGCTGCTGGCACGAGTCGTCTTTTTGGGGGTCGAACTGGCCGCCTCGGCTGCTGCGGCCATCGTGCTGCGACGAACCCGGCCGAGCGTTGACGCCGCCTCGCCAGCGGTTCCTGCTTCCAAGTGACAATCCCGTTTTTTTGACGCTGCACCCCGCTGCCAGTAACATGCCAGATACCGCAGTCCCGCCTAACCGATTGCCTCCCCGCATGATGCGGCAATCTCCTACCAATCAGCCAAGGATCCAAACGATGATACGCTTGCCTATCCGGAATCGACTGGCTTTGCCGGATCGAAGCGGCTCACGGGGTTGCGGTGCGTTGACGAGCGGACCGGTTTGGCTGCGAGTCGGGCTGCTGGTGCTGCTCCCTGTCGTCGCTTCCATCGCCGCATCACAGGATGCCCTGCCGCTGTTGCGCGAACATTGCATCGACTGTCATGGCCCCGACGCAGCGGAATCGAATCTGCGTCTGGATACTTTGACGCACGCGCTTCGTGGGGGCGATTCCGGCGAGCCCGCGATCGTGCCGGGCAACAGCGACCGCAGTGACTTGCTGACGCGGTTGCTGAGCGAAGACCCTGATCATCGCATGCCCCCGGATGGTCCGGCACTGAGCGACGAAGCGATCGACCAGATCCGGAACTGGATTGATGACGCCCAGCAGTGGCAGGCTGCGGTCGCCGAACTGTCAGCGGTGAAGAGCGAGCACTGGTCGTTCCAGCCGATCGAGCGTCCGACGCCCCCATCGCCAGCAGGCGTTGATCAGCATCCTGTCGATGCGTTCCTGAATGCTCGTCTTGCAGCGGCAGGCTTGGAGATGTCTCCGCCGGCTTCTCGACGACGGTTGATCCGCAGAGCTTTTCTGGTGCTGCATGGTTTGCCCCCTTCGGTAAAACAGGTCGAAGCGTTTGTACATGACGATCAACCTCGCGCGTGGGAACGGTGGGTGGAGGAGCTGCTGGCCAGCCCACAGTACGGCGAACGGATGGCGACGCAGTGGTTGGATTTGGTCCATTTCGGCGAGACGCATGGCTTTGAAACAAATCGCGAACGTCCCACCGCATGGCACTACCGCGACTGGGTGATCGACGCTTTTAACGATGACAAACCGTACGACGAATTTGTGGTCGAACAGTTGGCCGGCGATGCCGTGGGGGCCGATGTGGGAACTGGTTTTCTGGTCGCCGGGCCGTATGACATGGTTAAAGGGTCCGATCCACAATTGCGACTGGTGCAGCGACAAGATGAACTGGCCGACATGATCAACACCACGGGCACCGCTTTCCTGGGCCTGACGCTGGGCTGTGCACGCTGTCACAACCACAAGTTTGATCCCGTGTCACAGACCGATTTTTATGCCATGCAGGCGGTGTTTGCCGGCGTCCAGCATGCCGAGCGAACGTTGCCGATTTCGCCGGAGGCCCAGCGACAGATCGACACCTTGGATCAGCAAATCGCCAGCTTGCGTAAGGAATTGGCGGCTTATGCGTCGACGACTCAGACACGTCCGGCAGTCGATCCGCGAGGCAACCGCGAAGTGATCCCGCCGGTGGAAGCAAAATTTGTTCGCTTCACGATTCAAGCAACCAACCAGTCGCAGCCATGCATCGACGAGCTAGAGATTTATTCCGGCGAAAAAAACGTGGGGCTTGCCGAATCCGGGGCGAAGGCGACTTCGAACGGCGATTTTGTCCATCCGCTGCATAAGTTACCGCATATCAATGACGGCCAACACGGCAACGACCACAGTTGGATCGCCAGTCGAGCCACTGGGGGTTGGGTGCAGATTGAATTGCCTCAGCCCATGTCGATCGATCGGATCGAGTGGGCACGCGATCGAGAAGGCCATTTCAGTGATCGCTTGGCAACCGATTATCGAATCGAAACCTCGCTCGATGGACAGGCGTGGACAGTGGTCGCCAGCGCCGCGGACCGCCTGCCCTATGATGCCAAGCAAACACCGCGGATCGAGTACTCGTTTACCGGTTTGCCCGACGCCGAAGCGGCCGCTGCGACGGAGCAACTGCGTCGATTGGAAGCATCGATCGAGCAACGAGCGCAACTGTCGCAAACACCGAAAGTCTATGCCGGCAGTTTTCGTCAGCCCGGTCCGACGCATCGACTGTATCGCGGCGAACCTGGATCGCCACGTGAGACGGTTGCGCCGGCAGCGATTCAAGCGTTGACGAAACTTCAGTTACCAGCGGATGCACCGGAGCAGCAGCGGCGATTGGCGATCGCCCGTTGGATCGCCTCGGAGGACCATCCGCTGACCGCACGGGTGATGGCCAATCGCATTTGGCAATTCCATTTTGGTACGGGAATCGTCGACACGCCGAGCGATTTTGGCGGTAACGGAACCGCGCCGACGCATCCGGAGTTGCTCGACTGGCTGGCGGACGAGTTCATTCGCAGTGGTTGGTCGATCAAGCATTTGCATCGTCTGATTCTGCTTTCGGCCGCTTGGCAACAAGACAGTCGCCCGCAAACCGATGGTTTGGCAATCGATGCCGATTCGCGTCTGTTGTGGCGTTACCCGATTCGCCGGTTGGATGCCGAAAGTATCCGAGACAGTCTATTGGCCGTTTCCGGCAAGCTGAACTTGCAGGCCGGTGGTCCAGGCTTCAGCGCGTTTGAAATCGAACCCGAAAATGTGCGGCACTATTTCCCGAAAACAACCTTTGGTCCGGAGGATTGGCGGCGAATGGTTTACATGACCCGCGTCCGGCAAGAACGCGATGCGGTGTTCGGTGTCTTTGATTGTCCCGATTTCAGTCAGGTCGTGCCGCAGCGCAGTCGCTCCACAACGCCGCTGCAAGCCCTGAATTTACTGAACAGTGCGTTCGTCATCGAGCAAGCGAAGTTTCTGGTCGAGCGGCTCGATCGCGACGGTAAATCGCCGCCGGAAAAAGTCGCCTTGGCTTACCAACTCTGTTTTTCTCGTGCACCGGACGAACAGGAGCTCCAAACGGCCTTAGCATTTATTCAGCAGACCGACTGGCAGCAATTTGCCCGCGCGATGCTGAACGCAAATGAGTTGCTGTTTATTCCATAGCATCGCTTTTACGTTGTCAGGTTACTGCCTCGTCGAGGGGCGTTGAATCGCAGCGTGCTTGATGTTTGAAACCCCGTACCCTCCCTTTCCGTGCCTGTTCAAGAAAGTCCGATGCATCATCCCACACGACGACAATGGTTGCTGAACACGGCTCACGGATTGGGAGGCATTGCGCTGACCAGCCTGCTGCAGGAGCAAGGTCTGTTGGCCGCCGGGAAGTCGCCGCTGCGTCCGCAAATCGATGCTTCGGAACCGTTTGCTAGTCGCGAGTCCCATTTTACGCCGCGCGCCAAGAATGTGTTGATGATCTACTGCTCGGGTGCCTGCAGCCAGATCGACACCTTCGACTACAAACCGGAACTGATCAAGCGTCACGGCCAACCGTTGCCGGGCGGGGAAGACCTTGTCACCTTTCAAGGGGCGCAGGGCAATCTGACCAAGAGTCCTTGGACGTTTCGGCCGCGCGGTGAGTGCGGAAAGATGATTTCGGATCTTGTGCCGATGCTGGGCGAACTGGCCGACGACATGTGCTTCCTGCATTCGTTGACCGGCAAGACCAACACGCACGGCCCGGGCGAAAATTTTATGTCAACCGGTTTTACGCTCGATGGGTTTCCCAGCATGGGAGCTTGGCTGACCTGGGCACTGGGCACCGAGAACAGCGACTTGCCAGCTTACGTCGCCATCCCCGATCCGCGAGGCACTCCGCAGTCGAGTGTGAATAACTGGGGCCCCGGTTTCTTGCCTGCCGCGTTTCAAGGAACCGATTTCAATGCTTCTAAACCGCTGCGGAATTTGAAGCGGCCTGCCGGCATCGACGCGACTACCGATCGGAAGACTCGCGAGTTCCTGCAGACGCTGAACCGGCGACACCTGGAGGAATACCCGGGAGACACCGAACTGGCGGCGAGGATCTCGAGCTACGAATTGGCCGCTCGGATGCAATTGAGCGTCCCGGAAGTGAGCGATTTGTCGACCGAGTCTGCTGCGACGATGCGGATGTATGGAGCCGACGATGCTGAAAATTCGCTGAAGGCGGCTTACGCGCGGAACTGTATTTTGGCCCGGCGGTTGGTCGAACAGGGCGTGCGTTTCGTGCAAGTCTTCAACGGGGCTTATCAAACCGGCGGCGAAGGGGTCAGCAACTGGGACGGACACAAATCTCTGGAAGCGCAGTACAGCAAGCACGGCCCGGTGCTGGACCAGCCGACGGCGGCACTGTTGCGAGACCTAAAGCAACGTGGCTTGTTGAAAGACACGCTGGTCGTGTGGTGCACCGAGTTCGGTCGGATGCCAACCTTTCAAGCCGGCGCTAGCGGCCGCGATCATAATCCTGAAGGATTCACCGCCTGGCTGGCCGGCGCGGGGGTGAAGGCGCCGTTCAGTTACGGAGCGACCGACGAGTTCGGCCATAAAGCGGTTGAAGATGTCGCGACCGTGTATGACTTTCACGCTACCATCTTGCACATCTTGGGGCTCGATCACGAGCGCCTGACGTACTATCACAACGGCATCGAGCGGCGGCTGACCGACGTCCATGGGCATGTCATCCAGGACGTCTTGTCACCCGCACCAGGGTAGCAGGCACGCCAAGCGTGCCCGCTACGTGTCTTCCCTCGACCGGCTTACTTGCCGTAGACGCGGCGGTTGTTTGGATCTCCACCGCTCATCAGATAGGCGAGCAAATCCCGCAGCTCTTCGGCGTTCAAGCCATCGATCAGTCCTGCCGGCATTTGTGAAATCGGCGACGGGTTGATCTCTTCCACGTCGTCGGCCGCCAACGTGATCGGTTCGGCTTTGGCATCTGCTGGATAGACCACCACCTTGTCCGCTTCTTCGCTGACCAAGCCAATCAGGGCTCGACCATCGGCGGTCAAGACGACCGACGACTGGTACTGATCCGAGATGATCTTACTCGGTTCGATGATATGCTCCACCACATACTGCACATCGAATTTATTGCGAATGCTGGTCAGGTCGGGACCGATGTTCCCGCCCAAGCCATTGAAGCGATGGCAATTGCCGCAACTGGTCGCAAAGTACAAACTGCGTCCACTTTCGAAATTGGCTTCCTTAAACCCTCTGCTTGATTCCCGCATCGCCGTTGCCGCATCCCACTTTTTGCCGGGACCAACGATCGGTTTGATTTCGAAATCAGGAACCGGATTAAAGCTCTCGCCGGTAATGTCGACCAGCGCCGCACGCTCGGCATCGCTGCAGTTGCCCAACGCTTCGTTGCGGATGTTCGTCAAGAAACCGGGGAAACTAGCACCTCCCGAACCTTTGGCCGCCGCGTTTAGGAATTGAAAGTAATCGCGACGTTGCTGAATCGTCCAGCCACTCCGCAACTCCCGCAGCATTAACGCAAAACCGATTTCGGTCATCGGCGGAGGATTGTCCAGCAGTTTCTGCACTGTCCCTCCGTAGCCCGCATTGCGACTGGCGATTTCCGACCAATCGGGCAGCGTGGGAGCGTCACGCTCGGTGATCAATCGCATCGTCTTGCCGACGATTCCCGGAGCTTCGAGGTAGACCAACACACGGACCAATTCGGTGTTTAAGTCATCGTCTTGGCTGGGCAATTGCGGATCGAGTTGAGCCACCACGCGGGCGGTCAAATCCTCGTCGGGACGACCGTTGCGGATAAAGGTCAACGCGTAAGCACGGAGCAAACCCAACTGTTGGCCTCGTGACAGAGAGGCAAAGTCGAGCCCGAGGAGGCTTTCCAGCGACGCGCGTTGGTGGTCGCGCGAACCGGTCCGAGCGAGAGCGACCGCAGCGGTAATCAGCGACTGGGGATCGGACTCCTTGACCGCACGATCCGCCCATGTGTCGACCGGTTGGGACTCGATCGCGACCCGTGCCGCGTGTCGAAGAAAACGGTCGTCGCTACGCAGATGAGGCCACGCCGCTTCGATCGCCGCAGCATCCTCGCGACCGTGAAACGCTTCGAGACGGTCGCGTGCCGCACGGGCTTCGGCAATGTCCGACGGCAGCGACGGCGGTCCGGCCATGGCGGTGCTTTCCGATCCGCTGTAGCGAACGCGGTACAGACCCGATTGGGCACCACGACCGCCCACGGTGAAGTACAGGTGACCGTCGTGACCGACGACCGCGTCGGTAACCGGCAACGGGATGCCGGTTACAAACGGTTCAGCAACCCCGGTGTAGCCCGCGCCTTGCGGTTGCATGTGAATGGCATAGATCGTGCCGAAGGTCCAGTCGAGTGCGAAGATCGCGTCTTGGTAAGTGACGGGAAATTTGGCTCCCATCCCCGAGGCGACTCCGGTAGGCGAGCCCGGTCCGATGTCGACCACCGGCGGCAGGCTGTCTTCGTAGTAAGCGGGCCATTTGCCGGTGCCGCTGCGCCAGCCAAAGTCGCCACCGCTGACAACTTGGCAAATCCGCGTCGGACGGTACCAAGGCGAACCGAGGTCCCATTCCATGTCGGCATCATAGGTAAAAATGTCGCCGTTGCGATTCAACGCAATGTCGTACTGATTCCGAAAGCCGATGCAGATCAATTCTTGTTCCAGCGTTTCCGGATTCAGTCGCGTCACCCAGCCGCCGGGTGCCAGCTTGCCGCGTGCATGTCCATTGGCATCCCACATGCGCGACAGCAGTTGATCTTCTTCCCACGAGACGACTCGCGAGCGACTGGTTGTGTGCAGCGGCGCGTGGTTTCCACCGTCCATCAGGATCGACTTGCCATCGGCTGATAGAATCAGAGCGTGATTGCCATGTTCACCGCCACCGGTTTGACTGGGCAGTTGTTCGGTAGTATCGAGAACGCCATCACCATTGCTGTCCGCAGAGCGATAAAGGTGTCCGCCGTTGCGGTGGAACCACAGTTTGTTGAACGCCCACAGCAAACCTTGTGCACCGGAGAGCGTCCCCTTGCCATCGGGGGCCGGAACGTTCATCGCTGTGACGGTTGCCTGAGGACCATCGGCGGTTTCGTTAACGGCGACAGAATAAACTCCTTTGCCACCTTGGTCACACGCCAGCAGCGTGCCGTTGGGGCCGTTGGCCAGCACGACCCACGATCCCTGTTCTTCTTTGGGAACGGTGTAAATCAGATCAACGGCAAAGCCCTCCGCCACATTCAGATCGGCCGGATCGGTGACTCCGCCTGATGAGCCACGGCTTTCGCCGGGAATGCCCCACGGACCACTACCGAGTTTGCCGACCAACTTCGGTTTCTCTTGCCAAGCCGACTCGTCCAGTTCGATGGCCTGCCAGCCGTCGGCCGGCGGCGTGGTGCTTAACTTCCAGCTCGCGTCCGACACGACGGTGGTGCTGTTCGGTTTGTCGGGATTGACGGTCAACTTGAGCACCAACGCGGCGATGCCTCCATCGTTTTTTGCCTCGACGGCGATCACATTGCGACCCGTCTTCAGATACTTCGCCACGTCCAACTGCGTCGGCTGTTCCCAACGATCGCTATTGGCAACGCGTTGGCCGTTGATCCATAGCGTCATGCGGTTGTCGCAGGTGCTGTAGAGCGGTGCCGCAGAGACGGCAGTCGATAACTCAAAAGTTTTCCGCAACCAGATTTGCTGGCTGGCGACTTCATTTTTTTCACTCCATATCCATTGTGGAGTGGGCTTGGCAGCGAGCCATTGGCGGTTCGGTTTGGACTGTGCGTGAGCCGTGCAGGCAAGCACTCCGAGCAGCATCAAAGCGGCTAAGGGGAGCGCAAAGGGACGATAAGATTTCATTGGTTGGGTGGGGCTGGAGGAAGGGGCAGGTGCGGATCAACCGGATTTTACACCAATTCTCACTAGGTAAAAACAACGGCTAAGCAATGAGCGATAAATAAGTGTCGGGTAC
>CAYZHQ010000050.1:0-38292 GCA_964477385.1 uncultured Pirellulaceae bacterium
GCCAGCGAGACACTGGACACGATGTACCCGTATTACCGGTTAATCGAAGCCGGTTTTCAGCCCGTCGTCGCGGCCCCGGAAAAGCGGCGTTACCAGATGGTTCTGCACGAAGTAAAACCTAGCTGGACGATCACAAAGGAGTGGGAAGGTTACACCATCGAGGCGGATGTCGCGTTCGCGGAGATCGATCCGCACGAGTATCTGGGGATCTTCTACTCGGGCGGGCGCGCTCCTGAGTACATTCGCGATGACCCCAATCTAATCCGCATCACGCGTTACTTTTTTGAGAAGAATGCTCCGATCGCGAGCGTCTGCCATGGCGTCGAGATCCCCGCGCGAGCTGACTGCGTTCGAGGTCGGCGGATGGCGACGGTTGCCAAATGCCGCTTCGATCTGGAAGTCTGCGGTGGGACGTTCGTGGACGAACCCTGCGTGATCGACGGCAACCTGGTTTCAGGTCGCACATTCCACGACAATGGCCATTTCGTCGGAGCCTGGATCAAGCTTCTCGATGAAGCCAGAAAGAAGTCCCAATGAACACACCAACGGCACTCATCATCACCCTGCTGCTCGCGTTGTTCGCCCCGGTGGACGTCACCTATGCGAAACAGCCTAACGTCCTTCTCATCATCACCGATGACCAGGGCTATGGGGACTTTTCCATCCACGGCAACACGCATCTGCAGACGCCGCACATGGATCAGCTGGCCGCGGAGAGCGTGCGGTTTGATCGGTTCTATGTGAACTCATTCTGCGCACCCACGCGGGCAGCCTTGCTCACGGGCCGCTGGCCGCTGCGAACCGGGTGCCACGGTGTCACGCACAATGCCGAGGCGATGAAACCGTCCGAGGTCACGATGGCGGAGGCGCTGCACGAAAGCGGCTATCACTCGGCCTGCATCGGCAAATGGCACAATGGCGAGCAGTATCCGTTCACGCCGATGGGACAGGGCTTCGACGAAGCGTTTGGGTTCAATAATGGGCACTGGAACAACTACTTCGATCCCGTGCTCCTGCGCGGCTCGAAGCCTGAGCAGACGGAGGGTTACATCACCGACGTGCTCACTGATCAGGCGATGAGGTTCATCACTGCGAACCAGACGGGGCCATTTTTCTGTTACCTCAGTTACAATGCACCACACTCGCCGTATCAGGTGCCGGACAAATACTTCGACAAGTTCAAATCGAAGGGCTTCGACGATACCTTGGCTGCCTTCTACGGCATGTGCGAAAACATCGATGACAACGTGGGGCGACTGCTCGCGCACCTGGAATCGTTGCGGCTCGCGGATGAAACCATCGTGCTCTTTCTGACCGACAATGGCGGCACTGCAGGCGTGAAGACTTACAACGCCGGGATGCGCGGCGGAAAGACCAGCGTGCATGAGGGTGGTAGTCGCGTGCCGCTCTTCCTTCGCTGGCCGGCGGCGAAATGGACGCCGCATGTCGTGAAGCCCATTGTTTCGCACATCGATCTTTTTCCCACGCTGCTCGATCTGTGCGGCGTGAAGTCATCCACCGGACCAAAGCTGGATGGCATCACGCTGCGTCCGCTTTTGGAAAAGACCGACAACACCGCATGGCCAGAGCGGACCCTGTTCACGCACAATCCCATCGACAAGGACAACAAGTTCCCCGGGGCCGTGCGCACGCAACGCTATCGCCTGGTCCGCGAAATCAAAGGCGCAGCGGGCGGATCGAAGGCGAAGGCCAACGACGCCAGCGCCACACCCTGGCAGCTCTACGACATGGAGAGCGATCCGGGCCAGACGAAGAACATCGCCGCTGATCAACCTGATATCGTGAAGCAACTCAGCGACCAATACGATGCGTGGTTTGCCGAGATCTCGCGAGATGCGCTGCAGCGTTTTCCCTTGCCGGTCGGACATGCGGAACACAATCCCGTCGAACTGCACGCGCCGCAGGCTTACTTCGACAAGCCGCTGACGTTTTCCATTGGTTCCGGTGCCGCCAACGATTGGCTCACTGCCTGGACGAATGTGAAAGCGAAAGTCTGGTTCGACATCGAGGTGGCTACCGCTGGCGACTACGACATCGAACTCGCCCTCGCTTGTCCAGCGTCCGACGCCGGGTCGCGAGTGCGCATTGGCGTCGACACTGCGTCATTCGAGACCATCATCCCCGAAGCCCCCGCGCCGGGAATCCCGTTGCCTCATCGCGACGCAAAGCCTCGATATCGCAACCGCGAGTGGTTCACTCTGAAGGCCGGCACCCTCAGGCTGCCGAAAGGTCCGGCCAAGCTCACGATTGAACCGCTCACCATGCCCGGAACGCGGGTGATGGATTTCAAACACGTGAAGCTGAACCTGAGATCCACGCTATGAAACACATCCTCACACTCATCACCGCACTGCTGCTCCCGCTCACCGTGCTGCAAGCCGCCGATGCAACGAAACCCAATGTCCTTTTCATCATCGCGGACGATCTCGGCTGGGGCGATTTGCGCTGCTACGGCAATCAAGTCGTCGACACGCCCACGCTGGATGAATTGGCGAAGACAGGAGTTCGGTTTACTGATCATTACTCGCCGTCGCCGCTCTGCGCACCAGCCCGCGCGGGGTTTCTCACGGGACGCTTCAATCATCGCACGGGCGCTGTGGATGTGCCGAGCAATCGCGGGCTCGACCGGCTTGATTTGTCAGAGAAAACTTTCGGCGACTACTTCCGTCACGCTGGCTATGCGACGGCGCTCATCGGCAAGTGGCACAACGGCGCGCATTCCCAGGACTACCTGCCGCACCGTCGCGGGTTCGACCTCTTCTTTGGCTTTCCTAATGGCGGACAGGATTACTGGAAATGGAACCTGCTCCGCAACGACGACGCCATGCCGCACGATGGGCGATATCTCTCGGATGCGCTCAACGACGAAGCCATCGCGTTCATTCGCCAGCAAAACGGAAAACCATTCGCGCTGTGGCTCGCGCATCATGCGCCGCACGGTCCGCTGCAGGCCCCCGAGCCGCTCGTGCAGAAATACGAGCAGCGTTTGGGTAAGGATGTCGCCAAAGCTGTGGTGATTACCTATGCGATGATCGAGGCGATGGACACCGGCTTGGGCCGTGTGTTTCAGACGCTGAAGGAGGAGGGTTTGTGGGAGAACACGCTCATCGTTTTCACCAGCGACAACGGGCCCTGGCTCGCCAAAGATTCCGAACTCGGCTCTCAGAAGCGATTCAACGGCGTCTTCTCGGGCCAGAAGCAGGATGTATTGGAAGGCGGCATTCGTGTGCCCTGCATCGTCGCCTGGCCCGGCCGCATTCCCGCCGGCCGGGTGATCGACACTCCGGTTCACGGGTGCGATTGGTTGCCGACCCTCTATGGCCTCACGAATGAATCCGCGCCTGCCGGCGCCAAACCGTTCGACGGTCTCGACGTGATGCCGCTGCTTCTGGGCAACCCTGCACCCGCACTCACGCAGCGTTTGCTGCCCTTCCAACGCAACCGTTACGCCCCGGTGGAGCACTGCAATGCCGCCATCCGCGAAGGCCGCTGGAAGCTTTACTGGCCGGGCGACAAAGCTCCGTTGAAAAAAGACTCCGGGCGCGACAATCCTTCTTACCTGCGCGGCATCGAGCAACCGCACTGGGAGATGCCGCTCGACCGCCAGCTCGATCCTGCCACCAACGCGCCGCAACCTCCGCCGCGACTCTACGATCTCGATGCCGATCCTGGCGAGAAACATGACCTTGCTGCCCAGCATCCCGAAATCGTGCAGTCACTCGCACAAAAACACGATGCATGGTTCGCGGAGATCATCCCTCAATGGCAGCAGTCGCGCAACAGCATCCTCTACCACGACCGAGCCTACTGGAAAGACCGCCCCGCGCCCGATCCAGCCACCTTGTTCAAAGACTACTGGCAATGGAAAGCTGCGCCGAAAGGCACCAACCCAGCAACCGCCGACCCGCTAAAAATCTTCCGCGGCTACTGGAGCAACAGCCAAACCGAGCAATAAACACTCCCACACTATCAAAAGTACCCTCACAATTATCACCGCCCTCTTAGCTTACGGCCGCACGTGGGATGACATGATCGCACTGAGTATCGACGCTGACGATCAAACCGATCCACTGAGCCGCAACGACGGCATATTGAAAAAGATGACATGCAGCCGCAGATAAGCATCGAAAATGCATCCAGAGCGCGAGCAGATCGTCCTCGACAAGTAACGCAATCACCGCTTTCGCCACTCACTGGGCGTGTGGCCGTGATGGCGCTTGAAATGCTGCCCGAAGCGCGAGACATCGCGGTATCCGACTCGCCTGGCGATCCGCGCGATGGGTAGCCGTGTACAGACAAGGAGTTCGGCGGCTTTTTCCAAACGGAGCTTTTGCAGGTAGGCTTGAAAGCTGAGGCCGTAATGCTGGCGGAAGAGTCGGCTCAGATTGCCGGCGCTGGTGAAGGCGATCCTGCTCGCCACCTCCGTGAGCTTCACCGGCGTGTGCAGGTGAAAGGCGAGATAAGCGGTGGCGCGCCGCAGCGGATCGCCTTGTGGATCGGCGTCGGTACGTGACTTCTCGGCCACACGGAACCAGACGGCTTCCACATGGCTACGAGCGGCGTCTTCCGCTGCGGTCGGGTCGCCGAAGGCGATCGCTTCCACCAGGTACTCGTGCTCCTGAGCCAGAACGCGGGCATCTGGAAAGTAGTCTTCAAAGCCCTGCGCGTGGAAGCTCAGCAAGCCGTCCCATGCTTCCCGCCACGCCGCTTTCAGCCGCGGAACCTGCGCCAGCTCGACGATGGTCTCGTGCAATTCGAAGTCGGACTCGCGAAACGAAACGTAGTCGCGGATCTGAAGCGCCTTGGTCAGCCGCGTGAGAATCGATCGCAGGCGATTGAGCACTTCCGGCGAAGCGGCCACATGCTGCGCGGCGTGAAGTGCGGCAAAGCCTTCCAGCACGGAGCGGAGTTCTGAGAGTCGGCGGAGTTCGGTAGTCTGCATCTTCGATACGGCGAGAATTAAAAGCTATGCGAAATCAGACACCTGGCTATGCGGCAACCGCCAAAATGCAACATTGGAATCAGCAAGCATTGAAAACAATTCATCCACGCCGTTTAATGGACACACGAGTGACCACTATGCCAAATCAGACAATTCACTACCAGTGCCAATCATGATCATGCCCGAAAAATTCCTTTTGGCGTCATCGCACCGATGACCACGCCTTTTGCCGCTGATGGCGAACTGCAGGCAACATCCATCCGCAGCCAGGTGGAGTTTCTCGTGCGCGAGCGGGCCGACAGCCTCGCGGTCGGCGGCTCGACGGGCGAGGGGCAGACACTATCGCCCGACGAACTCCGTGCCTGCGTGAGCGAGACGCGCGCGGCGATGCCACCGGAAATGCCACTCATTGCCAGCGCGATCGTGGACAGCACGCCACAGGCCATTCGCTCGATCAAAGCGGTCGAAGGTCTCGGAGTCGATGCGATCCAGATCACGCCGGTGCATTATCTCTTCCGCCCCGATGACCAGATGATGATCGAGCACTTCCGCGTGATCCACGAAGAGACCGGCATGCCGCTGATTATCTACAACGTGGTGCACTGGTGCTATCTCTCGCCGGAACTGACCGTCAGACTCATGAATGAAGTGCTGGGAGTCATGGGCAGCAAGCAGAGCGCGGGTGACTTGAAGCTTTTCGCCGATCTCATGATCAACGCGCCGAAGGACCGTAAGATCTACAGCGCAGTGGATGCGCTGATGTATCCGTCGTTCTGCCTCGGCACACCGGGGGTCGTCGCCGCCACGCCTTCCGGAATCCCTTTGGCCACCGCCTTGCTGCGCGATGCGGTGGCCAAAGGGGATCATGTCAACGCACTGCGGCTGCACGAGGCGATTCTGCGTTTCTGGAATTCCACGGACCACTTTAATCTGCCGGCCTGCATACGCTACGCGCAGTCGCAGCAGGGTGTGGACGCCGGCCTTCCTCGCATGCCAATGCGTTCGGCTACCGAGACGCAAAAAGCGAAGATCAAACCAGCGCTGGAAGCGGTGCTAAAGCTGTCGGATGAATTGTCATAACAAGATCAGGTCGATGACTCATGGCCACTTCCGCTGGAATCCCCTTGATTGCACTGTTCGCGGCGCTAGCCGTGGCCGCTTGGCGCGTGCGTTGGCTGGAAGGGCTGGGGTTCACCTTTGTCGTGCTCGCGTGCGGCGCGGCGGCCTTGACGTTTCCGCAGGTGTTCATTGCGCCGGGTGGGTTTGAGATGAAGCAGGTCATCTCGCCGCTCGTACAGTTCATCCTGCTGTGCATGGGGATGACGCTGACACTCGCGGATTTCACTCGTGTGCTTTCCGCGCTGCGAGCAATCGTGATTGTCGCGGTGCTGCAATACAGCGTCATGCCGCTGGGCGGCTTCGTCTTTGCCCGGCTCTTTGGATTGGAAAAAGAAGTCGCTGCGGGCCTGATCCTGATCGGCTCCTGTCCCGGCGGTGTGTCATCCAATGTCATGACATATCTGGCGAAGGGGAATGTGCCGCTCTCTGTGAGCATGACCGCCGTCTCGACACTGCTCTCGCCCTTCGTCACACCATTCGCCATGCAGTGGCTCGCGGGAGCCTATGTGCCGGTCGAGGTCGGGCCGATGATGCTTTCCATATTGAAGATGATCATCGCACCGCTCGCCATCGGCTTTGCCATCCGGCGTTTCGTGCCGCGTCTGGCTGACAGACTCGTGCGTTTGCTACCCCCGCTCGCCATGCTTTCCATCGCCGTCATCGTCGCGATCACGGTGGCGATGTCGCGTGATGATTTGCTGAAGGTCGGCCTCGTCCTGCTCGCCGCCTCCGCCTGTCACAATGCCACCGGTTACGCGCTCGGCTATGGTGCGGCGCGTCTCCTCGGTCTTGACACACGGGACAGCCGTACGATGTCGCTCGAAGTCGGTCTGCAAAATGGCGGCATGGCCACCGGCCTCGCCTTCAATGTCTTACACAGTCCCGCCGCTGCGCTCGCTGCTGCCACCTTCGGCCCGTGGAGCGCCATTACCAGTTCCGCGCTCGCCTCGTGGTGGGGCCGGCGCTCCATTCCTCAAGACACATAAAACAGGCAGTCCACATGAAATACTCGATTCTTCTGCTTTTGATCCTCCTATCGCAAACAACGCAAATCCAGGCCGCGAACTGGCCGCTGGAAGACATCAATGACACATTGATTATGCGTGGCACTGCTAAGACGGCCGCCGGGGCCTCCGGGCAGAGTTTGGTGCTTGATGGCGAGTCGCTGATTGAACTCAAGGATAGCGCAGACCTCGCCAGCGACGCGTTCACCGTTTCGTTGTGGTTCAATCCGTACGATCTCGCTGGTGAGCAACAAATGCTGGTCGGCAAGAATCGTTACTCGCGAAACGAGCGACAGTGGAGTCTCACCATTGAGCCGGACGGCAAACTGAAAGCACATCTGCGGCAGAACGGGTGGAGTACGATTTCCTGTGACGAACCGCTCGTCGCCGGAAGATGGCATTTCGCGACTTTGGTGGCCGACTCAGGCAAAGCAACGCTGTTCTTGAACGGAAAGCCCGTGGGAGAGGTGAAGCTTCAGACGTCCATCGCCGCCACACCGGCTCCCATCACACTTGGCGGCATCTGGGACAAGGAAACCGTGCGTCAAGCTTTTCACGGCGCAGTGGACGAACTCTCGTTACAGCCAAGAGTGTTGAGTGCCGAAGAGATTGCAGCGAGTTACCGGCCCGTGAGCGATACGCATGAGATACCGAAGCCGCTGGTGGCGGACATGCCGCTCTGGGACGATCGAGTGCCTTTGCTCAAGACTGCTGAAATGCCGATGCTGTAGTAAGTCCGTTTCTCGGTGATCAAGCCTTACGAATTCAATAAGGACGGCTACCGTTTTCTGCATGGTGTGGGACTTTGTTTTCATAAGGGACGGCTGTACGCATCGTTTGGGCACAACAAAGGGGGCGAGAACACCGACACAGAGGAAGCTCGGTTTTGCGTGAGCGACGATGAAGGCAAAACATGGAGCGACGTCCGCACGATCGACTCCGGAGACGGACCGGTCGGCGTGAGCCATGGCGCATTCCTGTCGCACAACGGAACGCTCTGGGCTTTTCAGGGAGCCTACACCGGCACGATGAGCGGCGTTTACACGCGGGCTTATGTCTTTGATGAGGCCAGCGATCAATGGAAGTCCAAAGGAACCGTCATCGAAGACGGTTTCTGGCCCATGCAGCAGCCTCAAAAGATGGACGACGGCAACTGGATCATGGCCGGGCTCAAGGTCGGCGACGGCAACCCGGCTATCGTTGCCATCAGTCATGCCGATGACTTTTTAAAGTGGGACGTTGTTCCCATCCCACAAGCAAAAGACGTCAAGAAGATGTGGGGCGAATCCACTGTCATCGTCAGCGGCAAGCAGATCACGAACATTTCTCGCTACGGTGACAAGGCGGAAGCACTTATCGCGACCAGCGAAGACTACGGCTGCAGCTGGAGCGAGATGCGCCCCAGCAACTTGCCGATGGCCACCAGCAAACCGATCGCTGGTACGTTGAGCAACGGTCAGCGCTACCTCGTCTGCACCACCACAGCGGACAGCGGCAAGCGACGTTCGCCCTTGACGATCGCTGTCAGCCGACCAGGCGAGACCTCGTTCAGCAAAGTCTTCATCATCCGCCACGCCGATTTCCCCGACGGCCCCGGCGAGTCTCACAAAGACGCCGCGTTCTCTTATCCGTATGCGATCGAGCACAAAGGAAAGCTCTACGTCGGCTACTCAAACAGCGGCGACAAGTCCACTCGCGTCGGCACCGGACGCGAGCTTTGGAACAACAACAGCGCCGAACTCGCCGTCATCCCGATCGATCAATTGCGTACCGACGAAGGGGCGCTTTCGCAAACAGAGCCAACAAACGCCACAGAAGCTGCCGCGATGAAGGCTCGCGAAGAGGCGGAGCTGGAACAGAAATATCAGTCATGGGTCGCCGAGCTGACACCCGCGCGACAGGCATGGGAGAGAACGTTGCAGTCACAACTGGGCGGCTTCTACCTGCCGATTCACAAGCGGGAGAAGGTTGCCGGGAAGTCCAACGCCTGGGACTTCGTCGACGATGATCCGGCGTTGCCACGAGTGCTACTGATTGGCGACTCGGTGTCGCGCGGTTACACGCTGGCCGTGCGCAAGGCCCTTGCGGGTAAGGCGAATGTCCACCGCGCCCCGGCGAACTGCGGTCCGACCTCGAGCGGCCTCAAGAACATCGACGCCTGGCTCGGCGATGGGAAGTGGGATCTGATCCACTTCAACTTCGGCATCCACGACCGCAACACGCCCATCACCGATTACACGCAGCGGCTGGATCAACTCATCCAGCGCATTCAGAAGACCGGCGCGACACTCGTGTGGGCCAGCACCACGCCGACTTCCGAGGCCCCCGCGAAGAAGCAAACCGCCGCGTCGATCGTTGAGCGGAACAAAGCTGCCGCAGAGCTGATGCGGCAACACGGCATAGCGACCAACGACCTCTTCAACGCCGTCACGCCGCACCTGGCCGAGATGCAGAATCCGAACGACGTACCCTTCAGCGGCAAGGGCTAGACGGTTCCATTGCGCGGATAGTTGTGTACTACATATCGGGCCATCGCACTGCCGCCCCCGGTGACACGCAGCCAGAGCGAATTCCCGCCGGTGAGCCGAAAGTCAGGCGAAGTGAAACGAGCCGGGTGCTTCTGCGAGATTAAGTGCGAGTAGACACCGGAGGGATAAATTCCAAGCAGTGCATGGTCACCCGAAGTATGAATGGAGAACTCGCCAGGTCTGGATGCGTGGCCATCAAGACCAACACCTTCTCGATACCATTTCGAGAAGTCGGCACGGAACGGGTACTCGGTGCGGCGGTAGACGGAAAGGGACTCCTGATAGGCTTCCCACTGGCGAACCTGCTTCTGCCACGCGCTGGCGAAGGCTTCTGGATTCTGTGCGGCAGGCTTCATCTGATGCAGCAGGTGCATCGGCGAAGATGGCTGACCGGCATGCTTCCAGAGGTCGTGGTCATTCATCAGACGGCTTGCCAGATTGTCCGCGGCACGCCTCCATGCGTCGGCCACGGCGTCGCGGATCTGCGTCTTCACTTCGACGAGTTCAGCCACGTTGGTCGTTTGTGTGGCAGGCAGATCGACTGCGGTCCGACCGGGGTGGGTCGAACCGAGAATGCCAAATAGCGCGTAATAATCCGCCTGGCTGATCGCGTCGAACTTGTGATTGTGGCAGCGAGCACACGACACGGTCAGGCCAAGGAACGCTTTGGAAAACACATTGATCTGGTCGTCGGTGAAGCTAACTTTTTCGTCCAGCGCATCGGTCGGCGCGAAACCGTGGAACACCATCCTCCAATGAGCCGTGCCGATCAGCGATTCGTTGATCGCGAGTTCCTGGTTCAGCCGCGGCTCAGCAAGTGAATCGCCTGCGACATGTTCCCGGACCAGTTGGTCGTAGGGGATGTCGTCTTTAAGCGCGCGAATCAGGTAGTCGCGATACAGATGAGCGTTTTCGATTCGCGGGTCCCCCCTCGGAGCCATGGGATTCCGCGTAACGGATCCAGTCCATCCAATGACGCACCCAGCGTTCTCCAAAGTGAGGACTGTCCAGCAGTTCGTCGACGAGCTGCTGGACCGCAGTCTGCCGATTCTGTTGCTGCTTGAACTTGTTGAGCTGTTCCTCTGAGGGTGGAAGGCCGGTCAGCGCGAAGGTCAACCGACGAACGAGAACGTGTGGGTCCGCCGGTGCAGACGGTTTGAGTTCCGTATCAGCAAGACGGCTGCGAATGAATTGATCGACCGGATGGCTGACCTTTTCAATCGCCGGAGGGGTTGGCTTGAGAACCGGTTGGAAACTCCACCAACTCTTGCGCCGCTGCATGACGGCTGACCAATCCGTATCGGCAGCGAGTTCAACTTCGGTTGGCGGCTGATCGCGTGGGTCCGGGGCGCCCATGCGGATCCACTTCTCGAAGTCCCGAATAATGGCCGCATCCAGTTTGGGTGCGGCACTCGGCATTTCCAGGTCTTCAACATCGTGACGAATCGCCTGAATGAGCAGACTTTGATCCGGCTTACCTGGCACGATTGCCGGCCCGCGATCGCCTCCCTTGAGCAGGCCTTTACGATGGTCGAGAACCAGCCCACCCTCGGCCTCTCCCTTGCTGCTATGACATTCGTAACAGTCCTACGCGAGAACGGGGCGGATACGCTGTTCGAAGAACTCGACGTCCTCGGATTTCTCTGCCGCGAGCACGTGCAAGCCGGGGGCTGCCATCAGCTGCAAAAGCAGCAATTGGGCGATCAACCGAAACGACTTTGTCATGACAAAAGCTTCTTGCAAACGCGTGCTGCGGCCTCGACGCACCACCCGCCGACCTCGGGGAATCGTCTTTGTGGCAGCCGCATAGATGGCGACATGCCGGTGAGTGCTCCCACCGGCCGCTGATAGGCATCGAGGATCGGCGCTGCGACGCAGCGAATCCCTTCGATGCCTTCTTCCCAGTCTTCTGCGTAGCCTCGCGTGCGAGACCGCTTCAAATCGTCCAACAGCTCCGTGCGAGTGGCCTTCGTGTTTTCGGTGAACGACTTCAATTCCGTCGCAGCCAGCCACTCATCCAACTCCGCATCCGTCAGAGCCGCCAGAATCGCCTTCCCCGACGCACAGGAATAAAGCGGGACCTGCATGCCAACTCGCCCCATGACCTGAACCGGTTCCAATCCCGAAACCTGTTCAAGCACGAGCCCCTTGTTGCCGGTCCGGATCATCAGTTGCACCGTTTCGCGCGATTGATCGCGCAACCACTGCATCGCGGCGTGGGCACAGAGCACCAGACTCTTATCCAGGGGCCGGGGCTGACAGCTTTCCATCAGGCGACCGGTGAGGACGTAGCGCCGACTCTCATCCTGACGGCTCACATAGCCCAGCGTTTCCAGCGTACTGAGCACCCGAAAAACCAGGTTCGCTGAGCATCCCGTCTGCTGGACAACTTCCGCCTGAGTCAATCCGCCCGCCGTTCTGCCAACAGCCTCAATCACAGCCATCGTCTTGGCGACCGTCGGCGCGGGCAGATCACGTTCGACATCTGCCTGCATTTCATTGAGTGTCGTTGTCGCCATGCGGCTTGGCTTTCTCGATCGGATATAGATCCCGGGCCATTCACGCGAGGATTAACTTCTGAATTTAGACGTCAATCTAGTGATAGATCACGACAGATTTGGGATCAATTCATGCCTTCGAATGAGGCCGCTTGTCTCTTGGGGCATGACCAGTAACATGTTTCGAGACATGTACACAAAGCTGTGACCCAACTGTAGCGTGCGAGCCGGGAATCGGGACGGACCATCATGGAATACTCCGCGCCGGCCGTACGCGGCCAGACATCCTGCTTCTCGTTTGGTTTGCGCGAGATGTAGGCACACTCATCCTTCCCCCGACGATCTAGCATCAGCTCCCAGATAGCCCGCGACCACGCGTAGTCGCTGAATAGTTGAAATAGCCACCGCTGCCGGGGCCACCCAGCAGAAAGATGGCCAAGTCCGACATGGGGAAGTAACCATAGCATCTCATCCGCGTCCCATTTTTATCGCCGTCAAACTCAATCGCGCGAACGGCGGATGCCGGAACAGGGTTACCATGACAAGGAGAGGTGTCCGGTAAGTCATAACGCGTCGAATGCGAACTAAATGTGACGGCACCACGATTACGTCAATTCTTTCAGTAGATTTCCACTTCCTGCGAAACGGTCGGCCTGGACTCCATAGTTGTGAAGCACGGTCAACCAGACATCGGCCAAAGGGGTTTCCTTCGAAAACTTCACATACTTTCCGTGTGCCTCGGTCCTCGTTCCGCCAGCCAGGATGACCGGCATGTTGCTGAGGATGTGCCCTTTGAAACAACTGCTGCCGTAAGCGATGAGCGTATTGTCAAATAGGGTGGATCCGTCGTTCTCCTTTTCGCCTTTGAGGCGTTCAATTAGATAGGCCAGGCACTCCATCTGCTTCAGGTCGCGGGCGAGCCGGAAACGATGATCGTCATCCAGATTGCCGTGATTCAGGCTGTGGGCTCCGCGGGGATACCCGATCTCTTGCAGGATGCCGGCCGTCGCTTGCCGGTAGGAGAAGATGCGGGTGACATCCGCTTTCATCGCCGCCACCATGAGATCGTAAAAGAGACGAATCTCCGCCGTAGAGCCGAAGGCGACCGCTCGTTTCGGTTGCTCCATCGTGGGTTCAGGAAACGGTGTCGCGATCCACTTGTCATGGGAAGCAATTTGTTGTTCGATCCGGCGAATCGAATAGAGGTATTCCTCCATCTTCTCCTTGTCCTGTGAGGTAAGAGTGCCCATAAAGGATTTCAAATCACGATGCACGCCGTCGAGAATGCTGCGTTTGTTTTTGAGTTGGGCGAGGCGCTCTTCCCGGCTGACCTCTTTGGACCCGAAGATGTGATTGAAGATCCTCACCGGATCTTTTAGGCCCACGATGGGGCGTCCGCCGCTATCCCAGGAAAGCGAAGCGCCACGGCCCCAACCTTCGCCTTCCGGACTGCTCAACACCAGGGACTGATACCGCGTATTCTGCGGACTTTTCTGGGCGGCGTATTGATCGATGGAAATATCATTCTGGAAGAGCTTTTCGGGTACCCGTCTGGTGTCCGCCGCGGTCAGAAAAGTCTCCAGTGTCTGGTGCGACCCGGTGGATGGGTGATTTCGCAGGTTACCCAGTTGAATGAAGTCGTCCCGGTGCTTTTCCAACGGCTTCAGGCTCGGGGGGAGAGGCTCGGCTCCGAAGCTGCCGGATGTTTCCGGATACCAGTTCGGTCCGCAGACGCCGAAGGTGATGCCGAGGAAAATCATCCGCTTGGGCGCTTTCTCCAATTCGGCGGCACGGCCGAAGGATTCGAGCAAGGGAAGACTCAACGAGGCCCCGAGGCCTCTCAATACCTGACGCCGGTTGATGGTTTTGGTGATCATTGTTAGTCCTTATTTTATTTGTGTTGAAAGCTCGTGCTCTTCACGAGCGTTTTGATGAAATCCATGCTGCGGTGGTTCTTCCCTCCTGCTTCCTGGACGATGCGGTCGATTTCGTCCGCGTCGGCAAAGCTCACCTTTCGCCCCAGCGAGTAAATGATCATCGCTTCCGTGAAGCCCTCGATGAAATCGTTCCGGTGCAGCATGAGTGCCTGCCGGAGTTCCTTGAAGTCCCGGAATTCCGTCTTCCCCCGATCGATCGCTCCCTCGGTCAAGATCGGCTGTCCGTTCTCCTCGGTCCGCCAGTGGCCCAGTCGATCCAGGTTTTCCATGGCCAGTCCGAGTTGGTCCATCTCCAGGTGACAGGATCGGCACTGCGCGATTTCGATGTGGACCTTGAGAGCTTCCCGGATCGTCTTCCCTTTCGTGTCTTTCGGGGTCAGCACCGGAACATTGGGAGGCGGGCTCCCCGGTGGGTTGTTAAGGAACTTGCGCCGGATGAATGCGCCTCGATCCACTGGTGAGGTCCGCTTTTCGCCGGATTTCATGATCGCGATCGCCGCCTGCCCTAACAAACCGCCTCGCTGTGCCGGATCGGAAATGGGAACCGGGACAAAATCGGTACTCGCAACGGGGGCTATGTTGTAGTAATCCGCCGTCACGCTGTTCACCATCATGAAGTCCGAGTCAATGAAGTTCCCCAGGCTCAAGTTGTGCGTTACGAGATGCCGGAAGAACGCGACCGGTTCTTCGCCGAGGTATTTCTTCGGCATGAAAGCCTTCTTGTTGATGGCGTAATACTTCGACATGCCAATCCATTGATCGATGAAATGGCGGTAGAAGTTGTCCGCCTTGGGATGCTTCAACATCCGTTCAACTTCTTCATCGAGACGTTCGCGCAAGGCGTTCTCGTTGACGCGTTGCCACAGCCGGTCGTCCGGCAAATCGCTCCACAAAAACAACGCCAGCCGGATGGCCAATTCTCGTTCGGTAAGCGGTCGCTTGCCTCTATCACCCGCCGGTTCGACGACGTATTGAAAATGCGGAGAAACGAGCACCCGGATAAGGCATTGCTTGACGGCCTCTTCCGCAGACGATCCGCTGGCAACTGACTCCAGGTAAGCCTCAAGAAGTTCGGGTTTCTTCGCCTTAACAGCGTCATTGCTGTTGCGGTACGCCTTTAAGGCGAATCGCTCGATCACCTGCCATGCTTGTTCCGCCGAGGTGATTTCTGTTCCAAACATAGACTCATGGATCTGGTGTCCGGCGTTCTTAAACGGCCCGGTTAGTTCAAATTCATCGACCCAGAGATACGAATCGTCCTCCACCATGTTGCTGCGTTCCATGGAAACCGCCACGTAGGTTTGCAGCGGCTTCTTGGTGAACTCGAACTGGATGGTGCCGGGATCCTCGAGGGTGCCGTTGACGGCGAAAGGCAGCCGTTCCACGGCAACGATTCGTTGGTTGTTGTCCGGCGCTCTTCCGTAGAGATAGAGAAACAGGGTCCGTTGTTTGATACTGTTGCTGATCAGGCCGCAGCGAAAGGTGACCCGGTATTTCGCGTCAGGAAGCCCCCGGATCGAAATCGCATTATGCACCGGCGGGATCCGAAGCGGGTTAGGAATGCTTCGGCAGATTGAATGCACGTAACGTTGATGTTTCACAGACTGTTCCGCCATGTTCTCATCGACCTGCACCCGTCTGAGAGCGGCGCGATGATGCTCCAGCGACATCTTGATTCTCTCCGCCTTGGTGTCCGGAGCCACGTGGTCCGTATATCGCCCATATTTCGTCCCGAGAGGATCGTTCCCGTTTTCCAGGAACGTGAGTTTCTCCATGACACCATCGATGCTTTTGCGCACCTCGCTGAGTCGCTTTATGCCTCCTTCCGGGGAAAACGCCTTGGTCCGGGTCTCGGGCTCGTGCTCGAACCGCTGGAGGGATTGGACGGCGTTTTCGATTTCCTGCGCATAGAAGTCGAAATGCAGGGCCGAGGTCCCCAGTGCCGAACCCACGGTGTCGAAACCGTTGTGGTTCTCGTCGTCCGGCAAATTGGAAGGCTCGATCTCGTAGCCGGTGAGGGTACGGATGCTGTTGATGAACTCTCGTTTGTTGAGCCGCCGGATCACCACACGATCCCCGCGATCCGTCATGTATTTTCGCGCGGTCATCAAATCCGCCGTCAGCGTTTTGATGAAATCGGAGAGCATTTCCGTCGCCGGATGCCGAGTGTCCTCCGGTGGCATTTCGCCGAGGTTGATCACGTCGAGCACGTCCTGCCAGTTTTGCGCCTGCGCCGGGGTGCTGAGTTCAACTCCCAACGACTCAATGTCAACGCCACCTCTCCTTTTGTCGGGGTTATGGCATCGCCAGCAATATTCCTTCGTGAACTGCCGAACGGGCTCGCTGATGCGTGGTTCGAAGGCATCGGAGTTCGCCGCGTCCGGGATGTCCGCGGCATGGCTGCGGATTGCAAAAAAGCAAGTGACTGCCAAACAGAACGTTGTAACGCCGGTCAAACCCGCTGCGATACTGCGTCCTGCGATAACTCTTGTTGCTGTTTTCACGTGATCTTCCTCTTCCTTCGTCACTCTCCGCCTTCCGGAATGCGTTGTTGTAGCCAGCGCGCTACCTGGGTTTGCTCCAAGCGATGCAGGGCGCGGTTGTAGAGTAGAATGATGGCGATCTCCCCCTTGAAATAACGGGGTTCGCGCCTGGGTTGGCGTCCGATCTCCAGCGGCCGGTCGTGCGTGATGTCGGTAACCGAGCCAGCGGCATTTTGATAGCCGTACTGCGTTGCCGGGACTCCGTCGATCATCAGGGCGATTTTGTCGACGCCGGCTGCGGTCGGGTCGAAACGGGCGGTCACCAGCGCATAGCGGTTAAGGATCTCGGCCGTCGCGGCGCGGTTGACCTGATGTTTCCCGCTTGGGCCGCGCACTACGGCACTGAAGCCACCTTTGCCAACCTGCAACCGGTAGTTCATCATATGATTGCGTTCATCGGTCTTCGTCAGCACCACGCCGGCGCCGCCCTCGTGGCGGATGACGGCGAACAGCGTCCATGCCTGAAGGTCCAGGGAATCGCGGTCGGGGATCGTCAGGTAATCGTCTTTCCCGTCGAAACGCAGAAGGGTATGGCCGCCTTTCCTGACCACCGTCGGGCGGCGGTCGCCTTCGGCAGTCGCGACAAGCGCCGGGGCGCGTTGGTTTTTCCATTCGCCAACCGCGCTGTCCGCGGCCAGTTCGCCCAGGGTATCGCCCGAAAGATGCAGCACCAGCCCGTCACTGATCAGCGTCGGCTGCACGGATATCTTTCCGCAGGATTGGCACAGACCGTGATTCCATGCGCTGAGGTTGTCGATGAATTCGTCCGGCTTGCCCCTGTTTCCGCACATGGGACACTCGAACAATTCCAACTGACTGCGGGGGGACATAGCAAAGGCCAGGCCATCGAGGCGGATATCCCCGTTTTTGCCGCGGTCCACGGCCAGGCGGCGAATCCATTTCGATTCGGGTGCGACGACTGCGAATAAACCGGTCTCACCCGGGTTCAGCCGTTTTTCATCGACGGTCTCGCCATTGTCATGATACGTGTCGTGCAGCGTGGCGGTTACCTGTACGTCAACCGGCTGCTTGCCGGTGTTGCGGAGTTTCAGCGCGATCTTCCGCGGCACATCCTTGAAGCCGCCGTAGGGTATGCGGGCTGTCGTATGGCCTTTGCCGGTGAAGCCTTTCATCCGGCCGTTGAGTTTGTCGGCTTCTTCAGCCGTCGGAATCCGGGTGATAACATCGGCGAGCCTGATCTGCCGCCCTCCTTGGGTTGCCTGGAAAGACAGGTACAAGTCGTGTTCGTTTTCCGGGCCGTAGCGCAGAACCATGTCCGGCGCCGGTTCCGTCATTTCCGCGTGCCACATTCCCTCCTGCTCTTCGGTATCCACCCGCGGTGCGGTGCGCCGGCTCTCCGGCAGCGCCTCGAGATCAAGCGAGAGTTCGAGCATCTGCCGCATATTCTCGACCGACGATTCATTCTTCAGGCTCGACTCGTACCAGTCGTCGAAGTTGGTGATCTTCGGCAGCGGCGACGTGTCGTCGAAGAAAAGCTTCACCCCCATCTGCATGATCTGGTCGGCCCGGTGCAGGTAGGCGACATCATCGGTCAGCTTGTAGACGTAACGGAGCAATGCCACCGCATCCGCAATATTGTCCGGGTATTGGGCGAACTGCACCTCCGGTCCGATGCTCATGTAGATGTCCGCGGTATCGAGGAGCGCACGCCGGTACGTGGCCTTATGTTTCTCTTCGCAGCGCTCGTAGCGATCCCGAAGCAGATTCGAGAACCCGGCATAGGAACGGCCGGGGAACCAGGGGGTCAGGTAATAGAGTGAAGCGGCGGGTTTTCCGTCGGGGGCGGTCAGGGGGAATCCAACTGAAGCATCCACGCCTGCTGGTGGCGCGGTGAACCCCTTTGCCATGCAGTTGCGATCGGCCACGGTGTACCAGGTCAGGATGCCCTTGCCCGCGACATCCAAGATTTTGTCGTAGTCATTCGAGAGATACTCGTCATCCATGAACCTGACAAACTCGCGCATTTCTTCGGCCAGCTCCGGATCGCGCTTCTCGACGTGCGCCGCCGCATCCTGCAGCGTCGTGGCCATGAACAGGTTCATCCCGACAGACGCAACCTCGCGCCGGTCTGAGCCTTTCGCGGAACACCAGGCCATGGCCCCGGTGTTCGGGTCGCGCATGGAATGGAACAGCTTCAGCAGCGTTTCAATATGCGCCTTCATTTCCGGATCGCCGCTGCGTCCGTATTCCCGCGCCCAAGCATCCATGTAGCAGGAACCGGTTTGCGGGAACTCCATTCCCGTACCGCCATCGGTGCTGTGGCGGTTGAAGCCCCCGGTCTTTTTGTCCTTGATGTGCTGATTCCAGAGTTCGCAGGCGAACCGCCTGAGCGCCTCCGGGGTCTGATCCCAGTAAGGCCAGACATAGTTGTACTCGTGCCCGCCGTAGCCACCTTCGGGATTGCCGCCGGCGAACACCGCCATGTCGCTGTTCACGTCGTAGTACATGTGACTGCCCCAGCCGGGCAGTTTTGTTTTCGGACTCCAGCCGTGTTCGAAGAACCAGGCGATGCTCTTGTCCGCTTCCGCCGCATAGCGTTTGTCCCCAGTCAGTTCGGTATAGCGGTAGAGCAATTCATAGAGCGGAATGTCCTCCAGCGGGTTGCTGCCCCGGTAGGTGCGATCATACGGGCGCATCTTATGATCGCGGCGCAGCCCGGGGGCATAGGGTTTGGTGATCACGTGCGGATAGCCGGGCTTGAACGCCTTCCCGGTCTTGCGGTTCAGCACCGTCATGAACAACGGGGAATGAACCTGACCGTACCGATCCCGCCCGTGTTCGATCATGTAGTCGGCATAAGCTTTGACGATCGCCCGGTAGTCGCATTCCGATTGCATCCGGCGCAGATCTATCCTGCGATCCTCATTGATCGGAGACGACGACTTTGCGGATTTCGGCGGCTTCGCATCCTGTGCGGCAGCGTTCAACGCAAGAACAGCCAGGATCGTGGTCCCGAATGCCGTGATCCGTTTGAATGTTGAGTGCTTCATCGAATCCTGCATCACTTCACCCGCCGCTCGTTTTTGTTGAAATCCAGGATCAGCTTGCGGTCGTTGAACTCGGCGGTGATCACGCCGCTGTTGTAGTCGCTGGTCAGGTACGGGCTGTCGAAGAGCTTGTCCGGCAACGGGACCGGCTTGTTGTTGATCCGCCGCCATCGGTCTGCGGGCTTGGAACCGTCCGGGCAGAACTCCATCTTGCCCCACTTCGGGTCGGTGTAGGCGAGCACGCCGTCCTGGTATGTCAGGCGATTGGCCAGTACCTTCTTCTTGAAGGCGTCGAACGAGCCGTCCTCGGTGGCCCCGCCGGCATGAAGGACGAGGGGCATTTTCCATTCGGGCCACTCGAGCTGCTTCTTCTCCGCGTTGATGGTGCACTGGCCCTGTGCCGGCCGCAGGGCGTAGTACGCATCGTCGGCCTTGCCGAACACCCAGCCGCCTTCGGCAATCGCCGGCTCGACGCTCGCGCCACCACCGTCGCGCGAGAGGATGGAGGCGTAAGGCTGCTGCTTGCCGACCCGCTTGCCCCACGGACTGTCGGCACCCACCAACTCCTGGCCGTACCAGCGGAAGAGCAGGATGGGGCCGTTCTGCATGCAGTGGTAGCTTTGGAACGACACGCCAGGTCCCAGGCGAAGGATCGCCCGTGTCTTGCCGAATGTGAGACCATTGAAGGCGCGTTCGGCATAGCGACCGATCACCTGCCCTTGAGTATCGCCAGCGCCGCCTTGAGGAGACAGGCTGTGCGCGATGTAGCTTCCCAGGACGTACTCGGGGGTGGTGTAGCTGTACTTGTAGACGTGCGGCGGCTGGCCCGTCTCGGGGCTGAACTGCGTGAGCCGCTCACGGTGGACGAAGCAGCCGCGCTTGTCCTCATTCTCGAGTAGCTGATAGGCAATCTCGGGCGGGATGTAGTTGCCCAGCAGCGCGGCCATGCAGGGCTGGGTCCCAGGCCTGCCGCCGAAGTAGTACCACCCCGTCCCGCGCTCGGGATGATACCCCGCGTAGTGCGGCTTGAACCGGTTCTGCGCGCCGCCGAACTGCCCGTCCACCGTCTGCAGCGCGTACAGCAGCCAGTGCAGGTCCAGGATCATCTCTGCCCGCTTGCGGATGACCGGATCGTCGTCGAGGTAGGCTAGGTTGTAGGTCCCTTCGACGTTGGAGAGCCGGTAGATCATATCTTCGGCCCAGAGGCCCTGCTGGGCCATCCAGAGCAGACGTTTGCTCCACATCTGGCGCGCGCGTTCCGCATAGTCGGCCATGGTGATCTTCGCCAGCTCGGGGTGGTCCTTCAGGTCGTCCACCCCAGCGCCCAGCGGCACATGCTTGGCCGGGTCGAACTGGTCGGCGTACTTCGGGACGCCCTTCAGGGCCTTCGCCGCGGTGTAGAACAGGCTCTGGTAGACGAAGCCGTGGTTCTGGTTGCCCCAGTATTGCCACGGCTGGTCGGGGAGGAAATGATAGTGGCGGGCGATGTGGCCTCCGGCCTTCCCGCCGGGCTGGAGGCAGTGCCACAAGTAGGCGAGAATCTTGTCCGTCGCCTCACGCGACAGCAGCTTGGCCCGGCTGCCTGAGTCGGCGTTGAACATCTCGTAGAGCGGGATCAGGCTGGTGTTGTTGGCCCAGTAGATTTTGGAGAAGTCGGTCTCCATGATTATTTGGTTGGCCTCGTCAATCTCCTTGCCAAGGTAAAAGCGGGCGGTCGCGCCGCGCACGCCTCCGCCTTCGGCCAGTTTTTCCAATGTTGCCGTGCGTCTCGCGTCGTATTCCCGGAACCGTTCGAATCCCGGCCGGCCCGGTGCCTCGTTTTGTTCGTAGTGCGCCTTGCCTATGGTTTGCGCAGTGGCGCCCGGGATGCCGGTCAACGTCATTGCAATACTCAATGTCGCGATGAGTTTCGTTCCTGTTTTCATGTGATGTTCCTTTCGCTATTTGGCTTTGCGTGCTTTCCCACCGGCTGGCACAAAGGCGATACCGATCGCGTAGACTGCCCCGATGCTGTTCTTCGCTTTCGGCGTCCGGGTCCAGCCGTTGTAATACAGACGCCACTGCCCATCGACCTTGACCGGGCAGGGGTGCTGCAGAAACACGCCGTCAAAATCAGCCTCATCGCCCGTGGGCTTGAACACCGGGTTGCGCGGATATTTTTTCCACGGCCCTTCCGGATGCCGCGCCCGCGCAAGGCCGAACGCCTGGCCTTTCTCCTTTTTGCCGATCGCTCCCGAATACAGCATGTAGAACCAATCGCCGATCCTGTGAACGCTGGCGTGGCTCGTTGAAGCACGGTCCCATTCGTCCGAGTCATTGGCCGCGGGGCTCAACACCGGACTCTTGGTCGAATCGGTCCAGGTGACCCCGTCCTTGCTGGTCGCCACGCCGATCGCATAATTCGGGTAGTTCGGATGGCCGTAGTCCACGCCGACGTCGTGATACATATACCAGGTATCGCCCTCGCGGATCACGCAATCGGGAAAGGCTCTCGTGGTGCCCTCAATGCGCGAGTCGTCAGAGGTGAAGATGGATTGAGGCTCCTTCTGCCAGTTCACGAGATCGCCGGATCGCGCCAGGCCGATGCTCTCGCGTCCACCTTTCTTTCCGAAGTAATAGAGCCAGACTTCATCACCTCGAACGACAGCGGCCTTGGCGAGGTTATAGCTGCCTTCCCATGGCATCTCGGGCTTCAGCAAGTAGTCGTGGTGCGGACGCTTCCAAGTGAGGCCGTCCTCGCTGACTGCCAGCTTGGTCACCATCGGCTGGCTGGTCTGCAAAAACATCACCCACCGGCCCTTCCAGGCGATGACCGTCTGCGGGCCGTTCTGGATCGAGTAGGTCTCCCTGCCCTCGAGCGTGATGACAGGGTTTTTGTCGTAGCCTTTCCATGGACCGGCGAACGGCCCCCAATCCTGCTCCTGGCCTTGAGCGTGAGCAATGCCCGCCAAGACGACCGCGACGCTGAGACCTGCAATCCATGTTCGTGTCTTTTTCATGCGGTTGCGAACTCCGGGCAATGGGGACTCATTTTGATCGTGCCTTACTCATCTAAAAGACTGGGACGCCCCGCTTCGTAATGAGCCTTGATTTCTTGTTCCGTCAGGGCGCGGCTCCAGATCGCGACTTCGTCCATGCGTCCTTTCAGCCCGCGGACCGGTGCATGATGCCAATCGGGGATGGGAAGCCAGTTTCCCAGGCGGCATTCGCCCGGAGCGACGGGATTGGCCAGACGATTGGGGATGGTTCGTACCAGCTTGCCATTGACGTAGGTCAAACACTTCTGTCCGGGTCGTGAAACGACGCCGACGATGTGTTGCCAACGGCCCCGTTCGATCGGGTCGCCAGTAATATTTTGGACCGGGTTCGGAGTGGTTTGCGGCCCGGCCCACATGTCGTTGACGTTGGCCCACACCATGCCCGTCCGCTTGATTTGAAAATGCAAATCGCCGGGCTCCCAGACGTCCGAGTTGAGCAGCGCGTTATACTCGTAGTCGAGCCGATCGACCTTCACCCAGAAACTGAACGTGAATTCGTCGTATTCACCCGGAATCGTCAGTGCGACAAAGTCGTCATCACGATCGAACAACAACGCTTCCTTGCCGGGCCAGCGACCTGAGACCCAGCGAGCTCCGCGGATCATACCGTTAGAAGCCCGTCCTGAGTCATTGGCCAGTTGATCGGGCGCAGTGGGATCGCGTTGGAAGGAGTAGAACGCGATGAGGGATGGATCCCGGATGAAACGCGCCCGCCATTGTCGCCATCTCTGAAAACCGATTTGTCCCGGTGCGAGGAATTCGTCGGCCACAGGGGCTGCGGTCGTCTTCCACTGGTCATCGGCGAATTGCATCGACTGGCCAGAAGTGACCGAGGACAGCAGTTGATTCGAGCCCGCTTGCTTTGCATCAACCTGACCATCAAAAACATGAATCCGGCTGGCTCCAGAATCGCGATTGACTGTGATGCCGAACTCGGTGCCAAGGTCTTCGTAGTTCACCTTGGGAGCCGCGACAGTGAGCCCTTCGGCCGATGGCGGAGCAACCGCTCGAAGACTTCCGTTCAGTAACTCGATATTGAACGGATCATGAAGCCGAAAGGCCGCCGGAGATCGCATTACGAGATCCGCTCCGTTCTCCAGTCTCAGATGGATCGCCCCAGACCGAAGCCGGTATTCACGAGCATCAAAGCGGACATCATTCGGGCCGAAGCCGGGCTCAAATTCCGCCCCGGCTTCATCGACAAGCAGCCCGAGGAATGACTCGGCAGTCGCCTTTGTTTCCCGCTTCGGATCGGGCGAGGAAAAGCTCCCATACAACAAAGCCAAAGCCAGAGCGGCGGCAATGCCCCATGGAATGACGATTCGGATTCGCGATCCGACAACACCCGCCGCGGCTCTTTTCCCGTCGCCGTTTGCGTCATCATTCGTCGACCGATTTGCAATGGACGCCGCCACCGCCAGGTCCGTGAGCCCCTCATCGATGGTGGCACGGCGACGCAAAGCCGCACGGGCGTCTCGATCTTTCCTAAGCAACTGCTGCAGAGATTCGCCTTGTTCCGCTGTCAGATTTCCATCCAAATACGCATCAATCAGTTGACTCTCGGAATGGTTCATGCGGGTCCCTCCTCCAACGGTTTGAGCCGACGTTGGATACAAGCTTCGAGTTCCCGGCGAATGCGTCTCAGCAATTGATAGAGAGCATCCGGTTTCTTGCCGCGTTGCTGGGCCAATACTTTGATCGATATACGGGGGCTGTAAGCGTCGATCACGAGTTCTCGGCGGTCTGCAGGCAGCTCTTCCAGACACAAACCGAGCTGAACGAGCTGCTCAGCCCTCAGAGACGTTTCTGCTTCACCCTCTTCGCAGAGTTGCTTGATGACATCCTCGTCGAGCACGAAACGGTCTCGAGCCACACCTCGGCGGAATTTCATAATCTCGAACCGAGCGATGACACATGCCCACTTGACGAAGCCTGACTCGGCACTCTCAAGTTCGCTGAACTTCTTCCACGCGATCAAGCTGACGTTCTGCATTACCTCTGCAACATCATGAGACGACGGCAGGGATGCACGAATAAATGCGCGGATCTCGGGTTCATGCTTCGCCAGTAACTGGACGAAGAGGCCTTCGTTCGTGGAGTGGTTTGCGGGTATGTCTGACATATTACCTCATCCTACCACTCCCGCTCATGAGGAATCCTGATGCAGAAATTTGCTTTTCGTCTGGGGCCCCCTTTCTTTTGCTGCGGAAGCGGAAAGAGTCCATCGACCAGTAAACTCGCGGGGACAAGATATCAGTGGCCAAGTTTTTTTTGTTTTGGCTCCGCCCACCGCTGCCACCTCAAGGGCTTCGGAGCGAAAGATCGCTCACAACACCCGTTAACCCAACCGGCGCGAGACGGAGAGACAACTGAGAGTTTGTGCCCAGATCGGGCCGGCGGGGCATGGCTGGGTCGGGCGTGGCGTTGCGCGCGGCTGCCAGAGAGCGAGACTTTGAGAATTTCGGCGTGGTCGCAAATCGTTGCCAGAATTGGCGATAAGACGCGAAATGGCCGGCGTCGTGATCCGCGAAGGCAAAGTCGCTGGCGGGCGAGGCGGATTCGGGCCGTACCAAATCGGCTACGGGGCCATCGTTGCGAAGCAGTCCGAATGTGAGAATCTATTCGCGACGTTCGCGCTTTCCGCGAGCCACTCCGCCTTCGCCAGTATTCGCATGGAGCCGGTGTTCATGGTGACTAGCCAGTCCGCAGCGACGGCGGCGTGCCTCGCGATTGACCAGGAAGTTGCCGTTCAGAAAGTCGATTACGAACAGCTGAAGACCCGCCTGTTGGCCGACGGTCAGGTTTTGTCATGGCCACCCGCAGGCGCCGCCACGTCAGCAGTCGCGCCACGGACAACCATTCGCGCAGACAGCCTGCCGGGAATCGTTCTGGATGATGACAAGGCCGAATACCGAGGGGCGTGGACGACCAGCAACCGACAGCCATCGCCCATCGGAGCGAGTTACCGGCACGACAACAACAAGGGCCGAGGAGAGAAGATCGCAACGTTCACCGCGACGATTCCCGAAGCCGGCGAATACGAAATCCGTCTCCTCTTCACGTGGCACGAGAACCGATCATCGCGTACGAAAGTCACCGTCAGAGGAGCTGGCGAAGAGAGGACGTTCCGCATCAACCAGCGCGAGCCCGCTGTAGGACGGCCTTTCCAGGCCCTCGTATCAGACTCGACGAACTGGAAAGGCCGTCCTACGGATCCTGTTCCCAATGCACTCGGCATCTGCCGGTTCAAAGCTGGCGCGAAGGCTCGCGTTACGGTTTCCAACGAAGGCGCCGACGGTTATGTGGTCGTCGACGGGCTGCAGATTCTGCCCATCGATCTGGCCCGTGAAGAACGCGCCGGCAAGCGGCCTTCCGGCTATGCTGAGATCGAGATGGCGGCAAAGCCCGTGCCGCCGGACAACGCAATGGCGGCCCGGGTTGCGTTCTCTCCGCTGGCCAAGGACACACGTCCCACCAAGGGGGGCGACACCGGCACAAAGCGCTCGGACGAACCTGTTCGACTCAAGCCAGCCGCGACGCCCGGGGAGGTTGAGGGAAAGGAATTCGACGTCGTTGTGATCGGCGGGACCGGCGGTGGTATGGCCTGTGCGGTACGAGCGGCGCGCGAAGGTTGCCGCGTTCTACTCGTCCAGCACAACGGTCATGTCGGCGGAATGATGACCAACGGACTCATGCAATGGGACGCCCTGTACGGCGGCCCGCGCTCGCCGATCTTCTCGGAGATGCTTCAGAACATTGAGCGTTATTACATCGAGACATTCGGTCGCGACTCGAAAACACATCAGACGATTCGCTGCACCCACGAGCACTACCCGATCAGTTGGGCCGAGCCGCACGTCGCCGAGCGCGAATACAATCGGTTGTTGGCCGCCGAAGAGAACATCACGCTGCTGCTCGATCACTATCCGGCGTCGGTCGGCAAAGATGGTCGGCTGATCCAAAACGTGGCCCTGAGAACGCGGAAAAGGACTAACACGATCACCGTCCGCGGCGCGACGTTTGTCGACGCCACCTACGAAGGCGACCTGTTCGCGCTCGCTGGAGTTGATTATCGGGTCGGCCGCGAGGCACGGGACGAATACAACGAACCCCACGCCGGCAAGGTGTTTACCAACATCGACCACTCCCCGCCGCAGAGCGTTATCAGCCAGGGGCTTCACATCCGCTCATACAATGCGCGACAAGGTAGCGTCGATCCGTCGAGTCCCTTCAGTGCCGATGGCGCAGTGCAGGCGTACAACTATCGCTTCGGCGTCACCTCCGACCCGGCGAACCGCCTCCCGATTCCCAAACCGGCGAACTACGACCGCAACCAATACGTTGACTACGGTCGCAAATACATCGGCTCGTACAACGGCCCGAATCACAAGTCCCACGTCAACAGCCCCATCCTTCCCGGCGAGAATCACGACTACCCTGACGGCGACTGGGACGCGCGCGACCGAATCACGCAGCGGCATCTCGAGTTCGGACTCGGCCTGATGTGGTTTCTGCAGAACGATGAATCGATTCCGCTTGAGCGACGGAAAAACTTCCAGATGTGGGGCCTGCCTAAAGACGAGTACGCCGACAACGGCCACGTGCCGTACGAGATGTACGTCCGCGAAACCCGCCGCATCGTCGGCCGGCACGTCTTCACGGAGAACGATGGCAGCCTGGCGGCCGGGTATGCGAGAACGCCGATTCACTCGGACAGCATCGCAATTACCGACTGGTACATGGATTCGCACTCCTGCACCACCGACAGCCGCCCCGGCTTCAAGTACGACGGAAAATTAATCCTTACAGAAAAATCCCGCCCCTCACAGATACCGTATCGCTCGCTGTTGCCGCGGGAGATCGACAACCTGTTAGTCCCTGTGTGTCTGTCTGCGAGCCACATCGCATGGGGCGCAGTCCGCCTCGAACCCGTTTTCATGCAAACCGGCGAAGCCGCCGGCTTCGCCGCCTCGCTCGCGAAACAGCAAGGTGTCGCGCCTGCTCAATTGGATGCAGACTTGCTGGTGCGAACACTCGTCGAACATCGGCAACTGGTGAGTTTCTTCAACGATCTGAAAGTGACCGATCCCGAACCAGTCATTCCCGCCGCGCAGTATTTCGCCACCAGAGGCTTCTTTCATTCCTACGACGCCGCGCTCCACGAGCCGCTCACCGAAGCGACGGCAAAGGTCTGGCGGCAAGGCTTCGCCGAATTGCAGTCCGCCAACCTTGATCCCCGAGACCTGGCGGCACGTGTCGCCAAGGCGGCCGCCGACACGGATTCGACTCCAACAGAGCAGAGCCGTGGTGAAGAGATCCTTAGAATGTGGAAGCTGCTTTCCGCCAAAAGTAAGCCATCAAAATGAAACCGAATTGTTTGCGTACAGTCTTCCTGATCTTGCTGGCTTCGGTGCCCGCGTTCGCGCAATCCGAGGACGTGGCGCAACTTCCTGCCTTCAAAGATCCTACACCTGGCGTGAATCGAAAGATTGACATGCCGCTCATCGATCTTTCCGACGACAAGGATCGCCACTGCGTTGTGGCGGCTGGAACAGAGTCTGTTTACCAGGGGCACTGCGACACGGTCCTGCTGCCCGATGGAAAAACGATGTTCACAGCGTGGTGCCTTGGCCATGCGCAATGGATCGGTCCGATTGCCAAGAGCACCGACGCGGGTCGCACTTGGAGCAAGCCGCTGAACGTGCCGGACAACTGGAAGGAGACCTCAAACACACCGGCTTTGCATCGCCTTGTCGCGCCCGACGCAAGAGCGCGCCTTTTCTGCTTTGCGGACGGTTTGGACTGGAGCCGGCAAGGGAAGCCGCCCTATCCCATGCACCAATCGTATTCCGAAGACGAAGGGGAAACGTGGACTCCGATGGCACCCAATGGTGTCGAAGGAGAAGTTCCTCCCAAGGCAATACTCACGTTTGATAATGGCAAGCGGCTCGTGATGTGGAGCGACCTGCCAGGCTACGTTGTCCAAAGCGAGTCTCGCGATGGCGGCCTGACCTGGAGTCCCTGTCGACGCATCCTCCGTGTCCCGGATCGCTGGTCGCAGCCTTGCGTTATCCGATCTTCCGATGGGATGACCCACCTCATGCTGCTGCGTGAAAACAGTCGCAGGCATCAGTCGCTTTTCTCCGTCAGTCGAGACAGCGCGAAGACCTGGACCGCTCCCAAAGAACTGCCCGCCACACTCACAGGGGATCGCCACGTTGCCAAGTTTTGTCCGGACGGACGCTTCGTCCTCGCCTTCCGTGGCGTGGCGAAGAGCAGTCCAACCTATGGCCATTACGTCGCGTGGGTGGGAGGCTTCGAAGACATCCTCGCCAGTAAGCCGGGCGATTACTGCATCAAGCTCTTCCACAACACCTTGCGTAAAAGTTCGGACAAGCCGGGCCAGGGCAATGCCGACTGCGGTTACTCCGATCTCGAGGTGTTGCCAGACGGGACGATCATCGCAACGACCTACCTCAAATATGCCGAGGGTCCCGAAAAACATTCCGTCATCAACACGCGCTTCACGTTGGCGGAAACCGATGCGTTACCGGCCGGCCAAGTACGAGTATCAAGTCCTGGACAACGTCCACAGCCCCTATGGCGAGAACCCTCGGCAGGCGGCCGGTTCCCTTTTTTTCTGCATGGCGCCCTCCAAAGACGCGACCAAACCCTTCGGTCAATGGAACAGCGGTCGGATCAAATGTAAGGACACGGTCATCGAGCACTGGGTAAACAATGAGCGAGTATTGTCATTCGATTTCACCGACCCCAAGTGGGCTAAAATGGTTACATTGCTGAAGATTCGCGGTGCCGATCTCACAGCCCGTGGCGGCAGGCTATGGCTTCAAGACCACGGGCAGGATGTCTGGTTTCGCAATCTTCGCTGGCCGGAGATTCCTGCTGAGGAGCCGGTGACCGCGGATCCAGGTTTTGCTCCCCTGCCTGCCACGGGCGAGGCTTTGAAGAGGGAACAAGAACGCATGCGGGGAATACTGAAAGTACAAAGCGAGAAGCCATGAAAAAGAACGCTTTCCTCATAACTTCAGCGATTCTTCTGCTGACTGCCTCGATCGTGTCGGCTGAGGAGACACCTTACTCCAGAACGGCATTGCCGCCCTTGATGGAGTTTCTCGATGGTCGTCATGTGCAGACTCCCGCCGAGTGGGACCAGCGACGGGAGGAGATTCGGAAGCTGCTGATCGAGCATTTCATTGGCACGTTTCCTGCCACCACGCCCAAGGTCATCGACGCGAAAATCGTGAGTGACGACCAGCACGAGGATGGTTCAAGACGGCGGCGAATTCGAATCACTCTGAAGTCTCCAGGCAAGGCGTCACTCGAAATGGCGTTATGGACTCCAGCCGGCGAAGGTCCGTTTCCTTTGCTGTTGTGCGCGCCTCGCTATTACCAATTGCCATGGGCAGAAGACGCATTGGCCCGGGGCTATGCCGTCTGCCTGTTTCCCGGAATCGATAGTCACCACAAGGAGCGAGACTTCCTGGGCTACGAATCCGTGTGGGAAACATTTCATCGCGAATTCCCTGATGCAACTTGGACGGAGATCAGCACCAAGGGCTGGCTGGCCAGTCGCTGCCTTGATTATTTGTTGAGTCAAGAAAGTGTTGTTCGCATCCAGCCAGGGCAGATTTCCATCATCGGTTTTTCGCGTTACGGCAAGATGGCAATGATCGCCACTGCTTTCGACGAGCGGATTACGTGTGTTGTCGCCCGCAGCCCTGGTTCTCCGGGATCATGCCCCTATCGCCTGACGAGCCGGAATACGTTTGCCGAGACGCCTGCCGATTTTCCTGGGCAGTGGTTCCTACCGTCGTTGCGAAAGTTCTACGGACGTGAAGATGAACTGCCGATCGACGCCCACGGATGGTATGCGCTGATTGCACCACGCCGGTGCCTGATTCACACAGCTTACAACGACGGCTCCGAACCGACCTTTGCAGTGGAAAAAGCATGGCTCGAAGGACGGAAGGCGTATCAATTTCTCGAAGCCGGTCAGAACCTGCATGTTGATTACCGGCCCGGGGGACACAGTTCGATTGGCCCCGACAAGGTTTCGGCCATCGATCGAAAACGAAACCTCGACTGGATCGACCTGTCATTCGGACGCGGCTCGGCGACGCGTGAAAGCTTTTCAGAAGCCTTCCTGCACAACTTCAACTGGGATCGCTGGCGCGAACAGCAGGACGATGGTGTGCTTGCCATCGACAAAAAAACACCAGTCACCGAACGTTTGAAGTGGATGCTGGGCGAAGAACCGGAGTCGCTGGACGAACAGCAATCGCCAGAGTTTCTCACTCCGGAGGAGTCCGCCTTGATGACTCACGACCGTTGGAAGCCTGGGGATATCCAACGTGTTCCTATTCGATTTGGTGACGGAGTGCGTGGCAATCTGTATTTCAAAACCGATTTGAACAAGCCTGCCCCTGTCGTGGTATGGCTGCATCCGCTCTCCTATCACAGCGGGTACAACGAGGGCTACGGCGTGCAGGGAACGACCGTCTACAACCGGCTGGCTCAGCAAGGGTACGCAGTGATTGCCTACGACCAGTGCGGCTTCGGACTGCGACTGCTGGAAGGCACCAGCTTCTACGACCACTATTCTCGCTGGTCACGACTGGGGCGAATGGTGCGTGATGCTCGAGCTGCCGTCAGCTTTGCCGTCGAAGGAAAAGGAGCTGCGCAATCACAAATACCGGAACTGGATCCCGACCGAGTATTTCTACTTGGATATTCGGTCGGCGCACTGACGGCGATGTATGCCGGCGCATTGGATGAACGCGTGGCCGGCACCGCCTGCTTCGGTGGCTGGACTCCACTGCGGCAGGGTGGTAATCGCCGATTGTGGCTGGATCATGCGTTGCTTCCGCGTCTCGGGCTGTTTGCCGAGCGTCCCGAAGATATCCCGATCGATTACGACGAGTTGTTAACCCTGCTGGCACACAAGCCATGCCTGATCGTGACTCCACGAAGAGACCGCTTTGCCGACAACGAAGCCGTCGCGAAGGTCGTCCGAACACTGTCTCAACAACACGACACGCTCATGTGGCTCGCACCGGACACCAGTGATCGCTTCCAGGCCGAACATCACCAGATTTTTCTCAACTGGTGCAAGAACTTAATTCGCCCGCAGCAATGACTGTGACGCCATTCGAAGGAACCAAGGGGCGGAACCAAGGGGCCATAGCACTTTTTACTAATACGTGGCGATGGCCTATTCGGAGTATTAGAGTGAATTGCCAGCGTCGTGGCCACAAACAAGCTATCGACAAGCGGAATCTCTTCCATTGAGCCTGCTTCGGTACCTCATATCAATCCCACCGCGCAGAGCTTACACCTCGATCCGAGACAACGGACCGGTCAAAGAAGTTGGTTCGCGTCGCTTGACTGCCTAACCGCAGTCAGCGAACAGCTCACGCGCTCGGCGACGCAGATGAAAGCGACGGTGAGTGCGATGACTTCGCATCGCGTCGACGCACTCGGGGTTGCCAGCAACTGTGCAGAAGAGCTTGCCGAAATCGCTCACCAGCTCGCACCACGAAGCATGGTCCAAACCCAAACGTTGCAAGATCGGTGGAACGTCCTGAGGGGTCTTGCCCCGTTTACCCGGAGCGACCTGACGTGCGGTCCAATCCAGCAGTTCGAGATAACGCTCCAGCGACATCGCCAAGAAACCTTTGTCGCTGCACCGCGTTTCGCACTCGCTCACGCAGGGACCAACCGGATCAAGCAGCTCGTCGATCGACACTGGGGATAAAAACGAGTCCCGTCGATAACGCAGTTTTGCGATCGGTTGCTCGTCGGCTGTCGTTGGGGTCGGAGACGCATCTTCCGTGTGCTCGTGAGTCTGGTCCTCACGCAAGGATTCGATCCGACGCTGAGCCGATGTGTAGTCGCTCTCTTCGAGCGTCTCACACATTGCTGCCCGAATGGGATTCAAGTCGACATAGGCAGCGCACGCCAACAGGGACGCTTCGTCACTCAAACGAGTCGCACGAAAACGATCCTGGAAAAACCGCCCGATTCCTCGTCCTCCTGATTCGCCCGTTGCGCCACCCGCTGGCACAGCAAACGCATCCACCAACTCACGTTACTGAGTCGCTGACGAACTTCCGCGAGTTTAATGGGACATTTGGCAATGGCGTTGATCTCCGGCTGCGTCGGCTCCATCGGCGTCCCGTCGGCCTTGCGATGATGAGGACACAACATCATCCATCGCCGGGCCACTTCCTCATCGTCCCAAGTCAACACGACATCGGGGCGCGAGCACAGAATGAGATGGAAATGATTTGACAAAATCGAAAAGGCCAGCAGATCAATCCCGAATTGTGCGGCGAATTGCTGCAAATAGCTTTCGATCCAAGCTTTGCGATGATCGAGTTCTTACCGGAAACAGGATCTTCACCCATCACAAAGAAGCGTCGCACCGTCCGACTATAAAAATGGCCGATGGCCACTTCGTTGGGATCAAAGACTTCTGCACGGCTCATTCGGGACATCACTCACCTCTCGGGCTATCAGCACGGAAACTCGCTACGCGCAACAATACCCCTCTAAGCGGCAGAGCCAACTTACCAGCAATCAGCTGTGTCCCCAGGATTTTGCTTCCCCAGGATTTTGCTACCTGGGGCTTCCGACACGCTATCCGTTGGTGGGCGATGGCACCGGACCTCGCAACGGCAGGCACCACAAATAGCCGTCTGTCAGATTGCGTGCTTCCCAGCGGCGCGATATCTCTGTCGACGCGGTGCTGGTCACGGGACAACTAAGCGCTACGTTTTGTCCTCGTTCGAGAACGACGACCTCACCCAGGCGATCATATTGCCGACCCGGCTGCAGCAGATCGTCGCGAAAGCCGGTCACAAGTATCCGCAGGAATCGTCCCGATGTCCCATTGCCCTTGAAGCTGAGAAAGTCGATCCGCTCGCCGGCGCTGACCGCCTCTTCCTGCCAGCGAGCAACGTGAACGCTCGTCGAAAAGCCTTTGTCAGATGAAATGTCAATCTGCAACGAGGATGGAAAGCCCGCTGACGGCGGATCACCGGCGATAGCCGGTCGAGCGGGAAACAGGACGATCTTCTCCGGCGTCACGACGCGACCGAAATCGACAATCACCCTCGCCGATTCGACCGCATGGCCATGAAATCCAATTCGTCGATGTGTCTGCAACGACGGAATCAGCTTTGGCAGCATCTTCAACTCCGCTGGATTACTCGCAGTCGCGAGTCGGATGCAGGAACGTCCTCGCCGCGCGCAACCCTATCGTTCGCAATCGCCAGAGCGAGAAATGACAAGGCCAGGATTCCAGTCGCCACCGTATTCATCGCCCCATTCTATTAGATTTGCTGCCGAAATCCGTGTGACGTGATCTCGTGGCATGAGCATACACCTGAGCTCTGTTAGAATTGCACTATTCTCGATTCTGTAAGCGGTTGCGCTCCTTTCAATAACCGGAAGAACAACATGCCACATTTTCTTTCCCAAAACTGGCTGCTTGATCGTCGGCACGTGCTGCGGGGATTGGGCGTTTCACTGGCCCTGCCTCTGCTGGATTGCATGAAGCCGCTGCTCGGAGCAGAGAACGCCACACGGCTGCGCCGTAGCGTGTTTATCTATCTGCCCAACGGAGTCAACACGTACGAGTACCAGATGCCGACGGCCGGGGCTGATTACCAGATGTCGAGGCCTTTACAGGCGCTGTCGAAGCACCGCGACGTGATCACGCCGATCAGCGGCATGTACCATCCGCGCGGACTGGGGCATCATCACAACTGCAGTACAATCTGGTTGACCGGCGCGAAGATCGGGCAGGCTGAACGCAACTCGATTTCTGTCGACCAGTTGATGGCGACCGTCACGGCACCGCAGACTCGATTTCCATCTATCGAGTTGAGCAATCAGGGACATTCGCTGTCGTTCAATGCCGACGGGATCCAGTTGCCGGCTCAGGCCAACCCGGGCGTCGTGTTCCGCGAATTGTTTGAAGAACCCCAGGGCGGCGTCGACAAACAGCGACGCGGTCTGCAGAGGCGCAGCAGTATTCTCGACGCCGTCATCGACGAAGCCGCCACGCTGGATCGCCAGCTTGGCAAGGCGGACAAGGGGCGATTGGAGCAGTACCTCACCTCGGTTCGCGAAGTCGAGCTGCGCACCCAGCGAGCGGACAAGTGGCTCGACGTTCCGCGACCCAAGGTCGCTCCGGCGGATCGTTCCAGGATGAACCGTTCGATTTCGCTGGAACAGCTCAGCGATTATCTCCGGACAATGTACGACATCATCGTGCTGGCGTTTCAGACGGACCTGACTCGCGTGGCCACCTTCAGCACCGGCAACGAAGGCACCGGCCCAGCCGTTCCCGAAATCGGCATCAAACAGGATCGGCACTCGCTCTCGCACCACAACGGCAATCCAAAGCTGCTCACGGACCTGCTGGCGAGTGATACGTTCAACTTCCAGCAGTTCAGCTATTTCCTCGACCGGTTGCGCGAAACACAGGATGCCGACGGCCCGCTGCTGGACACGACGATGGCGCTGTACGGCAGCGGCATGGCGTATGGTCACAGCCACGGCAACGCCAGCCTGCCGCTGGTGCTCGCCGGAGGAACGAAGCTGGGACTGAAACACGGCCAGCACGTTGACTACAACCTGACCAGGGATTTCCAGGGCTACGACAAGCACAAAGGCATCTACCACAGTGCCGTCAACAGCAACGCTCACCTCAGCAATCTGCTGCTGACGATGGCGCAGAAGATGGAAGTCCCGGTCGAGCGATTCGCGGACAGCAATAGCACAGCGTCGAAAGTCGAGGTGTAACCGTGGAACCGACCGAGTATCGCTCAATGGAGAGGCAACGTATGCGAATCGTCCTTCAGGCAGTTCTCCTGTTTTGCCTCACGTCCATCGCCGCCGCCGAGCCACCGGCTCTTAACCGATGGACTCCGTCGCCATCTCACTTCAGTGGTCACGAAGTCTTTAATGGCAAAGCGACGTTGTCTTCGGGCAACTGGTCGATGCCGGAAGCCAAACCCGGCCGGTGGGCTTTTCTGGTGAGCCCCAACGAAGCTGCGGCTCCGAAGCTGGAAGCAACCGTGCATATCGAGAAACCGGCGAGCCAATTCGGTTTCTTCGGACAAAGCTGGTCGGTCTGGCCAGATCCCACGTACGGCGATGGCGGGTTTGATGCCGCTATTCTGTTGAGTGGCGGTGAAAAGCAGGGTTACCGCATTCAGGTGTCTCACAAATACGGAAGTGTTGCACTGGTAAAGTTTCCTTCCGGAGGATACCTGCGAAGCGTGCCCTGTGACATCCCGGCCGGAAAGCCGATCCGTCTGTCGGCGACCATGCTCGGCAACGAGATCATCGTTCTGGTCGATGGGCAGGAGAAGATTCGCTACACGGATCACGCCGAGCAATTAGGTGTCCGAACGGTTGGGCTTGGCGTCAGCAGCCTCGCTACCGTGCAGTTCAGCGATGTCAACGTGACTTGCCGTCCAGGCCAGACTCGTGCTGCAACGCCTGACGACCAGTGGTGGCAATCGCATCAACCGGGCTTCCGTGTCGTCCAGTGGCTGGGCGAACGGCCATGGCTGTTCGACGGCGACGAGCCGATCATGCTGCTGCCCGCACCGGAAGCGAAGTACATCAACAACGTGAAACTGCGACCCGGCATCAAACCGCTGTTGAGCTGGAATAGTCACTGGGGGATCGAGAATCAGGGAGCCTTCAAGGAGGGCGAGAATGAGAACTCGCCGATCACCACTTCCAGTGGCGGAAAGACGATCACTGTTGCCTGGACAGCGAAGCAGACGGCAGGTCGCTTCGAAACTCGCACCACGATGGATGTGTCGTATGACAACCATCGAGGCGTGTACGTTTACGACATCGACAGCGAACTACAGGTCCTCGGAAAGGAGCCGTTTCACTTTCGTTACGGGTACGACTTCGAGCATCACACGCCGCTCGATCCGTTTGGGTGGCAGTACCTGTTGATTCGCGATGGTCGCGGCGAGATGACTTACCGCCCGCTGTCCCCATTCGATCCCGGCCCGCTCGACGACATTCAGCAGTATCACGGCGCCCGCGTGTGGCACGGTCGCAGTCACTGCGACGTCGGTATCGCTCCGGCGGTCGAGTATTTCATTCAACCGGAGTGGCAGCAAGTTGCCGATGGCAGCGATGGCTTCATACAGCGGCAAATGAACACCGCGGTCTGTGCCGCGTTCTACGACACCGGCGTCGCGTTCCACGCCGAGACCGCAAAGCCGGGAGACAAGGTCCGTGTGAAGTATCGATATACGGGGTACCCGGCGAGTGAAGCGGCATCACTCTTCAAGACGGCAAGGTTTCAGGATAACCCGCGAATCGATCCGGAACACCACTTCGTTTTCGCTCGAGATCAGTGGCCGACCATTCGTTTTGATTCTGCACTGCCGATGGACAAGCCTTGGTGGGGTGGTCGCCCGTTTCTTAGCGGGCACAACGCGCGGCCGACCTATGAGTTTGCGGAAGTCGATGGCCGCCACATGTTGCGACTCGGCCCTGTTTCGTACGGGGTCGCTCCCGTCGGGCCGTCACCGGTGCAGTCGGGACGTTACCTTGTGACCGCGAAGGTGAAGTCCGTCAACACGCATGGCCCGGGCGGAAGGATCGAAGTTCTCGCTTTGAAGAAGGCGGACCCTCATGGAAACGGTTTCGTACGGCACGACAGCGGAAACATTCTCAAGGAAGAAATACGCTATTTCGGCAACGGCGGCTTCGACTGGCGAGATGTTCGGTGTGTTGTGGAAATACCGGAGGACGCTTCCGGTCTGGCTTTGGGGTTCGGCAATGCAGGAACCGGTGAAGTTTTTGTCTCGGAAATCGCATTCAAAGAGATTGGCAATGCGAATGTGAGCGAGATCTCGGCACCCCGGCCGGATACTTTGGAAAACCACGGCGATTCACCGAAAGGCTCGCTCTGGGATCTTCGGATGGAAGAGCAGGATGGGAACTATGTCTACAACCATGGTGCGTCAACCAATCGGACTCTGGAACTGGCAAATATAGACTGGCTGACCGACGACGGCCGACCGGCAATCCGTTTTGCCGAGAACCCGACAACGCGAGCCGACTATCCCAAGCTCGGCATTCTCGACAGCAACGTTCGCCACCCGGACTATGGAAAGAACTATGCTCCTGTGAAACACGGGGCATTCGCGATCGGCGGACATCACGGCGGTGGTCAGAAGCTTGAGGGTCTGACACTCGCCGCATGGATCAAGCCAGCCGCCGAAATGGGACAAAGCCACCACAAAGGCATCGGTGACATTATCGGCTATGGAGCTCGTCGGTTCATTCTGAGTCTCCACAACCAGACGGCGCCGTACAAACTGGCAGCGAGGATCAACGTGAATGAACGCATCGAGTCGGAAGCGGTACTCGAAGCCGACCGCTGGTATCACGTGGCGCTGACAGCCGAACCTGTCGGAGAACATTGGCAGGCGCGACTGTACGTTGACGGGAAACAGGTGGCCGAGGAGACGGCAACGAACTTTCCGGCCTCTTCCAGTGTTCCGGATTCTCTGATCCTTGGCGCCGAGCTGTTCTACCTTCATTCGTCCTACTACCGGGGACTAATCGGGCGAACGCTTGTGCTGG
>CAYZHQ010000051.1:0-38158 GCA_964477385.1 uncultured Pirellulaceae bacterium
CTAGCGCCGGACTGCTGAAGATTCGGGGTTGGGGCGATTTGGAATTTGGAATTGCACAGGATTTGTTCGCTTCAATGGCGAAGCCATGGCAGGCTGTAGCCACGGACGTGAGTCCGTGGTGACAAACAGGGTGAAAGCGCAAGTCGCAAAGCGACGGCAGGAATCGCGGGCTGTGCCTTTTCCTAGAACCTGCGTCCCAGGTTGGTGCCGATGATCGCGTTGCGTTTGGGAACAAACGGCCCACGGCTAGCGCCCGAGGTTCACGGGCCCACGGCTAGCGCCTGAGGTTCACGGCCCACGGATAGCGATGGTCGCTTCAATGGCGAAGCCATGGCAGGTTGTAGCCACGGACGTCAGTCCGTGGTGACACGCAGGGTGGAAGCGCAAGTCGCAAAGCGACGGCAGGAATCACAGACGGTGCCTTTTCCTAGAACCTGCGTCCCAGGTTGGTGCCGATGATCACGTTGCGTTTGGGAACAAGAGCGACAGCACGAAAGCTAGCACCCAAACAGCTAAGCAGAGTTCTGCGGAATGATTCCTGCAAACCTGCTTAGAGGCAAAGGTATCGCGATGCGCAGTATAATGGCTCCCTCACCAAACCGACGCTACTCTTGATCCTCTGATTCTGCCATGCCTACCCTACGATTCTGCCTGACCCTGCTGTTCGCTTGCTCGAACGGCCTTGCTTATTTCCTGCCCCTGAGCAGCCTCGCCGCCGCGGAACCGCCTAACGTCGTGATTGTGATGACGGACGATCAAGGGTACGGAGACCTTTCGTGCCACGGCAATCCTGTTCTCAAGACGCCTCACGTCGACCAGCTCTATTCCGTCGCGACTCGGCTGACCGATTACCATGTGGCACCGACTTGTTCTCCCACGCGATCGGCGTTCTTGACCGGCCACTGGACAAACCGCACCGGGGTTTGGCATACGATCATGGGGCGATCGATGCTGCGTGAGAACGAAGTCACGATGGGGCGGGTCTTTCAGGACGCCGGATATGCAACGGGCATGTTTGGCAAGTGGCACCTGGGCGATAACTATCCTTACCGTCCTGAAGATCGCGGTTACGGCGAAGTCATGCGGCACGGTGGTGGTGGTGTCGGCCAGACGCCCGACTATTGGGACAACGCCTACTTCGATGGCAGTTACTGGCACAACGGAAAGCCAGAAGCCGTTACAGGTTTCTGTACCGATGTCTTCTTTGATTACGCCGAGCGATTCATCAAAGCCCAAAAGGCGGCTGGCAAACCTTTCTTGGCTTACATCGCAACCAACGCGCCGCACGGTCCGATGCATGCTCCGGAAGCCTCCAGTGCACCCTATGGCGACGAAAACGTTTCATTGGCGAACTTCTACGGGATGATCGCCAACATCGATGACAACGTGGGGCGACTGCGAGACATGCTGGCAGCGGAAGGGCTGAGCGAGAACACGATTTTCATCTTCACGACCGACAACGGCTCTTCCTCGGGCTGGAGGAAATTCAATGCGGGCATGCGTGACGGCAAAGGCAGCGCCTACGACGGAGGCCACCGGGTGCCATTCTTCTTGCACTGGCCGGCTGGTGGTTTCACCGCGGGACGTGATGTGTCGCCGATCACAGCGCACGTCGATGTGCTGCCGACGTTGATCGAAATGTGTGATATCGCGCCGCCCGCGGGCGTTCGTTTCGATGGCACCAGTCTGCTGCCGCTGTTGAAACCGACGGCAACTGCCACGGCGGACGCCGACTGGCCCGACCGAATCCTGGTTACCGATTCGCAACGCGTGAAAGACCCCATTAAATGGCGCAACAGCAGCGTGATGACGTCGCAATGGCGATTGATCAACGGCAAATTGCTGTACGACATCAAGAACGATCCAGGCCAACGACAAGATGTGGCCACAGACCATCCCGACGTCGTGCGCCGGCTGACCGATTTTTACGATGCGTGGTGGGCCGAACTGGAACCGACATTTGCCGATGAGACGCCGATTTATCTCGGCCACCCCGCCGAAAATCCGGCCACCTTAACGGCTCATGATTGGATCACCACCGGTTTGACGCCTTGGAATCAGCGTTACATCCGCGACGCGATGCACGGCCCCGCCAACACCGGCTTTTGGAACGTCAAGGTGCATGAGGCAGGCGACTACACGATTCGTATGCGTCGTTGGCCAGCCGAACTCGATCGACCGCTGACCGCCGGGGTGCCGGCCGGCCAGGATGTGCCGGGCGTCAAGGCCTACCGCACCGCACCAGGCAAGGCGATCGAATTGGTAAAGGCAAAGCTTCGGATCGGAGACCACGTGGCCGAATCGGCGGTCTTGCCCAACGCAACCGAAGCGGTGTTTCACGTTCGGTTGTCGGCTGGCAAAACCCGGCTCCACGCGAGCTTCGAAACCGAGGCGGGAGAAATCTACGGAGCCTACTACGCGTATGTCGAAAAAGAATAGACGCTGGGTGTCGGCTTGAAAAAAACGGCGCTGACCAATCGGTCGGATGGGCTCTGGGATAAATAGCTACCATCCGTGCCGGCACCTTCGCTGCCAAATGCCGTATCATGCTCGCGTGCCAGGGTTCTCCGTGACTTGGTGCCGATGTGCTTTGGTACCCTTGCGATTGGGTGCATTCCGATGCGGCCCCGCTCTCTTTCTTAAACCGACACGCCGATGCATTCCGTTGTGATCGATCGTCCTTACGAGTTCGTGCCGCCTTACGAAGGCAAGGTTTGGCCTTGGTTGTTGCAACATTTCGTCTCTAGACGGTTGCGTCGGGATTTTGGGATCGAGCAATTGCACTTCCACGGCTTGGAACGGCTTCATGCATCCCAGCGGGCGGGGCATGGCGTCTTGTTGGCTCCCAATCATTGCCGGCCTTCCGATCCGCTGGTGATTACCGAAACCTGTCGGCGCGTCGGTGTTAGCCCGTTCACAATGGCCAGTTGGCATGTCTTCATGCAAAGCCGGTTGCAACGTTTTTTCTTGCGTCGCATGGGAGCCTTCAGCGTCTATCGCGAAGGACTGGACCGCCAATCGTTACAGGCGGGAGTCGACATCTTGGCGCGAGGGCAGCGACCGCTGGTGATCTTTCCTGAAGGGGTGATCACGCGAACGAATGATCGTCTGCTTGCCCTGATGGAAGGTGCCTCGTTTATCGCCCGTTCGGCAGCGAAGAAACGTGCCGCGGCGACTCCGGCTGGCTTGGTGGTCGTGCACCCGATCGCAATTCGCTACCACTTTCACGGGGATATCGACGCGGCGCTGAACGATACACTGGACTCGATCGAGCAGCGCTTGTCGTGGCGCCCCCGACGCGACCCCGACCGCGTGCGTCGCATCTATCGTGTCGGCGAAGCGCTGCTGTGGCTGAAGGAGATCGAATACTTCGGTCAGCCACAAACGGGCTCCATCCCCGATCGGCTGGGACGGTTGATCGATCAGATGCTGGTTCCCTTGGAAGAGGAGTGGATCGAAGGCAAAGTCGAAACGAACACGGTGGCGCGCGTCAAAAACCTGCGGATCGCAATCCTGCGTGACATGATCGCGGGAGACCTACCGGCGGAAGAACGGACCCGCCGCTGGGATCAATTGGCCGACATGTATCTGGCCCAGCAATTCAGTCACTACCCGCCTGCTTACGTGCGGTCGAATCCAACCAATGAACGATTGCTGGAGACTGTCGAACGCTTCGAAGAAGACTTGACCGATGAAGCGCGCATTCATCGGCCGATGTCGGCGACGGTGACCATTGGGGAGGCGATCGAGGTGTCTCCGAAACGTGCGCGTGGTGGTGGCGAAGACCCGGTGATGGCGGAGATCGATCGGCAACTCCGCGAGCTGCTGCAGATTCCCGCCACAACAACGCCTCCGCTGGAACCATCCGTCACCGCCGCGTCGGCTGTGCCGCAGGACGAACATTCATCATGAATCCCATCACGGACGATGCCATTCATCCGGACGCTACAGCAGAGCTGGAGCATTCGCCCGGCCGCTTTGTTCGCTGGCAATTCACCGTGCTGGGTGCGATGTATGCCGGCTATGCGGCTTTCATGCTGTGCCGCAATACGTTGATCGCCGCGAGTGCCGATTTAGTCAGCGACCCCGCGCTGCAGATGGACAAAGAGTCCTTTGGGCATTTGATGAGTTGGCATTCGGCCGGTGCCATCATGGGCAAACTGGTCACCGGTCCCGGCGCGGATTGGCTGGGGGGACGGCGCATGTTCTTGCTGGCCTTGTCGCTGACGGCGATGGCGAATATTGGTTTCGCATTCGGTTCTTCGTTTGCCGTTTTCGCAGCCTTCAATTTTCTCGGCCAGTTCGCCAAAGCGGGCGGTTGGCCGGCGATGACCAAGATCGTCGGCCAATGGTTTCCCGAACAGAGATACGGCCAGGTGTGGAGCATTATTTCGACCAGCTCGCGGGTGGGAACGATCGCCGCCGGACTCATGCTCGGTTACTTCCTCAGCTTGATGGATTGGCGTGCCGTGTTTTTGATTTCGGCGCTGCTGACCGGGGGTGTGGTGGTCTTGTTGGCTTTTTTCTTGAAGGAGACCCCCGCTCAAGTCGGCTTGTTGTCCTTGGCGGCACACGATCGTACCCGGCCGCCCGACCAGCCTCCCGCAGCACCCCCACCACACCCTTTTGATTCGCTGTCGCTACTGCAGGTTTGTGGTCAGTTCATCCGCAGCGGGCGGTTCTGGGCGATCGGCTTCAGCATCATCTTTCTGACCATCATGATGGACTTTATTACGTTCATTCCGATCTATCTTTCCGAAGCCTTGGAAATCAGCAATAGCCGCGCTTCGATGGCCGGCAGCAGTTTCCCAGCAGGGATGTTTACGGCGTTGTTGCTGACCAGTTTTGTGTATGACCGGTTGTCGAAACGGCAGTTGGTTTGGGTGCTCGGCGGGCTGCTAACGGCCAGTTGCGTTTGCGTGCAGGTGCTGTGGAATCTCGATCAAGTTCCCACCACGGCACGGGCCCCGGTCGCGGTGGCGACAATCTTCCTGTTGGGCTTGGCCATCTCTCCGGCGTACTACGTGCCGATGAGCGTCTTCGCGGTGCGTTTTGGTGGCCAGCACTCCGGTTTTTTAGTCTCCCTGATCGATGTGTTTGGCTACGGCGGCGCGTTGCTGTTCAACTTTTTCGGAGGCTCGATCGCTCAGCATTATGGCTGGGGCGTTTTCCTGGGAGGCCTGCTAACGATCGCGATTCTAGCGACGCTCTTCATGCTGACATTCTTGACGCTCGATTGGCGGGCCACGCAAGAATGACAAGCTCCGTTTCCGCGCCGTAATCGCTATAAATCGAGCTCGAACGTTTGGCCGTCTGGCAAACGTAACGTGGCCGCACGAATGTCCTCACTGTCGTCATCCAGCGTGATGCTTTGCACGGTCGGTTCCCCTTTGCCTTGGAACCCGAGGCCTCATAGATAAAGGTGTCGTCGTCGGGATGGGCCATCGAAGCGGTAAAGTTAACGTCCAGCGATTCCATCTCGCCGATATGTTCCTGAATGGTCGGGTGATCGCGCAACTGCATGCGGATGTCCTCGGCGACCACGTTCATGCCGAAACCGATCAACGCATACCCGCCCCCGCAGCACATCAGCACGCATAGCAACACAACGCCTCCGCCGATGCCCAAAATCCAAAGCAGCGGGTTACTGCCGCGGTTGCGATTCGGTGGAGAAGGAGGAGGTGAGGGGCCGGTGGAGGGTGTGGACTGAAAGTAAGGATTGTTCGACACGCGACCGCCCTAAGGAGCCAAGGGAGAAGATACGGTTACTGCTGCGAAGCGATTCTCAACGTCCGATCGGCAGCACGACGTCGAGATTATATGACAACGGTGCTGGCAGAGCGGAACTGGAGATCGTGCCATCCCACGGGCGCGGGTTTAAGCAGGTTTGCAGGACTCATTCCGCAGAACTCTGCTTAGCCGTTTGGGCGATAGCCTCGGTTATTTCCAGGAACCGCGGCTATCGCCAAGGCGGCTCATTTACCCGATGACTCCTGCCTGCTTATGGCAATACCGGAGGAGCCGCCTCTTGCAGGATCGCGCGCAGCATGCCTTCAGCCTTATGCCACGTTTCCTGCTCCTCGGCCACCGGATCGCTCTTGGCGGTAATGCCACCACCGACAGGAATCTGCAGCCAGCCGTGAGCTGCCGTGACGGTTCGGATCAGAATGTTAAAGTCCGCACTGCCACCGCAACTGATGTAGCCCAACGAACCACAGTAGGGGCCGCGCGCGTTTGGTTCCAGTTCGCTGATCGTCCGCATCGCTTCGACCTTGGGGGCACCGGTGATGCTTCCGCCGGGAAAGCAAGCGGTCAATAAATCCGCGATCGTGCGATCCTCTCGCAACACACCGCGCACCACCGAAACGAGATGTTGCACAAAGGCATACGGTTCGACTTCGCACAGTTTTTCGACGCGAACGCTTTGGTCATCGCAGACACGCGACAAATCGTTTCGCATCAAGTCAACAATCATGATGTTTTCCGCACGATCCTTTTCGCTTTCGTAAAGCGTTTCCGCCAACTGCTGATCGCGAGCCGCCTCGCCCGTGCGGTGCACGGTACCTTTGATCGGACGGGTTTCAACCTGTCGACCTTTGACCCGCAAGAACCCTTCCGGCGAAGAACTTAAGACTTGAAAATTGCCTCCGTCGAAATAACCGGCCAACGGAGCGGGATTGCTGGCCCGTAATCGCAAATACAGTTCCGGCGAAGAGAGGTGCTGCCGATACAGCAGGCGCTGCGCCAGGTTGACTTGGAAGCTATCGCCGCGGCGAATGCGCTGCACGATCTCGGCCACCGCGTCACGAAAACCGGCGGGCGAAAAGTTACTGGTCAGCGCGGGGTGCTTGGCGGTCGCAAACCCTTTGGCGGGTTGCGTCAGAAGTTGCCAAGCGGGCGGAGGCCGCCACTCGCCAGGCGGTTGATTGAGCCAATCGATGACTTGATCGGCGCGGCGCACGGCGCGATGCAACCGGCGATCCCAGCTCGTTTCGGGAATCCCCTGTGAAATCAGCCACGCACGGTCTTGATGGTGGTCGACCGCAATCACCCAGTCGTACAACCCCAATGCAATCGGAGGCGTCGGCAAGTCATCGCATGCCGCTCGGCCGATCGGTTCTAACCAGCGGGCCGCTTCATAGCCCCACAAGCCGGCGATACCGCCTTGAAACGGCGGCAGTGTCGACGAGGCCGTTGCGGGCATGCTGTGTGCGATGTGGCCTTCCAGCCACTGGCTCATCTGTTGCCAACCGCTGAGCGCCTGCGCGGCGGTGCGTGGTGAGTGCTGGGCGCGGTTTTGCGCTCGGTCTTGCGCTTCGTTCGCATCGCTTAGTGTTTCCGCATCGCAACGCAGCGTATCGACCGGATCGGCGGTCAAGAAGGAATAGCGACCCGTTTGATCGGGGCCACTGCAAGCGCTGTCGAACCACAAGCAACCAGGCAGGGCAGCGAGTCGCTGAAACGCCTGTTCCATCGAAAACGCTTCGGGTAACGGCCGCACCACCGGCAGCGGTTCCACCCAAGACCAAGCGGGGCGTGATGAGTCGGTCAAACGGTTTTCCAATACGTGAGAAGTCGTGTTGTTTTAAGATTCGTCTGCGGTGGGTGGCGATTCGTCTACCGCGGGTGGCTTCGGCTGACGGTGGCGACTGGTGCGGGCCACCCGATGGTGATCCTCGGGACGCGTTAAAAATCCCCACTGCAGGGCTTCATCCTGCTCATACTGTTTGCCCAACGTCAAGCCGGTCAGCGCCTTGGCCATTTCAAAGCCGAGGTAAAACGCATGTCCCGGATCAACATTTTGGCTCTGCGGTTGCTGCATCAATGCATCGAACAGCGCAAACGGATCGGCGTCCCTCAAGTGCAAGCCCGCCGACAACAGATGGATCTGCTCTTCCTGTGCGAACAAGCGGTAATTGTTGTCCTTCAATTGCGTCGCCAAGGCGGCCAAAGCGGCGGGCGGAAAAGGCCGCAACCGCGGATCACGCAGCATGACCAGCGAATCGTCCAGGCGTTTCGGTGGCACGCCATGCTTGACCGCGTAATGGACCAGTCGCCTCGCCAAGTCACACTCGCGCACCGCGGACCGCGCCCAATTGATCACCTGCGTCGTCAAGACACTGCGGATGCCTAATTCCTGACAGATTCCAAGCAGCAAGACATTGATTCCCGCTGAATCCACATCGGTCAGTTCGGTCAAATTGCCGACACCCATCATCATCTCGTGCTCTGGAAAACGCTCGCGGACGGTCGCGTATCGCTGCAAACTAGCGGTCAAACCACTGGCGATACCGCCGCGCACCGGCCCACCCATGCCGATCGGTTCGAGGATCGGATCAAGCCGCATCGGGACGTTGTGTTTGTCCAGATAAGCAACCGTCTGTTCCAGCGACGCCAAGTCGTCCGGCGTATCGGGAATCACAACCACTTCGCATCCCCAGTCGACAGCCGCCTCACGGTTTGACGAGTTGACCGACAGGACAAGTGCTGCGCCGGCGCGTGTGGCTTGTTGCGTTTCCCAGGGATCGAAGGTATCGATCGAAATCGAAAAATTTTTTTCCGTCAAACGTCGCACCACTTCTCCGACGTTATGCCACCGCTGACCCGGTTGGCACCCGATATCGATCACGTCCGCGCCGTCGTTTCGCAGTCGTGTTGCCAGCTCCAGAATGTCGGCTTCTGACATCGATGGTGCGTGATTGATCTCCGCGACAATGCGAATATCGAAGTCCCCAAAATCATCGAGTGACGTCGTCGCGCCCGCGCCGAAATATTCCGGCAACGCGCGCAAATCTTTGGGGCCCATGCGGACCGGGATATCGATGCCTTGCTGCAACAATGCCACGTCGCCCACATAACCGGGGACCAGCACTTCGGTCGCTTGAGCAGGTATTTCCCAACGTTTTTTTATCCACTGCGGCGTCATCAGTGCTGCAACGGTGATCGGCAAGACGTCCAGTGAAAATTCAAAGCCGACTTTTTGCGCAAGGTTCGTAACCACTTCGCGCAGTGCCGGCGATGCCAACTTGCCAGTTACAAAATGGACGTGCCGTCGTTCCGACTTGGGGCGTGATTCGGTCATCGTGTCTTACGGGGAACGCTCGTTCAAAAAAGCAAATGGGAATCGTGTGTCGACGCTGCGGAAAACGCGGTGACGTGATTGCAACGGTAACGCGCAAGGCAATAACCAGCCATGACCTGACAAGCCGGTTGACGTTCGCAGCTAAAAAGTTGTCGTCTGTTTAACGGCGAGCTATTGACCGGCGCGATGAAACGCATAAAACATCATCCAGCGAGAGACTCGCGTTGTGTTGGTCGAAACCATCTTAAACGAAGTTCACGAAAGAGAAGTTCGTTGTCGCAGCCAAGGCTGCGGAATGGTTTCGGTCAACACGCGTGGCCGGGGTCTCTCGTTTTTTATTGCGCTGTCACGAAGTTGCCGTTCGTCTGCTGTGTGCCTCGTCGATCGCGACGTGCCTGCTTCTCACCTCGCCTGGAGCCAAGAAACGACCGTGGATGTATTGTGGGAAGACGCCACGGCGATGGTGATCAACAAGCCATGGGGTTTACTGACGACGATCACCGGCAACCATCCCAGTTTAGAAGCCCAACTTGTGGCATGGCTTTCGCAACGGGAACGCTCGCAACGAGAAGGCTCGCAGCGGGAAGGCTCCGATCCACAAACCGTTTCGACCCATCGGGCGACGGCCGCGCCGTTTGTCCGCATGCCCCATCGACTCGACCGTGCCGTCAGTGGCGCGGTGCTGGTGGCGCGCACCGCACGTGCTGCCAAGGTATTCAGTGCGCAGTTTGAAGCACGCAAGATCGAAAAGCGGTATCTCGCCTGGGTGGCGGGGGTCGTTTCCGAAGCCAGCGGCACTTGGCGCGACACGATTCGCAAGGTTCCCAATGAAGCAAGAGCTGAAGTGGTGGACGCCGATGCCCCCGATGCCAAGCTGGCGGTGTTGCACTTCGAGGTCCGCCAGCGGCTGGCAGATCGGACCTTGTTGGAAGTGCAACTGGAAACCGGCAGGATGCACCAAATTCGACTGCAGACCGCTCTGCGTCATCATCCAATCTTGGGCGATCGGCTGTATGGCAGTCAGATCCGACTGCTGCCTGAATCCCCATCGCATCACGACGAAAAAATCGCTCTGCACGCCCATCGCATCGGCTTTCGACATCCTCAAACCGCGCTGCCGATTACGGTCGATGCCCCGGTTGCCGAAGATTGGCCGCAACCCTTTACCGCAGCCTGAGTCGCATTGCCCAATTGGCATTGCCCAACCAAGTGACGGGGCCGACGAGTAAGGCGTTCGTCAGGCTGCCGCTTAGGACGCTGGCTGTGCCACGGCAGGAGTCACAATCGGAGCCACCGCGGGATCGGCGGGCTGGGAGGCGACGGCGGGATCGACCAGCGGAGGCTTCACCGATTCAAAGCCCCAGCACAGCGGAATCATCACCATGGCGACCACAAACACGACCACGTTCAGCGGAATCCCGAATCGCAAGTAGTCGCTCATCCGATAACCACCCACGCCATAGACCATCAAGTTCGTTTGGTAGCCAAACGGCGTGGCGAAACTGGCGGAGGCACCGATCATCACCGCCACGACAAAGGGCGTCGGGTCCAGCCCCAACCCGGCCGCCGCATTCCAGGCGATCGGAAACATCAGCAGCGCGGCGGCATTATTGGTGATCGATTCGGTACACAGCATCGTTGTCAGGTAGAGGATCACCAGGGTGGCAAAGGGATCCTTACTGGCCAGCTCCAGCAGCGCCTTAGCGATACCCTCTGCGGCTCCGCTCTTGTCCATCGCTAAACCGATTCCGATCGCAGCGCCGATCACCAACAAGATCGATCCGTCGACACTGCGGCGAGCTTCGGTCATCGTGCAGCAGCGGAGCAGCACCATGGCGATGGCGGCGACCAACGCCGCGGTAACCACTTCGACATGTTGCGAAGCGGCAGCCAGGACCATCACCAGCAGCACCGCCAACGACAACCAAGCTCGTTCCGGCCGGCGGACTTCGCCACCATCGACTTTGCTCATCAAGAAAAAATCGCGGCTGCTGCGATGGTCTTGCACGAACGACGCGGGGGCTTCCAGCAACAGCACGTCGCCGGTTTCCAGCACGACATCTCCCAGTTTGCCCGGCACCCGTTGATCGCCTCGAGCCACAGCGATGACAGCCGCGCGGTAACGCGTGCGGAACTTGCCTTCGCGGATCGATTTGCCGACCAGCGGGCAGCGATGGCTGACCACCGTTTCGACCAACTGCCGATGCCAGGCCGGCGCGTTCAGTTTCCGCGTTTGATCGGTCGCCGGTGTCAAGCCGCGGATCTTCTGCAGGTCGACGACCGATTCCAACGCACCGACTAAAATCAGCAGGTCGCCCGCTTGCAGTCGCTCGGTCGGTGCCACCGCAGGGAGCACCTCGCCACGACGTTGAATCTCGACCAAGTACAGACCCGGCAGGTGCCGCAAGCCGGCATCTTCGATCGTCCGGTTCACCAACGGCCCGTCGATCGTCACCGTCATTTCGACCGTGTACTGGCGCGGGTCGTCATGCGTACTGACCGCCGGTCGCCGCTCGGGAAGCAATCGTCGCGTGAAGATTAAGATGTACAGCACGCCGCAAATCGCCGCGGGGAGACCGACCCAACCGGGCGAGAAGAAACCGAGCGACTCGCCTCCTTTTTCCTGGTACAGCTTGTAAACCAGCAGGTTCGTGCTGGTCCCAAACACGGTACACATCCCACCCAAGATCGCCGCATACGACAGTGGCAGCAGGAACCGGCTGGTGCTGACGCTGGTGCGTTTGCTTAAGTCGCCCACGACGGGCAACAAGGCGGCCACCAGCGGCGTGTTGTTCAAGAAACCGCTCAACGCCGCCACGGGAAGCAATAATCGGATTTGCCCATCGTACAAACCGCGTGCGCGACCGAGCAGCCACCCGGTTGCCAACTGCGTTCCACCGGTCAGTTCCATGCCGGCCACCACGGCAAACAGCAGCCCCACCGTGATCAGTGCCGTGTTACCGAAACCGCTCAGCGCTTCGCTGGGCGACGGCAGCAGAGGCGAATTGGTAAAATTACCCACCACCACAAGAATCGCCAGGCACGAGATCGCCAGCAAGTCGGTCGACGCAATGCGGAAGGCCAACCCACCCAACAGCAGCATGGCGATGGCAATCGCGAACCATGGTTCCCAAATCAAAGCGTTCGAATCCCGTTAAAATTGAAGCAGCCGCTGCTCTTCAGCGGCATTCCGGCGGCAGACAGGCCTTCCGAGGATGCACAGTATAGCTCGGCAATCCTCTTGCTGGTCCAGTGTACTTCGTGGCAGAGAATCCACTACACTGAGCCGTTCATGCCTTCACGCCTTCCACCCTCCTGCCCGACCTGGTTCTATGTCTTCGAAGCGTTCCGGTCCGATGATCATCGCTGTGCTCGTGTTGGCGATGTTGATTCTTCACCAAGACAACTGGTTCTGGACTGACGGTACCCTCGTGTTTGGCTTTATTCCTGTCGGACTGTTCTATCACGCCTGCCTGTCGGTCGCAGCCAGCGTGGTGTGGTATTTGGCAACGAAGATCGCTTGGCCGGTGGAGTTGATCGAAGAGACCAAGGCGGCCATGCAGCAAGATGTGAAGGAAGGAGCCGAATAATGTCCTTTGGCCCCTCCTTCCTGTTGCTTGCACAAGCTGCTGGCGGTCCTGCTGAATCGGCCTATCACCCGGGCTTGCCACAGCTGATTATCATTCTGGTCTACCTCGGTTTGCTGCTCGGGCTGGGGATGTTTTCCAGTCGCTTGTTCAGCGGCACGCGTGAAGACTATCAAGCGGCCAGCCATTCCATCGGCCCCTTCCTGTTGTTGATGAGCATCTTCGGCACCACGATGACCGCCTTCGCCTTGGTCGGCAGCAGTGGCCAAGCCTACAAGGAAGGCATTGGCGTCTACGGCATGCTGGCCAGTAGCAGCGGCATCATCCATTCGCTCTGCTTCTTTTTGATCGGTGTCAAGGTCTGGAGCTTCGCCCGTCGACACGGATACACCACGCAGATCGAGTTTTTCCGCGATCGTCTGGATAGTGATTTCCTCGGCTTGCTGATGTTTCCGATTCTGGTCGGACTGGTGATCCCGTATCTCTTGGTCGGAGTGATCAGCGGCGGGGTGGTCGTCCAAGCCCTCACGTCAGGGCTCGCCCCCGACTGGACTTGGTTTCAGGTCTTTCGCGACAACGGTCAACCGAACCCCGCCCTGCACGGCGGCGTCCCGCCTTGGTTAGGTTCGATGGTGATCTGCATGGTCGTGTTGGTGTACGTCTTTTTCGGAGGCATGCGAGGCACGACCTGGGCCAATACGTTCCAGACGATTGTCTTTATGATCTTGGGCGTGATCACTTTCTTTGTGATCGCTCAGCGACTGGGCAAGCAAGACGGATTGATGGCCAACCTGCGGTTGCTCGGTGAGTCGGTTCCGGAAAACTATGCGACCCGAAATGAGATGAGCAAGTCGCTGTTTTTCACCTATTTGCTGATCCCGCTATCGGTCGGCATGTTTCCGCACCTGTTCCAGCACTGGATGACCGCCAAGAGCGCCAAAGCGTTCAAGGTGCCGGTTATCTTCCATCCGGTGTTCATCATGATCGTGTGGGTCCCCTGCGTGCTGGTCGGCATCTGGGCCCAAGGCAGCTTAATGCCATCGATGCCCCCCAAGCCGTCTCTCGAAGCGGCGAACTCGATCCTGCCATTCTTGGTGAAAACCCAAACGGGTCCGATTCTCGGAGGCTTCCTTGCAGCCGGTATTTTGGCTGCGATCATGTCCAGCCTCGACAGTCAGTTCCTCTGCTTGGGCACGATCTTTAATAACGATATTGTGCTGCATTACTCTCGCAAGGATCGTTTCAGCGATCGCCAGCAAGTGCTGTTTACTCGCTTGTTCATTATCGCCATCGTGGCGGTGACTTACGTGATCAGTTTGATCCTCGGTCCCAAGAGCAGCGTGTTTGCACTCGGCGTTTGGTGCTTCAGCGGATTCAGTGCGCTGTTCCCGATCATCTTTGCCGCCTTGTATTGGCGAAACTTAACGACCGCCGGAGCGATCAGTGGTGTCTTCGCAGCGATCATCAGTTGGGCGGTTCTGTTTTACAATGCCACGTCGCAAGGCAACCTGGGTGACTTCCATTTGATGTTGCCCATCGGCGGATCGACCTATGAAATCATGCCCGTCGTGGTGATGTTCTTCAGCTCGCTGATTACCATGGTGGTCGTCTCGATGGTGACCCCCAAACCAAAGCCCGAGACATTGGCCAAGTTCTTTGGTTGATCGCGGGCTTGGTTCATTGTTTGCCGAATCGCCGCACGGCTCTCCGAGCCGTGCGTAGCCGCGTTGCCACACGGCGCATTCAAAGTGTCGCCTCGCACTGGTGCGATCTGCTTAGGATCGTGCGACAAAAAAGTGTCGGGTACCTTTTGCGAGGAACTCGCCCTTCGGGTGCTTCGCACAAAAGGTACCCGACACTGATTTATCTCTCATTGCTCAAGCAAACCATTCCTTCACCACGCGTGCCGGCTCGACACCGGTCAGTCGCATGTCCAAGCCCTGGTAGGGAACGCTGAAGCGGTGCGGGTCCAGCCCCAGCATATGCAGCATCGTGGCGTGTAAGTCGCGCACATGCACCACATCCTCGACCGCGTTGTAGCCCAGTTCATCGGTCGCGCCATACGCTCTCCCGCCTTGAATCCCGCCGCCGGCCAGCCACATCGTAAAGCCCTTGATGTGGTGGTCTCGCCCCGCGCCCCCTTTCTCTTGAAACATCGGCGTGCGCCCAAACTCGCCACCCCAGACAATCAACGTGTCCTTCAGCATGTCACGCTGCTTCAAATCTTGCAGTAACGCCCAGGTCGGTTTGTCGGTCAACGAACAACAGGTATTCATGAACTTCACCAAGCCACCGTGATGATCCCAGCCACGGTGATACAGGTGAATAAACCGGACGCCTCGTTCGGCCAAACGCCGTGCTAACAAACAATTGGACGCGTAAGACCCGTCCCCCGGGGTCGCACCGTACATCTCCAGCACGTGCTTCGGTTCATCGCGGAAATCCGCCAGTTGCGGCACCGAAGACTGCATCCGAAACGCCATCTCATACGCCGCCAGGCGGGTCTCGATTTCAGGATTCTGAACCGTCTGGTTGCGATGCTGGTTCAGCCGTGCAATGGTGTCGACCAACCGCTTTTGCCGCGCCGCGGAAATCCCTGCTGGGGGCTCCACATAGTAAACCGGATCGCCGCTGGAGTTGAATTCCACCCCTTGGAAACGGCTGGGCAAAAAACCCGACGCCCACTGCCGCGAGGCAATCGGCTGGGGATTGCGACCACCGACGCTGCTCAATACCACAAAACCGGGCAAGTCTTCCGACTCGCTGCCCAGGCCATACGTCACCCAAGACCCCATCGAGGGACGTCCGCTGATTGCGGTGCCGGTATTCATAAACGTGTGTGCGGGATCGTGGTTGATCTGTTCGGTGACCATCGAACGAACCACGCAAATATCGTCCGCCATCTTGGCGTGCCACGGCAAGAAGTCGCTGACCATCAAGCCACCTTCGCCGTGCGGCGCGAATTGGGTTTGCGGACCAAGGCACTTCAGCGCCTTGCCCTGCAATTGCGCGATCGGTTGCCCCTTGGTAAACGAGGCGGGCATCGGCTGGCCATCGAGCCGCGCCAACTCCGGTTTGAAATCAAACGTTTCCAGTTGAGACGGCCCGCCCGCCATGCAGAGAAAAATCACTCGCTTGATGCGCGGCGGATGGTGCGGTGTATCGGATCGACCAGGCGCATTGGCATGCGATGCCGTCGACTCCGCGGCTCCTCCTTCTCGCCCCATCAAGCTGGCCAGCGCGGCCGCTCCTAATCCCAAGCCGCCCTGACCGAGAAAGCTCCGGCGGTTCGCGTTTCGCAACAGAGGGTCTAGCGTCATCGTATCGAATTCCTTGTGAAGAACAGTCGGTTGGACCTGTAGTCTAACCCCTGTTCCTGTCGCCCTACAAATCGAATCTCTTGGCATCACCAATCGACAAGCCTCAAGAGGTTTGCCGACCGGCCTGGTTTTCCAACTCGAATATGGCGGCCTGAATCCACTCATTCAGTTCGCCCACCGTGGAAATATCCAAAGTCCGATTCATCGACTGTATGAAGTAACGCGTCACATTCGGATCGTCCTTGATGTAAGGGATCAACTGCCGCAAGGCCACGTCGACAAACTGCTGTAGCGTCACCTCGGTGGTGATGATGCAAATCCGCCCCTCTTCGTCACGACGACATCTACCGGGCAGATCTCGCTGCGACAACTGCACGAGAGCCGCCGAGAGCCAATCGATGCACTGCATCGCGGTGAACGGATCATTCACGCCCGGGGACATGGCGCGCACGGCGACTTCCACCAACTCATTCAAAATGAAAAAGACGTCCTGCGTCGGGGTCCGCGTAAAGCCGATCGTAAAGGCATGCCGGATGGTGTCGCTGTCCTTTTCGGTCCAGCCTTCGCAATGATTGATCTCGGCGATGATCTCGTCTTTCCGGATAAAGTCGCCTGGGCGGCGGACCAATCGTACGATCGACTCTTTCTTCCTCGCCAAGTTAATCAGTTCAACGTCATCGATCCCCTGCAGGTATCCATCGGCGTGCGAAGGCACCCGCACTTGAGGTTCAAAGGTTCGCGGCATTTCCTCGATCGCGACTTCTTCCGAAGCTCCCATTCTTTCGGGATACAGCTTTGTCAGTTTCTCGGACACATCGATCGACAACCGCCGCAAAACACTCGAGATATGAATACTGTCGGGAACGTGGTGAATGAAGTAAATCAACTCTGCAATGCTGCCAAGCGTGAGCAGGAAGGCGATCAGCAGCGATAGCTGGGGTACAAAAACGTCCATTGCCAAACCGTCATTGGCGATCACATCTTCGCCGCGGACAACTCGCAACACCATCAAACAATACAAGAAAGTGGCCACGAAGGTTCCCAGCGTCACCTGATTGCCACGGTCATGCATGAAGTTATCCAGCAACCGCGGCCCAAAGTGCGTGCTGGCGTGCGATACCGCCAGAATCGTCAACGAAAAGGTCACGCCCGCGACCGTAATCATGGAACCTGCCACCGTTGCCAGCAACGCACGCGCTCCGTCGGGCTGGTTCAACGACGCTAGCCATAACCCTCGCAGCCAACGATCGCCATACTCGCGATCAATCCAAATCGAGAACTGCGAAAGCAGCATGGCCCCCAAAACCATCAGCGTCGGAATGAACCAATAGCTACCACTGATGCGGTAAAGCACTTGCTGAAGATAAGCTCGCACGGTGGTCGGTGCCTCATGAGAAAACGTGGTAAGCAACCTTTTGTTCCGGTTACCCCCGCAGCCTGGAAATGGTCTGGTTGCTTGGCAATGTTAAGCGATCTTTCGTAACCCCGCGGGGACGGCGGAGCAATCACCCCTGCCAATAAATGGCCAACACGGCGACTGCGAACGGGCTGGTGGCTGTTGCCAGCAAGCGGCGACAGCGAATCACGAGCCGTAAAGAGTGGCGCACCGTGGCGAATGACGCACCGTCGCTAAGCGGCCAACCCGACAAGCAGCCAAGGCTTCACCACAGAAGATTCTCGTTGCCGCGGGGGAGCATTCAGCGCCTGGTGAACATGGGATCGGCAACGGCGTGAAGTGCTCGCCTCCCCTCACCGTTTTGCTAGCGTGCAAAGTTGCAACCAAGCGAGTCACCAGCGCGACAAAACGCGGTGAATTGCACATTCGGTGACGCACATGCACCGCGTCCCGATCAAATGCACCGCGTCCCGATCAAAGAAAACGAGGGAGCCGGTCACCATCATCGGGATCCTTCGTGGCAAAACAACGGCCCAACCAAGGCTCGGCATGTCACCGGTTTGGCGGAAGCATCCGGCGGTCTGCAGCGATACCTTACGCCGCAAGCCGCTGCTGCACTTGGAACAGCAGTTGCAATTGCAGCCACAGACAATGGCGTTCAAGGGAAGACGCCTGCAATCTCTCCTCGATTCTGGGAACCCACAGATGAAACGTTACTTTCTCGCCTTCGGTCTATCACTAGTCCTGGCCGGCTTCAGTCAAACTGCCGCAGCCGGTTGGGGCAGCCGGGGTGGAAGCTCCGGTGGAAGCTCCGGTGGAAGCTCCGGTGGAAGCTCCGGTGGCTACGTCGTCAGCCACGGCAGTTCCGGTGGAAGCTACGGCAGTTCCGGTGGAAGCTACGGCAGTTCCGGTGGATCGCGTGGTTCGGGCGGTTTGTTGGCGCGGCTTCGCGCCAGGCATCATGCTCGTCATCACGCCAGCAGCGGCGGCAGCAGTGGCGGCAGCAGCGGCTACGTTCGATCGTATTCCTCCCACGGTTCGAGCGGTGGTTCGAGCGGTGGTTCGTGGGGCGGTTCGCGTGGTGGACACCACTATTCCCGTCGCTAGGCGAACCGCATTTGGTTCAACCCGTGGCATCAGCAAAGGACCCCATCGAGTCCACTCGCTGCCCAGGTTGTTGATTTAATCGTTTGACCGGTAGCCAAAGGCGTACGTTGTCGCAAAACGTCCACTACTACGGCTATCGGTTAAACGATGGCACTGTCAGCCTGGATTGAATCAACAGCCCGTGACGCTTCGGGGTATTTGCGGTTAAACAACCGATCGAAGCCGACGGTCTCCATCACCGTGAACGCAAGGACTGGAGCCAAGCCATCGTGGCTTGTGGCGGCATGTAGCCGCCTTTTTGCGCGATGAACTCGCCGCTGGGACTGTACAGCAGCGTTGCCGGAAAACCTTTTAACTTCAATGGTTCCACAACCTGCTTGTCTTGATCGCCATCGAGCACCAACGTTTCGAAATGCTCCGAGACGGCGGACGCGACGCGAGCATCAGCCCACGTTTCACGCTTCATCTTCTTGCAGTAATGACACCAATCGGCAGTCACGAACACCAAAATCGGCTTGCCCGAAGCACGCGCTGCATTGAGCACACGTTCGGGGGATCGCTGCCAAGGAATTTCCGCTTCGGCGACCGAACCGAAGAGCAACAAGGCTGTGATCGATAGAAAAGCGACGCGGAACGGTTGCGTGAGGGGCATCTGGATCATTAGCTCGCATTCCATTGCTGGCTATGGGGTTTCGGTGACTGACAATCGGCCAACCTCTAAAGATCGACCGCACGTTACAGGATGTGAAAGGCTAGCGACATGCCTAAACCTTTGCGACATGACCGTATCTTTCCGAGATGACCGTTTTGTACCAAGGCCCGTCGCTCGGGGTCAGAAAATCAAAAAGAAAAGTTTTCCCGTTGCATTGCAGGAAGGTGCGCCGATACAGACGCACAATCAAACACTTCGATGGGAAACGGATTTCATGAAACCCTCACCAATCGGCACCCTTGTGCCGCGCTGCCTGTTCGGTTCGACAGGTAAGACTCCTCTGTCGACAAACCGATTGGCCATGGCCTACCGGTTGGCCATGGCCTGCCTGTTGGCAGGGGCCGCCTGTTCTTTCACAGGATGCAAGCAAGCAGGCCGACCCAGCTGGCTGCCGTTCGGGTCAGTCGCAGCCACACCGCAGGATGAGGCGATCTGCGAAGGGGGCAGTTGCGCGCCGCCCGCCGCACACGATCAGGACGGGCCGGCGATCGACCCTGCGGACATGTTTGCTGGCCTGAACGGCCGCGCGGACGCCGAAGGGAACAGTGGTCAGCAAGTCCGCCAAGCCGCCGCGGTGAAGCCGGCTGCGGAAACGGCTCGGCGACAAACCATCAGCGGTCCCGACAGCCTGTTCGCCCCCTATCGCTAACTTTCCCGATCGCCGTTAAGCGTCCCGTCAAGCATCCCGCTTGGCGTCCGAATCGCAAATCGACTCGTCCCTTAGCCACGGCGAAGCGACAACGATTTGCCCATGCTGGGACTCGGCGTCGATTTCATCGCACTCTTAGCTGGACAGCACCACGTTGGATTGTTTACGAACGAATCAGCCGTTTTGGCGTGGGAAACGAGTAACCAAAAAGAGAGACACGCAGTCGCGTCCACGCGTTCTACATCGCGGTCGCTTCACGGACAGCCTTCTCGAGAGCTGGATCAAGGTCATCAAAGATCTTGCCGGCTCCGTCATAGAAAATCCGACCGATCAGCAAGTCGGTTAAATTGCTGCGATGCTCCGGATGGTCTTTCAAAAACCGACCGACGCTAAATTCTTTGGTGTAGAAGACATTCACCAGCTTGCGAATCCATTTGGTGCCTTCCTTGAACTCTTCGGTCCACGCCCCCAGTCTCTCAGCCGATGTATCGCCCGCGGCCAAACCGGCGACGACCGCTTCGCCTGCTCGCACGCCCATCTCCAAGGCGAAGTAAACGCCCGACGAATAGACCGGATCGATAAAGCCGAACGCATCGCCGGCGAGCACCCAACCATCGCCCGCGTGCCGGCTGGTCCAGTAAGAAAATTCCTTCGTCGTCCGCAGCTCGCCAACCCTCGTCGCGTTTTCCAAACGCGGCAACAGCCCCGGGCATTGCGCCAACTCTTCCTCGTAAACCTCGGCGGGGGTGCCACGGCCATTCAACAGGAAATCACGATCGGCGACACAGCCGATACTCGTCACACCGCGCGACAGCGGGATAAACCAGAACCAGGATTGCTTGTGCTCGGTTTGCAGAATGATGGTCGCTCCTTCATTCTCACCCGGATCGCGTCGTGCGTCGCGATAGTAGCCCCAGATCGCCAGTTTCTTCAACTCAGGATTCACCTCTTTCAAGCTCAACTTGTTGGCGATAAACGACTGCTGTCCCGTCGCATCAATCACCACCTTGGCCGCGATCTCGTGTTCTTGCCCCTGAGCATCTCGCAGTCGCACGCCGGTGGCTCGTTCGCCATCGAACCGGACATCCAACAATCGCATTTGGTCAACGCACTCGGCACCCAACTCAGCCGCGCGGTCAAACAACATCTGGTCGAACTCCGCCCGTTCGACCTGCCAAGTCACACTGCAATCGCGATCATCGTGCTGGCGGAAGAAGAAGGGATCGGATTCCTTACCGTTGCCAGTGACGAACTGCACACTGTTCTTCACAACGTGCCCTGCCTGGTGCATTCGATCGACCAAACCTAGTCGTTGCAGAGGCCAAAAAACCTCGGGCATCAGCGATTCCCCGACGTGGAAACGGGGCATCATCTCGCGCTCGACCAGCAATGTTTGATATCCCGCCTCGGCCACTATCGAAGCCGCCGCACCACCCGCCGGACCGGCTCCGATCACCACTGCATCGTATTGGCTGTTCACTCGAATTCACTCCGCAGGACACAGAAACTTGGAAGAACGCATTCGGGATGTTCTTAAACACTCGGACGGATCGACGTTCGGACCTCCCGTGGAAGGACGATCGACCATCGACCTTTCAGCAGATAGTTTATTTTACCGTCAACCTAAAGCCGATTTCCCTCTGAATGCCACATTATGATCTCCGATGCGCGTGTTATCGAGTCGCTCTTGCGAGATAGCGATTTCTCGCTGCTGCTCGAGCAGGCAACGCATGCCACGCCCAGCGATTTGCGGCGCATTCGCAACCGCGTGGGGATGGAACAGGCACGCTGGCTGATGGAATTTGCCGCGGTTCTACCGAAGGCACAGGAAAAATTCGGTCTGGGACTTTGGTTGGGAACCCGCCGGTCAGTACAGCAGTCAACCGACCTCGTCACGGCGTCGTATAAGGCGAGCCGCTTTCCTCGCGGGGCCGAGATCTACGACATTTGCTGCGGGATTGGTGGAGATGCGCGAGCGCTGCGGCAGCGAGGTCCCGTCGTGGCGATTGATAACGATGCGGCGATCGCGGTCATGGCGGCTGCGAATCTGGGTCAGCCTGACTCGCCACCGGGCTCCTCAGGACCGACCGCTTGCCCGACAGTCGTCCTCTGCCAAACCGCGGACGACTGGAGTCCTAGCACGGCGTCTGCTTTTTTGCACATTGACCCCGATCGGCGGCCCACGGGCAAACGCACGACCGATCCTCATCACTACCAACCGGGACTCGAGACCCTCGACCGCCTGATCGAGCTGTCTGCCGGAGTAGCGGTGAAGCTGGCACCTGGGGCGGTGCTGCCGGCCACCTGGCAAGGCCGCTGCGAACAGGAATGGATCAGCTACCGCGGTAGTGTGCGACAGCAAGTCGCTTGGTTTGGCAGCTTGGCCAACAGCACCGGAGCCGAGTTGCGAACCGCCACCGCGATTGGGGACGACGTCCAACAGGTCACCTTCCGGTCGGCCGATTGGCAGGCCAGCCCCTCTTCGGCGGACCGTGTCGGCGATCTGATTATCGATTTCGATCCGGCCATTCGTGCGGCAGGCTTGTCAGCCGCTTTTGCGATCGCCAACGATTGGCAAGCCCTCGGCGAGCCCAGCGGATTCTTCACCGGTGATTCGTTGCCCGACGAGTCGCTGGCAGTCGGCTACGAAGTGCTGTGGAGCGGCGGTGCCGATTTGAAGCAGATCAAACGGGCAGCCACTCAACTTTCTCGCCGCTTGCTCGAAATCAAAGTCCGCGGCAGCGAACATCGCCCGGAGAGCTTGCGGAAAAAACTCGCCAGCAAACAGACGCGAACGGCCTCCGAGGCAACGCTACTGATCGGCCGCAACCGATCCTCGACCTACGCCGTCATCGCCCAGCGGCGATCGGCCGCCCGTTAACGCTGCGAGCTCCTTCCATTACAATGGTGCTCGTTTGCACCTCAATGCAAAAATCGGTTTTGTCTGTCTCCGCTAGATGACGGAGACAGGCCGCTGCTTTACTGGCCGCTGATTGACTGGTCCGTCATCGACCATGCCCCGTCTCGCCTTGGAAATCTGATTGCATGTCCGCTGAACTGCGTTGTTGGCCGGTAACTTCTGGGGCGGATCGCCGAGCGTTCATGCAGGTCCTCAAAGACCGTTACAAAGACGATCCCAACTGGGTGCCCCCGCTGTGGAGCGTTCAAAAGGAACTGGTCGGTTTTAAAAAGCATCCGTTCTACGATAAAAATCCGTCGCAAGCCTTTCTGGTGTCGCGCGGTGGCAAGGTCGTCGGACGCATCCTGGCGTTGGTTAATCACGAACATAATCGACGCTACAAAGAGCAACGCGGGTTCTTTGGATTCTACGAATGCAGTCACGACGAAGAGGCCTCGACACTGCTGCTAGAGACAGCCTGTCAGTGGCTGCGAGAACAGGGCATGGCCGCTGCGAGAGGCCCGGTAAACCCCAGCTTGAATTACGAATGCGGGACCTTGGTCGAAGGTTTCGATTCGCCGCCGACATTCATGATCACCTACAACCCGCCGTACCACGACGAACTGATCAAGGCGGCCGGGTTCGAAAAAGCCGAAGACCTGTTTAGCTATAAATGCGACATCAGCATGCTGCAGAACCTCGACCCCAAACTGGCGTTTATCCTCGAAGAAGTCAAACGCCGTTTCGAAGTCACCTGCCGTCCGTTGGACACCAAGAAATTTAAGAGCGACGTCCGTATCTTTCTGGAAATCTACAACCGCTCGCTGGAAAATACCTGGGGCTATGTCCCGATGTCGGAAAACGAAATCGATCATCAAGCCAAAGGGCTGAAGTTCCTGATGATCCCTGAATTGACCAGCATCGCAGAGATCGACGGAAAACCGGTGGGAGCCGGTTTCGGTCTGCTCGATTTTAATCCAACCATCCAACGCATCGGTGGACGATTGTTCCCGTTTGGTTGGATTCGCCTTTTCACCGATCGCAAAAAGATCCCCCGCGTCCGCCTGATTAGTGCGAATGTGCTGCCCGAATATCAAAAATGGGGATTGGGACTGGTGACTCTGGAACGTATCGTGCCCGACGCTATCAACTACGGCATCACCGAAGGGGAGTTCTCATGGGTGTTGGAGAGCAACAACTTGTCGCGCAACACCATCGAACGAGGTGGCGGTAAACGGACGAAACGCCACCGAATTTACGACCGCGAACTCTAGCCCGACAGCGCGACACTGAATCAGCCGTTTGATTGAAAACGGAGTCATTTCCAGAAAATCCTCCGCGAACGGGCGAACTGCCACGCGGAGAATCTGCTGCCAAGGCCGATTTTTGCTGCCAAAGCGACGTTGACCCTGAACAGGCCTTTACCGACAATCGATTTTTTGAAAAATACTTTCCCGTCCCTTTTATGGAGCCCTCGATGGCTACGGCCGACGCCACCGACCTTGCTTTGCACTGCCGCCAAATCGCAGACGCCGCCCGCCAGGCATCGCGGCGGCTCGCGACGCTTGACGCCGAGCAAAAAAATAAGTGGCTGCTCGAATCGGCTTCCGCACTGCTCGACGCCACCGACGAAATCCTCCACGCCAACGCACAAGACATCGCTGCCGCTCCAACGTTTGGACTGAGCGAGGCACAGATCGACCGCCTGCGTCTCGATGCCCAGCGCATCGCCGGTATCGCATCCGGCCTGACCGAAGTTGCCGCACTGCCGGACCCCTGCGGAGAAATTATCGAAGGCCAAACCCGACCCGGGGGGCTGAAGATTCAAAAGGTTCGCGTGCCGCTGGGAGTGGTTTTCTTTATCTACGAAAGCCGACCCAATGTAACGGCCGATGCAGCGGCCATCTGTGTCAAAAGTGGCAATGCGGTCATCCTACGCGGTGGCAAAGAAGCCGCTCACAGCAGCCAAGCGATCGTCGACGTGCTCCATCGAACGGCCACGCGACTAGGACTGCCTGACGGCGCGGTGCAATTGGTCGACACTCCCGACCGTGCGGCGGTCGGCCACTTCTTGAAAATGAACGATGCCATCGATGTTACGATCCCGCGTGGGGGCGAAAGCCTGATCCGCCGCGTTGTCAGTGAAGCCACGATGCCGGTCATTAAACACTTCGACGGCAATTGCCATGTCTATGTCGACGTCGCGGCCGACCTGGAAATGGCCACTCGCATCACCGAGAACGCCAAATGCCAACGGATGGGAGTCTGCAACGCTTGCGAATCGCTGCTCGTCCACCGCGACATCGCAGCCGAATTTTTGCCCATGGTCGCCGCGGTGCTCACGTCACGCGGCATCGAAATGCGCGGCGATGACGAGTCACGAAAAATTGTCGACATGCAGCCCGCAACCGATGCCGACCTGCGGGCGGAATTCCTGGGACCGGTAATCAGTGTGGCCATCGTCGATCACGTTCAACATGCCGCACAGCACATCAATGACTACGGGTCGCACCATACCGATGCGATTGTCACTAACGATTATCGTACGGCTCAAACATTTACCGCGATGGTCGATAGTGCGGCCGTGATGGTCAACGCCAGCACCCGTTTTAACGACGGCGGGCAGTTCGGTCTGGGAGCCGAAATCGGTATCTCGACCGACAAATTTCACGCGCGAGGCCCCTGTGGCTTGCGTGAATTAACGACTTATAAATACATCGTTCACGGGGATGGGCACATTCGCGATTAAGCTCCAACAAGGGGCTGGCTCCGCGCGGGGTTCGATCCCTTGGAGCAGACGAGTCGATGCCGTTGGTTGTTGCCTCGCCGAAGAGGGTGAACGCCCCGTTTGAATAGGCTTTTAGGAGACAAGGGAATGTCTAGCGAAGATGCACTCAGTCAAAGCCAAGTCGAAAGCCTGCTCAAGCAGATGGAGTCGAGCGCCGGCGATCCGCCCAGCCCCGATACCGATGCCGATGCCGATCCGGTGGAAGAATCCGCAACCGAAGCCGCTGCGCCGCCACCTCCGGCAGCGGCCCCTAAACGCTCCTCGCCCGAAGTCCGCGCAATCAATTACGACTTCAAACGCCCCGAGCGTGTCGGCAAAGAACAGATGCGGGCAATGCAATCGCTGCACGAAGGGCTCGCACGCAGTTTCGGAGCGGCGATCTCGGGCATGCTACGCACCATGCTGGAAGTCAAACTGATCAGCGTCGATCAGCTCACCTATAGTGAGTTCGTGTTCAGTCTCGACAACCCCAGTTGCTTCAATGTGCTGAAGCCCGAACCGCTCGAAGGCCACTGGATTCTCGATATCTCTCCCACCCTCTCCTATGCCATTATCGATCGCATGCTCGGTGGCGATCCCACGCCGGTCGACAGCATTCGCCGGCCCCTGACCGAAATCGAAAATCGTTTGATCGGCCGAATTGTCAACGCTTTCAACAGCGAACTGAAAGAGATCTGGCGCAACATTGTGGATCTCGAAATCAAAATTCAACGTGTCGAAAGCAATCCGCAACTTGTCCAAATCGTGCCGCCTAACGAAGTGATTGTGCTGGTCGGACTGGAGGTTTCTCTGGGACGCAATCGCGGAATGGTCAATCTGTGCATTCCGTTCAACACCATCGAACGCTTCAATTCACAACTTTCCAACAACGGCTGGGTGGGATACAGCAACAGTCGTCCCAGCGATGAATCTCGCAAGCAGGTGTCGCAGTTCATCGACGAAGCGGTTGTCGAGGTAGTCGTGACCCTGGCGGAATCGCGGATTCGCACCGGCGACCTGCTAGATCTTTCCATCGGCGATGTCATCACGACCGAAAAAGATCCTCGCTCTCCCTTGGAACTAGCCGTTCAATCGGTGCCCAAGTTTTCCGTCCGCCCGGGAGCGCATCGCGGCAAGAAAGCCGTTCGTATCGAAAACGCTATCGAAAAAAACTAGCCGCCACGCTGCGACCCGCTACGTCTTCGCAAGTTGAACCCACTGCGACACCTCTTCCGCCACCGGCAGATCGCAAATCCGGAATTTCCGCAAGCGTCCGTCGGCGTCGTCGTACAGCAACATTGTGGCGGCGGTCAAGTCAGACGCCTCCGGGGTATCGATCAGATTGGCCGAATCGGCAGTACTCATCCGTCCCAGTAGCCGCAATTCCAAGTCATGATGCGCCGATCGTGGCAACCACCGCGTCAGCGTTTCGGCCGACTGGCAACAGAGGATGGTATGCACGCCGACCTGCGGGCCGTCGCGCAACAAGGCCTGCAGCGCATCGGCGGTTCCGCCAGCGGTATTATCAAGCGAAAAATTGTACGAATCGGTCTGTCGAAATTCGCGGAACCGTTCCAGCGGGGTAATCACGACCAGCAAGGGCGCGTGCTCCCCTTCGGCCTCATCCCCCGTCTCCAAGCGACGCGCGACCCGTTCTTGCAGACGCAGCAACTCCGCTTCGGCTTCGCGTGGCTTGACCACCTGCAAACGGAGCTCGCACCCCGACAGCCACTCCGCTGGAATGGCCTCCTCTTCACGACTCGCGCGGTTGCCATCGAGCAGCACCATTTCAGGCAGCGCGTCGTGCCGTCGCAACCAATCCGCGGCGATCGAGGGAAGCGTCGCGCAGAGTAACGACAACGTCAGCTCAGGGGATGCGACGACCAGCACGTTGCGTCCCGTGCCGTGCTGTAATTCCAATGTCATCGGCGGACCGATCTCGATCGCTTCCCCCAACAGCCCACGCAACACATCACGTGACGCGGGGACAGCCTGAAGCGCCGCCTCCGCCAACTCTGGCGTCCAACGGGTCGCTCGATTACCTTCGAAAATCACCGGCGGTCCTAGCGCCTGCACCGACGTTCGATCGCGGTCAACAATCTGCCGCAACATCTGCTGTTGATCGGTCGCCCCCAGCCACGCAACTTGAAACGGTTGGTTGCCTTCCACCAAACCGCTGGCGTCGTTGTAGATCGCTTCGCCGGGGCGACTGATCATCCGCGCCGCCGGATTGTCGTCACCTAAAATCAGGGCGGCATCCGATTCGGTCGACTGCAGTGCCACGCGAACAGCCATCTGACCGAGCGTCGCCCGCGGCAACGAATACGAACCGGCGAGTGATTGGCTGCTGAGGATCACGTGAATCCCAAAGGAACGGCCTTGTCGCACCAAACGGTCGAGGAACATCGAACAGTCCGCCGCAATCCGGTCATCTCGCATAAACAACTCTTGGAATTCATCCACAACCAACAAAATCCGTGGCAGCGTCTGGCCGGTCGTCCGCCGAAAGTCGCCGATCTCTTGCACCTGAGCTTCGCGAAATCGTTCCCCGCGAGCTTGCAGCTCCGCATCCAATCGCTGCAAGACACTGCGTCCGAATTCGCGTTCGCTCTCGATACCGATCACCCTCGCGTGTGGCAGGGGGCCCTGTGCATAGATTTTGAATTCCACCCCCTTTTTGAAATCCAACAGATAGAACTGCAATTCGTCCGGCGTGTAGAGCATCGCGCCGGCGGTGATGATGGTGTGTAACAGGGTGCTTTTTCCCGATCCCGTTTTACCGGCGATCAACACATGCTGGCGAACGCCCTCCCCAAGCGCCAACGACAGCGTGCGGTGCGCACCTTGACTGCCGATCGGAATGGAAAGCCCCGCGGACGATTCCGCACGGCCTGCTAATGAATGAGGGAAAATCTTTTGCAGGGGAATCTCTATCCGGCCGGCCGCCAAGGCAGCCTGCCCTACCGCGGCGACCAGTTCATCACGAACCGCGGGGGCCGGCGGTTCGAGTGGTTCGAACGGCAGCGACGCGAAAGCCTCCTGGCCGTGGCTCCAGCGCCCCTGATCGTCGATTTTTAAACGCAACAAACGCGCGTCCTCCAGCGGCGGCATTTCGGGTGGCCACGGTTGTGCCGGATCCTTTACCAGCAGCAGGAAATTGCCGCAGCGACGCGCGCTGTGAATCAAAGCTCGCAGATGACTGGCTGACTCCTGCGTAAACGCGGTCGGCAGCCCCGCCACCGCGATCACTCGGTAAGGTTCCGCCAGGGAACCGGCCACCTCGTTGTACTCTTCGATCGTTTCAAACTGATCACGCAAGCAAGACTGCAGAATGTCTTCGTTGTGTTGCGTCAACTCGGTCAGCCGAGCTTCAATCTGTGCCGGTGAAGTCCACACACGATGGCCGACCAAGCCGGGATCGTGATCGGCCAAGGCGACAAACCCGGCAAAGTGCTGGCCTCTTCCGACCGGATCGATCAACGTCAACTTGCACCGTCCGGGAGCCACTCCGGTTAACGCCCGCCACAACATGCCTTGCACCAACTTCACCGCTCGGTCCGTAAAGGCCGCCGGGCAGTCGATTACCAACCCGGCGTGCAACCGCCGATGCAACGCGACGGACAGTCGATCGGCGGAATCGCGATCGGGATGCGTGTGGGAGCCCACGGCGGCTTGCACACGGTCGCTGACCTGCAGCGTACCCACGGGCAAGAAGTCCAGCGTATCGCGGTCGGCGAGCTCAAAGGGCAGTTCCCAATTCGGAAATCGTGCCCGCACCTCGGCTGGTTGTCCTGCGATTCGCTGCAAGCCACGTTCGATGACCTTCATAAACTGCGCGTCGAACCGCCGAGAATCGGCCACGTGTTGTTGTGCTTGCTCGGCCAGTCGCAGGTCGGTGGTTTCATCGGCGACTTGCAATCGTGTTCGAATTTCTGTCGCCAGCGTGTCGGCCTGTTTCCGCATTTGCCCGTCGACCTGTTCACTCCTGGTCGCATACGTTTCGGCCACGGCCACCAGCCTCTGCTGCAGCTTCTCTCGCATCGCCTGCTCTTTGGCGGCAAGCGATTCATCGATCAATGCCAAGTTCTCGCGTTTCCATCGCTCGGCCGCTTCGAGATGAAAGTCGCGTGTTTTCAGCAGGTCCGCCGCAAAGCGGTTCGCCTTCGCTGTCGCGACCGATCGGCCTTGGTCCACCGCTCGCTGAGAGACCGCCGCGAGGTGTTCGGCGCGCGGGTAAATCGCCCGTGTCTGACGGCGCAGCGGGATCTGTAAAATGCCCAGCACGCTGAGGAACAGCAACAACGCCACACCGATCCCGATCAACACGGCGAGCAACAAATTATCGGCGGCGACGAACACTGCCGTGACCGACCAGATCAACAGAAAAGCCGCCGCCGCAGACGGTAAAATCCAAAACGTGTCGACCAATTTCGAGGCGGTGCCGCTATACAGTTCGCGCAGCGTCTCGCGGATCTGTCGATTCGCGTACTCGATCGCGTCGTAAGCTTCTTGGACACTCGCCGGTGGTGACTCGCGATCTTCAGCCGGCACCGGAGGCACATCGGGCAAGCCATTCAAGCGTCTTGCGGTGACCTCGCGCACTTCATCGATCGTCGTCGCGACATGGGACAGTGCCGTGTCCAGCAACGCAAAATCACGCTGCTTCTGTTCTTCCGGCAGCGGTTGCCGAGCCTCGTATTGACTCTGAACGGCAGCACAACGCGATTGGACTTTGCGAAACACCGCGGCGTGCTCTTCTTTGCGCGACTGACGGAATTTTGCCGCCAAGCGATTCAGCTCTTCTCTCAGGTTCAACGTCTCGGTTTCGTAATGCTCGATAAGCTGCTCATCCGCTTGATCCCAATTCCGCAGCATCGCCCGCCGCTCCGACCGACAGGTATCCAAGGTGCGTTGACGTTCGGCAGCGAGCTGTTCCCGCAAGCTTTCGGTGGCCTGTGCCTGTTCCGACAGCAAGCGGGCTCGCCGCTGCTCCGACGAAGCACAACGTTTGCCGAGCGCCTCGAGTAGAGCCTGTTGTCGGTCGGCAGATAAAAAACCGACGGGGGAAGGACAGGTGTGGGTCATAGGGCACGCTCGGAAGGGTCCGTCTCGGTCAATTCCCGGTCGGCTTGCTGCATCACATCGCGCAGTTCGCCGACGGCGGCTGACAAGCGATTCAGGGATGACGGCAAGCGACGGAGGTGGTCTTGTTCGAATTGTTCTTGTCGTCGGTCGCGCCACTCACGCTTGACGTTTTGCCACAGGCGGGTGAAGTCCAGCCAGTGGCGACGATAGCGATTTTCACAGTCGCTTAGTTGTCCCAGCGTTTGCCGCATCAGGAGGTCTCCGCGGAGGCATCATCGGCAGACCGCCGCGGTCCCGCCGAGGAAGATGGATTATAAGCTGCCAAGACTTCGATCATCTGCTTCAGTTCCGTTCTCGCCAGCGGCAGGCCCGTTTCGACATACTCATTCATCTCCGCTAGGGGGCCGGCCAAGGCTTGGAGCGCCGTTTCCAGTTTCACCAATGTCCGCCGACAAGCTTGCTGCTTTTGCTGACACACTTCAACGCGTTGCTCGGCTCGCGTGACCCGTTGCTTGGCTTCGGTCGCTGCCTGCCGATCGTCAGCACGCGTCGAGCCTTGACGTTGCTGCAAGTAGTCCAGAGCCGCATTCAGCTCGCGTTCCGCCAAATGAGTTTGACGCTTCCAGTAAGCCGGCATCTCCACTCGAATCCAGTGGTCGGCTCGATGCGTACTGCCGCGGAGGTCTTGCGTCGCATTGTCGATGCCGGTCGACAAGGCCAGCAGACCGTCGCGCAGTTGACGCAGCGCGTCGAGATCACGAACATGACTTTGCATCAAACAGACGCTCCTGGCGATGGTTGTGTCGCCGATGTTAACCGCGAAGATAAGTTTCGATCTGGTCCGCTTTGCGCAGCAAGTAGGGCACGTGCTCCTCGGTCGCCGTCAGCAAGCGTGTCATCTGACGCATCTGTTGTTCGAACTCGTTAGCGAACTTTCGTTGCTGTTCGTCGCGCCACGTTTGCTCCAGTTGATTCAGATGGCTGGCCAATGCCGAGTGACGTTGCTTCATCTCTTCGGCATAGGCTCGCAGGTGCGCCGCAAACCGACGCAACTGCTCGGGGTCGGCGATGGCTTGATTCATACAGAAGCTCCCTTAGGACAGACTCGACATGTCGATATCGCGGGTATCCGATTCCGATGCATTGGGGGGCAATGTACCGGAAGCGGGTGGAGGCGCGGCAGCTTGACGCTCTAGTTCGGCTGTCGCAATTTTGTAACTACGTTCGTATCGAGCATACGATTGTGGCAGGCCAAGCGTCTCGGCCAATTCCATCGCCGCCCGCATCGCGAGGCAGCGGATGCGCGGTGGAGCCGGTACGGCGCGGCGGAAGGCCGCGGCGCGATACGCCTGCAACGCTTTGCGCATCTCATTGAGGGCTTGGAAACATTGTCCCCGAATCAGGTGTGCGGTCGGGGCCAAGGCATCACTCTCGCTGGCCACATCGGCTTCTTCGATAGCCTCTTCAAACCGGCCCATGTCTTTGAGTGCTTCGGATAACAAGACACGCAACTGAAGATTCGCCGGGTCCCGTTTCAGCCTCGCTTCACAGACTTCCACCCGCCGCGCTGCCCAATCGATTATCGCCCGTTCCAGCTCACGCTGCGCTTCCCCGGTGCCCAGTCGCCTCGCCAGTTCGGTGACTTCTCGTAGCTGATAAATCGACTGCGCCAGATTGGCTTCCTCAAGCTGCCAGATCAATTGCGGCTCGTCTGGATGAATCTCCAGACCCTTCTTCAGCGTCCGCCTGGCTTCGATCGGTCGAACCGCACGACGATAGATCTCCGCTAACTCCAGATACGCCTCCACGTCTGCCGGTTTGGGTTTCAAATACCGCTCCAGCTCCTGCTGTCGCTGCAGATTGACCTTTGGCGGTGCCGGTTCGGTGGCGGTGTCTGTGACGTTGCGGCGCAGTAACTCATCCGGTTGCACCGGCCGCCAAGGCCCACCCTCGAGAGGACTCGAGCGAGGAGGATTCGGTTGTCCATCCGCTTCAGAAGACATACTGTAACCGGGGCTGCACTGAAGAAAAGAAGGCGTCCAGAGGAGCCCTTTCGATTCCTATTGTGCTTCAAGACCCTAGCGATGGTCAAACTAGCTAGCACTCTTCCTCCTGCTCCCCCCACGTCGCCAGCCCCGCCAACTCGCACAGATGCGATTGAGCGACCGGCTGTGGGCAGCTCCAAACCAGGAAAAAGAGCGCCTCGCAACACCATCGACCGACCGGGTGCCCGGCGACAAATCCCGCCCCCTTGGCTGCCGTCAAGGCCGCCTGCGTTGCTCGCAACACCAGACGATTGGCCGCTCCTCGCAGCTCTCCCGCGTCGCATTCTGCCATGCCCTTGGCTGCCGCCAACAGACGTTGCTTGGCCTGCTCGACATCCTCCGTCAAACGCTCGGCGACGGCGGTCAGTTCCTTGCGTCGGAGCGCTTCGGATTGCAGAAAACGGGCCGCCGCATCGGCTAAACCGATCGCCAGTGCCGACGTCTGCAAGCCCCCGGGGCCTTTGCCGCTGGCCTGCTGCAACACCTGCTCGACCGGGCCGGACAATATCTGGTCCTCCGTCACCGCCACGCGGCAAAAGTCGACTTGGCCGGTACAACTGCCCGACAAGGCGACCAATGGCGCATTCGGGCCAGCCGCGACGCCCGCCTGATCGGCATCCACCGCAGCAACGATCTGACGTCCATCTTCCAATGTCGCTCCGACAACCAACAGGTCGGCTTGGCTGCCGCCGGTGACCCACGGCGAAAAACCGTCCAACCACCAACCTCCCGGGGCTGCGGTGGCTTGCAGCACCGGGCGACCGAGGTGCTGACGGCTGGTCGTCAGATGGCTGATCCCGACCGTCGCAAAGGCTTCGCCGGTGACCAATTTAGGCAGCCACTTCCGCGCCACCTCGCAGTTCTCGCTGCTCGCCACTCGCCGGCAGGCGGTCATCCGCTGCGTGATCACAAACGTCGTCGTCAAGTCGGCCGCCGCGAGCCGCAGATAGGCTCGCGTCTGCTCCGCTTCATCCCACCCCAAGCCGCCGGCCGACACCGGCAAGAACCATGCATAAACGCCCGCCTCGCCACACAACCGCAGCGACTCCGCCGGCCACGCCCCGTCGCGCTGCGGGCTGCGAGCCAACTCCTCCAACCGCGCACACAGGTCGTCGAGGCGGGAAGCGTCAAGCGATCGAATCAACGGAAACGTCATGCACTCGTCGTTGGCATAAAAGGGACTCTGGCCGTCCGCAAACGCTGTCGCTTGCGACTCAGGTCTGTTGATCATACCCGACCGGACGGCGAATGCGACAACGCTTTTTGCCGCAAGACGTTGTTAACGACCAAGGATGCGATCGGCTACGATGAGAGCCCCTCGGATCCTTCTTGCTTCGATTCTTTCTCGCTTCGCACGACCGCCATGACCAAGCTACCGCCGTTACCGAATCGCGATGATGACGCTCACAAGGGCACCTTCGGTCACCTGCTGATCATCGCGGGCTCGGAACGCATGAGCGGCGCGGCGCGTCTGTGTGGCTTGGCCGCACTCCGGGGCGGCAGCGGATTGGTCACCATCGCCACCCCGCGCGCCGCTTGGCCGATCGTTGCGGCAGAAAATCCCGCCTGGATGACGATCCCGCTCGACGAGGCCGATGGCTTTTGCAGCGCCAACGCGCTGCCTGTTTTACGGTCGGCCTGCGAAGGCAAATCGGCTCTGGCATTGGGCCCTGGATTGGGCCAAACGACCGACGTCCAACAACTTGTGCAACGCATCTACCACGACTGTCAGGTGCCGCTGGTGCTCGACGCTGACGGACTCAATGCGTTTGCTGACGATTCAACGCTACTGCAATCTCCGCCGCACGCGCCGGCTCGGATCTTGACGCCGCACCCTGGCGAATTCGCCAAGCTGCTGAAGCTGCCGACATCGGCAGTGCAGCAAGACCGCGAAGCACTCGCCCAAGACTTCGCCCGACACCATGGCGTGATCTTGGTGCTCAAAGGTGCCGCAACGGTGATCACCGATGGCGAACGAACGGTGGTGAATCCAACGGGCAACAGTGGACTCGCTCGTGGCGGTACCGGCGATATTCTGACGGGCCTGATCGGATCACTGCTCGCCCAAGACCTGCCTCCCTTTAACGCCGCTCATCTAGCGACCTATTGGCATGGACTGGCGGGCGACATCGCTGCGGAGCAATTCACCAAGCAGGCGATGTCGGTGATCGAACTGCTCGACAGCTTGCCCGCCGCCTGGCAGCAAATGGGCTAGCTCACCGCAGGGACTGCACCCGCCGCGGTTCAACACCCCGCCGCGGTTCCGTTCGCCATCGAGCCCATTCCGGTCACTCCACCGAAAATCGATGGATCGTCGTTTCGCTCAGCTTCTCGCCTGGCTTTAACAACGTCGATGGAAAGGCCGGATGATTCGGAGCGTCAGGGTAATGCTGCGTCTCCAAACAGAAGGCTTCGTGACCTCCCGCACCCGCTGACGATTCGTTGCCCGGCAGATGATTGGCCGTATACAACTGCATGCCCGGTTGCGTCGTTTCGATCTCCAGCACGCGCCCACTATCGGGATCGACCACCTTGGCAGCCGGACGCAACGTACCTGCCGCGCCGCGAACGATGTAGCAGTGGTCATAGCCATTAGTGGCCGGCAATTGGTCCAGTCGCGCGCCCAACTCTGTTGGATGACGGAAATCAAGCGGCGTACCCGCCACGTCGTTTTGTTGCCCCGTGGGGATCAATGTCGCGTCGACGTCGAGGAATTGGTCGGCGTGAATCGTCGCCACATGATCCATCGCCGAACCACTGCCGGCACCATTCAGGTTCCAGTAACTATGATTGGTCAAGTTCACATGAGTCGTTGCATCGGTCGTGGCCGTAAATCCAATGAGCAATTCATTGTCGTCGTTCCAGCGGTATTCGGTCACCACATTCACGGTGCCCGGATAGCCTTCATACCCCGCCGGATCGACAAGCGTGAAACGAACCCCCGCGCCGTTTGGTTCCTCGAACGTTTCGGCTTCCCACATTCGATGGTCGTAGCTGATTTTGCCGCCGTGCAGATGATTCGGGCCGTTGTTAATTGCCAACTCGTAAACTTTGCCGTCGATCTCAAACCGCCCTTTCGCGATTCGGTTAGCAAACCGACCAATCGTCCCACCAAAATGCGGATGCGAACCTAAATAGCCCTCCAGGGTGTCAAAGCTCAAATTGACGTTCGCCAATTGTCCGTCGCGATCAGGCACCATCACTTCCAACAGACTGGCTCCCCAATTGGTCAACCCAATCGAATTTCCGTGGCGATTTGTCAAACGGTAACGCGTCACTTGCGTTCCGTCGGGGGCTTGGCCCCATAACTCTGACTCGATTTTCACTGTCGATTCCTTTGCGTTTACCGAGACCGCCAGCGCTACTAACATGGTCGCTAGAAATCGCGTAGAGGACATGCTGATGGGACCTAGATTCAAAACCCTTAGAAACCTTCATAGCGTAAAAAACCAACGCTCTGTAGGCTAGCTGGAATGAGCCGTACTTTCACGAAAAACCTGCCTGACGACAACCACGCGACCCCCGCTGCGGCGGATCGCGTCGTCGTGACGGAGCCTGCTTCGCCGCAGCCCCCGCATAACGACCATTCGTCGACCGACCATTCACTCACCAGGGGTCCACGCCCATTGCAGCCGATTGCGTTGGGACGCGTCCCCATCGACTTTCCGATCGTCCAAGCCGCCTTGTCGGGCTACAGCGACCTGCCAATGCGGCACATCGCGCGCCAACATGGCGCCGGCTATGCGGTCTGCGAAGTGATGCTCGATCAGTTCTTGCTGGCGATCAAGAAACGCCAGAAGACAAAGCACTTTCTCAATATCCATCCCGACGAACATCCCGTCGGCGGCCAACTAATGGGTGCCGAACCGGAACAGTTCGCCGCCGGTGCCCTCCGCCTCGTGCAAGCCGGCTTCGACGTCATCGATATTAATTTTGGCTGTCCCGTCAAGAAAGTCCTCGGACGCTGCCGCGGCGGTTTCCATCTCTCCCAACCCGACGTCGCCCTGGAAATCATCCGACGGACGCGCGACATGGTGCCCGACCACATTCCGGTCACCGTCAAGATGCGGCGCGGCATCGACGATTCCAGCGAATCTCGCGACCACTTTTTCGAGATCCTCGATGGAGGCTTTGGCGCCGGCATCGCAGCAGTGACCGTGCACGGCCGCACCGTGCAGCAACGGTATGTCGGCCCCAGTCGCTGGGAGTTCCTCCGCGAAGTCAAGCAGCACATCGGACCGCAACGTGTCGTGCTCGGCAGTGGCGACCTGTTCACCGCAGCCGACTGCCTGCGGATGATCGACGAAACGGGTATCGATGGCGTGACCGTCGCCCGCGGTGCGATCGGGAATCCGTGGATCTTCGCCCAAGCTCGCGCGCTTGCCGCCGGCAAACCACTGCCGCCGCCTCCCACCTTGCACCAACAAGCCCACGTGATGCGGCAACACTTCCAGCTCTGCCGCGAAACCTACGGCGCCGACCGCGCGCCGCTGTTGATGCGAAAGTTCTGCATCAAATACACCGCCAGCCACCCGCGCATGGATCAAGTGCGACTCGGCTTCGTACGCATGCGAACCGAAGAAGCTTTCGAGCAAGCCCTCGAGGAACACTACGGCATCGACGGACCGGGCCAGTACCCACCTACCGAAGTCCACCGTGTACAAGCCGAATGCTAACCACCCCTTCAATCTTCACCCCATGCATCTTTATTTGACCGGTTATCGAGGCTGCGGAAAAACGTCGGTCGCGCGCGCAGTGGCGGAACAGCTCGGTGTCGACGCGATCGATCTCGACCAAGTGATTGTCCAGACCACCGGATGCACCATTCCGGAAATCTTTGCCGCCGAGGGCGAAGCTGGCTTTCGCGACCATGAATCGGCTGCCTTGGCCCACATCGCCCAGTTCGCAGCATCAACCCCCAGCGTCGTCGCCCTCGGTGGCGGCGCTATCCTGAGAGATGCCAACCGTCTGCGGATCGGCCAAACCGGCCGCTGCGTGTGGCTCGTTGCCCAGCCCGCCACGCTGGCTGTCAGGATTGCCGCCGATGAGTCGACCGGACCCCAGCGGCCCAGTTTGACAGGCCGCAGCCCCGAAGAAGAGGTCACCGAGGTCTTGGAGAGCAGGAAGCATTTGTACACATCGGTGGCCGATCATTGTATCGACGTCGACCGGCAATCGATCGAGGACATCGCCGAGCAGATCCTGACGTGGCTCGACAGCGAACTAGCTTAGCCCACAACCCCCTCCAGGGAGTGGCTTACTGAGCTCGCGCCAAGCAATTTGCAGTCATTGAAGGCAATAAAGCATTCATTCGAAACAAGTTGGCGGGCATCTCGCTAGGGAGCAACAAAGCAGAAACAAAGAAAGCAGCGGGAAAAAGATTGACGATCTTGTCAGTCCCCAGCCGATCGACTAAATTCGCCGACTTAACGAAGCCCATCAAACGGCATCGCAATCCCCTGTAGCTCAGTTGGTAGAGCAGGCGGCTGTTAACCGCCTTGTCGCAGGT
>CAYZHQ010000052.1:0-37775 GCA_964477385.1 uncultured Pirellulaceae bacterium
ACCTGCAACCTGCGCATTAGAAGTGCGCTGCTCTATCCAGTTGAGCTACAGGGGCTTGGTGTTGTGTTCTGGCGGTATTCCCGCCCGGCGGGGTCTTATTTTTACGTTTTTTTTCGTCCAACGGCCAGCCCTGCGGGTGGTTTCTTTGGTGATTGCCTGACCGTAGTCGGCAGCTCCGAACCGTGAGGGCTCGGTTCCAAGAGCCGACCGATTGGCCTCTCCGCGACGAGTTATCTGTAGCGGTTTTGCTAAGGACGCGCAGCCGTTCGCGTGCTGGGCTGGCTGCTGAGCATTTGCTCGGTCAGGCGAGCTCGGTACTCCATCATGCTGTCGGCGCCCTCGAAACCGACAACGGTTTCATCCCAGTCCAACTGACGGCTGAGCGTGCGGCCGGCATCGACATCAAAACGGACACTGCCATTGCTTAGCTGCTGCACAACCTGGGACTTGATTTTTGGAGTCCCGATCGGCGTGAGAGGTTCGCTGCGAACCGAGATCGTCGCGACTCCAGCGGAAAGTTTTTCCAACGTGTACAGCTCCCGAACCTTGATCAATTTGACTTCGCCATCTTCGGTGCGGACGCGGATTTGACGTGGGACGGCCCATTGGCCGCCAATCTTGACCGGCGTTTCGGGCAGCGGGATAGTGATGCCTCCCATGCCGAGGTCGGTCTTGGTGCCTTTGTCGTCCAATCGCTCGCGTTCTTGGCCTTGATCATTAATCCGAATCGTAGCGATCGTCTTGCCCAATTGCTCCGCCACGGCACTGAAGGCAGCCGGAGCGGGTTGGCCACTCTCGCTGTTCCACAACAGCTCTTCCGAGTCGCCATTCTTTTGACTCATCTCGACCGTTTCGATCAGGTGCTCGAAGGTCATTTCGCCGGCCTCATTTACATCCTTAACTCGCCACACCTTGGTGCTGACAGTCCGGACGCTCGATTCGATATTGGCTTTATCGAGTCGCGTCTTGGTATTTGCGAGATGCTCGACTTGATAGCGAATCTCTTCGCCCTCGGTCAGTTTGTAACGCAGCACGCATTTCTGGCCATCATCTGCCACGACGGCGGAGATGGGGAAGAGAAAAAACAGGCCAAGTAGGATAGCGGTGCGGCGTAACATAAGTGCCTCCATGCACGTGCGTCGGGTGAAGCGGTCTCGTTGGCGAGATCATCCTGGAATTCCGCTCACCGATCAAGAGAGTTTTCCAGCGGTGAGGCTGCTCGGGGCTGGTCGTTTTAAAAACCTGACCGAGATCAAGCGAAATCGGCTCGGCTCTTGCGAGAAAGCAAGGCGTTGGCTTGATCATCGTCGACAAACTGCTCTGCTTTGGGGTCCCAGCGCAGCTCACGGCCCAGCATGACACAGATGTTCAGCAGATGGCAGGAGGTCATCGTGCGGTGATGCGAAAAGACGTCGGAAATCGGCAGCGAACGATCTTCGACACATTCGAAGAAGTTCTGCATGTGGTTGCCGTGCGATTTGCCCTTACACAGTTTGACGATGTATTCATCGAGCTCGGCGTTGTCGGCGTCGGTCAACGATTCGACGGGAGCTCCGGTCAATTTCCCGCGATTCACGAAAATGCGTCCTTTGTCGCCTTCTAACAGGATGCCGTTTCCGAACGATGTGTCACCGCTTTGGTAGTTATTGGTGACGTTCATCGTGGCGCCATTTTCGTACTCCAGGGTGAGGTCGAACTTCGTCGCCGTGTTGTAGCCATCGGGCAACTTCGCTTCGCCGTCAAAAAAGGCTTTCCAGTTGAAATCCGACGGGACGATTTTCGGCAGTTCGCCTGTGCCACTGACCTTGATCGGACCGCTGTCGCCGAAGCCGAGTGCCCACTGCGCGATATCGACGTGATGCGCTCCCCAGTCGGTCATCTTGCCGCCCGAGTATTCGAACCACCAGCGGAACATCCGACGGCGCTGCTCGCTGTAGTCGGCTTCGTTGGCCGGCCCGACCCACATGTTCCAGTCGAGCCCTTCCGGCGGTGCGGAAGATTCAAACGGGCCATCTCCGGGAGCGCCGCCAATGGCAACGTAGGCTTTGACGTTCTTGCCCAACCGCCCGCTGTGGACCATCGCGACCGCTTTGAGAAACTTGCCGCCATTTTCGCTTCGCTGCTGCGTGCCGACTTGAAAGACACGGCCGGTTTCACGCACGACCGCGGCGATCTGTTTGCCTTCGTCGATCGTCAACGTCAGCGGTTTTTCGCAGTACACATCCGCACCGGCGCGGAGTGCCGCGATGGCGATCGGCACGTGCCAGTGATCGGGCGTTCCGATCGTCACGATGTCGGGCTTCTCGGCCTTCAGCAACTCGCGATAGTCGGTATAGGTCGACAACTTGTTGTCGAATTTTTTGTTGAACTCGTCACAGTGTAATTGATCGACGTCGCAGACCGCGATCATGCGTCCCAGTTTGGCGGCGTTGCGGGCAATTGAACCACCACGGTTGTAGCGACCACGTGATCCACCGACGCCAATCGAAGCGATTGTTTTCTTGCCGTCGTCCTCGGCGGCGGCAATTGGCGAGCAACTGGTGACGGTGGAAGCGACCGCGCCGGCGGCAGCGGAGCGTTTGAGAAATTCACGGCGGGAAGTCGACATTAGAATTGCCTTGCAGAAAGGAGGGAGGGAATCGTCCATCGTGGCAGGCGGGTGTCGATGGAGACCTACCCGTCGATACCACGTTCTCATCGCGACAGAAAAGCTGAGGCTGCCGTTGGATGACACGCATAAATATACAGGATACTCGGACGCTATTGGTAACGCGCGACGTGCCAGTCATCCGAACTGGGCAGTTGACGATTCCAGCCGAACTGGTTGGCATTTCCGATGATCAAGCTGACGTTCCAGGTGCTGCCGAGCAGTGGCGGCAGGTCGGTCAGGTCCGAGCGACGCACGGCCGCCTCGACGGTCCAACGCTGGCCTTCCACGCAAGTATCGACAAACCACATCGGTTGCCAATTGGTAAAGCCATCGCAGGTGTCCCGCGTTCGGCCGCGTCGATCGACTTCGAACCCATATGCCGTCAGTAGGTCGCCGTCGGTATCGATTTTCAGCAGAATTCGCTGCGAGTCATCCATTTCGGCATCGCGAGAGCGAGTGGCCCGATGATCCGCGGACGACGAAGTGGCCGCCGAAGGTTCCGGCAGCGGTCCGGTGGCAGACCAATAAAGGTGCTGGGAATCGTAGGCCAACCGGAGCGTGTAGCCCGCCGGAGTTTCGATCGCCGTCGCACTTTGCCAGCAGGGCTCAGTCAGTTTGCCGTCAAGGTAGGGACGTTCCTGAGTCCGCGCGATCCGGTTGCCTACCGCCTCGGAAGGATTCAGCAGTTCGCCCCAACCTTGTGTATCGGGATAGCTGCCGAACTGTTTGAGGATTCCCAACTGCGGTGACTCGTCGCCCGCCGATCGGTCGATCGCCAGCAAGTGTCGCACCAGCGTCACACGCGGATCGAGATCCCAGACCAAATCGGGCGTGCCGCGGCTTAGCTCGCCCGACGGACTGGCCTCCGTTTCGTACTCCGGTGTAACGATCAGTTCCTCCACCGCGCTGGCCTGCTGAAGGCCCCTTGCCGGCGCGTCGAGCAGATTCGCCCCAGCGTTCGCCGGTCGTGAAGAAGCACCTGCCCGCAGAGACGCCACATCGGCATCCGCGGGAGCTTCGAAGGGAGACAGTTTGACACTGGAGGCGGTCGCAACGGTGCGGTTATCCCGAACCGGCAAGACGCGCTGTAAACGGTCCCATTCGTCACTCAGCTTGATCGCCTGCAGCCGCACAACGGCCCACTTACCAAGCGGCGTGTCGGGCATCTGTTCCGTCACCACGGCCAGCGTTTGGCGATACAATCGTGGTTGGTTGGTCTGTTCACAGCGGCGTAAAATTTCACGCGCTAAACGCTCGCGGTTTTCCCTCGGCGTTTGACCAAGCGACAGTCGAATGCGTTGCAAGAACGAACCGTTGCGATCTCCATCGGCCAACATGCGAGTCAACATCCGCGGTTCGCCGGCCCGGCCTTGAAGAACCTGCAGTGATCGCCGGCTGGCACTGGTTTGGATCGTACGAGTATCTTGCAGGCCGTTGTCGACGTAGCCGTCTAGTAGGTCGTTAATCGGTCGACCGAGCGGCACGATGGCATCAAACGTCCGGCGGTAATGCTGCTCGTCGGCTTCGATGTTGCGAGCCTGCAAAGTCGCCGCCGCGTCACGCCCCAAATCGGACAACAGCGTGCCGGTTCGCGGCAGGAGCGCTTTGCGATGCACTGTCCATTCACTATACGGCTTGCTGGTCGGTTCCAGCACCCTTTGCACGCCTTGTCGACTGGCCGCTTCGATCCACTGCCGCCGCAGGTCGCTATCGATCGTGTCGCTCAACAACAGCACTCGCGGGCGGTAGGTCGCCAATGCCACTCCGATCGATTGCAGGTCAGCCTGAACGGGCGTCGAAGCGGTCCGCCAGTGCACCGCTTCGCCGCCTCCCAGGCCGCAGGCGACCTGTGCTAACAGCGTCGTCGCGTCGGGCACCAGCGGGTCACGAGCCGCGGTGGACTGCAGCGTGGCCACGGCAATCCGGCGCCCTTTTTCCAGGGATTCAGTGGCGAATGCCGACCAGGGGATATCCTCGGCCGTTTGGCCGACGACCAACATTGCCGTGCGGAGGTCATCGCCGCGTTGGATGCGCCAAGAGCGACCGCCGTCTCGCGTGGCCAAAATCGTTCCAAAAGCCCCCACCGCCCACCCGCGCTGTGGCCCATGAAACGTGACCGCGCGCAGGGGCGAGTGGACCGGAGTGTCTTGAAAGGCAACCTGTCCGGCGGAGTCGACAACCGCGATCCGATTGCCCGGTGCGCCGACGCACACCAGCGCGCCGTCGACCAATGCCGCGTCATAGATGTCGATCGCCGTTTGCGACGGGCCGGAGCCCTGCAATACGTCACTTGCCCGCCAGCTTTGGCCGTCATTTCCACTGACGTACAAGCTGCCGTTGTTTCCGACCGCCATCCGCTGGGGACCGGTACCAAGCACCGTCTGCAGACGAGCATCAGAGAGCACCGGTTGCGCGGATTGCAGGATGGTCGAAAAACGATTCATCAAACCGTCCGCACCGAGTACCAGCGCCGAACCATCGGGCTGGCCTGCTAACCGGCTCGCACGCGGCAGATTATCCGTTGGGGCGGCCATCCAATTGCGGCCCCCGTCGTGGCTGAGCAGCACCGCGCCCCCGTGCACGACCGAAAAATCACCGGCGACCAGCAGCGTCCCATCGGCTTGCACACGCACGTCCCGCAGCAGCGGCAGCGGCGCGGGCAGCCGCGTCCAGTTGCGTCCGCCGTCACGCGTCATCAGCAACACGCCACGGCTGGTTTGGCTGTCCGATTCGTAATAGCCACCGACGGCAACGCCGTTGTTCGCATCCACAAAATCGACCGCCAACAACGGCGCAATCGTGTTGCTGGTTTGAGACTCCCAGCGATCGCCGCCACTGTCGGAAAAGAGAACCACGCCGCGATCACCAACCGCCCAGCCACGGTCGGGATCGATAAAGGTCACGTCACGCAACGTTGCGTCGGCTTGCAACCAATCGCGGACACTGTAGCCGGGGATACCGTATTCCTTGGCGGGCTGGTCCAGCGAGTTACCTGCGCGCTGGCCGCGCAGTCGTTCGGCCAAACTCGACTGGGCGATCGCGCGTGTTGGAGAACCGAGCAGCCCCCCCAGCGCCAGCCCCGCGAGAAGCGATGCCAGCACCGGGGTCGGGAGAAGTGAACGAAAGCGAGCGGCAGCGACATGCGTCATAAACTCAACCCATCAGCGTACGGACCATCAGCCCGCCGATCCAAAAAGCGAAAAAGCCGACCAACAAATGGGCCGCGAGGTGGAATAGCATCCATGTCAGGCGACCTTCCGCACCAAGTGACCAAGATTCGGCGGCGAAAGTCGAGAAAGTCGTAAGGCTGCCTAAAAAGCCGACCCGCAGTAGTAGCAATTGACGTTCGGACCACTGCTGAGCGTCTAAGTCGACCCATTGGCCCAGAGAGCCAATCGCCAGACATCCCAGGACGTTGACCACCATGGTGCCAAACATCGCCTTCGATCCGGGCAGGGCCGGCAGAGCCGCCGTAATGGCGTACCGCAGCAATGCCCCGATTGCGCCACCGAGGGCAACAGCAGTCAAATCGGCCAGCAGGCCCAGTCGGGGCATCCGTGCAGCTCCGGCGGTGCGTTTAAAACAGAGAGAAAGTGCCTTTTCAAGCGGTCAGCTTGAAACCTCTCCGAAACCAAAGTTTGGGTTAAGGAAGGGCAGATTTTGCGGTTCGAGAGTTACTGACCGTTAATACTAGAGCTTGCGGCCCAAATTCGGCAACGTCGATTGGGTTTGACCATTGCCATTTTGGGTTCTGGGTTCTAGATTCTTTGTTCCAAATCGGCCAATTCTTAGCCGATTTTACTGCTTCTGTATTGTCCCCCCCGTTAGAACGGACTGTTTTAGATGAGTACCGCGAGAGCCGCTTCCGAGACGCAGTTGATGACTGGAGCTGATATCCTGGTCAAATCACTGGTCGATCACGGCGTCGAGGTGCTGTTCGCCTATCCCGGTGGTTGCAGCATGCCGATGCATCAGGCGCTGACCCGCTACGGAGACTCGGTACGCACCATTTTGCCTCGGCACGAACAGGGCGGCGCCTTTGCCGCTCAAGGTTACGCACGCAGCACGGGCAAAGTTGGCGTGGTGATGGCGACCAGTGGGCCCGGAGCCACCAACTTGGTAACCGCCATCGCGGACGCCAAGCTGGACAGCATTCCCTTGGTTTGCATCACCGGCCAAGTCCCGACGCAGGTGATTGGGACCGACGCTTTTCAAGAAACGCCCATGGTCGAAGTCTGCCGTGGTATCACCAAACATCACTACCTCGTCACCGACGTCGAAGATCTGCCTCGCGTGATGAAGGAAGCGTTCCACATCGCTTCGACGGGACGCCAAGGCCCGGTTTTGATCGACATGCCCAAAGATGTTCAGTTAGCATCGACGACGGTCGACTGGAACGTGGAGATGGACTTGCCGGGCTATCGCCCCGATCCCAAGCCAGTGGCGTCGGAAAAAATCAATCAGATGGCAGCCGCGATCCGACGCGCCCGACGTCCGATGATCTACGCCGGTGGCGGGATTATCAGCAGTGGTGCCAGCGAAGAACTGCGGCAGTTGGTCGAGAAGACCGGCATTCCGACCACCACGACGGTGATGGGGCTGGGCGTTTATCCGTCGACCGACACGCTGTCGATGGACATGCTGGGCATGCACGGATCGGCCTATGCCAACTATGCCGTTCGCGATTGTGACCTGCTGATCGCGTTGGGCGTTCGCTTTGATGACCGCGTGACGGGCAAGGTGACCGCGTTCGCTAAAGACGCCAAGATCATTCACGTCGATGTCGATCCTTCGGAACTGAACAAAATCAAGGCGGCTCACATCCCCGTTTGCGGTGACGTAAAGCAGGTTCTGGCCGACTTGAACAAGGTCGTCGAAGCTCCGGAAGATATCTCGGAGTGGGTTCAGCATTGCATGGACCTCAAGGCAAAGCATCCGTTCAGCTACGACGAGAATTTTGACGGCATTTTGCAGCAGCACGCCATCCGCGAGCTGTGTGAAGTGACCCGTGACATGGAGACGTATGTCACCGTGGGCGTCGGGCAGCACCAAATGTGGGCGGCTCAGTTCTACAAGTTCACTCAGCCACGGACTTGGTTGAGCAGCAGCGGATTGGGGACAATGGGCTTCGGCCTGCCGTCGGCAATGGGCGTGCAAGCGGCTCATCCCAATGCGTTGGTCGTCGATATCGACGGTGACGGTAGCTTCCAGATGAACATCCAGGAACTGGCGACGTGCTTCTGCGAAGAACTGCCGGTCAAGGTCTTGTTGCTGAACAATCAGCACCTCGGCATGGTGGTGCAATGGGAAGACCGCTTCATGGATCGCAACCGAGCCCATACTTATCTAGGCCCCATCCATCACGATGAAGCGAGCGGCAAGAGCGACGCGGACAAGTTCGCCTACGCCGAAAAACGCTATCCCGATTTTGTCGCCATCGCCAAGGGCTACGGATGTGGCGCATCGACAGTTCGCAACAAGTCCGATTTGCGGGATGCCTACACCGAAATGATTACCCACAAGGGTCCCTACCTGCTGGACGTTCAGGTGCCGTATCAAGAGCATGTGTTGCCGATGATTCCGAGTAACCACACCGTCGACGACATGATCCTGAAATAGGCCGCTCGCCAGAACACCGCCTGACCGCTTTGCCTTATCCGGCTGTGGCTCCGAAACCGAGCCACATGCCGCCTAGCAATAGCCAGATTGGAATCGTGATGATCGCGATCAGTGACGTGCCCAGGACGACTTGGAGTGCGGTTCCGATGTCTTGATCGTACAGTCGCACCAGCACGATCGGAAACGTCGCCGCCGGCATGGCGGCTTGCAGCAACAAGACTTGCTGCATCGCGATATCTCCCACGGCATACTGTGCGAACATTAGCATGCAAACGGGAATCACCAGCAACCGCAGAAACGTGGCACTAGCCAACACGCGTTTGCCTTCGTTCCACCGCATCCGTGGTAAATAGTCGACGATGATGGCTCCGCTTAATAGTAAGCCCATCGGGATCGAGCATTGTCCGAGCGATTGGACCATTTGCATGAAAGGCAACGGCAACAGCTCCGCACCGCCGGTCTGTTTCAGAGCAACCGCAATGACCACGGCGACCAGCGGTGGACTGGCGAAAATGCGACGCCACTGCGTCCCGACCCGTCCGGCAATAACCAAAATCCCGAGGCTCCATAGCGCCAAATCGACGCCCACGTTGTGGACGATCAGTTTCACTTCAGCCGCCGGATAAAATTGTTGGGCCAGCGGGATCGGAATGTAACCGTAATTGCAGATCCCCACGCAGAGGATGAATGCGCGGCGTTGGGCGACGGTGTGCAAGCCGATCAGCGGTCCCAGGTATCGGGCAACCACCGCAGCCACTCCGAAACCGAAAGCGGTGAAGACAAACCCGACCAGCGGCGGAAACCAAGCGTTGCTCAGCACGTCGAGCTGATCGCCGCGCAGGACACGATCAAAAAACAGAGCTGGCAGGAGCAGATTGGCGGTCAGGTTGGCCAACGAGCGATCCGATTCCGCCGTCAACCAGCGAGCTCGGCGGCACATCGCGCCGGCGACCATGACCAGAAACACGCCCAGCACGCGTGACGCAATCGGCAGCAAATCATCCATGGAGTCTCAAGTTCGCGTGATAGAGTTCGACGTCACGCGAGTAATTTGCCACGTTACCCCAAGGGTCTGCAAGGTGGGCGACGATGGTCACAAGAGCTCAGGAGTTGGGAACGCTCAGAAACGCTCCCGTGCGGCTCGCAGCAATTCTTTCTTCCTCAAGAAACCGTCGCCATCACGATCGGTTTTCCGGAACTGGAATTCTCGAAAAGCGGTCGGCACTTCGCTGGTGGAAACCCGTTGGTCCCCGTTGGCGTCAAACCGCTTGATAAAGTCGACCGCGAAGGCTGTGGCTTGCTGCTCCCGTTCGGCGCGTTGCTTGACCAACGCCGCGTGATCGGGCTTGGCTACGGTTGATTTGGCGTTCAGAGACCGCGCGACTTGCAGGAACACCACCGACATCTCTTCCTGCGTTTGGTCGCCCCAAGTGACGTACTGATTGGGATCCGGGTTGCTCAAGTTCCCCGCCGAGTTATCAAACGAACAGCGGAACCGCAATCGATCGATGCTGGCCAACGGTAGTGGCGTCGCGAATTTATAATTGTGCTGCCAATTGAAATCGTATTGCGGAACACGAACCAAGGTCTCTGATTTGCCTGCCCGCTCCGCGACCAGCTCGAACGATTTGCCGCGAACATGCATGTGCGGCGCGACAGCCAGCAGTTCCCCATGCTCGGGGAACCAGTCGACCTCCCCCTGGACACTGAAATCGTGTGTGTGGGGAGGGATTTCAAAGTCCTGTTCGATGCCGCCGGTCACCAAGACTTCGTGCGTGACCGATTCCGCCGAAGTGAACTTCAAACCGACTTTCGTCATGTCTTGCTGCGGCGTGCCTGTCGGCGTGTAATGCATTTGAAAGACAAACTGCGAACCGGCACGGATTCGCCGCGCATAGCCCGCGGGCAGCACGGTGGGACTTTGGCCCGGCACGTAAGCGGTCAAGAAACCGATCTCGCGAAAGTCAGTCCCGTCGGGCGGACGGACAAACACGATGCAGTGATGCACCACGCGGCGGTTCCCCGGAATGACCTCCGCCGTCGAGACCCAACGATCGGTTTCAAAGCCTGGATCGACGACAAAATATTGGTACTCGACGGTTCCGGCCGCAGGCACCGCGAACGGTTGGTCTCGCATCGCAAAGACCACATCAGGGGCGTTGGGTAATCGCCAACCTGCGACACGCTCGGGCAGCCCCGGCAGTTCACTCGCTTTGCCAAACGGCGTGCCGGCATCTACCCAGTCGTGCAACACCTGGCGGTCCGAGTCCGACATTTGCCGCGCGTTAGCCAGCTCGGTGTGGCCCTCGGCGGCGTGCCAAGGCGGCATGCGCCCATCATCGATGACTTCCAAGATCATGTCCGCCCAGCCGACCACTTCGTCGTAGTCGGTCAGCGCGAACGGACCAATTTCATCGTCGCGGTGGCACTCCACGCAGTTCCGCAGCAACACGCGGCTGACTTGATCGGTAAAGGTGACCTTACTGTTCGGATCGGGCTGTCGCCGTGGCGCAATGCGGCAACCGACGGCGTCGGTCGCCGGAACCGCAACCGTTTTCTTGCTCAGCAGTTGCTCAATCGCGGTTCGTAAGTCGTGCGTAGTCGGTTCGGAGCGTGCAATGCCGGGCGAATACTGGTCATCGATGCGGCCTCGATAACGCACCTTCCCCGCGGCATCGACGACGAAGACCTCGGGGGTCCGAGTCGCCCCGAAACGTTTCGTGATCGCTTGGTCATGGTCTTTCGCCAGCGGAAAAGGGATGGCTTGCCGCTCGCCATAAGCCCGCAGTTCGTCCATCGAATCTTGCTGATTGGGATCGATCCCGATGAATCCGACTCGAGGTGCATATCGCTTGGCCAAGTCAGACAGCCGCGGCCCGTACAACTGTGCCAGCGGGCACTCGGTACCCAAGAAACAGACCACATGTAATTCCACAGCGGAATCACGATCCGGCCGCACCGAACCTCCCTCAGTGCCCGGAAGATCAAAATCGAGCAAGTCTTGAGTAGCAAGTGCGGGCCGCACCGCAGGATCCGCCGCGGTTGCAACGCCGCCCAGCAGGACCACAATTCCCAGCAGCAGAAGGCGATCGATCATCAGTTGTCTACTTTATCGCATGCGTCGTTGAGCGGATAAATAAAACCGAGGTGCAGTTCCATGTGCCGACACTGCATTTTTTCCTGGTCTGCCTTGCTCAATTTACCGAACAACGCATGCGAGGGAAATCGTTCGGTCTCTTGAAATCGAGCAACGGCGCGCCGCAGCGTCCGCATCGCTTCGGGAACCGCAATGTCTTCAGCCGACCAAAAGAGGTCCTGAGCCTCCGACGGAAGTTGCATGCCTGGCTTGAAAGGGCTGTTGAGCAACTTTTTGCGGAACAGCCGCACGTACCATTTTGCAATCAGCGGCATTTTCGGCGCGGCGCGTTCGCCAATCGCCATTTCAATCGTGCGAGCAAGATGATCAAAAATTTGCCCGGTGCTGAACCGACCCACCGTTTCACAGCGGACCGACGCGAGCGATTCAGCGGCTGCGAATGCTTCGTTGAGAGACGCAAACCTTAACGCGCGAGGAGTCGTTGGCGGCATGGCGATGAGTCCAGAGCGAGTCCGATGCGGGGAATGGCCAGTTACCAAGCCCTTACCTTAGCGTTAACGGCAGCCAAAAGAGAGACCAGAGGTGCCCCGCCGGCTGGCCGGATCAACAGAAGCATCCGCCAAGCCATCCATCGCAGACACAACGTTCTCTTGGAAACCCCACGCGTCTGCGAGGCTTTTTTTGTGGCGATTTCGAATCTCGAACGAACGTCCGCGCTGTGTTGCCAAAAAAATGGGCTCTAAGGGAAAAAGTGATTGCGGACTCTTTAGTGGGGTGTGGTACGATGCAATCACCTGTTCTCGAACGACCAAGGAGAGTTAGCTATGCGGCTCATTCAATTCGTTGCTTTTTCCGTGTTTGGAATATCAGGTTTGCTAGCGACAGCGGCAGATCGGATCAAAGAGATCGCCGAGATCTCGACGCACCGGCAGGTAGGTATCCTGGAGATCGCCGACAAAGACAATCCGCTGGCCATCAATGCGTTTTGCATGAACGCGGATGGCCATGTCGTGGCAGCTTGTGGTGCTGGCCCTGGAGAGATTCGCATCGTTAACGATCAGGGGGAAATCACCAAATCTTGGGCTGTGGAGGTGAAACCCGAGGCGGTAAATGTGGCGACCGACGGCACGATTTTGGTCGGTGGGGAAGGCAAACTAATGCGTTTTTCTGCGACCGGGGAGCGTCTGCATGCGTCCGATTCGCCGCACGCTACCAAACTGCGCTCGAGCACCGCGGAGCTCCGCAAAGAAGCGGTTGCGAATCTGACCCGCAAAGCCCCTTCGCTGGAAGATCGTGTCGCTTCGTACGAACAGATGCTGACCCAACTCGAAGCGCGGGCCAAGGAAAGCGAGTTGAGCGACGCGGAAAAGCGGGTTGTCGAAATGTTGCCCAAGATGATTGAACGCTACCAGACGCAGCTTGCCGAACAGGCGAAGGCGCGGCAGGAGGCGGGCGAAGAAACCGAAGAGGGAGCCGAAACGGGGCCAAGTGAAGCCGCGATCGCTGAACAAATTGAGCGTCTGATCCAATCCAAAATGCGAATCTCGTCGATCAGTTCTGACGCTTCGCATGTTTACGTCGCAACGCGCGGCTTGACCGGCTACGGCTACGATGTGTGGCGCATGGATCCGAAATTCGCCGACGGCAAAGTCATTGTCAGCGAACTGCGTGGGTGCTGCGGACAAATGGATGTGCAGTGCTGCGAGAACGGGTTGTTTGTCGCCGAAAATTCTCGACATCGCGTTGTCCGCTATAACACCGGCGGTGAAGAAATCACAACCTGGGGAAAACGCGATCGTACGGGCGAGGATGGCTTCACCGGTTGCTGCAATCCGATGAATGTGACGTTTCATTCCAACGGAGATGTCTATACCGCGGAGTCCGGTAGCGGGCGCATCACGCGCTTCGACGCCAACGGAAAACTGGTCTCGTACGTTGGTGATGTCGAGCTGGTCCCTGGCTGCAAAAATGTTTCGATTGCCGTCTCGCCCGATGGCAGCAAAGTCTACATGCTGGATTTGACTCGCAATCACATCGTCATGATGCAGGAACGGGTTGAAGCACAAGAGGCCGAGCCCAAAACAGTCGCGTTGGGAGCTGATCAGGATGAATAAGTTGCCGGAAAAACTCAGGGCTGCGTTCGCTTGCGCGGCGTTGGCTGCTTGCCTGTTATGGATCGGCGAAACGGCCCCAGCCCGAGCTGCCGACCTAGTCCCCTTGAAGCTGATTGTGATGGACCCGTTGGCGGCACCACTTTCGTGCCCGTGTGTCGAAGGCTATGCACAACGCGATTACCAGGCGCTCGCGGAACACTTGCAGCGATCGCTCGGCCGCGAAGTAAAGTTGGTCTTTGGCGAATCGCTGAAGGCGGCGTTGAAGAAAACGGGGGGCAAGGCCGACGTGATCATCGGCAAACATTCCGTCGTGCGGGCCGACGCAAAAGCGGCCCATGTTTCGGTGACACCAATCGGTCATTTGACCGACAAAAGCGGTTCCACCAAACAACACGGCTTGATTGTGGTCAATCGCAACGACCCTGCAAAAGAGGTTAAAGACCTTGCTGGATATTCGATTATTTTCGGTCCCGCCGAAGCTGTCGAAAAACACTCCGCGGCACTGACGTTGCTGACCCGCGCCGGCGTCGAAGTCCCCCCAGAGCGACTGCGCATCGATGCGGCGTGTAGCGACGGAGCATGCAAAGTAATCGATCTTGGTCCCGCATCGAAAACGGCGGCAGTGATATCCAGTTATGCGCAGCCGCTGCTCGAAGGCTGTGGCACGATCAAGAAAGGTGACTTGCGAGTCGTTGGCAAGACCGCTGAGGTCGCCTTCGTGACGGCTTTTGTCGCCGACCAACCGACGGCTTCCAACCGGCGGAAAATCGAAGACGCATTGCAGGCGATCGCGGCCCAAACCGAACTGCTCGATGCACTGGAGTCGCTGGTCGGATTCCTGCCAGCGTCCCAAGAGGAACCGGCTCGATCGGAACTGGATGACGCCGAGACGCCTCCCACGGCGGAAACGGCGACTTCAAAAAAAAAGACGGTAGGAGCCTAGCCGCCCAGAAAAACCCGCCCAAGTCTCCTGGGGATGCCGACATTGCGTGCGCGGAGGTCCCACCCGATGCGCAGGTGGCTTGGACGCGCTGGCGCGGTGCAAACCAAGATGGTCATGTGGCATGGTTGCCAAAGACGCTGGCCACCCAGCCACAGGTCGCTTGGGAGCTTTCCCTGGCACACGCAGGCTTAGGGGGAATCGCGGCCAACAGACAATACGTCGTGTTTGGCGATCGTGATCTGGATGACTTCAACGACCTGTTTCGCTGCCATGATGCGGCAACGGGCGAAAAAATCTGGGAAGTCCAACGACTGGCGATCGGTGCTTTGGACTACGGCAATTCGCCGCGGGCAACGCCAACGATTATCGGTGAGCATGTGTTTTGCCAAGGCGCCTTAGGGGCACTGCTGTGCATTCGCTTGGCCGATGGCAAGGTGGTCTGGGAGCGGAATCTGCAAGACGACTTCGACCGTGTGGGGGAACTACCTTGGGGATACTGCGCGTCGCCTCTTTGGGTCGACGGCAAGCTGATCATCAATCCAGGGGCCGCCGATGCTTCGATCGTGGCGTTGGATCCCAAAGACGGCAGTCTGATCTGGAAAACCGGGGGCAACGGACCGGGCTACGGTTCGCTGGTCGCCGGGGAGCTTGGCGGACGGTTACAGATCGTCGGACACGACGCGGTATCGCTTGGTGGCTGGGATGTTGCGACCGGCGAGCGGTTGTGGACCGTCAAGCCGCCCATCGAAGGCGACTTCAATGTGCCGACGCCGATCTTTTATCGCGGCGACCTGCTGGTGGTGACGGAGAACAACGGCTTGCGACGATTCGAATTCGAGGCGGACGGCAAAATCGTGCCGAATCCAAAACGGGTGTACGAACGCCTGCGGCCGGACATGAGCACGCCGGTGGTGGTCGGCGACCGATTGTTTTGCGTAAAGGATTTTCTGTTTTGCGTCGACTTGGCGTCCGGCCTGAAAGAAGCCTGGCGAATGCGTGATCGGGCCGTCGGAGATTATGCGGCGATTTTGGCAAGCGAAACGCAGTTGCTGGTAGTCGGCGAAGGCGAACTATTGCTGTTGACCGGCGATGGAAGCGACAAGATTGTTGCAAGGCAAAAAATTTTCGCTCAGAAGCTGCCACTCTATTCCCACCCCGCCTTGGTGGGACGCCGTTTATATATCCGCGGCGAAACCAAACTTCTCTGTCTAGAACTGTAACCGGCGCGTCCCTAGACGTTTCCAAGACGCCCCAGCCGAAGTTTCCATCCCAAAGGTAGCGTTCGTGGTATCCAAATTGGTACCGTTTCAGAAAGAGGATGAATGTGGCCGTTGGCCAACATTGAACTTGGCGATTTTAAGCAGGTTTGCAGGAATCATTCCGCAGAACTCTGCTTAGCCGTTTGGGCGATAGCCCCGGTTATTTTCAGGAACCGCGGCTATCGCCAAGGCGGCTCATCTACCCGATGACTCCTGCCTGCCTGCTTAATCCTGGGGCAACGCCCCAGGTACCATCTACAGCCGGTAAGCTTGCTGAGCGTTTTGGCTCCAAAATTTTGCTTGCTCGTCTTTGCTGAGCGGCTTGACCAGCGTTTCGACGGCGGCGATCCAGTTGGCGTAATTGCTGCGTAATAAACAGACCGGCCAATCGCTGCCGAACATCATTCGCTCCGCACCAAACGCTTCCCAGGCAACATCCCAATAGGGACGCAACGTTTCGACATTCCACTCCCGATCACGGATCTCGGTCAGCACACCCGAAAACTTGCACGTCACGTGAGGCCGCTTCGCCAGTTCGCGAATGTTTCGGACCCACGCTTCGTCCAGGCGACCCGATTGAATCGTCGGTTTCGCGATGTGGTCTAATACGAACGGTTGTTCGGGATGCAGATCGACGAAGGCAATCGTCGCTGGCAACTGCCGTCCGTAAATCAAGATGTCGTACACTAAGTCGACGTCTTTCAGCAGGGCGACGCCACGATTGAAGGCTTCGCCGAGCAAGAACTGATCGTCGGGTTCATCCTGCACAACATGCCGCACCGCCTTCAGTTTGGGCGTTGGGGTGATGGAGCGCAGCACATCCGCGATCTCGGGCGCGGCCAGCGGCACCCAGCCCACCACGCCCAGAATGATCGGGTTCTCTTCGGCCAACGCCAACAACCAGTGGGTTTCTTCCAGCGACTGCCGAGCTTGGACCGAGACGACGCCGGTGATGCCCTGCGGTTGCATCGTCGACAGCAGATCAGCGGGCGTAAAATCCCGTCTTAGCGGCTGCATCTTGTCACTAATCCATCCGTAGTGTTTAGCGGAATAATTCCACAGATGGTGATGGCTATCGATTCGCATGATGAGAGGACTTTCCAGGGCTCGTAACAGGTGACTGACGTGGGTGCCAAGGATCGGGACCGAAAGGGGCTCATAGCGTAGCGGCTACGGCTTGCTTTAACAGGTCAGGGGGTGGCGACCGAGGGTGCTTCAGACCACCACGACGATCTTGGAACGCCGGACGCAGAACAACAGCTTGTCATGCTTTGCACGTCAGCTTGTAAGTAAGTGCAGGCTGGCATCGTCCAGCGAGCGCCACGGTTGATCCTTGGAGGAGGATTGTTGCCGCAACCCTTTTTGGCGTCTCGCCGCCATGCCGAAAAACGCTGATTGCACAACATGAACGAAGGCAATGGAACGGCGCCAACCCAAACGGCTTATCACTCTCCGACCCTTCGTTGCTCCCTCCTTTCACAATCCAAAAATAAGCTGAACGTGATCGATCGGAACACGGTGCCCGTGGGAACGCCGCCGGCTTTAAAAAGTACTTTCAACGCGACTTTGTCTCCGGCCTGTCGGTGTTTCCACCTGCATTGCCATTTTGCTTGGGGATCACGATGGCGAGCGATTATCCGGCGATCGCGGCTACTTTCACCGCCATCCTTCGTTCCTTGGTTGCCACGATCGTCCGCAATTTGGACTCTCGCTTGATCCACGGTCGCCTTTGGGCCAGTCCGCCCGCTTACTTGCCGATGCAGAAACGACTGAAGATACGATCCAAAATGTCATCGGTGTAAACTTCACCGGTGACTTCGCCGAGGGCCGAGAGAGCGATGCGCATTTCGGAGGCGACTAACTCTTGTCCGCCATCGGCCGCACTGACTTGGCTGGCTTGCGCAATCGATTCGATGGCTCTGTCGAGCGACGCGGCGCAGCGAACGGCGGTGTTGGCAACGCCGCCCGCGGTGGCGTCTGACAAGCTATCGAGTGTTTGAGCGATGTATTGCTTCAAGTTATCCAGCCCGACTCCTGTCAAACTGCTGGTAGGAATCCACGTCGGCGGTAGCACCGCGATGTCGGATGCCGGATCGTTCGCGGCAGTCGCGGTCGCGGTCGGTTGCAAGTCGACTTTTGTGCGAACCCACAGCGAGGGAACTTGGTCGGTCGCAAACACCGGCGGCGGCGTTGGATCGAGCGCATCCCAGCAGATCAGCCGTAGCGTTGCACGTTGGTGGATTGCTTCACCAGCGGCTTGTGCCTGCTGTTCGATGGCATTGCGCCCCGCTTCCACTCCCGCCGTATCGGCTAAGCGGATGGTGTGCCGGCCAACGGTTGCCAACGTATGCACGGTATCCCGCGTTGTGCCGGCCAATTCCGCCACAATCGCGGCTTGATTTCCCGCCAACGCGTTCATCAGCCGACTCTTCCCCGCGTTCGGTTTGCCTCGCAGCACCACCAACGGCAAATCGCTGGACGACGCACGAGTCGAAAGCTGTTCGCGGATGGTTGTCAAACGCTGGGAAATGTCAGCCAGGGCAGATGAGAGTTCGCTGGCGGTGATAAACTCGATATCTTCTTCGACGAAATCGAGTCCTGCCTCGAGGTGAGAAAGCAAGTCGAGAAGTTGGCCACGGATTTGGCCGAGCGGACCGGACAAGCCTCCGGCAAGTTGTTCTAGTGCGATGGCCAACGATCGTTGATCATCGGCGTCAATGACCCCCAACACCGCTTCGGCTTGGGTGAGGTCCAAGCGACCAGCCAGAAAGGCACGGAGGGTGAACTCACCGGGCCGAGCCGGCCGAGCCCCGGCGGCGACGAGCTCCTCGATGGCACCATCGAGCAACGGCATGCAACCCGGAAGGTGCAATTCAGCGGATGGCTGGCCGGTGTAACTCCGTCCGGTAGGCCAAACGAGTGCCGCGCCGGTAAGAGGTTGGGAAAAACCTGCGATCGGCAAAGCAATCGGCAGTCGCTGTGCCATACGCTGCGGCCAAGCGGGCGAATTAAGCAAAGCCTGCCGAAGGATCGAAAGCGTCTGCCGTCCGCTGATACGGATGATCCCCCGAGCGGCTCCTGAGGGAGCCGAAGCGATGGCGCAGATCGTATCCTCCGTGATCGTCACGATTATTTCTTGCTCTTCATCAACATAAACTTGGCGTATTCTTCTGGGGTGACAACGAGGTCCTTGTCGTAGTCGGCTCCTGACGGGTCAATCAGCATCTTACCCCACTCGTCTTTCTGCAGCTTGCCGTCTTTGTTCCCATCGGCGCGAGCGATGATCCGTTTGGCATAGCTCAAGTATTTTTCTTGGTCCGCGGGGGTCACGTTAGGCATCGCGGCAGAGCTCGAGGCTGCCGAACCGCTGGCGCCTCGTGAGCCCCGGTCGGATGAACCACTCGAGTCGCCTTTGCTTTCCGAGGGGTCGGCTGGCGGGGCCTGGAACTCAGCAAGCGTGATCACTCCGTCCTGATTAAGGTCAAGTGCATAGAATTCACCAATTTTCTGTTCGTTCCATTCGCTCGCGAACTCGTTCATCGAAACCTGACGATCGGCGTTTTTATCTTTTTCTTGAAATAGCTCCGGCAGATCGCCGCCGGTCGGGACGCCAAGATTAAGAAACGACTTGGCACCGTTGTACGGATCGACAGGGTCTTCCTTGCGTCGGCGGTCGCGGTCACGACCACGGTCGCGAGAATCGCGCCGGTCGTCGCGGGATTGGGCGCCCCCTTCACGGCGGCGGGCATACCGCACCGACAATTCGGCCACCGACAGTTTGCCATCGCGATTACGGTCAAAATCCATGGGATTGCCTTCCCAGCGGCTGCTCAGTTCATCCGAGGTCAGAAAACCATCTTTGTTGCGATCGTAGCGTCGCATCCGCTCTTCGGCCTCACGCTCGTCTTCGGGGCGGATTTCGACATCGAACAATTCCGCCGTCGATCCAAAACCGGGTACCGGAACCATCGTGCTCGCTTCGCCAAAACCTGGCACCAACAGACCGGCTTCGAGCGCCGAAGGCTGGTCATCGTCGTCGTCTCCGCCACGCCCACCGCGCGAATCTCCCCCCCGGGAACCGCCTCCTCGCATTTTTTCGAAGGCTTCCTTTATCTCTTTGATCGGAATGGGGCGGTCCGTTTTCATGTTGGGATTTTCACGCTGCATGCGACCGATCATGAAGCCTGCCGGGCCTTCGCGTTCGTCCATATCCAGCATGCCGTTTCCGTTTCGGTCCAGACGATCAAGAAACTTGCTGGGATCGAAGCCGCCTCGACCGCCGAAACCTTGAGCCAACCCGGAGCACGCGAGCAAAGAGGTCAGCGAGAACACCAGCAAAGTCGACAGTTTTTTTTGGTTCATAGCCTCAGGATCCGTTCGTCGCAACGATGGTGCGCTAACAAAACGTTGTGCAGCAGCCAAGCGGCCACACCCACGCCCTGATTTTAACCCTACCGCCCCGCGGAAGTTTCGCGAATGCCAAGGGGGGCGGGGTTTCCGGACCCCGGTCGGACATCCCGCCCGATTATACCGCTGATGCCGAGGCTTCCAGCAAACCGTAGTCGCGCAGCGTCTTGGTCAGTCGCTGCATGCCTTCGGCGTCCAAAGGCGTCATCGGTAACCGCAGCTCGCCAGTATCCCGCCCGATCAAGCCCATCGCAGCCTTGACCGGAATCGGGTTGGTCGCCAAACCGAGCATATTGCGGCACAGTGCGAACAGTTTGTGGTGCCATTGCTGGGCCGCTGCCAAGTCGCCCTTGGCATAAGCGGAAACCATCGCCAACATGTCCGCCGGGACAACGTTGCCGACAACCGAGACGATCCCTTCCGCACCGACCGACATCATGGGAATCGTCAGGCTATCGTCGCCGCTGAGCACCGTCAGATCGGTCGTTCCGAGGATCTCGGAGCAGGCATCGAGCCGCCCGGTCGCTTCCTTAACCATTGCGATACCATCGACTTCGGCCAGCCGTTGAATCGTTTCGGTTTCAATATTCGCAGCACTGCGGCCGGGAATATTGTAGACGCAGACCGGGATCGAAACCGCTTCGGCGACCGCTCGAAAGTGCTGGTAGAAACCTTCTTGAGTTGGTTTGTTGTAATACGGAGCCACCTGCAGGGTCGCGTCCGCCCCTTCCTTTTCGGCTCGCTTCGTCAGCCGCAGGGCTTCGGCGGTGCTGTTGCTGCCCGTTCCCGCCATCACCTTGGCCCGTCCGGCAACCGTTTGGATCGTGACCGAAATCACCCGCTCGTGTTCATCATGCGTCAACGTCGGCGACTCCCCGGTCGTTCCAACGGGAACGATGCAGGTCGTGCCGGCGGCGAGTTGATATTCGATCTGTTCAGCCAGTCGAGCATCATCGACCTGCCCCGCTTTGAAAGGGGTGACGATGGCGACGGACAAACCGGCAAACGAAGAACCGCGGCGCTGCGACATGAAAACACGTAATGGGGTTAGGTGAGAACTTTTCAAACATTGGAGGGTTTCACTAAGGCGCATATAGTTTCACAAACCCCGCCGGCTTGGCAAGCCACCGTGAGCGAGCAAGTTGCCCGAGCCGACTACCTGAGCGACATAATCGCTCGGCGGTGGATACCGACCGACGCTAATCGGTCGCCGATTCGCTTGCCTTTGACTCGCCTAACCGCATGATTAGTCGAACGCTGGCCAACGCGTTTACAATGAGCGAGACGTCGGCAAGGAGTCCGTCGCCTTTGAACCAACCGGCATGAAGCCTTTTTGAATCATCCAGCAGCGAGAGCGGGAATGACGAATAGGCAAGGTTTACGGTTCGGCGGCGTGGGTGGTCGGTGTCGAACTGTCGTGGGTGCCGCGGCATTCCCCGCAGCGGCAATGTTGCTGGGGGTCGGCTTGATTTTGGGGCCGCTGTCGGCGACTGAACCAGCTTCGCCTGTCGGTTCGGCAACCCGTTTGCTCGACGACGAAGCATTGGTTGCCTTCGAGAGCCAGATCCAGCAGACGCTTGAGCAGGTTCGACCGGCAACGGTCGGCCTGGGCGGCGGCAGCGGAGTGGTGGTCAGCGAGGACGGAATTGTCTTGACGGTAGCCCATGTCGCCAATCGACCGGGGCGCCGTTTGCGGGTGACCTTTCCCGACGGTCGCCGCACCTCCGCCATCGTGCTGGGGACCTGCGATGACTTGGATATCGCGGTCGCCAAAATAACCCAGCCTGGTCCATGGCCTGCCGTTTCGATTTCTCAAGTCGAAACGCCCGACGATGGCAGTTGGCTGTTGAAACTCGGCTATCCGGTATCGTTTCAGCACGGGCAAGCCCCCGCGGTGCGAGTCGGCTGTTTGCTCCGAAAGATGCGAGACGCCTTCGTATCGGACTGCCCCATCATGGGAGGCGACTCGGGCGGGCCGATTTTTGACTTGGCCGGAAACTTGGTGGGTATCTCCAGTCGCTGCCAGGACAAGATCAATTACAACGTCCACATTCCCCTGACAAAGTACTACGAACATTGGGAAGCCCTCTGCAGCGGACGTTCTCACAAGCAGTTTCATGACGGGACGTTGCGCCCCATTCGCCCCGATTGGGAAGCCGGATATGGCAAGAACGAAGTCGCCACGGTGTTGCCGTTTCCTGCGAATCTCATCACCTCGGATTATGTCGCTCGTAAAGTGCCAGCGAATGGCCGATTGTCGCAACGTCGCGGTAAGAGCTTGCCTCTGGGGCGACAAGGTGACGACTATCTAGCCGGGCTGGAACGAGCCCGCGAAGCTGCCACACGGGCGACGGTCGAGGTCCACGCGGACGGCATTTTGTTGGCAAGAGGTACCTTGCTGAACGACGACCACCTGTCCTCGGAACGCTCCTATATCGCGACCAAGGCAACGCTGCTGGGACGCAGTCCGGCCGACCGAGTCTTCTCGATTCGCTTTACGGATGACAATCGAAACGTCGAAGCCCAACTGTTGGGGACCGATACCGATTCGGACTTGGCGGTGCTGACGATTGAAAAACGCAGGCCAGAGCCCGTGGCGACTGCGGTCCAACAGGACGACTCGAGCATTGAAGTCGCCGCGTCCGTTGGCGACGATGCGGAGCAACAGGTCACCAGTGTAGAACCAACCATGCCGGCTCGTCCCGGAACGCCGGTGCTCAGCATCGGGATGAACGGCCAAAGCTTCGTCGGCTTCGTCAGCGCCGCCCCGCGTTCTTTCGCCATGCGTCAACCGCCACTGATGATGAACCGGGCGATGCTGGGAGTCTCGGTAGCCCACCATCAGGACGGCGTGCGCGTGACCAGCGTCGTTGACAAGTCGGGGGCGCGCCGCGCGGGAATCGAAGTCGGCGATGTGTTTCGATCGGTCGATGGCAAACAGGTACGATCCGCGGATGAGCTGGTGTCGGTGATCGCGGCTCGGAACATTGGCGAACGCCTGCGGATCGAGCTGACTCGAGGCGAGGAGTCACTAAATGTCGAAGCCCAACTGGGCAAATTCCAGGCTAGTGAACGCCGGACCAGATATGACAACTGGGGTGGCGGGCCGTTTAGCGATCGCCGTTTCGAGATCCCCCACGTATTGCCGCACGACATGCCTCTGCCACCTGGCGATTGTGGCAGTCCGCTGGTCGATCACCGCGGCCGCGTGCTCGGCGTCAACATCGCACGCGCCCTACGAACAACGACGTACGCGCTGCCGATCGAGGATGTGTGGCAAAAGATTGTCCGCTTGCAACAGATGTAGCGTTGGTTGCGTGCTGGGGCGGCTTGGTTGCGTGCTGGTCCGACAGCGACCGGAGCCGTTCCGGACGCAAATGCCGGTATTGCGAATCGTGGGGCTTTGTCGGCAGCCCTGCTTGGGGCGTCAGAAATTGACCGCCTCAATTCTTACGTTTTGGCCCGTTTGGTTTATAATCGGTACATTCCGCGGTCAAAAGAAGATCGCAGCCCAAACGATTCTCAAAATCCCCTTGGTGGCCGGCTTTCTTGAAGCAAGCACACCAATTCCCTCCCTCCATCGTGGCCGATTGTGCCGTTGGCAAAGGAATTCTATCTCGATGCTTCGAAACCTGCTTCGAACCCCCTGGTTCCAGAATCTCACGCCGGTTATCGCCGGAGGCTGTTTGGCATGGCTTCTGTCCTTCGGCCCCTCGGTGGTGTCGGCGGCCGAACCGGTGCTGCAACTGAAAAAAGGCGAACGCGTGGCGATGGTCGGCAACTCGCTGGCCGAGCGGATGAATCTGTACGGCAACTTTGAGACCCGCTGGCAGCTTCACCAGGCTGGGAAAGATACCCGTTTTCGCAATTTTGGATGGCCGGCCGATGAGGTTGGGAATCAGCAGCGTCCGAACAGTTACACCACGATCGATGATCCTCTGAAGGTCTTCAGCCCGAATCGGTTTCTCTGCTTCTTTGGCTTCAACGAATCGTTCGCGGGAACCGATGCCGACGAAGTGGCTGCGTTTGTCGCCGCCTACCGAAACTACATCGCTGAAACAACCAAGAAATACGGACAGGATGGCAAAGCTGACTTCGTGCTGATCAGCCCCACGGCTTGCGAGGCGACAAACAATCCGCTGCTTCCGGACAGCGAAGATCGAAACGCGGCGCTGCGAGTTTACCGCGACGCGATCGAGCAACTCGCTAAAGAGGGCGGGCACCTGTTTGTCGACCTGTTTACACCGACACAGAAAATGTTTTCTGCCCAGCCTGGTGAGCTATACACCATCAACGGCGTGCATTTGAACGAGGCGGGTGACCGTGCGATCGCGATGGAACTAGATCGCCAATTGTTCGGCAACGCCGCTTCGGTCGATACCAACAGCGAGTTGTATCAGTCGGTTCGCAAATGGGTGAATGACAAATCTTGGTTGCATCTTCAAGACTACCGCATGCTGAACGGCTGGTACGTCTACGGCGGTCGCCGTACGTGGGACACCGAGACGTTCCCGACCGAGTATCGCAAGATCCGAAACATGGTGGCCGTGCGAGACCAATACCTTTGGGATTTGGCTGCTGGCCGCGACGTTCCGGCGGTTCCCGATGATTCGGCAACCGGCAGCGTGGTCGTACCGCCGACGATGTTCGGGACCCGCGATGAAAACTTCCGCAAATATCGCGAACCCGAAAAGTTGGTTTACCCGACGCCCGAAGAATCGATCGACATGATGACGGTCCCAGATGGCTTCCGCGTCGAATTGTTCGCTTCCGAATGGGAATTCCCGGAACTGGCCAACCCCAATCAAATTGCCTTTGACGCCAAAGGCCGCTTGTGGGTGTCGTGCATGGCGAACTATCCACAGTGGCAACCTGGGGCCAAACGCCCCGATGACCGGTTGCTGATCCTGGAGGATACCGACGGTGATGGCAAAGCCGACAAGTGCACCACGTTTTATGATCAGTTGATCTGTCCCACCGGTTTCGAATTTTGGAACGGTGGCGTGTTGGTGGTCGACGAACCGCGGATCTTGTTCCTCAAGGACCACGATGGCGACGACAAGGCGGATGAAGCGACGCAGTTGATCGACGGCATCGCAACCGACGACACGCACCACACCGTCGGTGCCTGGGAATTCTCTCACGGCGGACAACTCTACATGCTCGAGGGCGTGGCGTTATCGACCACCATGGAGACGCCGTGGGGCGCTTTTCGAAACAAAAATTCGGGCGGTGGTTATATCTACGATCCGCATTCGATGAAGATGCGGCACTTCCGAACGCCCGGGTACGGCAATCCCTGGTGCCTAGTGTTTGACAATTGGAACAATGGATTTGTCGGTGATGGGACGAACGCCAAGCAGCACTGGGTCAGCCCGCTGGCTGGCGAGGATGTGGCAACGCGCAAGACGTTGCGGCCCGTATTTGACAACGAAGGCATGCGTCCGGCGGTTGGCAATGAGTTCCTGTTGTCACGTCATTTCCCGGCCGATATGCAAGGCCAGTTTATCTATGCCTGTGTGATCAATATGCACGGCATGCCTCGCTTTAATGTTCGAGACGAAGCGGGGACAGCGGGCTTCGTCGGCGAACGCGTTGCGGACCTGCTGTCTTCGACCGATATGATCTTCCGACCTGTCGATCCCAAAATCGGGCCCGATGGTGCGTTGTGGTTCGGAGATTGGTGCAATGCTTTGATCGGTCACATGCAGTATTCGCAGCGCGACCCCAATCGTGACCACACCCATGGCCGTATCTATCGCCTGGTGAACACGAAACAGCCGCTGCTAAAAAAAGTCGATTTCACTTCCATGTCGACCGCCGAATTATTGGACGAATTGGAAGTCTACGAACTGCGCACCCGCTACCGACTGCGTCGCGAGTTGCGTGATCGTCCCAAGGCGGAGGTCTTTGCGGCACTCGAAAACTGGATCCGCGGCAGCGACGACCCACAGCGACTGTGTGAAGCGATGTGGATCCAGGAAAGCTTCCGCGACGTCGATCCGAAGCTACTCGACGCGATCCTGCAGTTCAGTGACTTCCATGCTCGTGCCGCGGCGGTCCATACCATCATCAACGAGATGGAACGGATTGAAGATGTCGAACGTTATTTTGCACTGGCGGTCAATGATCCAGCGCCGCGAGTGCGACTGGAAGCGGTCCGCGGAATCAGCTTGCTCGATTCGCCACGTGCGACCGAATTAGCATTGGCGGTGACCAACCATCCGCTCGATTACTGGATCGAGTATACGCTCGAGCACACCCTTCACGCGCTCAAGCCACAGTGGTCGGCGGCGGAAGACAAGGATGCGTTTCTGGCAAACAGCACCGACCAGGCAAAGCAGTACTTGCTGCGTCACGAACGGATGTCGGGGCCGGGCGGTGAAGCGGTCAAACCACTCGACGTTGCTGACGATGTCGACGCGCCGATGAAGGATCGCCACGCCGCCGTGCGGCAATTGGCGGGACTTCGAGGCGGAAACGCGAAACGTGGCGAAGGAGTCTTCAAGCAAGTCTGTTCGGCGTGTCATCAAGTCGGAGACTTGGGCAAAAAGTTTGGCCCCGACCTGTCCGACGTCGGGCAACGCTTTAAGCTGGAAAAGATTATCGAATCGATCGTGATGCCGAATGAGGAAATCTCCAAGGGTTACGAGACGGTGCTGGTGCTGACTGTCGACGGCGTCACGCACAATGGATTTATCTTGGCCGAGGACGACGACACGTTGTCGTTGGGAATTGCCGATGGCAAGAAAGTCGACGTCCCCAAGGACGACATCGAAATTCGTAAGCCAATGAAGGCCAGTTCGATGCCCGAAGGGTTGGCAAAGACGATCGCACCGATCGAATTTCTCGACTTAATCGCCTACCTGGAACGCCAGAAGAACGTTCGCCAAGTGGTTAAGGATGGCTGGATTTCGACGCAGTACAGCGTGACGCCCGAACTGCGCAGCCATGCCGGTGGGAAAGAGATTTCTCGCGACGCCGCGGTCCAATTGGGTGAGGGTTTTCCTCGCTCGGATTGGAACAAGGACGTGCATTTATTGCTTTCCAACCCCGGCCCGCCGGACTTTGACTTTGCGTTCCATTCCGACCACGAAGCTAACCAGCCGCACATCACGATTCGGCTAGCCGAAAACCGCGAGGTGAAACACATCTGGTTGCGTAATCGGGTGCAGGGCGAATTCCACTCACGAGCCGAAGGCTTGACGGTGTGGGTCAGCTCGGACGGCAAAAGCTTCCAGCAAGTATGGACGGCCGATAAGCCGCAAGCGGAATGGATGATCGATTTGCCAGCCGGCACCAAAGCGAAATACATTCGCGTCGGCCTGAAGGGCAAAGGCACGTTCCACCTGTACCAAGCGGCCGTCTTCTAAGAAACAGCCAATGGCCAAACGTGTCGTCAGCGGGTTCGCTCGCTGGACGACACGTTCCACGCCGCCCCGACGGTCTCGACCGTGGGAGCGCAAGATTGGTGACTAGTTGGGTTTGCCATCGTTACCCGCCGCGCGGTTCGGGGCTCGCTGTCAAGCGCGCGCACCGGCGGGGTGACTTCCGGACGAAGCCAGCTTGTCGTTCGTATGGTTCAACCGAGCGACTCAACCGAGCGACTCAACCGAGCGACTCAACCGAGCGACTCAACCGAGCGATACGCGCTGCACAATGCGGATTGTTGGCGGAAATCAGCAAGGAGGGCGATGCGGGCAGCGTTATACAATCCGTTTGCAAAACCGCTGACAGTGGAAGCTTTGCCCGATCCCACGCCCCACAATCATGGCGTGGTGCTCCGCGTTGAGTGGAACGTGTGCGGCATGTCTTTGTGGTCAGCAGCATGCCTGGGATCGGCAGCTCCAGCTCGGCTTCACCCTCTGGGGATGCTTTGCGGAACTCGCCGAACGATCCGCTCTCGAAGAGTCCCTCAAAGCACGGGCCAACATGGACCGCCACCAAGATCTTGGCGTGACCGTCACCAATCGTTTTGATTAACCGCTGCCAAGCTGCTGCACTGCCAAGCTGCTGCACTGCCAAGCTGCTGCGCTGCCAAGCTGCTGCACTGCCAAGCTGCTGCGCTGCCTGAAATCGGTGCTCTGGGAAGGCTTATCCGTTTTCGGTCGCTGCCAGAGCGTAAAATCGCGGAGCTCGCGCGAGCTTGAAAACGGTCAGAGCAGCGACGATCGCCGCAGCTATCCAAGCGGTCCAGCGAACGGGTGGGTAAGCTGCCTGCTGGACGCCGATCGCCACCAGCCCCCACACAATCGTGGCGGCGTAAATGGGATCGCCCGCTCGAATCATCAACCCCGCAATCGTGGCCACCGCCCCGAGTGTCGTGCAGGCGATCACCGTCGCCCACGGTCCGCGCAGCTCGATCCCCAGTGCATCGGCGGCAAGTGCCGCGCTGATCACTGTCGCAGCACTGATCCAGCCCAAATACATCGACGGCGCGTAAAACCACCAACGACCGGCGCTTCCCTTTGGGTGCCCGCTGACGAACCGCTGCAAATGGAACGCCGCATAGCTCAACGCAAACAGATGGACCAGGATATCAATCAGACTCCATACATCACTGGCATAGAGACTGATGGGCACAAAAGCGATCGATGCCAGCCCCGCCACGATCAATCCACCGCAGGCACTTCGCAGATTGACGGTGTTGGGTTCTCTCTCTCGGACCAGACGCCAAGAAAAACCGAGCATTCCGAAGAAAATCACGAACCAGATGCTAAATGCGTACGGTGCGGCATCGACCCGCGTTGAACCGTAATCGGCAAATTGTTCGTCACCGCCCGGCAACAGCGGAGTCGCAAAATTGACGAGCGGCACTGCAATAAAGACAGCCAACAAAACGCGATAAATCATCGTTCGAAACTCCACAAGCCAATGAAGCTCGACCCAGTCAACAGGGCCGCGGCAAGACAGCACAGAAGGGACAGCATCGCGGAAAAGACAACCACAGCGGACTCAACAAAGCAGCAAAAACAGAGCCAACCTAGCGGGAAGTGGGCCGCTGCCAAGTACGACGCTGACTGTAGCTGTTGCTTTGGGCCCGACGTGACGCAAAGTTTCGAACCCGTTCGTCGTGCGCCCGTTCGCTTGGTCGTTCCGCGCCGGTGCAATTCGAGAACGAACCGCCACTCCAAGCGGTGGCATGCAGGCCTGGATCATGCAAGCCAGTCGCTCGATCGACAACCTATGGCTTGGCCGCCTTCTGCTTGGCTTGGAGCATGGACTTCACGCGTGCTTCCTCTTTCGCCAATGCCTGACCGGTCACCGGCATTGGCTCAAAGTCAGGTGCGGGCACGATCACCTCGCCCTCCGGTATTTCCCGCCAACGCAGGTTTCGAAACCAGACGTCTTGGCCGTGGTCCTGAAGCCACAACTGTCCGCCCCTTCCGGTCAAGTCGCCGCCGCGAGCGTCGAGTAACTGGACAAACCAATTCCACTTCGGATCGTTATAGTCGAATGACAACACCCGCTCACCGTTCAGCCAATGCTCGATCACACTGCCCTGACAAATGATCCGCGCGGTATTCCACTGACCAACGGGAAGCGTGGCGTCCTTTGATGGCGCCATGCAGAAAAACAGCGACGCGGCAGCTTGTCTGGCGTTCTCGCCGTAGGGGCTGCCGATATTGTCCAGCACCTGATACTCAACCTGCCCCGGACGATAGTAGACGCCGCTGTTACAGCCCGCGGAAACCTTCCACTCAAAGCGAAGTTCAAAGTCATCAGGAACCTGATCCGCCGTGTACGTCAGCGAACCACCACGCGACTTTCGATAAAACGCACCCTCCTCGATCACCCAGTTGCCGGAATGTTCCCAACCATCGAAGGTCTTGCCGTCGAACAGCGACTTGAACACCAATTCGGGCTTCGGGGAGCACTCCGGCGGCCGACTGACCAGGATCTGGAGATTCGACTCTGCCCCAAACACGTTCTCCGCCAAAACACCCTCTTTGGTAAAGCCTCCCTCTAGCGGTCTGACCGCAACCCGTTGGTCCAGCGCGACCAGTCGCATCCCCCGGCCCATCGATTGATCAAAGCTCAGCCACGACTTACCCGGCAGATTGGTCAACCGATTTTCGGCCAAGATACTGCTTGGGCGAGGCAACTCATTGGTATGCGAATCGAGCGGCGGCGTCACTTCCAACCGGTCATGACGAACCGGAACAGCGGGTTCTTGCAAGGGAAGTGGATCATTCTGTTCGTGGTGCCCTCCCCAAAATGCAGCAGGGTCGTCGGCCCCTGTGGCAAACGGCGCAGCCAGCAGAACACAGCATGCAGGGATCACCGCGGCCCAGCACACTAAACGGATTCGATTTAGTAGCGGTGCATTCATTCTTGGGGACTCTCTAAGTAGGCAACGGAACTCACAGCAACCCCTACGTGGGCCAGCCATCTTCGAGCACTTTTTTCATCGCATCCAGCGTTTCTTTGCTGACGTGATGCTCAAGCCCTTCGCTGTCGATTGCCGCCGTTTTCGCGCTCACGCCCAACCGAATCAGAAAGTCCTCAACAATCTGATGCCGACGCCTAGCCTGAGCCGCGAGTCGCTTGCCCATCGTGGTCAACTCGATCGGTTTATACGGCGCGGTTTCGACAAATCCGTCGCGTTGCAGTCGCCCAATTGTATTATTTACCGTCGCATGCGTCACCGCAAAATGTGTGACTAAATCGACTGCCCGGCACAGGCCATGGCTAGCGATGGCGTCCGCGATCGCTTCGACGTAGTCTTCGGCTGTCTCACGGGCGTGATCGGAACGGGTGCGTTGGTAATTCGTGGAAGGCATGAGCAGCAACTGCGATTCGTTATCGAGACAAGCTAGGGAATCCCTGTCCGCGTGAGGCGGTATGCGACCGAAGCGGCGGCATTCGACCGAAAAGGACCGCCAGTATATCAAACTCCGATTTCCGCGCGTCCCCTTGAACGTCAAGATTCCGTCACTATACTTTCGGGAGACTAAAGTTAGCCGCGGCTAATTCCTCGGGCCGCCGTGCGGATAAAACGGTGTGTCCACTGAATTGGCTTTTTGTTACGCCTAAAACTTAGCCTGGGCTAAGTTTGAGGCTACCACGTTTCCATACTGAAAGGGTTGCAATGACGTCTGCCGCTGAACGAAAACAGCGATTTTGGTCATACGCTGCCGATCCCCACCGATCGGCGTTCACTCTGCTGGAGTTGCTGGTTGTCATTGCCATTATCGGCGTCTTGATTGGCTTGTTGCTGCCTGCCGTGCAAGCCGCTCGCGAGGCATCGCGGCGGATGACTTGCAGCAACCACCTGCGTCAGATCGCCTTGGCAACGCAGAATTACCATTCGGGCTTCGGGCGTTTTCCGGCGGGCTATGTGTCACACCCGACGACCGACGGATCGGTTCCGCCAGGAGTCACCATCGACGCAATCACCTGGGACGCCGGCCCTGGCTGGGGCTGGGGAGCCGCGCTATTGCCCTATGCCGAAGCCACCGCGGTGGCAAGCCAATTGCGATTTGAAAACCCGCTTTGGGCACCGATAAACGAAGCCGCGGTGGCGACGCGGATTCCCTTTTTTCTGTGCCCCAGTGCGACAGGACCGGAAGGCCCAGTCACGGCTCAAAATGAATCCGGCGGTCCGCTAATCGTCAATGGCCGTGAGATTCGCCTCGGACGCAGTCACTATGTGGCCAGTCATGGACAGGAGAGTTGTTGGGGAGAATGCGGATCAGCCAGTACCGGTGTGGTGTTTACCAATATCTATACCTCCAGCACCCAGGTCGTGACGATCGCTGGAGACGCCGGACGTGTCGCCGACGGTCCCTTTTTCAGGAACTCGCGGACAAAATTCAGCGACATCTTGGATGGTACGAGTCACACCATTTTTTTCGGCGAACATGCCTCGGCGCTGAGTGACAAAACCTGGGTTGGGGTGGTGCCGGGTGCCTTCACCCATCCACGATTACAATCGCCAGAGAATGGGCCCGACGCCGCAGCTACGCTGACACTCGTCCACGCAGGTCCCTCAGGCGGCGAACTGGACATTACCGGTGTGCCGATCATCCACCCGGTGAACTTTCCCACTTTCCATGTCGGGCAGATGTATTCACAACATCCTGGTGGTGGCCAAGTTGCCTTCGGAGATGGCTCGGTCCGTTTCATCAGCAATTTTGTCGACCTTTTTCTATGGGCCGAACTATCCAGCATGCGCGAGGGTGAGGTGATTCAATGGGAATAAGCAATCGACAGGCAAGCCAACCCATCCGGTGGCGTCTTCCCGCGATGGTGGTAGGTCTGATGATGGTTGCCGTTTTCTGGTGGCTCATACAAACCAAGCCTGTGTTACAGCAGGACGGCTACGACATCGCGGTGACCCTGTACGGCGTGTGCAATCGCCGCAACGCGGAACAACTTGAGCAACTCAAGTTGGTGGTCGAGGAACGATCGGCCAATGGTCAGTTGCAAGTCGCCGAGACAGCCACACTGAACCAGATCATTGCAACGGCGGAAGCGGGGCAATGGCGCGAGGCCATGGTCGCATCGCACGAACTGCTGACCGACCAAGTCAACCGTTAATGGATCCCGTGGTCACGTGCGTGCTCGCACTGACACGACGGCCAGAAGTGCGTGGCCGTTACCACTGCGGCGTTTGGCAGATTTCTACCGAGAGGCCTTGGTGGGCTTCTTGGCCCAGCACCGGTGGAATCAACATTCGCTGTGACGCTACGAATCCCTGCACTTCTTCGGCGGGAATCGGCCGTGAGAAATAATAGCCTTGACCCAGAGGGCAACCCAACTTACGCAGCGTTTGCAATTGGCTGATCGTTTCGATTCCCTCGGCGACCACCACGATCTCCGTCTCGGCCAGCAACTTCAGAATCAAATCTGCCAGATTCATGAAGTAGCTTCCCTGATCAATCGTTGTGATCAAGCAACGATCCAACTTCAGCACGTCGATCGGTAATTGATGCAGGCACGCCAACGACGAGTGGCCCGTACCAAAGTCATCGAGGTCAATTTTCGCTCCCAGATCCCGCAGCGCCTGCAGCGCGACGAGGGACGTTTCCAGGTCGTCCATGATCAGGCTTTCGGTCACCTCAAAATGGACGCGTGACGGCGAGATCCCTGTGCTGTTCAGTATTTCCTGTGTCGTCTGCGTGAACCCCGGATGCACCAACTGTTGACGCGACAGATTAATGCTGATGTGATGAGGAGTCGTCTGAGGATCTTGACGCAACCAAGCAACGAACTGCTCACAGGCGGCTTTCGTCACCCAGTTACCGATCTCAATGATGATGCCTGTCTCTTCCGCCAAGGGGATAAAATCATTGGGTGGCACGAGCCCTCGTTCAGGGTGCTCCCAACGAACCAGCGCCTCGACGCTTTCCACGGCACCCGAGTGAAGGTCGACGATCGGTTGATAGACCAATCGAAACTGTTCCAGCTTTACGGCTCGTCGCAGGTCACGATCGAGTTGCCAACGCGTCTGTGCACGGTTGCGCATCTCGTCATGGAACATCTGAAAACAACCGCGTCCCGCTTCTTTTGCTTCGTACATTGCGATATCGGCGTCGCGCATTACTTCGTCCGCGGATTCATATTGCCCGGAGCAAGAGACGATGCCGATACTCGCGTTCAAATAGAGTGTTCGCCCATCGATTTCGTAAGGCTCGAGCAGCTTCATCAGAATTCGATCCGCAATCTGAGCGACGTCGACCGTTACCGGAACGCCGTTTAAGAGAATGACGAATTCGTCACCTCCCAGCCTAGCCACGGACATCTCGCAATCGCCGCGTGCAATCGAATCGCTCCAGCGAATGCTTTTACTCAGTCGCCGCGAAGCTTCCCGCAGAACCAAGTCCCCAACCGCATGCCCCAAGCTGTCGTTGATCAGCTTAAAGCGGTCAAAGTCGATAAACATCACAACGGAATCTTCTTGCCCGTCCCGACTGCCAGCGATTGCCTGCTGCAGTTGCGTTATGATGCTCGACTTGTTGAGCAGCCCTGTTAGGGCGTCGAACTGAGATCGCTGCTTCAAATCCTGCAGCAATGCCTGAGTCCGGAGGGCAGCCTGGACGCGTGCCCGAAACTCCTCCCGATACAGGGGTTTGACCACATAGTCGCTCACCCCTTTCTCAAACGCCAAAGAAACCAGCCGACGGTCGTTGTCTGCCGTGATCATGATGATGGGAATCTCGCAAAACTGCGGATCTTGCTTTAACGCATCGACCACTTCCAGCCCATCGCAGTCAGGCATGATGTAGTCAAGCAAGATCAGCGATGGGCGATGGGCTCGCGCCATCCGCAAACCTTCTTGGCCACCATAAGCATGCAGAAGTCTAACGTTGCCGGACCCCAGGTAAAACTCAATCAACTGGTGTACGTTTTCCGCATCATCAACCACCAGCACACATGGAAGCGGTGCTACAGGGAGGCTGATCAATTCCGGTTCAGACATCTGATGGTACCGCTAAAGTTATGGGAAAAGTTGATCGATGTCACTCGTCGCGAAAGGTTGTCAAAGCGAGCAATTAAACGTCATAAAACAGTGCGTGAAGCGAATCTGGACCACTTTGTGCTTGTTTTGCACACTTTGGTGCATGCGGATGCACACCTCAAATTCTTAAAAACTTGTGCCGCAAAACTTCATGTTCATTTCGAACGTTTGTGTGGCTCTGAAGTCCTGACGCAATCGCGCAGATCCGAAACCGCGTGGACAAGTGCGCGTGGGTGTCACATGATGATCTTCTGCGCACCTTCGCAGCTCTTTGCACCGTTCCGAAATGAACCGCTTCGGCCCTTTTTTTGCTGCGAAGCACGAGCTCTCTGGACCAGTCACGGCGCGGCATGCCGAGGCTGTTGAAAACGGTATGGGGCAGCAATAACCGCTCCCGCGGGGCTTGTTCCGGTGCCTGCTGCAAAAGGACACGACACGCGCCGACGACTAAACACAGAGGAAGACGCGTCCCGACAAGGATGCGCCCAGGCGCAAAATCTACATTTTGGGACTAGCTATTCTGGCCACAAAACCGATAACCCAAATTGGGAAGTGAAGCGTCAAAACGGGTTGGCGGGTCGCTTTCCGGGGCATAGGCAACCCACACGGAAGGTACAAGGCGTTGTACAACAAACGAAAACGCGGGCAGCGTCGAACTGTGGTGATGTGAGGGTGCCGCATTGGAGTTCAAGGTGCAGATCAGATTGAAATCGCAGGGCCGCGTTAGAACCTTGGAGCGGTTAGGCAGAGGCCAACAAGGATTCAACGAAGCGGGCAGAAGGGTAGCGAGACTTTTTCATCAGCATGTTTGGAGAGGGAGCGATGGTGGTTCAGCGAATCGGCACACACTCCGCACCGATTCTTTAGAGGCAGATTCCAGGCAAGCCGGCAAGGAACTTGACGAAGCAAGCGAAAACAAGTTTCTCTCGTCCGCTTCCTTCGAACCAGACTTGGCTGCGCGACAGCCCCATTCAGTCAATGGAATTTTGATTCCATGCAGAAGGGGAGCTGATCGACCATGGTGAATCACATCAATCTTGTCGACGAAAATTATCTTGAATCCCGTGCCCTGGCCAGGACGTTGGAGTCCCATGGATTTCAGACGGGCGTCTTTAGCTGTGCACAATCATTTTTGCGGGCATTGCCACCAGACGAATGCTCGCTCACTTTCGTCAGCTTCGGCCTGCCTGACCAAGGTGCCAAACAGATCCTGGACCACGCCCAGGCGGCTCATGTCCGCACGCTGATTGTCATGATCAGCCGGGGAGTCGAAACCTCTCGCATCGTCGACGCCATCAAACTTGGCGCCGAAGACGTATTGGAGAAACCGCATTCGGTTGATGCGCTGCTATCCTTAGTCGAACGGCTGGTCGCGGTGGCCGAGTCGCGCAACGCAATACGGCCGACAATCCCGCACCCGATCGCTAACGCGTTGACTGCGGAGGAACAAACGATCCTTGCCTTGCTTGAGCAGGGCGCCATGATCAAAGAGATCGCGGCGAAACTCGACATCAGTGTTCGCACGGTGCATTACCGCAAAACATCCATCTTTGCGAAGACGGGTTGTAGAAATCGCACTGAAGCGGTGGCAAGACTAAATTCAATGCGTTCCAACGGGGCCGGAAATGGCCAACCGTCCGTAGTCTCTTAACCATCGCTGGGCGAGACAGCGACTCTTGGAATGAGCTTTTTCGGCGATAGCCGCGGTGGTTGTGACGAACACCGTGGCTATCGCAAAAACGGATTCGTTGTTTGAAGAATCAGTCAATCACCGGATTTCCGCCTCAGGCAGGCGCTGTCGTATTAACACATTCCGGTGGTTTCGGTGGCGAGCAATTTCCGTTCATTCAGCTCCAGCAGCAGTTCACGCCACCGATCGAGTTTCCTAAATGCGGAAGCGACCGCTTCATAGAGCTTCTCCGGTTTTTTGATTGGCTTGAACAGACAACTATCCGCGCCGTGGCTGAGTGCCTCAGTGAGCGTGAACTGGGTCAACATGCCGGTCAGCATGATGACTGGGATATAGCCTCCGTACGCTTGGATTTCCCGCAAAATCTGCATACCTGAGGTATGCGGCATATTCACGTCCAACAACACGACGCGCGTTCCGGTAAGTTCCAGCCTTCGCATCGCCTCCCTCGGGTCGGCTAGACTTTCCACCTGATAACCGCGTTTCGTTAGCAGGTGATTCACTAAGCGTAAGGTTGCCGGATCGTCATCAACATGCAGTACTTCTCCAGTAGGTTTTACGACAGACATCGTTGCTCGCTTGAAAATACGGTGAAAGGAATGGAAGGCGTATCCACGCGTGGCTGCCCCCCGACAAGCCTTTCCGCCGAAGGCTTGTCATCGTTACTCTCTGGTCGCTGGGCGTTGGGCAACATCCCTATCGCCTGCCCCTGTTCGCAATGCCTTACGTTTCCGTGAAACCGCTTCCTGCTATATGGAAAGGTAGGTCCGCATTCGAAGGGTATGAAACCTAATTGATGATTTGCACATTCATGCAATCAAGGCTCAAACCCCCGTTTCTTCAACCGCAGGCTTCGGCAGCGGTTTATCGGTCCGCATGCTTCCAAACTATCGTTAAGTCAGGCCGCAAGATCATGAATCGCATGTTGAACAGTCGATAAACAGAACAAGCTTGCTGGGCCGGTTGTTGGCTTTTCAGGAGAAGGAAGGACGAGGCGATGGCTGACAGCGTTAAGCCGGTTGTTCAGGGACAATAGGCTGCCGCCGAAAAACTGCTTAGGCAACAGCTTGGTGGTCAAGAGACGACTGCCTTGGCCGAAACAGCATGCTGGGGCAAATAATCGTTTTCTTTCCATACGTCTGGGGCTCTTGATGCACAGTGACAACACGTCGACCGTTGGTGCGATCCATTCCACCTTCGCAGCTGACGAATCGATGGCAGAATTAGTAGAAATGTTCGTTGAAGAAATTCCCGCTCGCATCGAAACGCTTCTCCAGGCATTCCAAGCAGAGGATATGGAACTGCTGCATCGGACGGCACATCAACTGAAAGGGGCTTTTGGAAGTTACGGCTTCGACGTTGCCACCGAACCGGCACGAAGACTGGAACACAGCGTGTTGAACGAACCCGCAAACCGGGACGCTATTAGTCACCAGCTCGATCACCTAATTGGACTCTGCCACCGGATGACCGCAATGCCCTAGCCCGGATTATTCACGTGAATGACTAGGGACGCCGCAACGGTCTTCCCG
>CAYZHQ010000053.1:0-2643 GCA_964477385.1 uncultured Pirellulaceae bacterium
TCCTCCAATACGAATCAACTCGCCTAAATCAACGAGCCGGTAAGCGAGGGATCACTAATAAAAATTCCTCGCTCACGCGTCGGGTTACCAAAAGCAGCCTGCTAAACAAGGCATTGACGCAAGTCCAATCCGGGAAAACAGTTGCGGCGTCCCTAGTCATTCACGTGAATAATCCGGGCTAGGGAAGTCGCTGCAAAACCACTTCCAACGTCTTGCGGAGACTGATGCCGCTCGAACGGATCCCTTGCACCTCTTTGGGCCATAAATCAAGTTCTAGTCGTTCCAGAACTCCGGCACGCCCCAGCACCGTCGGCACCGACAACGCCACGTCCCGAATCCCGTAGCAGCCATTTTGCACCGTGCTGACCGGCAGCAGGCAACGACGGTCCAAGGCAATCGCTTCGATGCAGTCTCGGATAGCAATGCCGACAGCAAAACCCGCGCCACCTTTGCGTTTGATGACTTCGGCCCCACTGCCACGCGTGCGGGTAAACAGCTGATTCGCCAGCGCGGGGGTCCAGCCGGGCATCTTTTCCAGCGGCAGGCCCGCTACGGTGGCGCTGCTCCAGATCGGCACCATCGAGTCGCCGTGTTCCCCCAAAATTAACGCGCGGGTCTGCGTCGGAGGCGTCTTCAGTTCCTGCGCGATCAGGCTGCAGAACCGAATCGTATCCAATTGCGTCCCCAGCCCGATCACTTGGTCAGTGGGAAGTCCCAGTCGCTTCGCCGCCACGTAAGTCAGAATGTCGACGGGATTGGAAACCACCAGCACGATCGCCGATGACTTGGGACCCGCGGCGCGGACTTGATCGAGAATCGACACGAACAGATCGGTGTTGCGGTTGATCAAGTCGAGTCGCGACTCGTCGGGTTTGCGACGCAAGCCCGCGGTGATGCAAATCACATCGGAGTCCGCGATGTGCTCGTATCCCCCGCCGACGATCACCTGATCGGCGACGCTCGGCCCGCCGTGCATCAAATCGAGCGCGTGCCCGACAGCCAACTCTTGGTTGACGTCTAGCATCGCGATCTCGCGAACAACGCCACCGCATTGCAACGCATAGCCCGCACACGAGCCGACCAATCCGCCACCACCAATAATCGAAACTTTCATCGTACTCTCACTCTTTCAGTTGATCCGGTTGTCTCTGTCGCCGCCTGCCTGAAATCGGCGGTGGTTTAACGGCCCATCTGACGCATCACTTCGGCCGTAATCAGCTTTACGAGCTGCTCCTCATCGACGCCACTCGCTGGGGCCGCTGCTGTTGCTGCTGCGGTCGGCTTGATCGGAGGCGGTGCATCGAAGGCGCGTCGCGCAACGCCGGCTCCTTCCCAGCTCTCGCGAAAGATGTCGTTGGCGCAGATGTCGCAGTTCTCAAAGTCTTTCGTGTTACGTGGATCCTTGTAGCCCCATTTTTCTTTCAGGTCCAACAACTCACGCGACTTCTGTTCGTCCAGGTAAGCCACATGGCCCAGTTGACGAGCCAGCATCAACATCCGGCAATACGAGTCCAAGATCTCGGTCCACCAATAGGCTTGTTCGACCGTTTCGCCGTAGCTGACCGTGCCATGATTGGCCAGGATCATGACGTTCGTCTTATCGACAAAGGGAATGATCGTGTCGGCGAAGGCTTGTCCGCCAGGGGTTTCGTAACGCGTGATCGGCACGTCGCCAAGGAAGACTTCGACTTCGGGTAAAATGCACTGCGGAATCGGTTCGCGAGCGATCGCAAAGGCGGTCGCGTGCGGCGGGTGGCAATGCACCACGCTGCGGACGTCTTCGCGTTGCTTGTAGATTTCCAAGTGCAGCAACGCTTCGCTCGATCGCTTCTTGCGACCCGCGATTTGCTTGCCCGTGATGTCGACCGTGGCAATGTCGTCGGGCTTCAAGAAACCCTTGCAATGCAACGTCGGGGTGCAGAGGAATTCGTTGTCGCTAATTCGGACGGTGATGTTGCCGTCATTCGCGGCGGCGAACTGGCGGTTATAAATGCGGCGACCGATGTCGCACATGTCTTGCTTAATCTTGTGCACGTTTTGCATGGCGTGGCTCTGCTTGCGGATAAAAAGGAAAGCGGGAAGGGAGCGTAATGCGGAACGGGTTATGATTCGGGTTATGGACGCTGTCGGCTGGCTGCACTAGGCGGGTCGATGTCGACATGGTCAAGCACTGCGACGATGGCCGCGTCAATCGGAACGATGTCGGGATGCAGCGGCTGTGCCGCTTCGGGACCTTCGGCAAGCGCGACGCGATCGCCGACGCCGGAACCACACAGGTCCCAGGCGATGATCGTTTCACCGCCATAGACCGAATCTTCAAGCTTCTCGATGTTGGTTAATTCTTCCACACACCGCAGGCGTGCGCCACGCATGGCAGGATGCATGCGAGCCAGCGTTACGGTGCCGATCGTCCGAGCGATCTTCATCAGTGGGGTCCTCCGGTCGATGTTAAGCGTCCGCAACGATCGGCTAACGCGACCGCTTGCGACAGCGACAAGCGGCTCATGTCCAGCACCCACAATTGCGGTTGCAAGGCGGCTTCGATCCGCTGCATTTCTTCCAACGTGGCCACCGCGGCGGCGCGGATCGCAGGCTGACGGCAAGCTTGGCAAACGACGACCGCCGGCAAATCGGCCAGCACTA
>CAYZHQ010000053.1:2743-37628 GCA_964477385.1 uncultured Pirellulaceae bacterium
TTGGGATCGATCAATCCCATCACCGCCCACCGCACCGGTGTCTTGTCGTGATTGACAAGGTCTCTGGCAAAGGAACCGTCGCTGGTGATCATCACGTGGTCGCCTCGCCGGGCACCCAAATGATCGATCGCCAGTAGTGGCGAACCATCGGGCGCGTCATCCACACCGAGTGGTTGCAGGACCAGCAAACGCTCGCCGGTCAAGCTGTCGTGCTTGACGGTCGCACGCGTCGTTCCGAGTACCAAAGCCGATTGCATTTCTGTGATGGTCCTACAGGGCGTCGGGGCTGCCAACAACGTTCAGGTCATCGACCATGCTGCAACGTCGTTCGCGAGTAAAGGTGACCGGCGTGGTGACCCCTTCTCCGGTCGGGCCAGCGATCGAGAATGACAGATAGCCTTCGCCGCCCAAGCCCAGTCCTGCCATGCAGGGACCGTTCTTGATGAACAGCGTCGTGTCGAGGGCACGCCCCATCTTGGTCATGTTTCTTACATTGCGGGAGTGAATCACCGCCGTGTGCCGAAAGCCATGTTCGTATTTCTTGGCCAGCGCAATCGCATGGTCGACGTCATGAGCACGCACGAACGGGACGAAGGGCATCATCTGTTCCACGGTCACAAACGGATGATGTTCGTCGGTTTCGCCATAGAGCAATTCCACGGAATCGGGCACGTTCACGCCCGCCGCGGCAGCCAACACCGAAGCGTTTTGGCCGATGAAATCTTTGCACGCCGCATCGTGATTGTCGTCGCCGACTTTGACGATCGCTTGACTGGTCAGACGAGCAATCTGCGAAGCGTCCAGCTTGACCGCGCCGGCTCGCTGCATCGCAGCCAGCATCGCGTCAAACACGCTGTCGACCACAAACACCTCTTTCTCGGCGATGCACAGCAGGTTGTTGTCGTAAGCGGCACCTTGAATGATGCACTGCGCCGCACGCTCGAGGTCCGCCGTTTCGTCAACCACGACCGGTGGGTTTCCCGGGCCGGCCACGATCGCTCGCTTGCCGCTCCGCAGCGCCGCTCGACCCACGGCCGGGCCGCCGGTTACGCAGATCAACGCAATGTCTCGATTAGCAAACAGAGCATTCGCCGTCTCCAAAGTCGGTTCAGCAATGACGCAGATCAGATTGTCGATGCCCAGTTCCCGGTGGATCGCTTCGTTGAACCGGCGTACGCCTTCCACAGCAACTCGCTTGCCCGAAGGATGCGGATTGACCACCACCGTATTACCGCCGGCCAGCATGCTGACGGAGTTTCCTGTGATCGTCGGCAAGCTGTGAGTGACCGGGGTGATGGCACCAATCACGCCGAACGGAGCCCGTTCGATAATTGCCAGGCCGTGATCCCCGCTGAAGGCTTGGGTGGAAAAGAACTCGGTGCCGGGACTCTTTTCGCCCAACGTCTTCAGCTTTTCAATTTTGTGGACCGGACGACCAATCTTGGTTTCGTCCATTTCCATTAATCCCAGTTCTTCACACTGGCTGATCGCGATCTCGCGAATGATCTCGATCACTCGCCGACGCTGCTCCATGGTGAAACCCGAGAATTGTTCAAACGCGCAACGTGCCGCGGCAACGGCTTGGTCGACGTCGGTAAAGACGCCGTGCTGCCCGACCGACGACCCGCCGGAGAAGGATCCCGAAGCTGGGAGGACGCGACTTGTGTCCTTGGCTTGCGAAGCCGACCCCGGCATCGGCCCGACTTCGGCCAGCACCTGGGCCACTACGTTGCGAATGAGGTTTTCGTCGTATTGCATGCGTTGTCTCACTGGTTGATTGTGCGGCTGGAAAAAGGCTCCGGACCCCTTTTTGAAAAGGCTCCTGACCCCTTTTTATTTCCGGTCGTAGACTTTTTGTTTTTCGATGTGGACGCTGTCGACGATGCCGATGATGACGGCGTCGATGGGCAGTTTGCCCGTTTCGGGAGTTAAACGAGCACTGCTGCCTTGGGTGATCAGTACGTAGTCGTCTTCGCCGGCACCCAGCGTATCGACGGCGATAAATGTTCGTCCTGTCGTGACAAATTTGTCACGAGCTTCAGCACACAGACGGTACGGCTCGACGACCAACAACTTGTGGCCGGTCATCGAAGCGACTTTCTGAGTGCTGACCACCGAACCGGTCACACGCGCGATAAACATAAATATTCGCCGACAACGACTAAGGGGAGGTTTCTTGCAACAACTGGCAACATTGCCGAGCGACGATCAGTTCTTCGTTGGTAGGCACGATCCAAATCTCGGTCCGACTGGTGTCGGCGTGGATCGTGGCTTCGCCCAAGGCGTTGACGTCCGGCTGCGCATTTTTGGTTTCACTGATTTCAATCCCCAAGTCGCTCAGTCCTGCGCAAACTCGGGACCGGATTTCCGTACCGTTTTCACCAATTCCGGCGGTGAAACAAATCGCATCGGCTCCGCCAAGTGCGGTCAACATGCCGCCGAGGTGGCGGCGGATTTCCGCTACGTAAACATCGAGGGCCAATTGGCAACGCTCGTCACCGGCTGCGGCGGCCTGCTCGATATCACGAATGTCGGCACTCTTGCCGCTCAACCCTAATAGCCCGCATTCGGTTGCGAGCCGTTGCAGGACCTCGGCAAGCGACTCGCCGGTGTGCTGCATGATCAATGGCAATGCGAAGGGATCGAAATCACCCACGCGATTGTTCTGTGGCAAACCGGTTTGCGGCGTCATGCCCATCGTCGTAGCGACACTTTTGCCATCCTGAATCGCACACAAGCTGCTGCTGCCGCCGAGGTGACAGGAGATCACTCGCGCGTCGCTGCGGCCGAGTCGTTCGGCCATCCGCGTGGCGATATAGCGGTGGCTGGCACCATGGAATCCCCACTTCTGAAGATTCAAGGCGGTCGTCCATGCCTCGGGAATCGCGTAAGTCCTACGAGCGGCGGGAATCGTTAAATGAAACCCCGTCTCGAAAGCCGCGATCAACGGGATGCCCGACACCTTGTCGGCCAACGCACGCATCGCCGCGATGTACGGTGGATTATGTGCAGGTGCGGCGGAATTCATTTCAGCCATCGCGTTCAGGACATCGTCATCGACGACATGCACGCCCGAAATCCGTCCGCCATGAACGGCTTTAAAGCCAATGGCCGAAACTTCTTCGGGGCGAGCCAAGCAACCGTGTTCGGGATCCGTTAGTTGTTCCAGACAAGCCGCCACAGCCACGCCATGGTCGGGCACTGACTGTTGACGCGCATCGGACCAATCACCAATCGCGACCGTACATTGACTGACCGGTTCCCCAATCCGATCGACCGCACCACGCGCCAGACAGGACTCGTCGGTCATGTCTAGCAGACGATACTTAAAACTGGTCGATCCGAGGTTTGCAACCAAAACCTTCATGGCCTCTACTCCTTTTTAAACCGCACCGATTTGCACACCACCGTGACATGGACTACGCCAAAAACGCTTCCGCCAAACCTTCGGCCGGACGTGGGATGATGTGGCTGCTGACCAATTCGCCGACTTGAGCGGCGGCGGCCGAACCTGCTTCAACAGCCGCACGGACGCTGCCGACGTCACCGCTGACCACGGTGGTGACCAAACCGCCGCCGATGTCGACGCGTTTGACAATTTCGACGTTGGCGGCTTTGGCCATCGCGTCGGTGGCTTCGATTAACGCCAACAGACCTTTGGTTTCAATCAGACCAATTGCTTGATTCATTTCAATGACTCTTTGAACTTCTGGTGATAGGGACAATGAAGACGCAGCGACCGCTTCGGGTGGCGCGGCCTTTCTTCGAACAGCTTTTTTCGGCATCAGTGGTTGCTTTCCGGATCGCGTTACGCGCTCGGCATCTTGGCTTTGAGGACCTTGTTGATGTCGTCGTGGGGACGTGCGATGACTTGCACGCTGACGACTTCGCCGATCCGACCAGCGGCAGCGGCACCGGCGTCGGTAGCGGCTTTCACAGCCGCAACGTCACCGCACACGAATGCACTGACCAATCCGCTGCCGACTTTGTCCCAGCCAAGAAACTGGACGTTGGCGGCTTTCATCATCGCATCCGCAGCCTCCACCAAAGACACAAAGCCTTTGGTTTCGATCATGCCGAGCGCCTCGTTATTGTTTGCCATCAGAATTACCTTTCAGGGAGAGGAGTAAACGTGGGAATCGTAAAAGAAAGAATGAACGACAGGACGGCTCGCCGCCGCCTCAGCCATGGCACGGACATGCTCAGCCGTGGCACTTGCATGATTCGTCTTGCGGTTTGAGCTCAATCCGCTCAGCCGCGTCGAGATGGCACGCGTTGCCTTCGTCGGTGTCGATGTGAACTTCCAACTTGGCCGCCTTGTCGGCTCGAACAAGCAAGTCTTCGAAGGTGACGCTGCAAGCTGGACTCTTAATCGACAACTTCATGAAGTCGCCGTTCTCGACGCCGTAGTAGCGGCAGTCATCAAAGTTCATATGGACGTGCCGCGCGGCGCGAATCACACCGCGGTCGAGCTGCACCGTGCCAGCCGGGCCGACCAAGACACAGCCGGGGGTGCCTTCGATATCACCGCTATGCCGAGTCGGAGCATCGATGCCCAACGAGATCGAATCGGTCAGCGCCAACTCGACTTGACTGTGCGAACGTGTCGGTCCGAGAACCCGCACGCTGGGTAGCATCCGACGTCGTGGGCCGACAACCATCACCGTTTGTTCGGCCGCGAAAAAACCGTCTTGGTACAGCGGCTTCTCCGGCGTCAAGGTTGCCCCTTTGCCAAACAGGATTTCGACGTGTTCGTCGGTCAAGTGACAATGTCGCGCCGAAATGCTCACCCGCAGGTTCGGTTTGCCATCGACCCAACCTAGGGGCTGGTCGCCAGCCAAGGTCGCCACAGCGGGCGCGCCCGAGGCTTGCCCATGCAGCGCCGATCGGACGGCTTGTCGGACGAGTGCTTCAATTACCGCTGGATCAGTCATCACTACTCGGAATGGGTCAACGGAAGGAAAGGAATGGGGTTTGGTTTATCAGTTGTCACCGCAGGGGCATTCATCGGCGTTAGCTCGCCCAGGAAAGCTGCGTCAAATGTTCGGTCTAAGGGAGCTTTGCTCGCTGGAGAATCCCTACGGAGTTTCGACCCCTAATAGTACACTCGGCCCTGCGGCACTCAGTTGTGCCTGCCATGGCTCGCTTAATTTCTGGTCGGTTACAACCGTGTGCACCTCACCTAGACCGCACAATCGCGACAAACTGGCCCGGCCAAATTTGCTGCTATCGGCGATCACAACGGTTTTGTCTGCCGTAGCGATCATCTGACGTTCGGTTTCCACCAGCAGCAAGTTGCTGTTGTAGAACCCCCTCGCGTCGACTCCGGCTACCGACAAAAACGCCTGACTGACGTTTAACGTTGCCAACACTTGGTTGGCCAGCGGACCGATCGTCACCCCAGTGCGGCCGTGCACGTAGCCGCCGATGAGGATCAAATCTGCCGTATCACTGGCAGCAAATAAGTTGGCTACCGGCAAACTGTTGGTCACAATCTGCAAGGGACGCCCGACCAGTTGTCGCGCCAATTCGTAGGTGGTGCTGCCTCCATCCAACAGGATTGTTTCGTTGTCTGCGACTAACTCCGCCGCCGCGATCGCAATCTCCCGCTTTCGCTGCCAAAGCGAATCCGCACGGGTTTCAAACAATCGCATGCTGGTCGGCGAACCGGTCCAAAACACACCGCCATGGGTCCGCCGCGCGTCGCCTTGTTCCTCTAGGAAATCGAGGTCACGGCGAACCGTCGATTCACTCACTCCCAACCGGGACGCCAAATCTCCCAGGGCGACAAAGCCATTGGTCTGCAGCGTCCGCCGCAATTCTTGACGCCGAGATTCCAAGCGGCCTTGGTCGTTTCCGCCGGAGCTAGCCATTGCGATCTGTTTCTACCCTGACACCAAACTGGCCGTGACATCGAACTGGTGCCTTGTGGACCAGCTACTGGTGGCGTGGCAGGGCCCGTAAATCACCTTGTTTCGCTAAATTATGACTTGGCCGTGACAGAAATCAATCACCCGGCGGTAAGTTTCTTTCATTGCTTGAGAGGTAGTTTGCACGAGCGGCGAAAAGAGTCGCCTTAGGCCCCGCTATGCGGTGCAAAAAGGAAGCGAAAGTCGCCTTAGCGATTCTGTCACCGGTGCCTCCGAGCCTGCCTGGTCGGGACTCGGATGGAGCGCGGCCCGCGCTCTCTCTCGACCACCTAAGATTCTTCCAGCTCGCCGGCGGATTCCACGATCTGCGGCTTGTGGGTGTCGTGAAAACGAGCGAACACGCGCGCTAGGACGATGGCTGCGACCGCCAGCAACAGACTGCCCAGCAAAAACGGGGCACCGGCGTAAATGAAAGGAGCCTGCTCGGAGGTGAAGTAGCTGAACAGTCCGGTGGTGAAAATCAACGGAGCGGCGATGTTGGTCAGGCTGATCATCGAGGTCAGCGCCCCTTGGACTTTGCCTTGATCCCCGGCATCGACCGAACCTGCCACGATGCTTTGAATGGCCGGGCCCGCCAGTCCGCCCAAGGAACCAAACACAATGATCATCGGCACCATCCAGCCCTGATCGGCCAAGGCGTAGCCTAAGAATGCACAGGCCGATACCGAGGTTGCGAACACGGCGACAACGCGTTCGCCGAAGCGACGAATCACCGGCCGCACCAAGCCGCCTTGGACCAACGCGGCCATTAACCCGACCAGCCCCAGCGTCAGCCCATTGGTCATCTCGTCCCAACCATAGCGAAAACCGTTGTGCAGTACCCACACATTTTCCAGGCCCCGCTGTGCCAGGGAGGCCAGCACGAAGGGCAGCACCAACGCTCCCACGATCGGGTAAGCCTTCAGTTGGCTGATCGAACGCAACGGATTAGCTTTGGCTAAGTGAAACGGACTTCGTTTTTCCGGAGGTAACGATTCGGGCAAAATGAAGAAACCGTACATGCCGTTGATCAACGCCAGGCCAGCGGAAACAAAGAACGGCAGACGCAGATCGACGCGCCCCAGGACGCCACCGAGGGCTGGGCCGACGATAAAGCCCAAACCAAACATGACGCCCACCAAGCCGAAATTGCGGGCACGATTGTCCGCATTCGAAACGTCGGCGATGTAGGCGTTGGCGGTGGTGAAACTCGCACCCATGATGCCGGCAATCAAGCGTCCGGCAAACAACCATCCGATGGTCGGTGCCAAGCCTTGGATCAGAAAGTTGACTCCGAATCCAAACATCGAGGCCAGCAGAATTGGACGACGGCCAAAGCGGTCCGAGCAGGCACCCACGATCGGCGCGAACAGGAACTGCATCAGCGAATAGGAAGCCATGATGATGCCCAGGTACAAACCGGCCGTCGCAACTTCGCCTCCCACTAATTCCTTGACCAATTCTGGCAGCACCGGAATGACAATCCCGATTCCTAAAATATCAATGAATAGCGTCAACAGAATGAAAGCGATGGCAGCGGTGCGCCTTGGCTTTTCTGGAATGGCCGATTCGGAGGGATCCTCGCCTGACGGTGTCATGAAGTTTTTCGGAGTCTCTGCGAGGGACTGGGCAGCGTGTGCCACAGCGTTGAAAGGGGATTGGCTCAGGGAACGTAAGCGTAACGACTGCGCTTCATCAGGGCGACCACCAAAGCCTGCCGACGCGTCCGCCCCCGGAGCACCCGCGGGCTCTGTGAGCACGTTAAAGTAAAGGCCTGTTCTGTTTCGCCCCTCTTTTTAGCCTCAGGAATACCCGTGCGTTTTTGCCGTTTTCAACGCCAGGACCGATCGACGGAGTTCGGTCTGTTCATCGACGATCAACTTGTTTCTTTACAGCCTCTCGCCGCCGTGGGAGCGTCGGAAGCCACCCCCTGGGTAACCTTTGAACAGGTCCTGCGAAGCTCTCCCGACGAACTGCGGACGCTCCCGCCGGTCACCGAGCCGGTGCGTTTGCTGAGTCCGGTCGCTCGCCCCGACAAAATCCTCTGCGTCGGCCTGAACTATCGCGACCATGCGATTGAAACGGGCAGCGAAATCCCCACCGAACCGATCATTTTTAGCAAGTTCACCGAGGCGCTGATCGGTCCCGAGGATCCCATTATTTTGCCTGCCGTCAGCCAACGCGTCGATTACGAGGCGGAGCTGGTGGCGGTGATCGGCAAGACTTGCCGCCAGGTGGATGAGGCTCACGCGATGGATTACGTGTTCGGGTACTGCTGCGGGCACGATGTATCGGCCCGTGATTGGCAGAAAGGTCGCCCGGGGGGCCAGTGGCTGTTGGGGAAGACCTTTGATACCTTCGCGCCGCTGGGGCCGTATTTGGTCCATCACAGCGCAGTCCCCAACGTCGATCAACTGCGGGTGCAAATGCGGCTCAATGGCGAGACACTGCAAGATTCCACCACCGCGCAGTTGATCTTTTCGATTCCGCAAGTCATCGCCTACGTGTCGCGCGTCACGACCTTGCGCCCGGGCGATCTGATCTACACCGGCACTCCACCGGGTGTCGGAGACGCGCGTACGCCGCCTCGCTATCTCTCGCCAGGCGATGTCTGCGAAGTCGAAGTCGAGGGCTTGGGGACGCTTCGCAATCCTTGCGTGGCGGCGGAAAGTCCCGAGGCCGAAGCGTTTCGTGCCGCCTCGGATGCAGCCTAGCCTTTGGGACTGGTAATGACTCGCAACGCTTCTTCCAAACTGGTGACGCCGGTCGCGACCAGTTGCAAGGCGTTGTGAGTCAACCGTTTGGCACCGCTGGAGAGGATCGCTTGTCGCAACACGTCGCGCGGTGCGTTGCCGCCGATATGTCGTCGCAACTCATCGGTCATCCGGATGACTTCGAAGGTGCCGACTCGTCCTTGGTAGCCCGTGTCGGCACATGCCTCACAGCCCACCGCACGGAGCAGTACCGAGCCCTGCGGAATTCCGTAGGTTGCGAACCGAGTCTCTTCCAGTCGGTAAGGCTCGCAGCAGTCCACGCATAGTTTGCACACCAACCGTTGCGCCACGATCGCCTCTAGCGATCGGGCCAGCAAGCATGGGGACAGTCCCCGTTGCCGGAGTTCTTGCAGCGCGGCGAGGGTGTCTCGACTGTCTAGTGACGACAGTACCAGATGCCCCGCCAGAGAGGCTTTGGCGCACGCCTGAGCCGTTGCTTGATCGCCCAGTTCGCCTGCCATCAGGACGTCCGACTGCTGCCGCAGAAAGGTCTGCACGGCATCCAGTAGGGACAGCTCCGGCTGGTTGTCGAGTGCCAGTTGGTTGATCCCATCGACCGGAAACGCAACCGTCGATTCGATGGTGGAAATGTTAGTACGTGCGTCATTCAAGTGACGCAAGCAGGCGTAGAGCGTGTTGGTTTTCCCGCTGCCCTGCGGTCCCGTCACCAGAATCAAGCCGCGGCCTTGGCCGAGCGCTGCCAGAAGGTCTTCGGTTTGCCGAGAGGTCAGCCCCAGGTCCTTCAGATCGCGCGGTGGGCGGTTCACGACCGGAACGTTGAGCGTCAGTTTTTCTCCGTGCAGTGTGGGGCACGTGTGCAGCAGCACTGCCACGCGACGATCCTTTGACTGGACGGTCAGCGTTCCCGTTTGAGGCACGTCCGATCGCTGGAAATCCAGTTTCGCCAGTTGCTTTAGTCGCACCTGGACGGCGGCAAACAAAAGCTTGCCCGGCGATTTTTCCGTCCGGAGTTCGCGATCGACGCGCAAACGAATTCGGCCTCCCTCAGCCAGCGGTTCCAGGTGGACATCGGTCGCGCCGAGCTGAAAAACTTGCTCGAAAAGCTCGCTCAGATAATCGGCTGCCAAACGCTCGAGCCCTTGGTCGTCGAGTTCCGGTTCCGACCAACGACTCGGTGGCGACTCGTCCGCTTCATCGTGAAACGCGAGCGGCGGCAAGGGTTCTAATTCTTCGAAGTCGCCCCATTCGCTGGACCAATTTTCCTCGGTCTCGGTATCCGCGGGGTCATACAACACGTCGAGTAGTCGCTCGATGGTGGTCAGCGGGGCAAAGAAGGCTCGCATCTTACGGCCCGAAAGGACGCGGACTTCATCGGCGAGCAGCAAAGCCTCCGGCGAGGCGATCGCGACATCGATGGTAAAACCGTCTTGATCAATGGGAGCCACCATATGTTTGCGGCACAACGTCGCTGGCAACCATTCGGCGACCGACAGATCGACGGGAGAAGGTTGGTCGGCAGGTGGATCAAACAGCGGCAACAAATAGTGCTCCGCATAGGCGGCGGCGATCTGCGATTCGTTCGCCAATCCCGACTGCACGACCGATTCCTCAAAACTCCCTTCATGGTTGCTTTGGGCATCCCAGAGTTGCTCAAGTTTCTCGGGATCCAGTCGATCCATCGTTTCCAGCAACCGCAAAATCAACGGACACTCGACCGTCGTGGCGTCTCCACCAATTCCCGAATCACCTGGCTGGGGTTCCACGATTGATCTCCTGGGTTGCTGCCTCAAACCGCCGGTTGAATGCTCGTCCATTGGTATCTATCTCACTCCGGCCAAGACGGCCAAAACCAACCGGGTGAAAGCGCGCGCGGCGCAAAAAAGAGCAACGGTTGCAGCGGTTGTGACGGTGCTTCAGCAAAAACACCCGGCCAGTGCCTGACAGAACTCAGCCCGCGAACCCGCCAGGATTTGGCGGCGCAAAAGAAGGTGCGTTGGCAGATGCTTATTTGGCTTCCAACGCCGTGGTGACCGCATCGCGAAGCTGCTGCAACGTCCGCGTTCCACCACCGACAAAGAGGTGCGAAACATTGCCTTGGCGGTCGACAACCACCGTTTGCGGGATGGCGGTCGCTTGATAACGCTCGGCGATCTCGCCCGTGACATCCATTGCCACCGTCGTTTCCAACTCCAGACGTTCCAGTGCCTGCTCGATTCGCTTTTCGGACTCCTGCAAATTGACGGCGATCAACTGGATGTCTTGGCCATCGAATTCTCGAATCATCTTGTCGACGTTGGGCATCGCTTGCATGCAAGGGCCACACCAACTGGCCCAAAAGTCGAGCACAATCACACTGCCACGGTGATCGCTTAAGCGATATTTCTCACCACCCAACAGTGCCAATTCAAATTCCGGTGCGGGCTGGCCGACGAGACTGGAGGCTTTGCCGTCGGACCCTCCGCCGGGCATCTCCTCGCCACCTTCACGAAAGACCATCGGGTCGGGAGCGTGGGTCAAGCGCCATTCGGAAAACGGCAACTCATGCGATTCCGTTTGGATCCGGGAACTGAACAGCAGCCGATCGATCGTGGCAAGGCTCTGGCTGCAGGGGCCTAAGAACTGGTTCGTACCGGTAATGACCCCATCGCGAACCGCTTCGGCTACGAAGGACAGTCGTGTGCCATCGGCACGGACCACTTGCACCAAACCTGCAAAGTCCGACGAAGAAAGTGACTGCTCGGCCACGACGTCCTTGACCTCGCCATCGGCGTTTTTCTTGGGTGGCAGCGGTTGCCCATCGGGGCCGAGGATCTCGTCCGTATGCAACCAAATGATCTGAGAGATTAGGTTGCGATCAACCGTTTGTTGATCAAGACGTGTTTCAATCACCAGCGTTTTGCCGTTCATGCTGATCAAGCGACCTCGCAAGTAATCGCCATCGACCGACACGAGCAAATGCGTCGGCGGATTGTCGCGTCGCATTCGCGGCACCGTTAACAGCCGGACTTTCTTCTCTCCGTCGCTCAGCGTTTCCGCGGGAACACTGAATTCCATGGCGCGGATTTGAGCATGGGGGACCATGGCATCGACATCGCCCGCACAACGAACCGCCACGCCCTCCTCATCGATCGACAAAACTTCGCACTCGACCGTATCACCCGCACGCAGGTGCAGCGTTCGTTTCTTGACAGGCACCGCCTGGGCTTGCGGCTGATTGGCGACTTCGACCGGAACGGCGGCATTCTGAATCAGAACCTGACGCACGGCGACCCCGTTCCGGACGTTCTGATTGGCAATCGTGTTGATGCTGGGCTTGGCCTTGTTTGGCTGGTCGCCGTAGATCATTTCGGCTGCCGCGTCACGTCGCAGCGGGCGGCTGTTATCCGCCCACAGCGGAGCAAACACAAAGCACGATGCATCGTCCTCCGACACTCCCTCCTGGAATGCGCCGCGCAGCGAAGTGTCTGCAGCGTTCAAAAGACCGACTCGCTGTTCCATTTTTCGTGGCTTAGGTGCTTCCTTGGCGAAGACCACCAAATCGCGCACATCGGTCAAGGGAATGACGATCGGAGCGGGCAAGGCGGACATTTCCAACGACATGCCCTCTTCAGTAATCCTCTGCAGCTTTCCGACCAACCGCATGCCCGAGCGAAGGATCACCGTCAACTCTCCGGTACCTTCCTTCGGCGATGGGTCATCCTGCGGATCGGCGACGGCGTCGGCTTCGCGGTCCTCGGGTTGGTCGCCTTCGACAGGCAAAGGTTGCAGCGTCAGACGCATCAGCCGTTCGGCCGCGACGCGCTGAGTTGCCTGCTGGTCGTCTTCGAAAATAAGCGTTTCGCCGTCATCCTCGACCGCCATCAAGCGACCGGTCAATTTCTCGTTGCCATCCAACCAAGCCGCTTCGCCGGAGGGTTTGGCGACCGCGAACATCTCGTCGGAGCCCGCCGAAACGACGACTGATTCCAGTCGTACACTGCCGCGAATGTTTTCAAAGCCAATGCCGGAGAACGGTTTCGGTGCCTCCTCGGAAGCCTCCGCTTCAAACTGCATCTCCGCGGCGACTTGGCCATCGGGGCCGAGCACCATCACGCGCTGTTGGGCTTGGTCCAGCAACACCGACAAACGAATATGTCCTGGAACGGAACCGATCGGCCCAATCAGGGCGATATCCGCGGTTTGCTCGTTTTCACTCAGTAAAACCAATTCGTCTTCCCAGACTTCAATCCGAAAGCCGGAGAACCGGGATGTTTCTAACTTAGTTTCCGCATCAACACCGAAGAAGAGCCGAAAGTTAGGCATTTCGTCCCAAGCGATTTTGAAATCAATGGCCGCTTGCGAAGGCAAGCCGACATCGCCGGCAATCATCGATTCCGGTTGGTCGGTCGCTAAAGAGCCGCCCGCATCCGACCACGCCTTGTCAGATGTCGATTGCCAGGCTTGTATTTTGCCCGGTCCGACGTACAGGCGGTCTTCACCGTTTCGCCAGCGGAACATGCGTTGAATGCGATCGCGTCGTAATTCCAGTTCGCCCAGCGTCTCGGTGGCCACGCGAATCGTTTGCTCGTCGGCGGCCAGTAAGTTGCCATAGAACAAGCCTCCTCCAGCCAAGGCGAAGCCGAACTGGCCCTTTGCCGCGGGGGTCCCGGGGGTGGCGGGAAAAGAAACCGATACCACCGACGCCAGCGGGAAATGAAACGCGTCGACAAAACCGGGATGTTGCCAAGCCAGCATGCCGGGAACTTCGGTGGGGACCATCTGCCCGGTGGCGTGCTGCCGATCGTGCAGACGCAGTATGCCCGAGTCATCCGCGGCGACCGCCCGCGGCATCGCAATCGACGTGCTGAGCAAGAGGAAAACGGCCAGCGACAACGCCGAACGCCGGGAGTGAAAGCGGATCATGGCTCCTTGCGCGGTAGCCTGGGCAAACCGCTGCCAAGAACCTGGCAAGTCGTGAACCTGGGCTTCGACATCGCTCGATTGCATGCGATTACCGCTCATAGATCGGAAGGAAGCGAAAGTTGAGTGCCATCGCCAATAGGGATAAGGAGGTGTCGGCGGTCTCACCGAGTTGGCCTTTAAAGCTACCATTGGTTTGTTGCACGGTCTTGAGTTGCCGAACAAGATTGTTGTTCCATTTTTCCCAAGCCTCGACATCGCCTTGGAAAAGTGCTTGGGCCTGATAGTAACGGGTGTACTCGGGCCAACTGCGTGGTTGCTGCTCCAGATTACTGGTTAGGTAACTCAGGGTTGCCTTGTATTTCGGGAGGTCTTTTCGGCGTGCAATCGCGAATACCAGCGAAGCGATCGAACTCCGCGCCAGCGAATCGCCAAAGCCCCCCATGCCGCCGGAGTAACCGACTTGGCCGCCGTCGGAAGTCATGCTGGTGAAGTAGCTGATTGCACGATCGATATCTTTGTCGGGGACTTCGATCCCCGCATTTCGTGCCGCCAGTAGGCTGACCAAAATCGCGCCACTCACCGACGTGTCCGCGTCATTCGAAGTCGGGGAATAACGCCACGCACCGAACTGATTGTCTTTCTGTGAAGTGAGCGACGCACGAACGGCCAGTTCCAACGATTCTCCCAGCGACCGCATCCCTTCGCCCGACCATTCACGATCGTCCACCATGCCGTAGGCTTCGGCCAAGGAGAGCGTCGCAAATCCGTGGTGATACATGCTGTTGCCGTAGTACCCCGTGTCGGCATCTTGCCCGCGAATGATCGCTTGCAAGCCGAGCCGAATGTGATTGGCATAGGGACCGAAGTTGGGGTCTTCGCCAGAAGCCAACATGGCCATCACCGCCATGCCGGTCACTCCGGGGCCTTGATGAGACGAACCGGTCCATTCGCCGGTGTCGCCTTGCGTTTCGGCTAGGAATTTTGTGCCTCGTTCATACATTTCTCGCACGTCACGCGGCACGACTTCGCCGTAACGCTGGCCCGGCAACTGCCCCAGCACCGCCGAAGGCAGGCAAAGCACTGCCACCAGGCATGCCGCTTGTTGGCATCGCCGCAGAAGCATCGCGGGGAAGGCGTCCGGAAAACGAAGCTCACTCATTTCGATCTCCCGAGGCGAGCAATCCCTGTTGACGCAGGAAAGCCGCGTACGCTTTGCCCTGTTCGGCATATTTTTTAAACCCTTCCATTTGCGCCTCGTCCAGCACATCGATCAATTTTGCTTGATCGATTTCGGACAGGTGATAGTGCATCAAGTACTTGCCGTAGCGCGTCATGACGGGGATCGAATTGGCCGTGCCGAGGAGCTGTTCGGTGAGGACAAGGCGTTGTCGATGGTTCAAGGGCAGTATCCGCTCGAGCTCCACGATTGCGATTCGCACGGCCGCCTTGCGTTGCCGTTCGATCCGGTCAGCTTGCCGCTCGATTTGAATCTCTTGTTGGGCATCGTCGAGCACGTACTGCAGGACTTTCGCAAACAACGAATCCTTTTCGAAGAGCCCCGCATTGAGCCGTTGTTGAAGTGGCTGGAGTTCCTGAAAGACCTTGCTCATGTTTTGACGGTCATGCTTAAGTTCTTGGAACTTGTCTCGCCGGATCTCGACCTGATCAAAGAAACGTTTGACATCGCCACGGGCTGCCAAGCGAAGTTTCTGCTGTTGGGATTCCGACAGCGCAAAATCGCGTGTCGCTTCGAACAGCAACACGTTCATCTGCGCTTCGAGTCGTTTGCGACAACCCGCTTCGTTCCTGGCCGTTTGAAACAGCCAAGAATCAAATTGTGTGTCGGCGATTTCTTGTCGCGGTTGGACTACCACGTCCACGACGGCGGCGTGCCCAGGCATCGTTGTCGCAGCGAGGACGACCATCAAGTTCAAAATCATCAGCCATACAAATCGCATTCGATCAATTCTCCTCAGCTGCTGCTGCAGGAATGGGGAGGCCCGTATCCTTCGCTTTTTCGGCTTTTTTCTGTTCGGCTTTTTTGTGCTCGGCTTTTTTGTGCTCGGCGGCGACCGTCAGTGCCTCTTTGGCAGCGCGCTTGGCTTCGGCTTCCACCGCCTGCTTGTCCTGTGTCTTGGCCTCTGCCCAGAATTCTTCTTTAAAGAAGTTTTCGTTGGGGCGGACGAAGGAATAGGATGACGTCTTGTTGCACAATTTCCAGACTTCCTTCTGCGCCTCATTCAGGTACGGCAGTACCAATTCTTCGGGAACGGCCGGCAACACGAACGGTTGGCCTCCGTTGAAGCGTCCTGCCGCGGGAGCTTCCCACTGCTCGGTGAAGGCATCCTTGACGAGCTCAAACTGGACATCCGACAGACGCACCTGTTGGTCGATTTGCAGAAGCACATCATCGACCAAGGCCTGTTTTTCAGCCTCCTCGCGATACTGCAGCTCTTTCCGATACGCCGCCCGCTGTTCCTCAGTCAGGTAAGGCTTCGTCACTTCCTGCAAACCATCACGGATCAAGCTATTCATGTCGGTACGTTTGTTCGTCCGATTCTGCACGATCACTTGGCCTCGCAACTGTGCCAGCATGCGAGGGTTGTTGGCGTTGATTTGTTCCGAAGCAATGTCCTGCAAAACCTTGTCGCTTGCCTTGGAGATCGCTTTGCGCTGTGCGTCGGTCAGTTCGCAGCAACGACGAAGGAAAGCCAGTTCCAGATTCAATATTGGTTGGAACTGACGAACCAACTGGAGGTTCTTGGCCTGTTGAGCGGCAACTTTCTGAACCTTCACCGCCTGGGCTGTGCCCTTCGCGGGAAACGCCAAACCGCACAGCATCAGCATCAACAGGCAGGCCCTGATTTGGCTAGGCCGTCGATCTAGTCGATTGCTCATTGAACTTTCTCCAAGCTGTTGAAGTACCGGTCCAGGCCAGCGCGGAATTCTTCGGGCAGGGCGGGGCCGCTTTCGCCGGTCGACTGCGCCACGCCGTGATCTTCGCGGACTTCGTTTTGATTGATGCCACGTCCCATCAGCACCAACGCGGTATCGGTGGTCGTCCCACCACCACCGCCGCCCGGCGTCGAGCCACCGCCGCCGCCACCGCCGCTGGGATTGATTCGCTTGCTTTGTAGTAGCAATTCGATCGCTTCGGTTTCCGCCGCAATCGCTTGGGAGCCCGTTTCAGGTGACTTCAAAATACTGGTGGCATCGTTCATGACCGGCACCACGCTATCAAGCAGCTTGATATCTTCGGCGAACCGTTGAGCGCCCTCGGGCAGTGCCTCGATCGCTTCAATCACCTTCACGATGCGGCCGGACAACGTGTTTTGCTGCTTTGAAAGACGCTTGGCGTCAGCGACGTACTGCTCGGCTTCGGTCACCTCCTTGGCCTGCTGAGCCACTCGGGTTTCTTCACGCAGATCGACTTCGGCTTCCAGCACCTGCAGCACTTCGAGGACCAAAGAGGGAGGCAAGCTGCCGGGTGATTTCCCACCGGGGCAGCTACCGCTCTTGGCAGGGTCGACCAAGTCCTCGGCCCAGCGATCCATGGCATCCGACCAGTAATCACATTGCGCGACCGAGGTGGCTTGTTCGGCAACCAAATCGGTTCCCAGTTGGCGCAAGCCGCCGATCACATCTTGTTCCTTCATGTCCTCAAGGATCATCTTGAATTGATTCAGGCGACGACGTTCGAAGTAGGCTTGCATGTCATCCATGATCAGCGACATCGAGCGGGCGCTGTTTTGTTCCTGCGTCTGCAAACCGATCAGCGTCTTCTCCGCATCGCCGGGCGCTTCCTTGGCTTTGCGTCCAAAGGTGTCCGACAGATCTTCGGTCAGCAATCCACCAATTTTGTATTGCTCACGCGAGGCTGCTTTCAGCCGCTTGACCAGCGTGCTGCCTTCCAGGTTGCCAAGAATCTGATTCAGTTCGTCGGTGATCTTTTCGAATTCGGCTAACAGGTCTTGTTGTTCTTCGACCGCTTCCTCGACCGTTTCATCCGCCGGTGCCGGAGGCGGTTCCTCTTCCGGTTCTCCGCCGGGGCCAATCAACGTCGTCTGAGCGAGACCAAGCGAAGGCTGAGACGGCTTTTTCTCTTCGGGTTCACCTTCCTTCCCAGCCGTTTCGTTGGGTGGCTGCTGATTCGATTCCACGTCGGCAATTTGAGGAACCGCAGGTTTGTCCTCTGGCGGATCATCGCTCGAAGCCGACGGTTTCCCCGAACCGGTAGCGCGGACTTCGCCCGCTTTGGGACCGGTTTTCTGCGGTGGCGCCGACGCCATCTTTGGCTGGTTGGCAGCCTCCTTGAGCAGGTCGGCGACCGACGGCATGCGGTTTTCGGAAATGTCCTTCAGCACCTGCAGCATCTCGGCCCAACGATCGAGATGCCCCACGCCGATTTCAGGGTTCCGCGACGCCTGTTTGACCAGCTCCTCTCCGGCGGCAGACAGTTTTCCAAGCCGCCGACCGTTGGCACGTTCCGCCTCGGCTTGTCGTTCCAATTGCCGACGATTCTCGGGTTGATCGAGATCTTCGGCTGCCAGTTCTCGCAGTTCCTTATTCTTCTCGAACAGTTGACGCTCGCGGTCGCGAACTTCCAATGCCTGACGATGCCACTTATTGAGTTGCTCCGCCATCCAGATCGCATGTTGATCGGGAGTCAGCACATAGACCGTGTAGGGTGCCGAGTAAACGCGTGGTCGATCGGGCAAAAAGTCCTCCGCCCAGATCCGCAAATAGAGCGGTTGCGGCTCGATCTCCAGCGACTTGGCGGAGAATGTCCCTTGGACTTCGAGCGCCGATTGATCGGGGCCTCCACCGGCCAACGCACGACTCCCTTCGGTGGGATTGTCGACATACTCGGCGTTCATTCCGATCCAATGAATACCAACACGGCGGATACCAAAGTCATCGTTAGCTTTGACTTTGAAGTTCAGCAGTTCCGAATCGAGCACGACGCTGGTCCGCTTGAGGTCCTCGCACGCGATTGTGGGGGCTTCGTCGTCGCAAGCGTCGATCGACAAGGTGAATGGCTCGCGTCCAGCCAATCCAAATTCGTCTTGCCAATCCAGTTTCATGGAAACCGAGTCATCCAGTTTGGCTGTCGGTGTTTCAAAGGCTTCGCCGGCCGGCGTCACCGACTGTTCGTTCACACGAGCTGCCGCGAGCGTACGGCTGGCCCGTGCCGCCACGGTCGCTTGGCTGCCGCGGACCAGAGAAACGGTGCCGCCTCGCAAGTCCTTTTCCAGCGGTTGGTCCAGTTGCAGGTAAGCCGGCAGCGACACACTGGCCACCAGCGACCGTAATTCGGGCCGCAGTTTTGGTTTGACCTGCATGACAAAGTTGGCATCGCCGATCCGCAGTTCCAGCGGCCCTTCATCGATCATCGGTGGCAACGTGAAGCGATAGTTGCCCGCCGACCTTTCGGCAACCAGCGGTTGCTGGTTGCCAAGCGTTGCCGTCGCCGTGGCGGGCTGCCACTGAGTCGTTTCGGCGAGTTGAACATCGACATGAAACGGTTCGCCATGGGCGACGACCAATTCGGTCGGCAATGGCTCGATGTGGGTAAAGGTGTAACGCGGGGTCGCTTTCCAAGGCGACAGGAACCGTGCCCAAGCGTTGGAAGCGGCCGCTGGATACAGCCCCAGCAAAACCAAGGCTCCCAGACCCACCGCTGCGGCAGCTCCCGCCCAGCCGCGGTAGCGTGATTGGGGAACGGCGGTGCGGAAGTCTCGCTTGCTCGATTCTTCGGCGACTTGTTGGATCGCCGCTTCAACCAACGCGGGCGAACGCTGTTGTTCCGATTCATTCTTCGCCAGTTCCACAACGCCCAGCAATTGGTCGCCCAACTGAGGCAACTTGCGCTGAATCAAACGAGCCACCTGTTCGATGCGTCGATGCTGCCACACCCAACGGTGCACAAACATCGGCACGATCGCACAGCCGCCTGCGGCGGCGAAGAAAGCCAACCAACGCAGCGGAGCGGGCGTGTCGAACAATCGGTCGAGAGCGAAGACAACCAGGAACCCAACGAAAATGCCGAACACGGCCATCGCGATCGCTTCGATCGTTTTGATCCGCCACACGATGCGTTTGTAGTGATCTAGTTGGTTAACCAACTTGCTGGGAACCGTCAGTTTGCGACGCTCGTCCATCGTTACTTCCTTCGCAAGGGAATCAGGTTAAATCAAACCTACCGCTTTTCGCCCAATCCAAAACAACCCCAGCAGCAGCACCATCACGCCGGCGACCAGCGGATGACTCCAAAGTTGAACGCGTCGGACCGCAGGGGGCGGATCGGGCAATGTCTTCAAGGCGTCGCGGATAGAATCTAGTCTATCGATTGGAAGGACCTGCCCGCGAGTCACTCTGGCAATTTCTTCCAAAACTTCGGGACGCGCCGGTTTGCCGACCCGTTCCAAAGCGGCACCCTGCACATACAGGGAGGTTTCCAGTGTCGCACCGGTTTGCTGGCAAGCCAGCGTAACGGCATGTTCACCCGCTTCCTGAGGCGTAAAGCGGCCGACAAATTGCCCCCACTGATCGCCTTGGGCACCGAACCGCACCGTTTGCCCACGGCCCGAAGGTCCGACGATCCGCGCCGAAACATCGCCCGTGGAGAGCGGTTCGCCGCTATTTTCCATCACGTTGGCGGTCAGCGTTACCGTCTGACGCACCTGAGGCTGTTCAGGGGAATAGTACAATCGCATCGTTTCGCCTTTGGCCATGTTTCGTTGATAAGCCATCCAGCGAACGACTTGTCCCCAAAAACGATAGTGGTACAAATCCTCGACCCCTTTCCGCCAACGCCAGGCTCCGTCGGTTCCCATAAAGAGGACTTTCCCGGCTCCGTAGGTCCGCGTGGCCAGCAACGGCAAGCGACCGTATTCATTGGAGATGTCTTTATGGACCGATAGGACTTCGCTGCCCGGACGAGCGCGGACGACCGGTGCGTACCACTGGAAGCCCGGCAGTCCTTCCCAGACATCGACGTTTTCATCACGCGTATCGGCCAACTTGGTTAGCAAACTGCGTCGTCCCAATTCGGTCAGCTCGAAGTGGCTGGGCGTCCGCGAACCCCAGCCGTCGGGCTGCAGCGAATCCATCACCACCGGATACAGTTCGGCCAGTTCGGTCTCGAGCAACGAAAACTGGCGGCCTTGCCAACCGGGCAAGAAGACCAAGCCACTGGCTTGTTGTTCAACCAAGCCTTTCAGTTGTTCGCATTGCTCTGCGGTCAATTGACCATCTTCGGTGCCAACATCGCCGAGAAAGACGACGTCGTACTTCGACAGTTCATCCAAGCCAACGGGGAACTCTTTGATGTAGTCCGCGTTCCCACCGCCCACATTCTCGAGTTGCGGATGGAACAGCAGGCACGATACTTCAACGCCGGGATCGCGCGACAAGGCGTTGCGAAGGTAACGGTATTCCCATCGCGGGTAAGACTCGATCACCAGCACTTTCAGTTTTTCTTGGCGGATCGAAATCGGGGCAGTGCGTTGATTGTTTTCGGCAACCTGCTCGCTGCTGTGCTGCGGGATTTCCAGGGTCAGTGTGAAGTCGCCCGTCTCGGTCGGTTTCCATATCAACGCATCGCTGGTCCTTCCCATCGCCAAGATCCGAATGTCCTTGGTCACCTCGTCGCCGTTGGAGGCGGTCAGCTTGATCGTCGTTTGGTAGTCGCGCGGCAGCGCGCTCTCGATCGTCAGCGGGATCCGTACCGCTTTGCCACCGATCCCAAACGTCGGCACATCGAAACTGAGTAGCTCGACGTCGGGCAACTGCGTCGCTTGACCAACCGGAACGGCAAAGACCGGTACCCCTTTGGCACGCAGTCGTGCCGCGGCATCGACGGGCGGAGCTCCCGCATTCCAGTCACCATCGGAAGCCAGCACGACGCCCAGCAGGTTCGGATGCTGCTCGACCACATCGGCAAGCGGTGCTCCCAGGTCAGAGCCATCGGCAGTGTCACTACTCGCAAACGGTTCGATTACCACCTCCATCCGCTCTTGCAGATCTTTCCATGTTTCGGCGTCGATCAGCGACTTGAGGGCCGCTTGTCGCGAAACCATCGTGCTGGTGTTGGGGCTGTCCGCGTCCCGGGTCGTCATGCTGTCCGAAGCGTCATACAGGACTGCGACCACGGGCCGTTCTTGCGGCCGATATTCCTGCACCCATTCCGGCTGATTCAGCAACAGCAGGCCCATCACGATCAAGGCCAAGCGGAGCAATTCCAACAAACCGATCGAACGTCGGTATCCGCTGCGCTGCCAAGCCAAGAAGCAAAACGTGGCGGCGACGCTGAGCAACACCAGCGAAAGCAACAACGTCCAGGGGGTCCATTCGAAGCTAAGGGTTTGTGTCAGGTTCATGCCGCGGCTCCGCTGGTCACGGTTCGTTTCCGCGGCAAGCACAGGGCGGCTTCCACGATCATGGCGATGATCATCACGACTAAAAACAGCCGCCAAATTTCTTGGACTAACGAACGGAGGTCACCCGCCGTGTCATCTACCCGAGAAAAATCGAGGCCTCCGAAGAGCTGCTGCAGCTTGGCATCTTTCAATGTCGCGGGGATGTCTTCGGCAGCACTTCGATTGACGGCGACCAGTTTTTCTTCGGTCGCGAAGATCCCTTGTTGGAGTCCATATTCCGACGAGATCGCATCCTCGGCACCTGCCACCGAACGCCAGTTGTCGGCCACCACCGTGCCGGCATCCAGTGTCCGCGTGCTGCCCAGTGCCGCGGCTCCGTTCTCGATCGCGCGTTGGACCGCCACGTACAGCACTACGCCGTCGCGAGCCAAGGAGGAATCGCCAGGGGTGGGCGTGGTGGCACAAAAATAGACGCTGTTGGTCAAGCCAGCTCGGAGATCGGTCGCGGCGTTGGCGGTCTCTGCTTCCGTCTGATCGTCCTCTTTCGCGACACCGTCTGCCATCGCTGCTTCGTCCGCCATTGCTGCTTCGTCCGCCATTGCTGCTTCGTCCGACTGAGGTTTGTCGTCCAAGTCGACGCGGACCAGCAACGGTTGCTTATCCGACAGCGTTGCCAGCGGCGTGAAGCGACCTTCCAGGCCGGCGTATTGGTTGATCTGTAATTGTCCGACCGGCAACGAAGCGCCGCTGATCGTGTTGGCCAGCAGGTCTTGATCCCCGCGCCATTGTTCAATCGACAGCGGTTGCTCCGATTTCACCCACGGCAACCAACGGACGCCAAACGCTGCGGTCGTACTAGGATTCTTGGGTGGAAAGAAAATCACTTGGCCACCCGCTTTCACAAACGCCTTAATGGGCTGTTGTTCGTCGGAGCTGGGCAATTCACCTTGCCACATCAGCAGCGAAACCTCTTCCCAAGGCACAGTGGCCAGTTGTCCCCTCGCGACCAATTCGCATTCGTTGCTGATCAGGGGATTGGAAGAAATTTCAGCGGCCAGCATCAACGGTCGCGCGGTCTGCGGGGCATCGGTCACCAGGATACTCTTGCGCGGCGGTGGATCATCAAACACAAAGAACGCTTCGTTGTCGGCTTGATTGGCATCGGCGGGGAGAGTCACCCGGCCCCAACCACGTTGCAGCGTCTGTTCGATCGGAATCGCGTGGTCTTTTAGTTCCGCCACGCCGCCGACCAGAGCGACGGCCGTTTCCGATCGGGCACCATCGATTTCGAATTGCAGCGGAACCTGTCGTTCGGTTTCGTCTTGGGGGTTACCAAAGACGCGCAGCGAGACCAGCAACCGCGATTCGCTGTCGCGTTGCTCGCGACGCACCTCGGTGACTTGCACGGTTAGGTTTTCGGTCGCCGGTTCGGCGTAGGACAGCAAGTGAAACCGAGTCGTTTGCGGGAGGGCTTGGAAGGAATCACGAATCGCCGACCAGCGTCCGCTGCCCGCATCCCAGTCGCTTTCACGCAAGTCCGACACGATCCACACCTCGGCGCGGCCCACGCGGTTGGCTTTGACGTAGGAGTAAGCCTCCTGCAGCATCGCCGCCACATCCGCGGTATTCCCCGCCGGGCCGGTGCCGGGCGAATCGACCAAGCCATCAAGCGATTCCAGTTCACGGGCTTCGGTGCTGCCGCTGTCGATCAGCACTACGCGTGACGTCCCCAGCGTCCCCAGCGTGTCTCGCAATTTGCGTTTGGCGGTATCTAACTTCGAAGTCGCCGTTCCCGCTCCGATCTGCTGCATGCTGGGGGAACGATCGAGCAACACCAGCGTCGCATCGGCACTACCGCCGGCCGCCGCTCCCAGCCAGCCGCTGGCCAGTGGGCGACTGATTACGAACAGCAATCCCGCGATTGCCAGCATCCGAAACGCTAAAATCAGCCATTGCCTCAATCGCGCATAGCCGCGTGACATTCGGTTGGCGGTCAACAGAAACATCATCGCCGCCCAAGGCATCGTTTGAAACCGTCGCTGATTGATCAGGTGAATGATCAATGGCAACGCCACCAAGGGTGCGGCTAACAACATCCAAGGCTGCAGGAACGTCATCGTACTCCTCGCGTCCGCGTGCGGCCGACCAAGAAACGCATCAGCGGTTGCTCGTACGATTCATCGATCCGTACCCGGTGGTAGTCGACGCCCGTTTCCAAGCAGACCTTCTGCATCTGCTGTAGATATTCCTTGAGTGCCGCGTGGTAACGATCGGCGATCGTGTTGGGCTCCGCAAAAATTGCCGTCCCCCCTTCCATGTCCAGAAACCGTGTGGGGCGTTGAAAGGTGAAATCCAGTTCCGCCGGATCGAGCAACTGGAAGGCCGCCAAATCGTGTTTTCGAAACCGCAAATGTTCAAAGCAACTACGGAGCTCGTCGGGCGGTTGGAAGAAGTCCGAGATGACGACGATCAAAGCTCGCTGCCGCACCGTTTCGGCCAGTTCATGTAGTACCGACACCAACTGGGTTGGACCATCCGGCTTGGCTTGCTCGAGCGTATCGAAAACCAATGACAGGTGAGCCGCGTTGCGTTTGGGCGGGATGCTTTGCACGATCCCATCGGCCACGCAGGTCAGTCCTACCGCGTCACCTTGCTGGACCGCTAAGTAACCGAGGGCCGCGGCGATTCGCCGTGCGTACTCGATCTTGGTGATGCCCGTGGAACCAAAATCCATCGAACCGCTGGTATCCAGCACCACGCAGCAACGGAGGTTTGTATCGGCTTCGAACTCTTTGATGTAAAACCGATCGGAACGACCGTAAGCGCGCCAATCGAGTCGCCGCAGGTCATCGCCGGGGACGTACTTGCGGTACTCGGCGAACTCCACGCTTGCCCCACGATGCGGGCTGGCGTGCTTGCCCGAAACGTTGCCTTGCATGGCGCGTCGCGCAAACAGCGGCATCCCCGCTAGGCGGGCCAGCACTTTCGTGTCGAGGAAATCTCGGGAGCGTCGATCAGCAAACATTAGGACTCATTCGATTCTGCGACCAAGCGGCTGACAATGTCCCGCGCCGAAATGCCTTCGGCTTGAGCGGCAAAGGTGGTGATCACGCGATGCGTCAGCACCGCCGCGGCCACCTCTTGCACATCTTCCAAACGAACCATGTAGCTGCCCATCAAGGCGGCTCGCGATTTGGCTCCGAGGATCAGGTTCTGAACCGCACGCGGGCCTGCGCCCCACGACACCAACGGCGGCAACCACTCGGGAGCCGTTTCCCCTTGCGGCCGCGTCTTGCGCACGATCTGCGCGGCATAGGTGTAGATGTGATCAGGCACCGGGACGCGTCGCACGAGAGCTTGATGCTCGATGATCTGCTCGCCGGTCAACAAATGGGCCAGTTCCGGCAGATCTCCGCCGGTGGTCGATCGAGCGATCTGAATCTCTTCCGCTTCGTTGGGATAATCGAGCTCGATCAGCGACATGAAGCGATCGAGTTGAGCTTCGGGCAGCGGATACGTTCCCTCTTGCTCGACCGGGTTCTGTGTCGCCAAGACCATGAACGGCGAAGGCAGTTCGAAGGTCTTGCCAACCACCGTCACGCGTTGCTCCTGCATCGCTTCCAACATCGCCGCTTGGGTCTTTGGTGGGGCGCGGTTGATTTCGTCGGCCAACACGATATTTGCGAACACGGGGCCTTTGACAAAATGAAATTCCCGCCGCCCTTCAGCGTTGTCTTGGAGAATATCGGTCCCCGTGATATCCATCGGCATCAGGTCGGGCGTGAACTGAATGCGGCTGAAATCGAGCGACAGCGTTTCGGCCAGCTTGCTGACCAGCAATGTCTTGGCCAGCCCCGGCACGCCCATCAGCAGTGCGTGCCGTCGTGCGAACAGGCAGATCACCAATTGGTCGATCACCGCTTGCTGTCCCACGATAACGCGGCCCAATTCCGCTTTCAGTTTGGCGTGAGATTCTCGCAAGGCGTCGATCGCCTGCACATCGTTATCGCTCAACTGGGCTTCGGAAGAAGAGATCCCGCCGGCCGGCGATGTAGTCGCTTCAGACATATCGTTCTCAGATGTTTTAGACCATGGTGCGACGTTTTCGACGCCGAAATCACAACGGGTGCTGGAATAGACGCGAAACGAATATGGCGGTTCCAGTCTTTCCCCCCACCGTTTGGCTCATTGTAGGCGAACCTCGCATCCGGTGGCGAAAGAAGCCTGGAAAAAGATTGCCGCAATTTCCTACCGGACCATGACGACGCCAATTTGGACCGGTCGTCGACCGAACCAGGATTCACGCACGGGTTAGCGGTTGCCGCCCGCCAGGCGAAACGACACGCCGTTCTCGGGGCGGGAATCGCCAACGATTGAACCTTTGATGCCGACTCGTGGTTTGCTATTGAGGAACACTGATCATCACAAACTGACTGTGCAAGTTAAAGTGGCTCAGACCGTTCGGTAGCGGTCCAGCGTGCCGTCCGCATACAACACGCCGCAGCATTCGGCGGACAGCGACAGCAGTTCGACGATGGGTTTGGCTCGCAAGGTGGCTTGCCCCACTCTTTTTGCTAGATCGGTGCGGACTTGATAGAGCGTTAGCTGGCGGCCAGCAATCGCTGCCAGTCGTGCGCCATGCAAGAACGCCACGTGCTGATGCGGTTCTCCACGCTCGATGATCTGCAGCGACGAAGCGGGGCGATTGTCCATCCACCACAGGGCAACGCCGCTGGCATGGGCCAACGCCAAGCGGCGACGGGTATGGGGTAGCGAAGCCGCGATGCCGTGTACCGATCCCGGAATCGATTCCCGCACATCGACGACGCCATGCTTGATCGCACACACCAGATTGTCGACCACGGCCAGCGGAGTGCTGTCGACGCAAGTCAAGTGCAGGTTTTCGGTTTGAATGCTTGAAGGGGCGTCGGCATGCAGCAGTGGGGAGGCCCGCAAATAGGTGTGCAGCGGTTCGCTCATCGCGTAGCTCTGCACGCTGTTAGCCGGCGGATGGATTTCTCGCAACACTAAACCTTCGTCGCTCGCGGCGAGTGTCCAGACGACTCCTAAGGAATCGACGGCGACGCGGCCGCCGTCGTGAATGTTCGCCAGGGTCGTCGGGGTTGCCAGCCACCACGGCGTTTCCTGAAACGGACTCGGTATTGGCTCGGAGCGAAAGTAAACCGGCGTCGAGCCGCCGAAGTACATCTCGATCCGAGTCCGCACGTGGTCCGTCGCGGTATGGATCGCACAGTGATGCGCCAGCGCAAGAGGCTGGCCTAGCTGCAACTGGCACGTTTCATGCCGCGGCGTTTCCCCCGCCAGATCGGCCAGTCTGACGACTTGTAGTTTGTATCCCGCGGTACCCACCGCAAGCAGCTCGCCACGTACCATGTGGGCTTTCAGGTACCGCTCGGCAGCCGGCAAACCGACCTTTCCCAAATAAGGTATTTCAGCAGTCGAAGATTGTCCGCCAGAAGAAATTGCCCTGCGCGGCGGGGCCACTTGGGGCTGGCGATGCAGGTAGCGGGTCACGTCACGATCGAGCAACACGTCATCGCTTGCCAGTCGACGCAGTTGAGCCATCCGCTGTTGCATCTCATAAGGCGACGCCTGCTGATTGCCGGAGGCGACCGCCACGCGGCAACGATCGGCTGCTAACTGACGCACGGCGTGGTCGGGATACCGCGTCGCAAGGTCAGCCGTAATCGTGGCCAACGTCAATGAATCGGCTTGCGGTGTTTGAGTCAGTTCGGACAGCAGTTCGCGAGTGCGGTCGTGCTGCCCCGCTTCGGCCCACCAGTCAAACACCTGCTTGAGGGCGCGGGCCGGTTCGTGACCGCCGGGCCATTGCTGAATCAACAGTTCGGTCGCTTCCTCACGCGCTTGCAACCGACTGTCCAGCAGACCGGCGGCCAAGATCGGTTTTCCGTTGGCGATGTGTCGGCGGACCGCTTGCTGAAAGAGATTCTTGGCACGCGACTCATCACCTGTGCGTTGCCAAACCTCCGCCGCAGCCACGTAGTCGTTTTGTTGTTCGTGGATTTCCGCCGCGGCCGCGAACTGGCCAGCCGCGACATGGCACCGCGCGGCATCGTTGGGGCGTCGTAATTTACGGGCGTACAGTTCCGCCGCTTCGCTCCAGTACTCGCCCACTTCCAGTACTCGTGCGGCACTCGCATAGTCGCCCAGCAGATGAGCATAAATGTACGCGGCGCGGCGATGACGCCCCAAGGCCGATTCGCGATTCGCTTGACGACGATACGCATGTTGCAGTTGCACTCGCATGCCGTTGTCAATTTGCCACAAATCGGCTGGGCCTCCGTCGCCGCCCAGCCCGCCAAGGGAAAAATCGGGACGCTGGGATGTCAGTTCGCTACCCGGTGTGCTCAACCCGCGAAAGGAACCGTCACCGCCGAGCGGCAACGCATATTGCAACGCATGATCGGGATTGCGATCCATCATGTCGACCAGTTTTTGCAGTTGCGCATCCCGTTTCGACTCGAGCCATTTGGATGCCAGCATCTGCTGCCATTTTTCGTTCAGCCAAGATCGCTGCTCGTCGCTTCCTGTCGCCGGCGGAGTGGCGTCTTCCGGTTTGCGACGGAGCCGAGCGATCAGTTTCCGCACAAAACTTTGGAAGGGACCGGTCAACGATGGATCGGACCCTTGGCCCAACGCGTCACTCTGATTGCCAATCGTTTGAGACTCGTCGTGAAACATCGCTTGCCAGTCGGGCGCACGTTGCAGCGAAAAACCGCTCAACCGTTGCGGAAGCATCACCGTGTCGGGAGGCGAATGCCAGGCTTGCTCGGGTGCAAAGGTGGCGGGGAGGGTGACCAAGTCGTGCAGTTGCCAACGATCGGACGGTTCAAATCCAATCAGCCCTGTCGATGCCAACCACACGCAGACCATGTCGGCGGGCAGCATCGACAGCAGGCGTTCTTCCGGCAGTGACGGCGATAATTGACTGTCACTCGCAATCCACAGGCTGCTTTGGTGACCGGTTGCCACCGGCACCAACGCAACGGCACCAACGGGAAATAGCAGGCTTGGCGACCCAGCACTGTCTGGCAAACCACTCGCGTGGATACCAGGTGTCGCTTGGCGGGGCGGCGCGGAAGGAGTGGTTGGCAGCGCGACCAAACCCAATGACCGATTGTCGCAAGCCGACTTCGGCAATCGATAAAAGGCAAACCGTTCAAACACCGCTGCGCTTGCTGAGTCGTTTAGAAACGAAGCCATCCAAGCAGCAGACCGCTCTCCGATCAAGGCAAATCCGGAGACGACTTGTCGCTTCGTAGGGGGCTGACGGATCAACTCGATGGGAACGGCGTTCATAGACAATTCCGATTGAATGTTTCCAGCCAGTTCCGCACCGCCTGGGGAACCGGCACCGCAGGCTCCATGCCGATAAAAAACGGCGAGCCAAAGAACTCTCCTTGGCTCGACCAGCCGGCGAGATGCTCGTCGTGCAATACCAACGTCAATTCGCTGCGGTCGGCATCCAAACGCAGATGCAGCAAGCCACGCGAATCCAGCCAAGCCGTTCCGCCGGGCAAGTCGGCGCGACGCAAGCGTGGGCCCTGGCGTGGCCCTTCGCTATCGAGCAAGCAGGGGTTGCCAAACGGAACCCAGTTCCCGGACCCTTCCAATTCCGGAGTCACACGCAGCGGTAGCAGCCTCAGGCTTTGACCATCGGCGCGGGTCGTCAACTGGGCCGCACGGGAACGCGAACGATACAAGATCAACCCATCGCGATGAGCTTCAATGCCGGTCAGTCGCTTTCGCACCGCCGAAAAACTGGTGGGCAAAGTAGTGCCTTCCAGTTCACGGAGGCCCGCCAGGGTATTGCCGGTTGGCAGAAACTTGGTCGGCTGTTGCTCTTCGATGGACAGAATGACGTAATGCGATCGCCGGGGTAGCTCCCGTTTCAGTTGCTGCAACTTGGCCCAGCTCGGAACCTCGAACAGCAAACGTTGCCCGTCCGAACTGCTGGCGATCGGTTTCGCCGGCGCGTCTGACAGTTCAATGTCGGTGAAGCGAAGGCCATCGGTTGACTGCGAACCACCGGAGAGTCGGCTGACCAGACGCAGTGTTTGGGAAACCACAACCATTCCCGCTGGATTGTGTCCCGAAGGGTAACGCAGATCGAGCACGTGTCCCAGTTTTTGTCGCAGTGGCTGGTCGAGTGTCTGTGAGGTGATTTGACCTGCCGCCCGATGATAGATCGACAAGCTTCCGTTCTGGCAGCGCACCGCGCTCTCGCCGACATGTTGCCCGTTCACTTCTTGGCGGGCGAGCAATCGGCCCGACTCAGGGTCGAGCAGCGAAACAAACGATTTGTGGAACAGCCACACCGCATTATCGGAAATCGAAAACGAAGCGGCTCGCAAATCGACATCCCGCAGCTCCAGCGGACAAGCGGCTACGGTTTGCCGACTCGCATCGACCGACCACAAGGAAGCGGTGTCGGGCTCCGGTGCAACAATCAGTCTCAGTTGCTGGTTAACCAACCGATGGGCTCGGACATGCTGCTTGCGAATGCCACGAGCAAGTTCGATGCCGCCAAAGGTGATCTCGGGGTACCAGAGCAGTCGCGCATCATGCGTGATCAGCCACAGCGAGTTGTCGCGAGCCAGGCAGCACCAGTCATCAGCGAATTCATGGGAGAACCGCAGCGGCGATGGTTCCATGTCGAGGAACAATGGACGATCTTTGTCGGTGGACGATGGCGAGCGGTGCGGAAGCGGGCCGCGGTCGCTTTCCCCGTCGATCGGGTCTAATCGCATCGACTGCAATGGTTGGTCTCCGGTCGCCGTGCGATGAAGCAACTCGATCCTCTGATCGGGCTGAAGTCGCAGCACCAGGAACGGACGTGGCACCGCCCGCAAGGCATGTTGAAATTCCGGATCGGCATCGGTCTCGGCCGTCATCACCACGATCGGCTCCGCAGCCACTTCGCCGGGAGGCAATTGCGTCGTTTGCAGCCGTTGCAACTGCTGCAGCAACGCCGGGCCGGGATGCTGTTCCAGCGATAGTCGTTCCAGGTGCGCCATCAGGCCGGCGCGAGAGGTAAAGTCCTCCTCCCACGTCGAATCGCCAGCGACGGTTCGCAACAGCACCTGCACGTCGGAGCGTCTTTCTAGAGCCGCGGTCAGTCCCATGGCGACCGATGCGATTTGCAGTCTTCGCTTGCCCCAGGTGCGAATGCCCGCTTCCAGCAGCACCGCTTGGCTTTGCGGTTGCGGCGTCGGCGGAGATTCTCGGCGGAGATATAACGCCTGCCCCGTCGCGATCCGCGCCAACAACGCCATCGGTTCCTGCGCTAATTCGCTGATCAGCAACTGCTCCGGGGTGCCTCGATTGGTGACATCCGAAACGCCGCCGGCTGGTAGCGTGTCGTGATCGGCCATTCGCCGTGGCAAACTGATCGTGGCGGCGACCGCGAGTGCGGCTTGAGCCAACTTGCCCAGTTCGGCGTCGCTTCGCAGTTCCCGCAACAGGTCTCCTGTACGTGCAAACGTCGGTGTTTCGATCTCGATTGGCTCGGGCAGTTCCTCCAGTCCGGTGCGCCGCAGTAACTCCAATACGGGGGCATCGAGCGGACGAGCTGCCATGCGATCGAGCATCGATAAGGCACGCCGCAGTCGAGCCTTGGCAGGCAATGAAAGTGGCTCGGTTTGGTTGAGTGAGGCGAACAATGGATATTCGGTCGGACGATCGGCGGCATCCATCCGCAGCCAATCGAGCACCGATTCCAGCGACGTATCGCCAGCTTCAAAAAGACTGTGCGGGCAATCCGCCAACAGGTAAGCCAACAGGTTGGCTTGGTTGGCGACGCCGGTTCGCACGTCGGTCGGCAGGCCGCCGACGGCGCGCAACCAACCGTCAAAACGGTTCAGTAAGGTTGGCATCGAAACGTCGGCGATCGCAATCAAGCTTGCCAAGCGTTCGCGCGCTGCATTGCCGGCAGACGGCTGTTGGGTGGCGGCAAAAACGAACAGCATGCTGGTCAGCGGTGGAAGGCCGCTCAACGAGTTTGCCAGTCGCTCAATGACCAATGCCAAGTTCGCGGAAAAGATGGCGGTACTGCCATCGTTCCATTGTGCGACTTCGCCATCGTCACCCCATTGCCACACGTCGGGGCATGGCGATTCGAGGAACGGCGGCGGTGCGGCGAGCGATTGCGTCATCGTTCTCCTCCCCCGTTGTTTTGCGAGCGTTCTGCGGCTGCGGGTGAGGTGTTGCCGACCGTGGTTTGTGCCGCACGAACCGCCGCCCGCGAGAGCGCTGCCCAGTCGCGGTCATCGACAATGGACCAGCAAGCGTTGGTTTCCCAAATCACGCCCGCCTGCTCCGGATCGCGGTGGGCCGCTTGGCAGAAAGCTCGCAGAATGGTCGCCGCTGGCAGCGCCGGTTGCCAAGTCTGGCCGGCAGGAATCCAGACCGTCTCCCGTTGCACAAAGAGTTGCCCCGCAATCGGCGGTAGCGGCTGGCCAACGACAAACGCCTGGTCGTCACGGACCAGCCAACGCAAAGCTCGCATGCGAACCGCCGGCGCGTTTTCCGTCCAGGCTGCCAAGCGAGACAGCGGCAGTTTCAAGCCGTTCGCCGCTTGCGGCTTTCCTCCCGATACAAGGCGTAGTGCGGGACGCTCGGTGATCTCCGTTCGCGAGCCCATCGCGGGGGCGGGCAAAGTGACTCGTACGACTTCGGCAATCGGTTGCCAGTCGAGCCCCGCCGGTAAGCGAGCCGCCGGAACGTGTTCGCCCACGCGGCGCAACAGCAGGCTCGCGGGCTGTGTGCGGTCGGTTTGAATCGCGGTGCCGGTTTGCGTTGCGGCGAGCAACCAATGCTCGCCCACCAGCGATGCGAGTACCGTCGTTTGCTCAGGATGCGTCACCCTGACGCGGAGCCACAACGCGTCACCCTGTTCGGCCACTGCGGCCTCGGTCCGCAGTAATTGCCCGAGCTGCTTAGGACTGGGGGGGTGCTGCAAGCGAACAAAATGCAGTTCGCTGCCCGGCGGTAGCTCGCGGTGAGGAGTCATGCGGCAACCTTACACCACCCATTCACGCAGTTGCGAAACGCGACGTCGCAGGTGCTCGCGAGCTTCGGTTTCGGAAACCCATTCGATCCGAGCCGCCAACAGGCTCAGTCGGTCGAGTCCCGCGCTGCGGCTGTCGACGACCTGCAGGTGCGCTTCGATCTCGTCAAGTTGTTGCTGTAGCTGTTCGGGATGAGGCGGCCGGTGCACCTTGGCCAACGGATGCTCCGGTCCGACGGCGGGAAGTTGGTCCGCGTACTGTTGCTCTATCGCATCGACATGCGCGATCAATGTCTCTTGCTGTGGAGGCGTGTCCCAGATGTATCGCACGATCCACAGGTCGGACAGTTCGGCGACCAAACGGCCGCAGATCACCGCACTTGCCGCGATGACGCGTTGCAAGCGGACCGCGCGGCGATCACTGACCGCCAAGCCCGCCTGACGCAGACGCAGCACCAATTCTTGATACGCCGGCAAAATCGCTGACAAGTCGACTTGCGTCACCTGCTGCCGCAACCGCCGCACATCGTCGACATGCAGCGCTGCGGTCGGAGTCGCATGCTGCTCACGGTTCCAGCCCGCCGACAAGACTTCGCCTAGTCGCGGATCCTCCACGTTGTCACACACCACGCGTAACAGGAAGCGATCGAAGAGCGCCGCCAGCGCGTCGTCTTCAGGCAAACGATTGCTCGCCCCGACGGTCAGCAGCATCGGCAGTGGCATCGTCTGGCGACCGCGTCGAAACACCCGCTCATTCAACGCCAGCAGCAGGCTGTTCAAAATCGCACTGTTGGCGTTCAGCAATTCGTCCAAGAAGACGAAATCGGCTTCGGGCAACATCCCCTCGGTGTTCGTGACCAAATCGCCATCCCGCAGCTTGCGCAGATCGAATGGCCCGAATAGTTCGCTTGGTTCGGTGAATCGCGTTAGCAAATAATCAAACGTGCGCCCTTCCAACCGTTGGCCTAGTTCCTGAACGAGAGCGCTTTTGCCGGTGCCGGGAGGGCCCAGCAGAAACGCATTTTCTCCCGCCACCAATGCCACTCCGAGGACTTCGATGATTTCATCCTTGCCGATCAGACGCTGCTTGATCGGCAGCAGCACCTCTTCGCGCAGGCGGGTCGCCAGGTCTTTCCACTCTTCGCTGGCGTTCACGATCGGTATCCTTGAGAGAGCGAGTCTTTCAGTGTCGGCGAGGCGGCCAGCCAACCGGTTAACTGTAACGTTTCCGCGTGGGCTCCGGCATCGTCATTCAAAATCATTCGCACCTCTCGGTTCGCCGCCAAGCGTGCATCTTGGCGTTCGACCACGCGGTCGACGAAGATTCTCCGCAGAGTCGGAGCCGCCAGTACGGTTTGCAGCCGATCGGTGGGAATGTCGACATCCATTCCCACCGCGGCCAACGGCCACTCTGCCGCTACCCCGGCCAAGGTTTCGTGCAACGGATCCGTGCCGGCGATCTGGCGTGCGCGGTTGCATAGATCGGGCCAGAAACGCAGGACGATGTCGACCGACCAATGGTCCGCCGCGTGCTGGCCCGAAGGCCCCAGGCGTGACAAGTGATCGGGCAAGGTGGTCCGCGTCTCGTGGCGATCGAACACCATTTGCCCCGCCCAGCAGAAGACTTGCAGCCCCCATAACGCCGCCTCGGGATCCAAAGCCGGTGGGGTTCCAGGAGCCGATTGCCGCAAAATCGCTTCGCAGTCCAGCAAGACCGCAACCGTTTCTCGCTGACTCTCGGGCGACGCTTCCAGTGCGGCCTCGAGCGGCGGAATCACCGCGTCCGCATCGAGCAATAACCTCTGAGCAAACTGGGCAAGCAGGGACGAGGGCATACGGCGTCAACTTAAGGCAGTAAGCAATGCGGAGAGAAAACAATGCGAGGAAAAGAAGATCGGAAGGAAAACT
>CAYZHQ010000054.1:0-36945 GCA_964477385.1 uncultured Pirellulaceae bacterium
AGGCTTTCGCGCTAGAGGGGCAAAGGGAAAAGCGGATGCAATATCCGGGCTAGCCTGGGATGCTAAAAATTCGGGGCTGCGGCGATTTGGAATTGCGCAGGATGGGTTCGCTTCAATGGCGAAGCCATGGCAGGCTGGTGCCACGGGCAGGCTGTAGCCACGGACGTAAGTCCGTGGTGCCAAGCTGTTTCCTAGGACCTGCGTCCCAGGTTGGTGCCGGTGATCGCTTTGTGTTTGGGAACACGGGCCCACGGCTAGCGTCTGAGGTTCACGGGCCCACGGCTGGCGCTTTTCGCTTCAATGGCGAAGCCATGGCAGGTTGTAGCCACGGACGTGAGTCCGTGGTGACAAGCAGCGTGGAAGCGTCAGTCGCGAAGCGACGACAGGAATTGCTTTGCGTTTGGGAACAAAAGTGACAGCACTTGACAGCCCAGCGCTAGCCCGGGCTCAATTCAGTCAGCCGCGGCTATCGCCAAGGCGGCTTATTTAACCGGAAGACTCCAGGCTGTCGGCTTCGGGCATCCTCAGCGCTTACGCCGCGACGGTCTGTTTGGTGATGAGCAGCCGATCGATCGTCTGGCAAACGTCTTCGACCGTGATGGCACGCATCGCAGCGTTGTTAGCGGCGCGGCGTTGACGGCGATTGCCCTCAAGGTATTCGCGTTGCAAGGCGATGTGAGGTGGTCCATAGGGGCCAGAATCTTCCGCACGCGTCGATCCATGCAGCCCGATCGTTTTGGTTCCCATGGCGACCGCCATATGCATCGGCCCGCTATCGCCGCTAATAAACAGTTCGGCGGTACCCAGTAACGCCGCTAAGTGCAGCAGATTGGTATCCGGAGCCAGGATGGCAGTGCCGCCTGACATCTCCACGATCTCTTCGGCCCATTCCCGCTCGCGTGCATTGCCCCAAATCACCACACTCCGCGTTTGGTGCTCGGTGGCAAGATAGGCTGCCACGGCACCGAAGCGATCCATCTCCCACAATTTCGACGCCCACGACGCGCCTGGATTCAGGATGGCGACCCTACCCGGAAAGCGTCTGCGCCAGGTTCCTGCCCACGCGGTCGCTTCGACCGGCACCGGTAACTGCCAGCGAATGCGAGGCTGCTTGATCGCCAACGGCTCCAGCAATCCGAGCGAACGATCGGTTAAGTGCGGTTTGCTGGTGGGCAGCAAGACATTGTTTAGGAAGCGACTCAGTTCCCCGCCGTGATAGCCGGCGTGTCCGATCCGCCTTTTCGCGCCGCTCAGCCAGCACGCCAGTGCCGACTTGGTGTTACCCTGGCAATCGATGGCGGTATCCACATCCAGCTTACGGAGTCGACGGCGGGCGCTCGCGATGCCACGGGGCGAGGTGAACCAACCGCGGTCTAGCTCCACAACGGCGTCGAGGAAGGATTGGTTGCGAACCATCGCAGCCGATTTTTTTTCCACGACCCACGCGATGAAGGCATCGGGATAAGCATCCCGCAGCGCTCCGGCAACCGGCAGGGTCAAGATCGTGTCGCCGATCGCACTCATCCGCGAGATCAGCACACGCGGACTTTTTTCTTTTTTTTTCGGTTCTGAAGCAGACATCTGGTCTCGACGCGGTAGGGATCAGGCAGGGACTTCGCCGCTTGGAGCGGTGATATACCAAGAAGCCGCGGGTGGCTGATAGAGAAATTTTGCCGCGTATGCCGATCCGCTCAAACTTTTCTCGAGTCAGTTTCTCGAGCCGCTTGGGGAACACCTTGCTGCAATCGTTGCAGGCTCCGAATCGACCTGCTGAAGATTCGCCCACCGGGAGCCGCGGTGCGGAAAAGACAGGCAGGGGAACTTCTTGACGTTCGGCGGGGCTTACGCCGAGAGCGCCGGATGATGCCGATCGGACGATCCGCTATCAACTGCTTGAAACCGAGACCGTTGCCAAATGCGGGTCAGCAAACCGGCTTTCCGCAGACCGGGGTCATCGGCGGAGATGCGATTTAGCTTCCCACGACGAGTTCGCAGCAGCACCGAGCCATCGTTGAGGACATCTTCGACAACCCAGTATTTATCAACGATATAGGCATAGTCTTCGCCTTTCGATGCGGCCGTCACATGCTGAGCCCGTGGCCCCGGAGCCCGCCCTTGCTTGCTCTTGCGAAAAACAACCCAGTCACCGGTTTTCAATTTCAGTCCCATGATTCGTCCTGCTCGTGGAAGCGATTAAACAGCTATTCGATCGAGGATGCGGCTGAAGGAAGGCAGGCCGCCGAACCTGTTTGTTCGCTGACTCGTGCTTCTTTTGCAGCCCTGCAACCATTCATCTGCAAGTCAAGTCCGCCAGTACCGCAACTGCCGTTCCCAAACGGCTGAAACAGGTGACGCGTGGTAGCGGATTGCGAGGTCCAGGCTTTCCGTTCCCAACCAGCCTGCTGCCACCCGAGACTACCAAAGAGATCGAGGCTACCAAAGCGATCGATTTCTAGTCCGTCGCTGCGACCGACCCCCTGCCTCACCTGTTATAAAGGTTACTTGCAGTTTGACTCGCGTCCAATATCATTTTACCAAGCTTGCGGTATTTGACGCACACCTGGCCGCACTGTCCCTTCTCCATTACACATCGAGACGCACCACATGACGCCCTTGCCAGCTCTTTTCGCCGCCGGTTTCGGAACGGTACTGATGATCGCCGGTGGTCTGCTGATCGGTCTGTTACTGCTCGTGCTGTTCATCATCTTTGTTCGTTATGGAAAGCTGTGGTTTCAGGCCTATATGTCGGTGGCCGACATCAGCTTGACCAGCCTGATCCGCATGCACTTCACCAAAGTCAATCCACATGTGATTGTGCAAGCCAAGATCATGGCAGCGCAAGCCGGCATGGACATCAATCGTCGCACCGGGATCAGCACTCAGCGGTTGGAGTCGCATTACTTGGCCAACGGGAATGTGATGAATGTGATCCACGCCATCATCGCGGCTCACCGAGCTAGCATCGAGCTCGACTTCGACCAAGCTGCCGCGATCGATTTGGCTGGCCGCGATGTTTTGGACGCGGTCCAGACGAGCGTCTATCCCAAAGTGATCGATTGCCCCGATCCGCGGCGCAGCGGCAAGACCACGCTCAGCGCGATTACCAAGAACGGAATCGAGTTGCGTGTCCGAGCTCGCGTGACGGTGCGGACCAATTTGGCGCAGTTAATCGGTGGTGCGACCGAGGAGACAATCATCGCGCGTGTCGGCGAATCGATCATCAGCTCGATCGGCTCGACGTCTTCGCACTTTGAGGTGTTGGAGAATCCGGACATGATCACCCGCAATGTGCTCAAGCGTGGGCTCGATGCCCAGACCGCTTTTGAAATCGTGTCGATCGATATCGCAGACATCGACATCGGTGAGAACATCGGTGCTCGTTTGCAATCGGACCAAGCCGAAGCGGACACGCGTGTCGCGCGGGCTCAAGCCGAACGGCGACGGGCCGAGGCGATCGCCGAGGAACAAGACCAGAAAGCAAAGGTGGTCGCCAACCGAGCTCACTTGGTGCTGGCCGAAGCCGAAGTCCCCAAGGCGATGGCGGAAGCTTTCCGTGCCGGTCGCGTCAACTTGAACCAGCAGGCTACTTAGCCGCCGCACTCCGGCGATCTCATTTGCCGGAGGGCAGGTTGGTCCGTTTGCTTTCTTTCAGTGGGCAGTTATGCATTCGCATGCTTCTTTCACTCGCGTCAGCTCGCGAGTCCGGTTTGATGGTGGAAATGGTTTTGCACTCGCAGGTATTGTCGATGCGGTGGCGGAGCGTCCCGACGCGCCGCTGGTGCTGTTTTCTCATTGCTTTACCTGTAACAAAGACCTGAAGGCCATTGTTCGCATCAGCCGCCGCTTGGCCGATCAGGGAATCGCGGTGCTCCGTTACGACATGACGGGGCTGGGGGGCAGCGAAGGCGATTTCTCGCAGACTAATTTTTCGACCAACCTGGCCGACCTGCAGGCCGCCGCGACGTTCGCGGCCGAGACACTGCGACCACCCTGCACCTTGATGGGACACAGTTTTGGTGGAGCCGCTTCACTGGTTTCCGCTGCCCGACGCAGTGAAGTGCCGGCGCTCCAGGAACTGCGAGCCGTGGCGGTCCTGGCGGCTCCGGCCGACACCGAGCATCTCGCGATGTTATTGTCGCGGATGGATCCGGCCATCGATCGAGCGGGCGAAGGGACGGTCACGATCGGCGGGATGTCGTGGAACATCACTCGCCAAATGCTCGATGACTTTCGACAACATCGCATCGAAGACCAACTCGGGCGCATCGCATTGCCGCTGCTGATCTTTCATTCCCCCGCAGATACGACGGTCGGGTATGACCAAGCGCTACGGATCATGCAAATGGCCAGTGGTTCCGCAACGCCATCGCCGGTCAGCCTGCTGACTTTGGCCGGAGCCGATCATCTGCTGGCGACGCACTCGGCTGATTTAACGTACGTAGCCGACGGATTGGCCAACTTTATCCATCGCTATGCCGTCTGACGGTTTTAAAGCATTGGAAATTTGGCGAACAATCAGTCATAATCATCGCTCGGCTCCGTCGGCCGCCCGCCTCTCTTTCCTGCCTCCAACAAGCGACCACTCATGCTGACAGCTCGTCACGGTCAGAACGTTTTGCGTTTTTATCTGCAATCGTGTCCTCGGCAAAAGAACTTGCTCGCTGCGTTTCTTGGGATGTCCGTCGCGTTGTATGGCAGCGTGGTGATCGCGGACGATAGCGATCCGGTCTCGTTCAACCGTGACATTAGCCCGCTGCTGTCGGAGAACTGCTTTGCCTGCCATGGCCCCGACAAAGAGCAAGTCGCCGGCGGGTTCCGTCTGGACGATCGACAATCGGCCATTTCAGAAGCCGATTCGGGCGAAATTCCCATTATCCCGGGAAAGGCGTCGGAGAGCGAAATCATGTGGCGGTTGAAGTCCGACGACGAGAGCCTGCGGATGCCGCCGCCAGAGTCGGGCAAAACCTTGACACCCAAACAGATCGCACAGATCGGTCGCTGGATCGACCAGGGAGCCGCCTTTGAACAGCACTGGGCGTTTGTGCCTCCCCGCCGTGTCGCCGTGCCGCAAACGGAACATCCCCGTCCGTCCAATCCGATCGATCATTTTATCTTTGACGCCTTGTCGCAGTCCGGCTTGTCACCGGCAGAAGAAGCCGACCGGGAAACGCTGCTGCGACGCGTGAGCTTCGACTTGACAGGGTTGCCTCCCACACCCGCTCAGGTCCAGGATTTCATTAACGACGCGACTTCCAACGCGTACGAAAAAGCGGTCGATCGATTGTTGATGTCGCCGCACTACGGCGAGCGGATGGCGCTGCCTTGGTTGGACAAAGCCCGCTACGCCGACAGCAATGGTTTTCAAAGTGATGGCAGCCGTGAAATGTGGGCGTGGCGCGATTGGGTGATCGACGCCTACAACCGCAACCTGCCGTTTGATCAGTTCACGATTGAGCAACTCGCCGGTGACATGTTGGCCGACGCAACACGCGACCAGATCGTGGCCACGGGCTTTAACCGAAACCATCGCTTGAATGGCGAAGGCGGCCGGATTGTCGAAGAGTGGTTTGTCGAAACGGTGATCGATCGTGTCGAGACGACCGGCCTGACGTGGCTCGGCTTGACCTTTAATTGCTGTCGCTGCCACGACCACAAGTACGACCCGATCTCGCAGCGCGAGTTCTACCAAATGTTTTCCTACTTCAATTCGGGCGACGAATCGGGGGTCTTGGCAGCCAACGGCAAAAAGGGCAACAACACGCCGCCGCTGCTCGACCTGCCCACCGCGGAACAAACCAAGCGACTGCAGGAACTAGACGCTGCGATCGCCGCGGCCAAACGTCAAGTCGACGAAGCTCGACAGCAGATTCCGTCAGAACTTGCTGCCTGGGAAGCCGAACGCCAAACTGCGGACGAATCGGATCAAGGGGTGTGGATTGCGGCCCAGCCGACATCGGTCAAGTCGCTCGGCGGCGCGACGTTGACGCGTCAGTCCGACGGTTCTTATTTGGCCAGCGGGACGAACCCGGCACATGAGGTTTATGAAATGTCGATTCCGTTGCCTGGACGCAAGCTGAGTGGCGTGATGCTCGAAGCGCTCCCCGATCCGAGCTTGCCGACTGCCAGCCTCGGGCGGAGCTTCAATGGCAACTTTGTTCTGACGGCTATCGAGGCGACGATCACCGCGGATGCTTTGCCCGACCCACAGCCGCTCGATTTTGCGGTCGCCGCGGCGGACTTCGAGCAACCGAGCTATCCGGCCAGTGCGGTTCAGCGAACGCTCAGCAACAAACCGGCCGGTACGGCAAAGAATCGGCCGGGCTGGGCAATCGCTGGCAACGAGCCACAAAATCGCGTGCCGCGGCACATCATGTTTGTGCTCGATAAGACCATCGAACTGCCTCCCGACGCGGTCTTGAACCTTGTCTTACGCCACGATTCGCAGTTTGCCCAGCACACGATCGGTCGCTTCGGCCTGTTTACCTCCGAACGCGGCCCCGAAGAACTGTCGCTCGAGCAAGGTGGCTTGCCAGCTCAGATCGTATCGATTCTCCAAACCAGTTTGGCCGATCGCACCGATGCTCAAGCCAAGCAACTGACCGACTTTTTCTTGGCGAATGTTCCCAACAGTGTCCGCGAGGCGGAGAAGGCGGTTGAGCAGGCCCAGCAGGCACATGCGAAAGAGCTTGCCGGCGTCACCGCGACAATGGTGATGAAAGAAGGCAAGCGTCGCGATGCGTTTATTTTGCAGCGTGGCGAGTACGACAAGCCGACCGAAAAAGTGGAGCGTCAGCTTCCCGCGTTTCTGCCGCCGCTGCCTGAGGGCGCGCCGAATGATCGCTTGGGACTTGCCCAATGGATCGCTGACGAATCGAATCCGCTGACCGCTCGCGTGTGGGTGAACCGTCAGTGGGAGCAATTCTTTGGCATTGGAATTGTGAAGACTTCCGAGAATTTTGGGACGCAGGCAGAATATCCTAGCCATCCGGAATTGCTGGATTGGCTGGCCGTCGAGTTCATGAATCCCACCGTAATGCCGGCGGTCGACGGCACGCCGGCGCAGCCTTGGGACATGAAAGCGTTTCACAAAATGTTGGTCATGTCGGCCACCTATCGCCAGTCCTCGCATGTGACGCCGCAGTTGCTGGAACAGGATCCCGACAACCGCTTGCTTGCCCGCGGCCCGCGGTTCCGGTTGACGGGCGAATGGATTCGTGACGCTGCATTGGCGGCCAGTGGCCTATTGGTGCCGGAGATCGGCGGACCAAGCGTGCGGCCGTACATGCCAGCCGGTGTCTGGGATGAAACCAGCAAATACGGCAACTTGCGAAACTACAAAGCCGACAGTGGCGATGGGTTATATCGCCGCACGATGTACACGATCTGGAAACGGACTGCGGCTCCGCCGACGATGCTGCTGTTCGATGCACCAAACCGCGAAGTCTGTACGATCCAACGTTCGCGCACCAATACGCCGCTACAAGCCCTCTCGTTGCTGAACGAAATCACCTTCGTCGAAGCGTCCCGAGGCTTGGCGATGCGGATGCTCAAGGAGGGCGGGCCCGAACCGTCGAACAGGGTCGCCCACGGCTTCCAGTTGGCCATCGGACGCCAGCCCACCGAAACTGAGTTAACCATTCTGACCGAAGGCCTGCAGAGCGATCTTGAGCGATTCGCGGAGGATCCGGCAGCGGCGGAGAAGCTGACCGCCGTCGGGGCCTTGCCGCAGCCCGAAGCGCTCGATCCACAGACCCTCGCGGCCTACACATTGACGGCCAACGTCATCCTGAACCTCGACGAATTTGTCACAAGAGAATAAACCGATGAACGCTCCCACACGACTGCAAGATCTGTTGAATCGTCGGCTGTTTCTCCGTGGAGGGGCGACGGCGGCGAGCGCCGCGGCGATGGCTTCGCTGCTGCAGTCCGACGGCTTGGCAAATGACCAACCGACGCTCGGTCTGCCGGGCTTTCCGAACTTTGCCCCCAAAGCCAAACGATTGATCTATCTGTTTCAATCGGGTGCACCTTCGCAGATGGATTTGTTCGATCCCAAACCGGGAATGAAAGAACATCACGGCGAGAACTTGCCGGAGTCGATTCGCAAGGGCCAACGGCTGACGACGATGACTTCGGGACAGAAGAACTTTCCCGTCGCGCCGTCGATTTTCAATTTTGCACAACATGGCGAAAGCGGCATGTGGTTCAGCGAGCTGATGCCGCACATGAGCAAACTGGCCGATCGCTGGTGCATGGTCCGCTCGATGCATACCGAGGTGATCAACCACGATCCCGCGATTACGTTCTGCCAAACCGGTTCGCAATTAGCCGGCCGCCCGAGCATCGGCTCCTGGTTGAGCTACGGCCTGGGAAGCGAGAACGCCGACCTGCCGGCTTACATTGTGTTGACATCCTTTGGCAGCGGACGTCCCGACGATCAGCCGCTTTATGATCGCTTGTGGGGAGCCGGCTTTTTGCCTTCCAAGCATCAGGGGGTCAAGTTTCGCAACCAGGGCGACGCGGTGCTGTATCTGTCCGACCCGCCAGGGGTTTCCCGCGAAGCTCGCCGCAGCACGCTCGATCGTGTGGCCGCCTTGAACCAACAGCGTCGTGAAATCGTCGGCGACCCCGAAATCGACACTCGCATCGCACAGTATGAAATGGCCTTCCGGATGCAATCCAGCGTTCCCGATCTGTTGGATACCTCCAGCGAACCGCAGCATGTACTCGACAGCTATGGTCCCGATGTGAAGCGACCGGGAAGCTACGCGGCGAACTGTTTGCTGGCCAGACGATTGGCCGAACGCGACGTTCGCTGCATTCAATTGTTCCACATGGGGTGGGACCATCATGGCGGTCTGCCGAAGGCACTCAAGGGCCAGTGTCACGATACCGATCAAGCAACCGCGGCGCTGATCAATGATTTGGAGTCGCGAGGATTGTTGGAAGACACGTTGATTGTGTGGGGTGGTGAATTCGGTCGCACTATCTATTCGCAAGGGTCGCTGACCGAAACGAATTACGGACGCGATCATCATCCACGTTGCTTTACCGTCTTGCTCGCCGGAGCCGGTATTCGCGGTGGCTTAACGTTGGGGGAAACGGACGACTATTGCTACAACATCGTTTCCGACCCGGTCCATGTGCACGATTTGAATGCAACGATCATGCATCTGATGGGAGTCAATCACGAGCGGCTGACTTACAAGTATCAAGGCCGCGACTTTCGCTTGACCGATATCCACGGCAACGTGCTGCAGTCGATTCTGGCGTAACGTGGGATGCTGGCCGTGTGCCGCTTTTCCAGGTTGTTTTGCTCGATCGCAAGCGGCTTTTGTGTTGGTTTCTACCGAACGCGAGCAGGACTAAGGGGCACTGGCGCGTTCGCAACGGCGAGCAACGCCACCTCAACGTCGCTCTACGGTGAAACGACTGTCGCAAACCGCGAAACCTGGGAAAACCCTCGGCGCGGCACCGTGCTGCCTGCCGGTCGAGTTATGCTGGACTCTGACCTATGTGCTAACGACTCGCCCAGCGTGGCTGTCGACCTGTGCGAGTCACCATCGTGGTGCCGATGGCATCTAGCCCCTGGGTTTTTCCCACCGATTGAGTGCTTGTGTCGGCCCATTTTATTTCTGCTCAGCCCGCTTGAGACTGAACCACCATGCGAACTCCGCTTGACGTCTTCTTTGCCGCTGCCCTCCGTGTCGTGGTCGCCGCGTTTTGCGGTACCGCAGTGCTTACCGCTTCAACCGCCTTGGCACAGTCCCCGCAAGCGGCCGAGCCGATTGTCGGTTTGCGGGAAAACCCGTTGCGTTCCTTTGCACTCACCCACGCGCGGGTGGTGACTCAACCAGGCCACGAGTTGCTCGATGCGACGGTCCTGATCAAAGACACCGCGATTGTGGCCGTAGGGACCGATCTGCCGATTCCTGCCGGAGCGAAGGTGATCGACTGTACCGACCGAACGATCTATGCCGGTTTGATCGATGCCTGGAGTGAAGTGGAAACGCCAGTGCCGGCGAGCGCCGACCAAGCGGCTTATTGGAATCGGAATGTGACACCGCAGCGATCGACCGCCACGGTGGCGGGACGCGCGGTCGCCGATGCGCAGAAACTGCGATCTCAAGGCATCACGGCGCGACTGCTGGCACCTCAAGGTGGCATTGTTAAAGGCCGCAGCAGTGTCGTGTTATTGAACGACACCGAATCGACGTTCGGCGACAGCACGCGCGAGCCCACCGGACGCCGCGTCCTGAAGGAAGATGTCTGGAATCACTTGCAGTTGACGGTGCCGCGTCAGAGCGTCGGAGAACGCTACCCGAATTCGCCGATGGGCGCGGTCGCTTTACTGCGACAAGCGATGCTGGACGCGAAGTGGTACGGCGACGCCTGGGCGGCCTATCAAAATAATCCTGCTCTGCCACGACCGGAACAGAACATTGCCCTGCAAAGACTGAATGCGGCGATCACGGGCGAAACGTTTGTGATCGACGCGCCCAACGAAAGGATGACGCTACGAGCCAAATCGATCGCCGGTGAGTTTTCGCTGGATTACATCCTGCGAGGCTCGGGTCGTGAGTACCGGCAACTTGCCGAGATCGCAAAGACTCCCGTGCGGTTGCTATTGCCGGTCGACTTTCCCGACGCTCCCGATGTGGCCACGAAAATCGCCGCTCGCGAGACGACGCTGCAGACCTTAATGCACTGGGATTTAGCACCAGAGAATCCCGGTCGAGTGGCAGCCGCCGGCATTCCGTTTTGCTTAACTACCGATGGACTGAGCGATCCCGCAAAGTGGCTGAAACAGGTCCGCTTGGCCGTCGAACGTGGGCTGGACGCCGATGCCGCTCTAGCGGCAATGACCACGACACCCGCCCGTTGGTTGGGCATCGAGAACGCCGCCGGTCGCGTTCAGCCGGGCATGCTGGCCAATCTGGTGATCACCGATGGCGACCTGTTCCAGTCAAAAACAAAAGTCATGCAGACTTGGGTCGCCGGGCAAGCTTTCACCGTGACGCCCGAATCAAAATCGGATGACGATCCGTTGGCCGGTGGGTACCGATTCCGAACGCGCATCGACAAGACATCGCTGATGGCGGAACTGCATCTGCAAGTCAAAGACGGCAAGTGGTCGGGTACGCTGGAAACCATCGAACCCAAGGCGGCTCCAGCAAAGCCGCCGAAAGCGAAGCCGAAAAAGTCCGAAGCGACCGATGCTGCCGCAGCGCCGTCGAAGCAGCAAGTCAAACTGGAGCAGTTGGTTCGGCAACGCGATCGCTTGACCGCTTCGGTGAACCTGCATGAGTTGATGCCTGAGCTGCCAGCCGGGGTCTCGCAACTGACCTGCGTCAGCGTAGGCGGTTCGGCAGACCAAACGGCTCCGGCACTCTTTGTCACCCTGTCGCTGCCTTCGGGAGCAACCGTGCCGGTAACGCTCGACCCGATCCCTGAGCCCTCAAGCGACAAAGACAAAACGGCGGACAAAGACAAAACGGCGAACGAAGAAAAGGTGGCGGATAAAGAAGCTGCCGGTGAGTCTCCGGCAGAGAACGCCGTCGCGGAAGATTCCGCAGAGCCGGCCGACGCTACGGAACCGGAGGCGAATCTTGCGACGCCGATCCTTTATCCCCTCGGAGCTTATGGGCTGGCCGAGCCGATCACCGGGGCCAAACAGATCATGCTGCGGGGGGCGACCATTTGGACGGGCGACGAAGCGGGAGTGATCGCGACCGGCGACTTGCTGATTGTTGATGGTCGAATCGAAGCGGTTGGAGAAGAACTGGCCGTGCCCAAAGGTTGCCAGGTCATTGATGTGACGGGCAAGCACCTGTCGCCGGGCATTATCGATTGCCATTCGCACATGGCGACCGATGGCGGCATCAACGAATCGGGACAAGCCGTTACAGCGGAGGTGCGGATCGGTGATTTTATGGATAACAGCGACATCGATATCTATCGCCAATTGGCCGGCGGCGTAACGACTGCCAATGTCCTGCATGGGTCGGCTAATCCGATCGGCGGTCAAAACCAAGTCATCAAGTTGCGTTGGGGCGGCACGATGGAAGACCTGCCGATGAAGGAAGCTCCGGCGGGAATCAAATTCGCACTCGGCGAAAACGTCAAACGCAACACGTCGCGGTATCCCAACACGCGGATGGGAGTTCAGCAAATCATTCGTGACCAATTCCTGACCGGTCGCGAATACAACGCCAAATGGAAACGTTGGCGAGCCGGCGAGCGAGACAGCTTGCCGCCTCGAACCGACCTGCAACTGGAAGCAATCGGAGAAATCATCCGCGGTGAACGTTGGATCCATTGCCACAGCTACCGTCAAGACGAGATCGTCGCGACGCTGGAACTGCTGAACGAATTTAATGTTCGCATCGGCACGTTGCAGCACATCCTGGAAGGGTACAAGGCTGCCGATCAGATGGCGAAGTATAAAGCGATGGGATCGTCGTTTGCCGATTGGTGGGCCTACAAATACGAAGTCTATGATGCGATTCCTTACAACGGTGCCCTGATGCGGGAACAAGGCGTGGTGGTGTCGTTCAACAGCGATGACCGCGAGTTGGCTAGGCATCTGAATACGGAGGCGGCCAAAGCGACCAAATACGGTGGCGTCCCACCCGCGGAAGCGTTGCAGTTCGTGACGCTGAATCCGGCCAAGCAATTGCGGATCGACAAATTTGTCGGCTCGCTCACCCCCGGCAAGCACGCCGACGTTGTGGTTTGGAGCGGACGGCCGCTATCGACCACCTCGCGGTGCGAACAAACTTGGATCGAAGGCAAACGCTATTTCGATTTACAAAGTGACCAGCAGATGCGCAAACGCGATGCCGACTTGCATGCTCGCCTGGTGCAGAAGGTGTTGCTCGATGGCAAATCGCCAGTCACAAAATCGACCGCTCCCGCAGCGAAGCAGGTCGAAGAAGAATTACGTTGGTATCGATTCGATATTTTTTGCACCGCCAATGGGCATGCCGGTTATGTGCGGCGTCTGCAGGAGAGTGAAAATGAGTAAGCCAAACAGAGTTCCCATGCGTTTCGCAGCACTTGCCTGCGGTTTGGCCGGTTGGTTAGCCAACGCGGCGGCTCATGATCAGATTCCTGGTGGACCGCAGACGAAACCGATAGCCATCGTCGGCGGCACCGTGCACACGGTCGATGGTGCTGTCTTGCCGGTCGCGACGGTTGTTTTCGAGAACGGCTTGATCACCGCTGTCGGCAAAAATGCCAAGCCGCCCGCAGGGGCAACGGTGATCGATGCCAAGGGCCAACATGTCTACCCCGGCATGATCGAATCGATGTCCGATATTGGCTTACGAGAAATCTCGGCCGTCGATGTGACGGTCGACGGCACCGAACGGGGCTCGGAAAACCCCAACGTTCAAGCACTGTCCGCGGTGAATCCCGATAGCGAATTGATTCCCGTGGCACGCGCCAACGGAGTGCTGATGGCGATGACCGCCCCCGGCGGACGTTGGATGCGCGGGCAATCGGCGGTGATCCAGTTAGACGGCTGGGACGCGCGGCAGATGACGCTGCGTTCGCCAGCGGGATTGGTCGTCGATTGGGGCAGTATGCACCCTAGCGATAGCGATGCCAAAAGACGTGCCATAAAGCGCGAGGAGAAACTTCAGCAGCTTGACGATCTGCTGGACAGCGTCCGGCGTTATGCCGACGCGCGCATCGCACAACCGGAACAAACTCCGACCGACTTGCGGTTGGAAAGTTTGATCCCTGTCGTTCGTGGGGAGTTACCTCTGTACGCGGTCGCCAATGATCAAGAGCCGATCGAGTCGGCGGTTGCTTACGCACAACAGCAAGGCCTGCAACTGGTGATTTATGGCGGCTACGACGCGGTCGAGTGTGCGCCACTGTTGAAGCGGTTCGATGTGCCGGTGATCATCGCCTCGATTTACCGCTTACCGCGACATCGCAACGATCCCTACGATGCGTCTTACACGTTGCCCTCGAGACTGCTCGCCGCAGGCGTTCGGTTTTGCATTGCAGGGGAAGGGGCAGGGTATCCCGGCGGCGCGTCCAATGCGAGAAACTTGCCGTACCACGCGGCCACCGCGGTCGCCTATGGCTTGTCTCGCGAAGCGGCGCTCCGCGCGGTAACCTTGTCGGCTGCGGAAATCCTCGGAGTGGCCGATCGGGTTGGCTCGCTGACACCGGGCAAGCACGCCACGCTGTTCGTCGCCACAGGCGATATTCTGGAAACGGAATCGAATGTCACGTCGGCCTTTATTCAAGGCCGAGTCGTCGACTTAAACAGCCGGCACACGTTGTTGAATCAAAAGTATCAGGAGAAGGCTCGGCAACTCGGATCGCAGTAGTCGGCCGCGTCGTTGGCTGCGATCGGTGCGTTCCTGTGTTCCGTGTTTACGTTCCGCTGACCGGAACGTTGGATCACCGTCCCAGCGTCTAGCTTTGACCGACAGCGGGTTGCCGTTTCGGCTGGGCTACTGCGGCGAGCAAGCAGGCGACAGCCACTTGGCCAGCGGCGAAGGAGAGCGGATGGACCAGCGACAGCGACTGCACCGCGAGCAGCCAAGGGTTCTTCGCTTCCTGAGCCTCCTGATACTGAATCCATTCGTTGATCGACTTTTGCTGCACCGTTTCCAGTCGCTCCCAGCCGCGCACCGTACGACGCCATCCGGTGGGCGCGATGGTGCGGGCACTGATCAGCACCGATCCGTTTTCGGCCGGCATGTCGGCCGCGCGAGCGGTTTGGATGGTAGCGGCCGACCAGAACCAAGTGGTGCCTTGCTGAGGACCAGCGCCGCACAGCGCGCCGATCAACAGCAGGGAAGCAGTCAGTACGAGCAGCGAACGACGAGCGAGTGACAAAGCCGTCTCCAGGCAATCGAGATAAGACGGAGACGGGGAGCGGCTCCGCAAGCGGGAAAGCCAAGGATGCAGTTGGCATGCCGCGCCGCCGATCAAGCGACGCAAACCTCTGTGCGACAACGAGTTGCACACTTCATGCGATTCTTTGTTCGCGGCCGATGCGGTTTTTTCGCCACACGGATGTTGCCAAAACGCCTCAAACGTCCAGCCGCATTTACACGCAAACGGTTCTGTTTTTGGCCGCCACCGAGCCATTTCTGAGGTAGATTTCCCGCGTGGGGGTGGATCGCTTGCAGCGGCACCTCGGGGAAAATCAAAACATGCGTTTTACGGAATCAGCAAAATGATGACTGCTACGGCAACCGAAGATCTGGAAAAATTGCTCAGTGCCGGCCAGCTACCGGCTTTGCCTCAGAGTGCGATCGCGCTGCTGCAGCTTTCGCAAAACCCCAATGCGGGACCACCTGAATTCTCCAAGCCGATCGAAGCCGATCCCGGCTTAATGGGTCAGGTCCTGAAGTTCGTCAACTCGTCCTACTTTGGCTTCAGTCGAGAAATCGGCAGCGTGCAGCAAGCTTTGACGCTCGTCGGGACGCGCGCCATCACCAATTTCGCGTTATGGAACGCCGTCTTCAGTGTGATCCCCAATCCCAAGTTCGGTCCGTTCGACTTGAAGGGCTTGTGGCAAGATTCACTGCGTCGTGCCCTACTTGCTCGGGGCTTGGGAAAACAGATGAAGCTGCCCAATGCAGAAGACCTGTTCGCCGGCGCGCTGCTGCAAGACATGGCGATCCCACTGCTGCTGAAGGAGATGCCCGAGCAATACCAGATCTTGGTCGAGCGTCGTGCGAGCGAAGGCCGCCGGCTGAGCGGTTTGGAACGCGACGCTTTTGGATGGGATCATGCCGATGCCGCTGCATGGCTGGCGCAGAAATGGTGCCTCCCCGTCGAATTCGTCGATTTAATCCGCGACCATACCCAGCTTGAAGGGTTGCTCGAGCAAGGCACCTCGGCACGCAGCGGTAGCTGTGTCGCATTGGCATCGATGCTGCCCAGTTGTGCCGATCAGGACTGGAACGAAAAGCTCGAATTCACTTCCGGCTTTGAGCGGCTGACCACCGGGCAAGGCGTCGACCTAGACGCCTTGCTCGAAGAAGTCGACACCAAGACGGCCGACTTTGCCCCGTTGCTAAAACTGCCCGTTCCGGCCCGCTCGTTGACCGAATATTGGGCATCCGAAGAGTAAACCAGCTACCGACGTACCGTTGATCCGCTACAATTCGCGGCATGTTTGAACTGGTACTCGGAACGCACAACGCCAAGAAACTCCGCGAACTCCGCGAGTTGCTGCCGGAGGATCGCGTGCGATTGGTTTCGCTTGCCGAGATCGAAGATGCGATCGAAGTTGAGGAAACCGGCACGACGTTTCTAGAGAATGCGACGCTGAAGGCGACCGAGCAGGCAAAGCATCTCCATCGCTGGGTGTTGGCCGAAGACAGCGGCTTGTCCGTCGTTGCCCTCGGTGGCGCTCCTGGCGTCTACTCGGCCCGGTTCTCTGGCGACGGAGCCACCGATGAGCGCAATAACGATCTGTTGCTAGAAAAGTTGTCTGGCGTACCGAGCGAGCGACGCGGTGCCTTCTATACCTGCCAAGTCTGCCTGTCAGACCCCCAAGGAAACGTTCGCCTGACCACCTGCGGTGAATGCCACGGAGTGATTGGCAGCCAGCGTTTTGGTAGCGCTGGCTTTGGATATGATCCATTGTTTAACGTGCCCGAACTGCATCAAACGTTCGGCGAACTCGGGTCGATGGTCAAGCAAGCAATCAGTCATCGTGCTCGTGCGCTGCGGCAATTCTTGCCTCCTTTCTTAGCCCTCGTCGACCAGGAAAATCATGGCGGCCGATGACGAACAACCTGCCGAATTGCCACTCGATGTGATCGCCGTCGGGGCTCATCCCGATGACGTCGAAATCGCCTGCGGTGGCACGTTGGCCAAGCTCGCCAAACAGGGTTACCGCGTCGGCATCGTCGACCTGACCGATGGCGAACCGACTCCTAACTCCACCGGCCCCACCGAACGCTTGCGCGAAGCGGGAGACGCTGCCGATGCGCTGGGCATCCACAAACGAATCAATCTCTGCCTGTCCAATCGCCGTCTGTTCGACGGCCTGGAAGCTCGCGTCGCCTTGGCGCGTGAATTCCGCCGCTTTCGCCCGCGTCTGGTGTTGGGGTTTGGCGAAAAAACTCCCATGGCGTCGCCCGATCACTGGCAAGCGATGCAGATCACCGATGCCGCCATTTTCTACAGCCGCTTGACCAAGTGGGATGACTACTTTGAGGGCCTGCCGATACACACCGTCGATCGCCACCTCTATTTCCGTTTGGCGATGGAGCCCGATGTGTTGCCCGGCCATTCATCGCATTTGACGGTCGATATCAGCGACACCCTCGAACAAAAAATTGCTGCGATCGGTTGTTACCCCAGCCAGTTTGCTCACAAGCCGCTCATGGAACAACAAGTTCGAGCGGCCGCCATGGTTGCCGGTCAGGCCGCCGGCGTGTTGGCCGGCGAAGTCTTCGTCGCTCCACGCCCAATCGCCGTCGACGATCTGATGCGTACCGTGCTCTGGAGCTAAGCCAACATTGAACGACGAAGCGTCCGATTCGAAACGCCCATTGACGACGCTGTCGCTGTCGTGCCTGGTGGTCGCCAACATGATCGGCGTCGGCCTGTTTACAACCAGTGGCTATACGCTGGGCAGTCTCGGCAGCCCCAACTTAGTCATCACGATGTGGGCCGTGGCGGGGCTGATCGCAATTCTGGGGGCAATCTGCTACGGCGGTTTAGCAAAACAGGTCACCGAGTCGGGCGGAGAGTATCTGTTTCTTTACCATGGCGTCCATCCCCTGGCTGGCTTTATGGCAGGCTGGATTTCGCTGGTCGCTGGCTTCTCCGGTGCAATCGGGTTGTCGGCATTGGCGTTCGCCAGTCACCTGCCCGGCAAGCTGGGCGAACAGTCGAACGCCTGGGCGGTCGGCCTCATTGTCGTGTTCACACTGGTGAATTTGCTGGGACTTCGCCCGGCGGCTCGATTTCAAAACCTGTTGGTCATCGCAAAACTTGCCGCGTTGGTGGCGTTTGGCTTGTATGGGCTGGCGTGGCTCTTGTTCCTCAATCGCGGTCCCGAACTGGACGTTGCACCCGAGGCGGTCGAGAAGGCTGGGGAAGCAGCATGGAACTGGGGTGGCATCGCCAGCAGTCTGATGTGGATCTCCTTCAGCTACGCCGGGTACAACGCCGCGGTTTATATCGCCGGTGCCGCCCGGCAGTGCCAAGCCAGCGTCCCCAAAGCCATGGTGCTGGGAACCGCAGGCGTGACGCTTCTTTACGTGTTGCTGAATGCGATCTTTGTGTGGGCAGCGCCGCGTGGAGCAATCGAGAACCAACAGGAGGTGGCGTTGATCGCCGCCCGGTTCATCAGTGGCGACTGGCTGAGCGAATCGCTGCGAGTGGTGATTCTGGTTTCGCTTGCGACGTCGGTATTGGCCATGGTACAAACAGGACCGCACGTCTATGCCAAGATGGCTCGCGATGGCTTGCTGCCACAAATCCTGGACAGTCGGAACGCGACACCTCGCGTGGGAATCGTCTTGCAGGCGGTCATCGCGATCGCTCTGATCTTTAACAGCGAGTTCTTGGAACTGCTGAATTACTTGGCGTTTTTATTGTCGATCAGCAGTGCCGCCACGATCAGTTGCCTGCTGCTGCCCGCCTATCGTGGCGAACCGGGCAGGCGTCCCGTACCGCTCTGGCCTTGGATTCCCATCCTGTTCATTGCTGCGACGCTATTGATCGCCTATTTCGCACTACAGTATCGGTACAGCAACGATCCCGAAGGCCTAGCTGAAGTCCTCGGTGTGTTGCCTCTCGGGGTCGCGGTTTATTTCGTCATGCGGTTTCGGAAGCGTCGGCGTCCCCGCGACTCAAGCGGACCGGCGGCGATTTAATCGTCCGCTTCGAGGAAAAACCCTCGCAGCGCTCCTAAGGATCGTGCGACACTTATTGATCGCACATTTCTAAGTGGTCGCCTGCTGTCGATATTGTCTCGGCGTGCAATGCATGCGCTGCCGGAATTGGCGCGAGAAGTAGTTGCTGTCGTTGAATCCCACTTCATAGGCGATCTCGGTGATGCTGCGAGTGGTCGCGCGCAGTAACTCACAAGCCCGGTCGAGTCGCAAGCGGATCACATGGGCGATCGGCGTACACCCCATCGCCGATTCAAAGGCACGTAAAAAACTGCGACGCGACATATTGGAGATCCGCACCAACGCCTCCAACTGAATCGGTTCGGTGTAGTGTGTCTCCAAAAACGATATGGTCTCGGCGATATGCAGCAGCGACTGCGAATCGGCATTTCGAGCCCTGCCGAAACAACGCGATAGATGCCCGATCAACTGCATAAAAATCGCGGTGGCTACGAACTGAAAGCCACTTTCGCGCGCGGCTAATTCCTCGTCCAATAGGGTGATGATTTGCTGCGTCGCGTGCAGTTCGTCACCCGCCAATTGAAGACGACTTTTGAACTGGTGACGTTTTCGCCAAGCCGGCTCGAGATGAAACATCGCGTGGTATCCCGGCAGCGATGGCAAGTCCTGCAATCGTAACGGCAACGCCGTTTGATCGAACAGAATATTGATCAACTGCAACCGATCCATGTTCCAGTAGTCGTGCGGACGCGACCCGCCGATGACGAACACGTCTCCGGTCGCTAACGGCCACGAGTCCTCTCCCGTCACATGCAGCCCCTGCCCGCCCGTGACCAACACGATTTCAGAAAACTCGTGAGCGTGGATCCCGAAGGGTTCTTGCGGATCACGCCGCTGGACCGAGATCGGAAACCCATCGGCGTGAAACCAGTCTTCTTTCTTAAGGATTCGCAAGGCGCTCCACCGGAATACAAGGACTTAATGGCCGTGATACAACCGCTGCAGGGACAGATCGTCCATATCCACTCAATAGCCGCCACGGCAGTAAATGGCACTATCGTGCTAGTCAGCGGCACGATTGTCAAGGTTTCGCGAATCCCGATCGGCTATCCTCTCCACTCAAAATCTCAAGGTGCTGCAGGAGAATGGTGCAATGACCCGTCTCGCAACGACGCAACAAGCCTACGAGCTGGCTCGGGAACGCTATCAGTCGATTGGCGTCGATGTTGAGTCGGTACTGGAGAAACTGAGCCAAATCGCGATCTCGGTGCATTGCTGGCAGGGTGATGACGTAGTCGGCTTTGAAGGTTCGGGCAGTGAACTGGGTAGCGGCTTGGCAGTGACGGGCAATTACCCCGGCAGGGCCAGCACACCGGATGAACTGCGCTGCGACCTGGAATTGGCATATTCTTTAATACCCGGTCAGCATCGCTTGAACCTCCATGCCTCGTACGGCGAGTTTCACGGCCCGGTCGACCGAGATGAGATCGACGAGTCCCACTTCGCGGGCTGGATCGATTGGGGGCGGCAACAGAAGATTGCCCTCGATTTTAATCCCACCTATTTCGCACATCCCAAGGCTGCCGATGGCTTTACTCTTGCACACACGGATCCCGCGATTCGAAAGTTTTGGATCGACCACGGCATCGCCTGTCGCAAGGTCGCCGCGGCGATGGGGCGGGCGCAAGCAAGTCCCTGCGTCCATAACGTTTGGGTTCCCGATGGCTTTAAGGATACGCCGGCGAATCGCAAGGCACCGCGTGAGCGTTTGGCGGAGTCGCTCGATGCGATCTTTGCCGATTCCATCGACCGCCATGAAGTCTTAGACGCCGTCGAGTGCAAGCTGTTTGGGATCGGCTCGGAGAGCTACGTCGTCGGCTCCCATGAATTCTATCTCGGCTACGCGATTTCACGTGGCAAAGTCCTCTGCCTCGATGCGGGCCACTTCCATCCAACGGAAGTCATCTCCGATAAAATTTCCTCGACGCTCATGTACGTGCCCGAATTACTGCTCCATGTCAGCCGAGGCGTTCGCTGGGATAGCGACCATGTGGTGACGCTGAGTGATGAACTGCAGGCGATCGCTCAAGAAATCGTGCGGGGCGATTTTCTTGGTCGTGTGCATATCGGCTTGGACTTTTTCGATGCCAGCATCAACCGTGTCGCAGCGTGGGTGATCGGTACACGCAACGTGCTCAAGGCCTTACTGCTGGCGTTACTGGAGCCGCACCAATCGCTGCGGGAGGCCGAGCAAAACGGCGACTACACCACGCGACTGGCTTGGATGGAAGAACTGAAAACGATGCCCTTTGCCGGGGTCTGGGATCATTACTGCGAACGGTCCAATGTCCCCATCGGCATGGAGTGGCTGCATCTTGTCCAGCAATATGAAGCGAAAGTCATGTCCCGTCGCACGCACGCCTCTGCGGTCATCTAGCCGAGAATCATTGGAATGAGTAAGCCACCAGGCGAATCGCCTGAAGAGATTGCCGACGGCAGCGCGACGGGCAGCGAATACGAGCGGCAACCGGTCCCGGAGAATGCCTTGCTGGGGCCAAGCAAGTTTTGGGGCATGTACGCCGGCGAACATGCCGCCGGTACAGAATTCATGATCGGTCCGTTGTTTCTCGCCGCCGGCGCCAGCCTACAAGACCTATTGCTCGGTCTGTTGTTAGGCAATTTTCTGGCGGTGCTGACTTGGCGCTTCTTAGTCACGCCGATCGCTCTGGCTAAACGGCTGACGTTGTATTATCAGCTTGAGCGGATCGCCGGTGGTTCGCTGGTCAAGTTTTACAATGTCGTCAACGGAGTGCTATTCTGCTTCTTGGCCGGCGCGATGGTCACCGTTTCCGCGAGTGCTGTGGGTGTGCCTTTTGGGATCATTTACCAAGCCCCCGCAGCCACGTTTGCGCTGGGGCTACCTTCGTTTACGGGCTTAGTCATGGTCGTCGGTGCCGTGATGGCGGTCGTCGCCGCGGCAGGGTATCAAGTCGTCGCCCGCGTCGCCAACATCGCGGCACCCTGGATGATCGCCATCTTCGCTGCTTGCGGAATCGTCTCCTTGGTACAGATGGATGCCAACAGCCTGTCTGCACTTCGCGAAGGCAAGTTCTGGAGTGATGCGATTGCCTTTGTTCAAGCCGAGGGAGGCAAAAAGGACTTTGGCTTTTGGCAGATCGTGGTCTTTGCTTGGCTCTGCAACGGCGCGATGCATTTCGGCATGGCCGATCTCTCGATTTTTCGGTTCGCGCGTAGCCCCGCCTCGGGATGGGCGCCCGCAATCGGCATGTTCTTGGGGCACTACATGGCGTGGATTGCGGCGGCCTTGCTACTGGCAGCCCAGATCAAGCTGTCGCAGGACGCGACGGCGAACCCCGGTGCCTTGGCTTGGGGCGCGTTGGGCTGGACTGGGATCCTGTGCGTGGTCATCGCAGGTTGGACGACCGCTAATCCGACGATCTATCGCGCCGGCTTAGCGTTTCAAGGTGTGTTTCCAAATTCCTCACGCACCGCCATGACGCTGGTCGCCGGCGCAGTCGCCACCATCGCCGGTGCATTCCCCGCTTTGTCCGCACAACTGCTCGACTTCGTCGGCCTGTACGGTACCGTCCTAGGCCCCATGGGCGCGATCGTGTTCGTCGACTTCTACTTCATGAAACGGTTCGGCATCCGTGACGAGTACGCCAAACGGACCGGCCAAAGTGTTAACTTGGCGGTGTTGATCGGGTGGCTGCTGCCGGTCGCCGCGGGCATGTACTTCATCATGGCCCAAGGTTTGTTCCCCGCCTATGCGGTCATCCCCTGCTGGATAGCCTGCGGGGTGATCTATTTATTGCTCAGCAAGGCCCTTCAGCAACCTGCTGATCCGCCGCCTGCTCGCCAGCAACCGGTCGATCCGACGGAGTTTTCCCAATGAATTCCAGCTCGATAAGTTCTATGATTTTGAAAATCATTTCGTTGTTTGCCTTGGCGGCGACCATCGTTCCCAGCGTGCTTTATTTTGCAGAAGCGACGGATCACCGCGCGGTGAACTGGCTCGCTCTGGCCGGCACCGTCGTCTGGTTTGCGTCGACTCCCTGGTGGATGGGACGTGAACTACCCGTCGACGCCAACGAAGTGGAAATCTGACGATGTGGAATCCGTTCAGCAATTCGGCGCGATTCTTGTTGGCGTTTGACGCCACAGCCAACGGTAGTCGACCACCAATTCAGTCGATTAACATGCAAGGGCAAGGAACGAGCGGAAAATAAGTGTCCGACCCCTTTTGCCGGGAACCGGCCCTCCGGGGGCTTCGCACAAAAGGGGGCGGACACTTTTTTCCGCACCGATGCGAAGCGTTTCCTCATCCTTGTTTTTTGTTCGAGTTCTCTTTCTTTTTGGGGTAAATACGATGAGTACGTCAACGACAACCAAACGGCTTCCCACGGTCGAGAGCTTTCTCAACCGCAGTGCTTTCTCAAGCTTTGTCGGCGGCAAAGCGTTTCCTTCACGCAGCGGCAGGTTGGTAGCGACCCTGGACCCTGGTTCAGGTGAGAAACTAGCCGATCTAGAGGATCTCGATGACGACGAAGTCGATCGCGCGGTGCAGATTGCTAGTGACGCGTTCCCCGAATGGTCGGGGATGCCGCAAGAACGGCGAGGCAACATCCTGCTGCAGCTGGCAAGTGCCATCGAAGAACACAAGCAGACGATTGCGCAAATCGAAGCTCTCGACGCGGGGAAAATCGAATCGCAAGCTCAAGGCGACGTGCAAAACTTTGTCGACACGCTGCGTTACTTCGTCAAACTGGCGGGCGAGTTCGAGCCACGCAAACCGCTTGACGTGCCGGGCTACGATGCTTGGACTTATCGACAACCATGGGGTGCGTGCGGGTTTATCTTTCCGTGGAACTTTCCGTTGCTCTTGATTGGCTGGGGTATTTCGCCCGCACTCGCAGCAGGCAACACGGTGGTGATCAAGCCCGCCGAAGACACCTCTTTGTCGGCTATCTACCTTGCCGAGTTAGCCAAGCAAGTCGGCGTCCCCGATGGAGTCATCAATGTCATCACAGGGCGAGGTGCAACTGCCGGCGCGGCGCTCAGCCAGAACGCAAAGATCAAGCGGATGTCGTTTACCGGCTCGCCGGAAGTCGGCCGCCTAGTGGGCGAAGCTTGCGGCCGCAATCTGGTTCCGGTCAAGCTGGAACTGGGCGGTAAGGGAGCGGCCGTGGTATTCAACGACGTCGATATCGAGGCGACGGCGGATAAGCTGGTTGGCGCCATCACGTTTCATACCGGACAAGTCTGTTGCGATGCGACGCGCTGGATCGTTCAACGCGATATCTTTGATCGCTTCGTCGCTCGCTGCGTCGAAAAATTACAACAAGTTCACATCGGCCATCCGCTCGACCCCGCCAGCCAAATGGGTCCGGTTGTGAACGCCAAACAGTGCGAACGGGTGCTTGGCTATCTGGAAAAAGGCAAAGCGGACGGAGCACAATGCTTGCTCGAAGGTGGCTTGGCGACCGTGGAAGGTTTTGAAGGCCACTACGTTAAACCGGCACTCCTCGCCGGCTCGTTGGATAATGTTGCGGCCCGTGACGAAATCTTCGGCCCCGTTGCCTTTCTGGCTCCCTTTGATACCGAGCAACAAGCAGTCGAGATGGCGAACAATACCGACTATGGACTTGCCAACAGCGTTTGGACCAACGACATGGAAAGAGCTGCTCGCGTCGCGGAAGCGATGACGGCGGGCAACAGTTGGATCAATGCACACAATGTCTTTGCTCATGGAGTGCCGTATGGCGGCATCAATAAAAGCGGGATGGGTGGCGGCGTGCTGTCTCCCGAAACGTTGCACGACTACTACCGCAGCACATCGGTCGTGCGTCCTCTTTCCTGACAGCGACTTCCGCTTGTCACAGACACGTTTCCAGCGAACCCACCAAGGCACCCATGAGCACTCCGCGTTCTTTGCTGCATCCTCGCGATGAAATCATGCAAACGATGGACCGCATCTATCGTTACCGCATGACCACCACTTCCGGCGGCAATCTGTCAATCCGCGATCAGGCTGGGGATATTTGGATCTCGCCGGCGCGCGTCGACAAAGGCAATCTGACACGCGGAGACATCGTCCGTGTCCGATCTGACGGGACCTCCGAAGGACCGCACCCGCCCTCCTCGGAATTTCCGTTTCATCGAGCGATTTATCGGGCGCGGCCCGACATCCAATCGATCGTGCATGCGCATCCGGTCGCCTTGGTGGCGTTCAGCATTTGTCGCCAAATGCCGAATACCGATCTGTTTCATCAAGCCCATTCCGTTTGTGGCAAAGTGGGATTTGCTCCTTATGCCTGCCCTGGCAGCGAGCAATTGGGCAAACATATTGCGGCAACGTTTGACGAAGGATGCGACAGTGTCATCCTGGAAAACCACGGCGTGGTGGTCGGTGGGGATTCCATGACACAAGCTTTCGAACGTTTCGAAGCCCTCGAGTTCGCGGGAAAAACGCTGATCAAAGCCAGCCAACTAGGCAGCGTTCGGTATCTCGATGCCGAACAACTGCGGCAAGCAGCTAACCGCTCGGTCGATTTCGAATCCTTTCAGCCTCCGGTCGCGACCCCGACCGAACGGGAGTTACGTCGACAGTTGTGTGACTTCATTCGGCGAGGTTGCCGCCAGCGTTTGTTGATCAGCACCGAAGGTAGCTTTTCCGCAAGAGTCGATCACGATTCGTTTCTGATTACCCCCACCCAACGCGATCGAGAAACATTGCAAGTCGCGGACTTGGTATTGGTCCAGGGCCGCAAACGCGAAGCAGGCAAGTTGGCCAGTCGCGCTGCCAATGCGCATCAAGCGATTTACGATGCACATCCAAACGTGCAAGCCATCGTGTTCGCACACCCCGTCAACGCCACCGCATTCAGCGTGACGGATTCTAAATTCGACGTGCGGACGATTCCTGAAAGCTACGTCTTTCTCCGCGACGTGCAGCGTGTTCCTTACGGCTATCAATACCGTGACGACGGCTCGATCTCGCAGTACGTTTCCGACGCCTCACCGGCTGCGATGCTGGAAAATGATGGCGTCATCGTCACCGGACGCAGCGTGCTGGACACGTTTGATCGGTTGGAAGTTTTGGAGTCGACCGCCGAGGCGGTGATCAATGCACAGTCCATCGGTGCCATCTCCGCAATGCCCGATTCCGTCATCGAAGAGCTCAAGACGGCATTTCACCTAAGCTAACTTGATAGCGATCGACGATGCCAAATTTGGGCCATTCTCCCTTGTCGTTTGGCTTCCCTTGGTTTTTTAATCCGCCTAGATAAAACGTCTTACCATCGGCGCCGAATCGGGCGGAGGTGACGCGTACGTCGGTTTTCAGAAAGCCGATTCGTGAACCATCTGCAACCGAAAAAAAGCCGACGTTCCAGTCACCACCGCGCAGGCGTCCCGCCATCACAAACCAATCACCACTGGGATGCAGGACCAATGTTTCCATCAGCCCTTCGCCGGCCTGTTTCCGCTCGGTCTCTCGAATTTTTTTCGCTTCGGGTAGGTTCCAATCGAATTGTTGCCACAACTGTCGCCCATTGCCGGCCATCGGATCACGCATCTCCCCCATGCCCGCGGCGTATAGCGATTTTCCATCGGCGGAAAACATCAACGCATGGATGCCTCCGATATAACAATGACTCTTGATGATGCCCCAACTGGTAAAGTCGGGCGTTCGCCATTGCGTGACTAACTTGCCGGTCGTCAGGTCCCAGACCGCAATGTCACCCATCAAATTCCCGGCGGCCAAAAAACGTCCACTTGGATCGAACGCAACGGCTTGAACCGAAGGCAAGAACTCAAACGCGTGCAGCGGTTCGCCAGTCAACGAATCGTAAACCTTGACGGTCGGTTCTGTCGCCGCCAGCGGCTCGTAACGTTCTCCTCCAGCAAGATACTGCCCGGAGACCGAGGCAACTCGTTTACGATCGGGACTCGCGGCAAGTTTCCACGACCAAAACGAATGAGCGTTTTCTGTTCGGACGGGTTCAAGCGGTAAAGAATCGGACTGCAAATTGGAGAGGTCGCGAAACTGAAGGCAACCGTCATAGCCGGCGGAAACCAAACGCTGATCTTCATCTGCCAAGGCCACGCCGGAAACGTACGACGGATGCTTATCTAGTAGCTGCACGCTGGTCGATTCACAATCGATCCGATAGACCCCATCGAGTGCCGCAACGTAGACCCAGCGGCTATCGGCGGTCACGTCCAGATCCAACACACCGGTCGGAACTTCGATCCGATCGATTTTTTTCGTATCGAGCTTCATCGGTGTCACCATCAGGAAAGGATCTCCGCAATCGGTTGGGCATCTTGCTCGACGCGGTGAAAAGTGGGCAAACCAGGCAGGTCGTACGTTTGATGTGGATCGATTCCAAGAGCCCTAAAGATCGTGGCGAACAAACGGCGCTGATCGACCGCATTCTCCGCGACTTCGATGCCATCCCGATCGGTGCTGCCATAAACCGTGCCCCCGCGGACGCCACCGCCCGCCATCGCCATGCTCCAGGCGTTGGGATAGTGATCACGCCCACGCGCTTGATTCAGCCATGGCGTTCTTCCGAACTCGCCCATCACCAACACCAACGTGTCATCTAGCAAACCACGTTCTTCCAAATCGTTAACAAGGTGATACACGACGCGATCCATTTCCGGAACAAGCATCTGATGGATTTCATGGTTCAGCACATGGCAATCCCAAGGCATCCCATTGGCGACCATCACAAAGGTCGAACCGTTTTCTACTAGGTGCCTTGCCAGCAACGCATGCATGCCAAACGTGCCAGGTCCATAACGCTGCTTGTCCTGTTCTGGCAGGCGATGGATATCGAACAGCGGTGCCGCCGACATCAATCCATCGACTCGCTCAAAGGCGGCATTGTACGAATTCACGGCACTCGATTTTCGCTGCTGTGCAAAGGCATTGCTTAGCAACGACCGCAAGCCTTCTCGCTCGGCGTGATCAAGCTCCGAAACCTCGGCGAGACGTTCGATGTTGTCCAGTTTGTAATCGCCACCGAAACGGACCGGACTGTATTCCGCACCCAACCAACCGGGCCAGTTACCCGCTTTGAATCCTTTAAATTCGTTTCCTTCGGGACAAGGGTCGAGCAACACGAAACCGGGCACGGGGTTCTCGCGATCAGCCAATTGCTGTGCCACCACGGAACCGAGAATCGGTCGCGTGAAGGGGGGCCGCGGCGCTTCACCCCGCGTCAAACGATCAATCGCCTGAAAATGCTCGCTAGGCTCCGTACTCATCGACCGGATCACGGCCAATTTGTCCATGATCGTCGCGCAACGCGGCATCAACTCACTGACCTGCGTGCCCGGCACCTTCGTTGAAATCGCACCGAACGGCCCAGAACTAGGGCGACCCGGTTTCGGATCCCACGTCTCAAATTGGCTCGGCGCACCGCACAACCACAGCAGAATACAACGCTTGGCGGTACCCTGATTTGCTGACTCGACCGGTTTCGCGTCCGCCAGCAACGGAGTGTTAAACAGCCCCTGAAAGCTAGCGATCGATGCCGCGCCCGCCATCGAGCCTTGCAGGAACAGCCTCCGGTGCAAGCGGTGGTCGGGGCCGCCGCAGCCACCGTTGGTCTTTCCGACAGCCTTCAACGAAGAGCGTTCTGCAGCAGGGTTCATGGCGGGGGCTTCCAAAACGGAGCAACGTAAAAGCAGTCAATGATTAAAGCGGAATTCCGCACTGGTAAGTAAGGCCCACACGAATGCGGTAACACGGGCTTGCGACAATTCACCGTGGTGCGTCAAGAATGTTTCCGCCGCGGCCATTTCGGTGGCGATCGGGGCACGACCAAATATCAAACCGAACGCGCGGTCGATCAAGGTTCGCGGATCCTCGATCACCAGCAGCTCTCGAATCGTTTTCGCAACCTCTGGCGACAGTAACTCATGGAAACGCGAACCGTTGGTTAGCAGCAATGCCTGTCGCGTGCTGGCAATGCTTTCCTCCGGCAACACGTCCGGAAAGGCAGCGCGAAAATCAGCTACATTGGCAGGACTCATTCGCTCTTCGGTCGCCTCGATTTGCAGAGCGACCAACATCGAGCGATAAAGCGATTCCGCCGTCAAGGGCTTCACCGCCGCGACCGCAAAATGTGATGGATCGACAAATCGATCGGTGGTCGACTCAAGCTGATAGGTTTGCGATCGCGCCAACTGGGCCATCAGTCGTCGCACGTCGTAATTGCTGCGACGAAAGTCTTCGGCCAACCAGTCGAGCAGTTCCGGGTGACTTGGCGGGTGTGTCGAATCGAGCGCGTCGACCGGATGCACCAAACCGCGTCCCATCATTAATGCCCACAGGCGATTGACCATCGCTCGTGCTAGCAGCGGGTGCCCCGCGAGCACTTCATCGACGAACTTTTGTCGCCTGGAAAATTTCGGCACACGAACCTTGGTATCCGAGGTCTGTGCATAGAATTCGTCGCGATCGGCTTGTTCGCTGCCGTCCGGTGGGCGGTCTTCGGGGATTGGATCGGTCTGCAAAAAGACAAGCCGATTGGGCTGGCTTTCGCCGGTCAGGTTCGTGAAATTTGAAAAGCCACCGATGGCGGCTTCGGAAATACGCGGTCCCTGCTTGGTATCGACGTTGGTGCCTCGATTAAAGAACGCGACCAACCCCCAGTAATGCGCTTGCTTAATTTCATCAGCCAACGGGTGATCGTGGCACTGGGCACAATCGATCCGCACGCCAAAGAAACCGCGCGCCACCGACTCCGCGATCTGTTGGTGCTCGTTCTTTCGTTCATACAGATACCACGTCGCGCCGGCATCCTCGGCCGACTCGGGACGAGCGAGCAGAACATCCCGGGCCACTTCATCCCAGGGGCGATTTTGAGCCACGGCGGCGGTCAAAAATCGTAACCATCCATGCTGCTCCCGTTGTTTGACGACTTGCGGTTTGCTGCGTCCCATCAAGACCGCATCGAAGATCTCCCCCAGATGCCGCGCATGTTCCGGCGTTTCCAACAACCGGTCGATAAGCACGGCGCGCTTGCGGCTATCGGGATCGCCCAGAAAGGCTTGCTGTTCCCCAGCCGTCGGGATTCTTCCGACCAAATCGAGATACAGGCGACGCACAAAGGTCGCGTCGTCGCAGACGGTCGCGGGTGAGACGGGCGGATCGCTCTGCTGCCAACCGGCTTGGATGGCCAAGTCGATCACAAGCTGCGGCTCCACGCCAGCCGGATAGGACGACGCGGTCGATGCGTGAGGCTGCTCGAGCGATTTCGCCAGTTGATCGAGTTCAGCCTGTTGCTCGGGCGAGAGCTTCGCCAGTTGCGTCACCCAGGCGGCCAACTGCCGCACCAACGCGGCAGGCAGTTGTTCTTCGGGCGGCATGTGCAGTTCGGCATCGGTCGCGGTGACAGCCAGCAACAGACTCGTCGCCGGCTTCGCCTCGTCGATCGGTGAACCTTGCGTCCCGCCATGCAAGAGGCCAGCGACCGAATTCAGTGCCAACTCTCCCGACCGTTTTGCTGGTCCGTGGCATCCGACACAATGCGCCGCCAGCAGTGGCCGAATTTGCGTCTGCCATTGCCGAGCAACCTGCATTGCCGGGTCGTCTTGGTTCGCATCCCCTTCCGAGACGGTTTCCTCGGATGCAGCACCAGCAGGCGTGTCGCTTGCTGCCACCAGGCCGCAACCCGCAAAGATCACGATCGCAGCACAGCAGTGACCAGGCAGCCGTGAGAAGCGTCCACGGAGGAGTGAACCACACAAATAGGGAATGCACATACAGAGGGTGCGTTGAAAGAGTGTTCGGAAATCGTTACGGCAGGGCGTCGTCGACAAACCACCCAGTGGAAAGCCATTGACGAGACGAATCGCCGGCCAGCTCGGCGACCGACGAAGGAACGTTGGAGGCTCTATCGTAACAACCCGGGCCCTAACAACAAGGTTCTGGAGCAAGCACGGCATCAGCCTGCGCGGATCTTGCCGCCGAGCAACGTGTGTACCTCCCCCGTGACATAACTGGAGTCGACCGCCGAAGCAAAATAGACATACGCGGGAGAGATCTCTTCCGGCTGTGCGGGCCGCGCGTAGGGAACTTGGCCTCCAAACTCACGCACTTCGTCTTCACTACGTTCGGCCGGATTCAGCGGCGTCCAGACAGGGCCGGGTGCCACGCAATTGACGCGAATCCCACGCGACTGCAAGGACTTTGCCAGCGACTTGGTGAAGGCATGGATCGCTCCCTTGGTCGCCGCGTAGTCGACCAATTTGCTGTTGCCCTCCAAGCCGGTAATCGAGCCGGTATTGATAATCGCGCTACCTTCCCGCAGTTCTGGCAGCGCGGCTTTGACCATGTGGAAATAGCCGTAGATGTTGGTCTTGAAGGTCACGTCCCACTGCTGCTCGCTCAATTCCTCGAGACTCGCCTGATGCTGCTGAAAAGCCGCATTGTTGACCAACAGATCGAGCTTGCCGAATTCTTGCACGGTCCGTTCGACCGCCGTTCGACAAAACCCCGCATCCTGGACGTTGCCGGAGATCAACAGCGCACGGCGGCCTTCCGCTTCGATGGCCCGTGCCGTTTCCTCCGCGTCGACCTGCTCTTCGGGCAAGAAGACAATCGCCACGTCGGCACCTTCACGTGCAAACAAGACCGCTACCGAACGTCCAATTCCCGAATCGCCGCCGGTCACCAGAGCAGCCTGATTATGAAGCTTGTCGGCACCGCGGTAGTTGGGGGCCGCATATCGAGGACGCGGATCCATCTCTCGCTCAAGCCCTGGCTTGTCCAAGCCTTGCGGCGGAAAGGGGGGCTTTGGTTCTTCTCGCAAATCCATGGTCACTCCCGTTAATGACAGATCGGTGCGCGACGCTAAACGTCCAGCGGCTGCTTTGCCTGTGGTTGCTCGTTTTGCTCATCTTGCTCATCTTGCTCGTCTCGCTCGCGGGCTGCCGGTGGCCGCTGGATGGCGAGCTCTTGCACCACGCGTTTGACTCCGACAGTCTGCTCGGTCAGCAAGACCGCCTGTTCTTTGGCAGCTTCGCTTGGAACACGGCCTTGCAACAACACGATGCCACCTTCCTTGACATCCACGTCGATTCTCGAATCGGCAAGTTGCTTGTCCCACTTCAATCGGCTGTAGACGCGACCCTGCACGCCCATGTTGTCAACCGTCTTCTGAAGCGCCTCCCAACTTTCGCGGAACTCTTCGCCTAGACGTTCAATGCCTCGGTCAATCTGTGCACCGATTTGGGCACCAATGCCCTCCTGGGACTGCGCCGGTGCGGCAGCGATTAAGCTGATCAAACAGGCACCGTAGAGGAGCGACCGGGACTTGCAAATTGAATTCTTTAACACTGGTGATTTCCTTTTTGATTAGACAGCCCGCCGAGTCAACGTGAGAAACAGGCAGCGGTCGCCTGCGTGAATGAAAATTCTCAGTGACGTTAGGGTTGCAAAAGCTGTGCCGATGCGGAGGATGCGTCGGTGGGGCGCCCCGTAACGGTGAGCAAATCAGAACGCCGGGCGTAAATCAGAACGCCGCGCTCGCAAATCAGAACGCTGCGCTCGCTGAGCTTCCCACGTCGGCTTCGCGGCCAAGTAAAATAACGCTGACCCGTTCCATAGCCCGCGCAAGCGTCGCTTCGAGCGACGCATCACAACGCCAAAATCAACTTCCGAGCCAATCCAACGCCAAGCACCTCCTCTTCGCTTCGCGTGAGATCCTTTCCATTCACGGAGATGACTTGCCCCATGCCGTCCCTCACCAAAGCCTCCTTTAGAACCACCTATGCAGCTCGACTCGTCTTGAGTTACGGGATCCTCTGCACTGGTTTGCTACTGACCGGTACGGTTGCCCACGCCGAGCCGCCTGCGACCACCAAGCCCAACATTCTGGTGATCTACACCGACGACCAGGGGACGCTGGATGCGAACTGTTACGGGTCGCACGATTTGATCACGCCCAACTACGATCGCTTGGCCGCGACCGGTATCCGGTTCACGCAGATGTATTCGCCCTCAGCGATCTGCTCGGCGTCGCGCGCCGGGTTGTTGACGGGCCGTTTTCCAGCACGTGCCGGCGTGCCTGCAAATGTCTCTTCGGAAAAAGGCAAGCCAGGCATGCCGACCTCCGAAGTCACGATGGCTGAACTGATGAAAGCAAACGGTTACCGCACGGGCCATGTCGGCAAGTGGCATCTCGGTTTCACCACAGAAACGATGCCCAACGCGCAAGGTTTTGAATCGTCATTCGGTCACATGGGTGGATGCATCGACAACTACTCTCATTTCTTTTACTGGAACGGCCCCAATCGCCACGACCTCTGGCGCGACGGTGAGGAGATCTGGCAAGAGGGTCAGTACTTCGGAGACGCCATGGTCGACGAGTGCCAACGGCTGATGACCACTTGGAAAGAGGAGCCGTTCTTTATTTACTGGGCCATCAACTGGCCTCATTACCCCTTGCAGGGCACGGCAAAATGGCGAGAGAAATATTCGCATCTCCCCAGCCCACGTCGGCAATACGCAACCTTTGTCAGTTCCCTCGATGAACGCATTGGGATGGTGCTCGACCACCTGGAATCGCTCGGCCTGCGTGACAATACGATCGTGCTTTTGCAATCCGATCATGGCCATTCGGTCGAAGAGCGAACGTTTTCAGGAGGCGGGAATGCGGGCTCCTATCGCGGTGCGAAAGGCTGTCTATTTGAGGGCGGGATCCGTGTTCCCTCAATCGTCTCTTGGCCAGCGAAGCTCCCCGCGAACCAGGTTCGGGACCAACTAGCGATGGGCTGTGATTGGTTTCCGACCTTGGCGGAACTTGCCGGACTGGAACGCCCCACTCACCACCTCGACGGCAAAAGTTTGGTCAGCGTCTTGGAGAGTCCCCATGCAGCGTCGCCTCACGCTTCGGTCTATTGGCAACTTGGAAACGGCAAGAATGCACAGTGGGTAGTCCGGCAGGACGACTGGAAACTGCTTGGCAACCCGACCGATCGCACTGCACCGAATTCGCTTACTGCCGCGGATCGGCTGTTCCTGGCCAATCTCAAGACCGACCACACAGAATCGAAAAACCTAGCCTCCGAGCACCCCGAGGTCGTCGAGTCCTTGTTAACGCTGAAACAGGAATACGCGGCAAGCATCACCGCCGATTCGGAGCTCACTAAAGACCAATAGCACTGACACGGTCGTCGCGATCACTTTCACTGCGCTACCGTGAATGTTGACCTTGGTCGGATTGCCTACTGCTTTAAAACGCCGGGGATGTCAATTAGCAATTTCATCGCCGGTGGATGCTGAGATCGCATGGGGGCCACGAATCTCAGAATCATCACCATGTCGTCTCCAAGCAGGCTCATCCCGTCACTCTGTCGCCCCCGAGCGGGCTCGCCCCGCCGGAGCGCAAGTCTGAAAGCTAGACCTGCATCTTTAGCCCAGCGGGCGACACATCTTTGCGGTTGGCGTCAGCCAACGGATAGGTAGGTTTGCGTCCCATAGCCCGGAGGGCGAAACAAAGTGTTCCGAACATCTGCCGCCCTCTAGTCCAACCGGGGACACAAACCTCTTCCCCATTCAGAACTTTAGCCCAGCGGGCGACACATCTTTGCCGTTGGCGTCAGCCAACGGACTACATCCCCGCGGAACCGTAGCCCAGCGGGCGACAGAACGATCGGCAGATGGATGGCCGAGAGCATCCGCCACCATGATCCTGCACCGCAGCCACGACCAATCCCCAAGCCTTCCAGCCGGCCATCCCACGGCCGCTCGCCTGCCTGCTGCGCCCGCGCGGCGAAGAGAAGCTTCAGCGGCAAGCGTTATCGCCACTTTAGCGATAACACCTCGGCTCACGGCGGAAAAACAAGTCCTCGCACCGGCGCTGCAGGTGACACGGCCGTATCGAAACTGCTCGCAACCTCTTACACGCCGCCGCGGCCCCGGTCGCATCTAACCCCGGTAAACAGCCGCTAAAAAAGGGTCCATCCAGGTTTATCGTGGGTAGAGGTCGAGTCCGCCACAGTAAAAGTAGATCGCTGTCTTGAAGTTTTCTCGGTTTCGATAGCCACCAACACGACGCTTGATGGACATGATCTTGCTGTTCATTCCTTCGGCCACTGCGTTCGTGATTCCGTGTGCGCAGTAGCTCACGACGTTAGCGAGTCGTTCTGCGATTGTTTTGGCGACCTTCTTCAGCGGAGTGAGTTTGGTGTGCATCACTCGCTTGTACCAATCCTTGAAAAAGGCCGTGGCCGATGACGCATCTTCGTGGCACCACAGATCGCGAAGCATCTCCTTGTACGCCCACGCTTTGCCTGTTTCGAGCTCCTGCGAATACACTGCTTCGAATCGGGATCGCTGATCATCCGTCAGATTCTCTTGCCCGGTGAGCCATAGATACTTCGTCTTCGATATTCGATCATCACCCTCGATGGAAAGTTTGCGATGCTCACCACGACGGACTTTGTCGACGGCCTCGACCGCCAACTTCATCACATGAAATCGGTCATGGACGATCTTGGTTTCCGCTAAAGGGATATTCGCCTTGGCGGACTTCACAAACGCAGCACTCATGTCCATTGCGATCGCTTCGACACCATTGAGTTGATCTTGCGAAAGCTGCGAAAAACACCGGTTTCCACTCTCGGTGTCGTTTCCATCGGAGATCGCCTCGACGGTGCTGTTGTCCAGATCGTAGATCATCGTGATGTAGTTTTGACCTTTGCGGAAAGCCTTTTCGTCGATCCCGATGCGCGGCATCACCTCTCCTGTTTTGCGGGCCTTTCCCCTGGCGACAGCCTTCTTGAGAATGTGACAGGTTTCGTCCCAACTTGTTCGCAGGATGCCCTTGGCACCTTTGACCGTCTGGGCGGCCAGCAAGACATCGATAGCGAAGCGTTCAAACATCATCGTGAAACGGCTGCCTTTCTCGGCCCAAGGAAGCTTGACGTTCTTCACGCCATGCGTCGGGCAGTTCACTCGCGGCGGCCTAGCAAGCAACACGGTTCGGAACTGACAAGAATCCAGGTGTCTCCATCGTCGCTCGCCGGCGTGGTCGTGGCACGGACACTTGGTGTCACATTCGGGGCAATAAAACTTCACACCCCGAGCGTGTTCGACACGAACGCGAATCTCTTGCACTTCGTGATCCAGATGGACATCAACGACCGTCCAGGGCGAAGAGAGTCCGAGAATCTGCTGATACAGATCTTTGTCTTGCATGGGGAATTTCCTTGGCGGAGAATTCTAACAAATCCACGATAAACCCGGATGGACCTTTTAAAGTCCGGCGAAAGATGCTGGACAATAACAAACGCCATCCCTGTGTCTTCAGGCCTCGCACGAAAATTCTCCTCCAAAGGCTCCAACCCGCCTGCAGACGCGCCGATTCCGACAACGTAAAAGTCGTCGCCGCGTTCGTTCGTGTTGTCCAACGCCTCCCGGGCAGTCTCGATTGCCTCGTCTTATCCCATCACAGGCCCCAACGCCAGTTTGTGGAAAGTCAATGACCAAGCCACTGCTTCTCTGATGGAAAAGTTCTACACGAATCTGCTGCAGCACCGCATGGGCAAGCTCGACGCTCTCCGTAATGCGCAATTACAAATGCTCAAAGAACACCGAGCCAACACGCCGCAGAATTCTCGTGGGCTGGGAGCAAAACCAACAAAGATTCAGGCCACGAAACCTTCCGTCGAGCCAGCATCCCGGCTGAAAGTTCCAACCACGGCCAATTGGGCTGCGTTTCAATTGTCGGGAAAATGGTAGGCGGCGGAGTATTCAATCTCCCCAATTCAGAGTCTAAGCACGTTCGCACGAATCAGTGGGCGTAACTCCGCAATGACGGCATATAGGAAACTTCGCCGATCTCGCACAGCTTGCTCGTGAGTGTCCCCAGCAGTGTTGAGAATTTTTCCCAAGCGTCGACAGGCATCAGTTGGTATTTCAGTTTTTTCCACAACCGTTCAATCGAGTTCAGCTCAGGGCTGTATGGTGGGAGATGGTAGACAAGCAGGCCACGTTCAGGAAACGTCCCAAGAATTGTTGAAAGTTGAAAGATGGTCTCCCGGAGAGCAG
>CAYZHQ010000055.1:0-7832 GCA_964477385.1 uncultured Pirellulaceae bacterium
GTGGGACTGATGATTCTCATGCACGACACCTATTTCTACTGGACGCATCGCTGGATGCATCATCGACGCGTCTACCGCTGGGTCCACGCGACACACCACCGATCGATCAGCCCCACGCCATGGGCGGCTTATGCCTTCAGCCCCATCGAAGCGTTGATTCAGGCTGGCATTGGTCCTCTGATCGTCTTCACGATCCCGGTCCATCCGGCGGCCTTTGCGATTTTTATGACCTGGCAAATCGCCTTCAATGTATTTGGACATTGCGGCTACGAGATTTTCCCGGCTTGGTTCCTGCGATCGCCATTGGCAGTGGTCTTTAATTCCGTCACCCATCACGCGCTGCATCATGAGAAGTACCGGTCCAACTTTGGCTTGTACTTCAACCTTTGGGATCGTTGCATGGGATCGAATCATGTTGAATACGAGGTGCGGTTCCAGGCCGCCACCGCGGCGCCAACCATGACTGCGGACTCGGCGAAGTAGAGCAGCCGAAGTAGAGCAGCCGGCGCGGTCGAGCGATCCGCACCTTGCTGGCTGGAGTGGAGGGCGTTACCCGATCACTCCGCGCGCCACATTGAAATAGATCACGATTCCCAAGATATCGACAATCCCCGCGACAAACGGATTGCTCATCAACGCCGGATCGAGTCCCAGTCGTTTAAACACCAGCGGCAGTGTCGCGCCACACAGGCATCCCGCCAGCACCACCGACAGCAACGTGATCGGAATGACCAACGCACTGTTTGAATCGGGTGCCACGGCCAACGCGACGGCCCAGCCCAGCAGTGCTAGGAAGCCGCCCAGCAGCAGGCCGACGACGACTTCACGGAGCAGAATCGTCCGCCAATCTTTGACGCCCAAGTCACCGCTGGTCATCGCTGTGATCACCAACGTTGCCGACTGGGTCCCCGAATTCCCCCCCGCGCTAATGATCAGTGGGATGAACAGTACCAGCCACGCATACAGTTGCAATTCTTCATCAAACTGCCGCAGCGCGATCGCGGTCAGCAGAGCGGCAAAGAACAGAATCGTCAGCCAGATACCGCGTTTCCAACTGAGCCGCAGCAGATTGATTCGCAGATAGCCTTCCTCTAAAGGCGCCACCGCGGCGATGCGCTGCGCATCTTCGGTGAGCTCTTCACGGACGACATCGATCACATCATCGTGCGTGATGATGCCCAGTAAGCGGCGGCCTTCGTCGACAACGGGAATCGCCAGCAAGTTGTAGCGTTCGACTTTCTCCGCCACCGATTCCTGATGGTCTTGAGGCTCCGCCGTAATGACATCGGTCTCCATCAAATCTTGCAGGCGAACGTCGGTGCGACCGAGTGACGAAACCAATCGTCGCCCCGACACGATGCCTCGCAATCGTTCGTCATCGTCGACGACATAGATGTAATAGATCGTCTCTAGCTGTTCGGCCTGTTTGCTCAATTCATCGAGCGCCTGCCGCACGGTCAAACGCTCGGCCAGCTTGGCCACTTCGGTCGTCATCAGCGCGCCCGCCGTCCCATCGGCATAGGACTGCAAGCGACGAATATCGCGCCGGTCGGCCGCCGGCAGCAGCGCCAGCAGTTCCGAGACGCGTCTTTCATTCAGCTCTTGCAGCAAGTCGACCCGGTCGTCGGCCGGCATCGCGGTTAGCAAATCGGCGATTTGCTGTGCATCCTGTTGCTCGAGGATCTTCAGTTTGCGATCGAGATCGAAGTATTCAAAAATCTCCGCGCGCAGCGTTGTCGGCGCGTGCATCAGCACCCGCCACGTTTCGTCCGGCGTCAGCCCTTCCATGTACTCGGCGGTACGTCCCGGGTTGAGTGCTTCGCAAAACTCTTCCAGCTCGGCCACGTTTTGCTCGGCCAGCATCTCGCGCAGTTCGGGCAGGAAGAGCGTATTGATCATGCAGTAGCCAACGGATTCAGTGGGAGAGAGCATCAAGTTGCCGGGGGTCGTCGGCGCCATTCTAGCGCCCGGCCGAAGGAGCGTTAAGGACGCCACGAAACCGGGCCGGTGAGCGGTTGCGGCGGCATGGCGTGAGGAAGATGCAACCGGCGTGCCGACGTGCGCCAGCCCACCGTTGGGAGACCCGAAGGGCAGCTCCCTGCCCGCTTTGAAAAATAACACGATCGCGGAAAAAGACCGCCGGTTTGGCTCCGCGAGAACCCGCCGCGGCAGCTTCGACCGTCGAGTGAAAGCTTTTTGGCAAACCAAGTGGGGGGCGAGGCAGCGGAGTCGGTGCTTGATTGGTTCTTGAAATTCTTTTCAGCGAGACGCAAAGATTCCCGAATGTCGGACGAATAACTGTCTGAATGGAATGGTTTGCGATGCCTGGGACAGGCTGAGACTGCACGAATGCGCTCGCCCCCAAAACATACCCAAGTGAAATCCGAGAAGAACTCACTTCCCGCTACGAGGAAAAATCAGATGCTTAAGAAAATTGTTTTGGTCGGATCCGCCGTCACTCTGCTGTCGGGACTGGTCATGGGAACGGGCCTGTGGAGCTACGGTCGTTGTGCGGCCGACAAGGTCACGCAGTCGGCAAAGGACATGGTCCCCATGGAATGGGAGATCGATCGAGCGCGGCAAATGATCACCGATCTGGAACCCGAGATCACCGAAAACGCCAAGCGGATCGCTCGCGAGAAAATCGCCACCGCTCGTCTGGAACGCCAGGTCAGCCAATCGAGCGACCTGCTCGGTGACGCGCAGCGAAACATCGAACGATTGAGTGCCGACCTTCGCAATGGTGACAAGGCGTTCACCTACGGTGGCAAGACTTACACCTCCGCTCAGGTCCGCGACGACTTGGGTGCCCGTTGGAAGCGTTTCAAGACCCAACGTGCAACGGTAGAAAAGCTGCAGCAGCAGCTCGATGCTCGTCACGCATCGCTGAATGCTGCTAATGAACGAATGGACGCTATGTTGACGGCAAAGCGTCAGCTGGAAGTCGAAGTGGAAAACTTACAAGCTCGCCTGGCCGCTCTGCGGGTCGCTCAGACGAGTTCGGAGTTGAACCTGGACGACAGCCAGTTGTCGCGGACTCGTGAACTGCTCGACGAGATCGCCACGCGGATCGACGTTGAAGAAGAAGTCATCGCCGTCGATACCGAATACTTCGGTGGCATCGACTTGGACGAGCCGAATCAGGAAGACCTCCTGGACGAGATCTCGACCTACTTCAGCGGTGCCAATGATTCGGGCGAAAAGTTGGTCCGGATTGACCTGAACGAGTAGTCGTCAAACGATAGATGGACCCGGCCCACCGCAACGCTTTTGCTTGCGGTGGGTTCTGCTAATCGCCGCCTACGTTGAAAGCTTTTCTGATGATCTTTCGTTCCTCCTCCCCGAAACCTGACTCCACGGCCGACGTCGATCGTCGCGACCGTTGGATGCTGTGGGTCGACGGTGCGGGAGGGTTCATGATCATCGCCAGCCCCAGCGTGACGATTGGCGGACCGGCTAGCGAGAGCGAAGCGATGGTGAGTGTCCAAGCCGACCTGCATCGTCGTGAAGCGAGCTTGCAACGCCAACATGGCGAGTACTCGATCGGGGCGATCGACGGTACGGTCGAGGTGGGCGGACAGGCGGTGACTGGCAGCGTGCAGTTGCGTTCAGGGGAATCGTTTGTCCTGGCAGGCACGACGACGTTTGCGTTCCAGCGTCCCCATCCGCTTTCCGCTTCGGCGCGGCTGACCGTGGGGTCTCGCACTCGACTGCGACCGCATGCCGACGGGATCCTATTGCTCGACGACACGCTGGTAATCGGCGCGACCGACGATTGCCATATTCCGGCCGTGCATGCCGAGGGAACGCTGGTCTTGGTTCAGCGAGCAGGGGCCTGGCAATGCAAAGCCACCAATGGCAAGGCGACATGGCAGCCGCTGGAACTGGGGCAACGGTGTGATTTATTAGGTGTTTCGATGACAATGGAGCAGCTATGAGCTCGCCAGAATCGAAAAACGAAGCGCCTCGTCCGACGCCCTCTTCGGCCTGGGGAGATGGGGACCGTCCCGACAGCAACGAAAACCTTTTGAAGCGAGAAAATCGAGTCATGGCCGTTCTTGCCGGTACACTAGAGAAAGGCCGGCGGATGATCGGCCCCAAGTCCATCGTCGACACTCCGACCGTCGCCCACACCCCGGCACCGACATCGGAGTCGAATCCTCATCCCGAACCTGTCGCTGCTCCCAAAATGCACTTCACCTACGCCAGTGGATCGTCGCCGCTGCCTCGCTACACGATTCGTCGTGGCGTGGGCGTGGGGGGATTCGGTGAAGTCTATTTCGCGGTTAGCGAAGCGGGCAAAGAGGTCGCCTTGAAGCGGATCCAGCGCAACCTGGATGTGGAATTACGCGGCGTCTCCCATTGCTTGAATTTGAAACATCCTAACCTGATCTCTTTGTACGACGTCTGTCGCGATGCCGACGATCAGGCGTGGGTGATTATGGAATACGTCGCGGGACCGAACCTTCGCGAAGTCCTCGATCGCTCGCCGGCCGGTTTGCCGGTGGATGACGCCCTGCGGTGCTTTGCCGGTTTAGCTGCCGGGGTGGCTCATCTGCACGACAGCGGAGTGGTACACCGCGACTTGAAGCCCGGCAACATGTTTGACGATGGCGGCATCATCAAGATCGGTGACTACGGGTTAAGCAAGTTCATCTCCTGCAGCCGACGTGGGGGGCATACTGAAAGCGTTGGCACGTTTCATTACATGGCACCGGAGATCGGCCGCGGCGAATATGGACGCGAGATCGACATCTACGCACTGGGAGTCATTCTGTGCGAGTTGCTGACCGGCCGCGTGCCATTCGATGGAGAAAGCAGCCACGAAATCGTGATGAAACATTTGACCGCCACGCCCGAGTTAACGGGGGTCGGTTCACCGTATCGCGAAGTCATCGCCCAAGCATTGGAGAAAGATCCGCAGCGGCGACCACGAACGGTCGCGGAAATGGTGCGCCCGCTGGGGATCGAAATCGATACCAACGGACTCGCTCGCTCCGGTGGCTCGGCCTCGCCGGTCACTCGTCCGCCGGTGAAACCACTCAGACCTGAAAACGAAGCGCCGATCGAAGCCCGAGTGGTGCGCCCTTCGCACTTGGAACCGGTCGCTCCGGTCGGCACCCTGGTGGCCGACGGACATTCATCCAACGTCAACGAAGAACCGCTCGCCAGAGCGCTGCGGGGCTCGTTGACCGATCTGGCACAGTGGTGGAAAAGCCTCGAATCCTATCCGGGGACCCGCGTTGCCTTGATGATCATGGCCGTGGCCTTGGTCATGATCAACACCGGTTGGCTGTTGCCGCTGTTGTCTTTGGTCGCGATCGTCTATGTGCCGTACTACATTATCCGCCAGATGTTGCTAGGGATTCGTCGCCAGCCATCATACGCCGAGGCCTACCAGTTGTCGGTTGCGCGTGCTCAAGCGCCTCGCCCGATGACGCCTGAACAATGGCGGCAACAAAAACGGAATCAACTGGGCGCCAAACGCTCGCTGACGCGGCTGACGGAGTTAAGCAGTTCCTGGACGACCGCTGGTTTCACGACCATCGTGTTGGCCTTTGTCGCGGGCCTGATTGGCCTGCGCGATGCGGAACTGAGTGCCGTTAATATCGCGCCGTACGGTTTGACTGCCGCGACGGTCGCCCTGGCATCAATGGTGTTGCTGGGTTTGGGCAAGTTGTGGGAACGCGATGAAGGCGAAGGCATTCCGCGTCGCTTGGTCCTGGCCGGTGTCGGTGCGGGGATCGGAGCGTTCGTGTTTGCCGCTTCACAGTTCTTGCTGATTCCTACCGGCGGCGCGGCGCTGGGCGAATACGCGATCGAGCGTTTGCCGCAGAACTTGTACGGTGGCGATGGTGCCCCGTTGTTGGTCGCGGTGATGGCCCATTTCGCACTGCTGATGGGAGCCGTCGGTTGGTGGAAAAACACCGACCCGTTGCGTAAACGACGCGTTGGCTTGTGGGCGATCGCGGTCGCGGTGGTGGTCGAATGGGGCATCAGCCAATTCCTGCCGATTCCCCAGCCCTGGGGCATGTTGGCCGCCGGCGGTATCGCGTTGGTGCTGCAGATGACCGCGCCCTGGGAAAATCCTCGTCAGCGTTTGGAGACCGTCGTCTAATTACGGATGCTTGAGATGCACTTACAACCTACTACCACACCTCGCTTGTCCAGTCGCCTGCTCGGCACCGGTTTGTGCTGCGTGCTTGCCGTCGGAGCTTGCTTTGCCGATGCGCCAGCCAAGTCCGCCGATACCGTCAAGGTGGCGTCCGACAGCTCGCTCGATGCCGAAGTCACCAGCGATGATGACTTGCAGGCGGTCGGTGAAGCCTCGGCCAGCGAACTGTCGATCGGACCGCTCAGCCACAAGATCTATCCCGATGATCGGCCCGATTGGATCGTCGCCGAGCCGGTCCTCGATGGCGACCTGCATCGCTGGCCGGTGGTCTCTTCACCCTCGCTGACCGAAGAGGCGAGCCGCGAAAGCCTGCTGGAGCAAAAACGGATTGCCGTGGGGGCGTATGTCGAACACCTGACCAATTCGAGTGGCCAAGCCTGCCAAGTGATTCATTTCGATCACGACTACATCGACATGCATCTGCTGAATCATGACCGCCGGTACGAAGGGATCGTCACCACCAGCGGCGGTGAAATGTTCGAGAACGCCGCGGAACTGGTCTTCGACGAAGCTTTCCGCAACGATGTGATGGACCAGTGGCGGGCGTGCGAAGTCGGCAAACGTTTGACCGGCATGGGCGTGCTGGGTGCTGGCAGTTTGGCGCTGCTGATGGGGCTGACCAGTGTGCTGAAAGTTTTCCACCGCGTCCGTCGCTAACGAGGTTCCTGCTCGGTAGTCAACGGCTGCGAACGAGATCGTCCCATTCGACTTGTTCTCGCTCGAGCGTGGCCTGCAGCTCGGCTAAGAATCGGTTAGCGTCACCAGGATATCCCGCCGTTGGGCCAAGCTGGCCGGCATGCTTTGATTGCCAATACGCGTTGAAGCAGTCCATCAAACGTTCGCGAGTGTACTTAGCACAGATCGACGCGCAGGAGACGGGGCCAAACGCGTCTCCTTTGACGGTGAATCGCCATTCGATCCGACGTTCCTTGATGCTTAGTGCATAGCGGCTCTCACGGCTTGATTCCTCGAAAACCTGCATCGTCGCGGCCGGCAACCCATGTTGCAACAGAGCGCCGTAGTAGGCCCGCCCACCATGTCGATCGCAGTAAACCGCGACGTCGTCGCCCGGGTGTTGGTCAAGTAATTCAACCACCAACGCGGTGGTCGTCTCCGACAGCAACTGTGCTTTGTTGATCCCTTGCCCGCACCGTTGATTGAACTGTTTCGCGTCCAGCACACGTTGTCGAATGTCGATCAGTTCGGCACCGCGCGCAGTCCAAGTTTGCTGTAGCGTGGCGGCGACTTCCGCGGCCAGCGGCTGCAGCGGCGTCGATATCGGAAAGGGTTGCTGCAGTTGGTTTGCGGCGAACCAGCGGATCTTCCGCAATCGCTCGATGTCGTGCCGGCTGGTGCTGTGCAGCCAATCGTCTAGCCGCAGTGCCGTTTCGGTTGGCCAGACCCACTGACTGGCCGCCCACACGATCGCTTCGAGGCCCGCCAGTCGGCTGGAATGATGCGGACGAAAGATCGTTTTGGAATCGGCGATCGACAGCTTGGGCAAGCCGGGAAATCGACACGGAGTGGCCAGCGTTTCCAGCGACCGCAGCGCATGTTTGGCGGGCAATCGCCAAACCGTGGCGGCGATCACCAACGGTCCTAGCTTGGGACCATAGCCCGCTTCATCGGTTGCGATTAGTAGCATGCGAAGGTGGAG
>CAYZHQ010000055.1:7932-19187 GCA_964477385.1 uncultured Pirellulaceae bacterium
TAAGCCAACAATTGGGAGATCGGTTGGGCACCCCCACCGACTTTGAACGGCCGACCATTGGGTGCGAAGTGCTCTTCGTCGTAGTCGATTCCCGCTGCGGCGGCAATGGTGGCATGGAAGGCGGCGACGGAACAATGGTCCGTTTCGACTGAAAAACCGCGTTTATCCGACGCTCCGTAGACTTGGCCGCCACGAATACCGGCACCCGCCATGACACAACTGAAGGCCCCCGGATGATGATCCCGGCCCGCGTTCTCGTTAATCTTCGGTGAGCGTCCGAATTCGGTTTGCAAGACGACCAGGGTTTCGCTGAGCAATCCCTTGCTGTGCAGATCACGCAGCAGGTTCCCCATCGCGACATCCAGGTTCCCGGCGTGCTCGGGCACGCGATCCCACAGCGTTTGGTGCATGTCCCAGCCGCCGTAGTTGACTTCGACAAATCGCACGCCGTCTTGCACCAAACGTCGCGCCAGCAGGCAGCCCTGGCCGAGCGAGTTATTGCCGTAAGCTTCACGGATCTTTTCCGGTTCTTCTTTGATGTCGAACACCTTCAGTGAATCACTGCCCATCAAGCGGCGTGCTTCGGTATACATTTCGTTGTAAGCTTCGACCTGCTTGCCCGCGTATTTGGTTCGGAAGGAACCGTCCAATCGATTCACCAGAGCGAGGCGGCGATTAAAGTTCGACTCGGTGAGATAGCTGGGCAGTTTGGTGTTTTGCAATCCGAGTGCCGGGTTGGCGATCGGAACAGGCGATAAGTTGGGCGGCAGGAATCCGGCACCGGGGTGACTGTTGTCCGAGCCAATGAACACGTTCCCGGGCAGTTCCTTGTTCTCGCGCCCTTTCAGGTGTGCCATCCACGCTCCCAGACCGGGATGTTGGATGCTGTTCAGTTTCTTGTAAGCGGTCCGCATCAAATAGCGACCCTGTTCATGCGCGCCCGTTTCGGTGCTCATCGACCGCACCACCGCTAGGCCACCGGCCAAGTAAGCCAATCGCGGCAGGTACTCACTAAAAGCGATCCCCGGCACGCGCGTCTGAATCACCTTTGTCTCGCCACCCTCGGGCGTTCCCGGTTTTGGATCGAACGTGTCGAGGTGAGACATGGCACCGTTCATGAACAGCATGATCACATGCTTGGCTCGACCGTTCTGAACCGCGGCGGCGACGTTCGCATCGGCCCCGAGTAAGTGGGCCGCACGACTGGAAACCGCACCGGCAAAGCTGACCCCCAACAGTCCCTTGGCGGCGGTCGTCATGAAGGAACGCCGGTCGGGATTCACCGATTCGGCGGCTGGCAGCGAGTCGCACGGCAGCGGGGAACATGCTTGTGGGGCAACCGCCCGAGGATCAACAGGCAGCGAGGGAAAAGGATCCGACATGGGAAACCACCAGCAAGAGAAAAAGAGAGGTCAAATCCATCGGCCAGCCAAGACGGCTGGTTGACTGCACAAACTTTACTGCACGAACAAAAACTCACGCGTATTAAGCAACGCCCAAATCAAATTACCGTAGCCAATGCCGGGACGTTCGGCGGTGGAGATCTCGCGAATCGCTTCGATCCGATCGCGCGACGAGGGCCGTCTACCGACCAGGCTGGCAAAGATCACATCGACCGCTTCACGCGGGTTCGCGGAGGCTGTCACGTTGTCGTAAATCAGCGAACCATTCTCCAGCATCACGTGCGTGATCGGCCCATTAAACATCGTCAAAACCTGCGGCACCGTGGCATCGGTTTGAGCCGCACTGATGACCTCGCGATCGCCCTGCCCAAACTGCCGCAAGAAATGATCGGGCGGCAGCGGCACCGGTAATTCCGAAGCCCTGCACAGCACGTTGCCTTTGTAAGCGTGCGCGTTCAGTGACCGTTTGTAGGGCCCCATGAAGTAACTCGCCTTGAACTCGGCCGCCTGCGCTTCGGCTTGCGTCAGGGTGACCGAACTCATGTCCAGATCGACCACTTCACGGATCTGTTCCGCCGTCGGACGCTGGAACGGCACCGGGTTGTAAACCGCCAACGTCAAGATCGAATCCCAGGCTTGCTCCGCCGTCATGCGGCGCAGTGCGGGACCGGGGAAGTAGTAGGGTACGCCGCTGGCGACGTCGTACGGCGTCGACTCGCGCTGATAGGTTTGCGAATACAGGATGGCACGAATGAATTCTTTTTGATCGAAACGCAAACGCACGATTTCTTTGCTCAAGAAGTCCAGCAGCGCTTCGTTCACGCAGGCGTTGTCTTCATTAAAATCGTCGACCGGTTCGACTAAGCCGACACCTAAGAAGCGTTTCCAATAGCGGTTCGCAATCGTCTTGCTGAAATACGGGTTGTCGGGCGACGTCAGCCACGCGGCGAACTGATGGCGCGGCGAACGGCTCGCTGCCGAGCTGGGGATCTCGCCCCATAGCACGTCGGGTTTGACAATGGCATTTGGTTTGTCGTCACTGTAGGCATAGTCGTGCGGCAGTCGAAGCGGCCGCGTCGTTTCTTTGACGCGATACGAATTCGCACGAGCCAATCGCCGCAGCTCGCCCGGCACGCGACCGTTGGGATTTTTCTTGCGAGCTTCGTTAATCAGCATGCTGGCGCGATTGCCATTTTTGTACTCCGGGTCATTGCGATCGATCCGCGTCTTAACGCCGTAGGTAAACGCCGCGAGTTCGTAGAACTCATGCTGCGTCCAGACGTCGAAGGGATGATCGTGGCATTGGGCACAGCCGATCTGAGTCCCCAAAAAGACGCGGACCGTGTTGTCGACGTAAGGTAGGGGTTGGCCATCGTCGCGCAATTGAAAACCGACGGCCGGTTGGTCCCAAATTTTGCCCTCGGCGGTCAGCATTTCGTAGACCCAGCGGTCATACGGTTTGTTGGTGCGAATCGAATCCTTGACGTAGGCCAGATAGGGATCGGCAATCAGGTTCGGCTGCGGTCGCTCGGTCAGCCGCAGAATATCGGCCCACATGTTGTACAGATTGAAGACGTAGTCGGGCCGGCCGAGCAGATCGTCGATCAGTTGCTCGCGTTTGTCGGGTTGGTCCGAGCGGAGAAATGCGTCGGCTTCTTCAACCGTGGGGATGCGGCCCGCCACGTCGAGATAAATCCGACGCAGAAAAATGGGATCGCTGGCCCGCCGGTTGGGCTGTTGGTCGTGCTGGGTCAAACTGCGGGCCACCAGCGAATCGATCATTTCGGCGGTCCCCTGCACCCGCGAGCGACTGGCTGTGTCGACGCTCGCGACGTCCATCTGGACCGGCTTTTTCTGACGCACGGTTTCGGGAAGCCGGATCGGTGGCGGTTTTTTTGCGGAACCGCCCCGTCGCTGAGCCTCTGCGGCAGAGGGGCATAACAGGCAGGTAACCACGCACAACAGCAACATACGGGCTGATTTCCACATCGCTGAGAGCTCCCGCGAGATCGCTTCCACAACCGCTCCTGAGTGGAACGCTCTAAGTGGAGTTCTTTACCCTAGAATAAGGGATTAAAGTAGAGGTCCCATCATAGTCGAATCCCCCGCCCTCCATGGAGTCCAGAATGGAAGTCTTTTCAAGTTTTGTTGGTCGCCTGCTTAGCATCCCCGCGATGTGCCTTGGGATGGTTGCCAGCGGCAGCTTGTGCCTGCCGGTTCAAGCCGAAGAAGCGTCCGCCCTGGCAAGTGCCTCAGGTACCTACGCGGTCGAAGAGGTCGAAGGTGGCATCGAGATCCGCTTGGATGGCAAGCTGGTCACCAAATATTGGCCATCGCACACCGCCAAGCCGATCCTGTGGCCGCTGGTCGGACCCACCGGAGATGAATTGACGCGGGGTTACCCGATGCGTGATGCATCGCCGACCGAAAGGAACGATCATGTGCATCACCGTTCGTTCTGGATGACTCACGGCGAAGTCAACGGCATCGATTTTTGGGCCGAAGGTGACAATCGTGGCAAGATCACGCAAGTCGGAGACGCAAAGGTTACCGGCGGCGATACGGCGACCTTGGATGCGACGCACGAATGGCGCGGCCCCGATGGCAAGCGAGTGCTGACCGACCGTTGGCAACTGACCTTTAATCATGATGAGAAAACGCGCTGGATCGATTGCGTCTTCTCGCTCACCGCAACCGACGGCGACGTGGTCTTCGGCGACACCAAGGAAGGTAGCTTCGGCATCCGAGTTGCCGGCACGATGAAGACCGACGCCAAGCAGGGTGGCGAACTGGTCAATGCCGAAGGCCAGAACGGCAAAGCGGCGTGGGGCAAGCCTTCGCCATGGGTCGACTACTTCGGACCGGTCAACGGGACGACGCAGGGGATCGCGATCTTGAATCATCCGAACAGCTACGGCTATCCGACCCGTTGGCACGTTCGCACCTACGGCCTGTTCGCCGCCAATCCGTTTGGTGAGTCGCACTTTACCGGCGGCAAGCGAACCGCAGGCAAGCGTCTGCCGGCGGGCGAAACGTGGACGCTCGGTTATCGAGTGATCTTGCACAAAGGCGATACCGAAGCGGCCGGTATCCCCAAGGCTTGGCAGCAATACAGCGCGCAGTCGCTGTAAGCTTGGAAACGAAGTTGGCACCACCCAGTGGACTCGGGCATAATAATCGCATGAATATTTCTACCTTTCCATCGCGTCTGTTTTTGCTGGTGGCCACTGGGGCGGTGTTGCAGGTTACCGCTCTGCGTGCGGCCGAACCGAATCCGGTTGCGCCAGCGCCTGCCGCGGTTTCGGCCGAGCAGGCCAAGTTCTTCGAGCTGAAAGTTCGGCCACTGCTGGCCGATAAATGTTTCGGCTGTCACGGTGCGGAAAAGCAAAAAGGGGACCTGCGACTCGATTCGCTTGCCGGGCATCTGCGTGGCGGTGAATCGGGAGCGGCCATCGAGCCGGGCCAACCCGATGCCAGTTTGCTGGTGGAGGCGATTCGCTACGAGGGTTTCGAGATGCCGCCGTCGGGACGGCTGGACGACGATTCGGTGGCCACGTTGGTGCGGTGGGTTGAAATGGGAGCCCCGTGGCCGGGGGCCGATCCCGACGCCATGCGCGTTGCGCCGCCAGCGAGCGGTCCGACGTTCAGTGAAGAGGACCGGCAATGGTGGGCGTTCCAGCCTGTCCAAGATCCTCCGGTGCCGCCAACCGATCCCCAGCATCCGGCTTGGGGCAACCAGCCGATCGATGCGTTTGTATTGCCCGCGATGCAAGCGGTCGGTTTAACGCCCGCGCCGCCGGCCCAACGCGAGGCATTGCTGCGTCGGCTCTGTTTCGACTTAACGGGCTTGCCGCCAACGGCGGAGCAACTGGAGCAGTTTCTCGGTGACGAATCTCCCGACGCCGTCGCCTCGCTGGTCGATCGGCTGCTCGATTCGCCTCGCTATGGCGAACGTTGGGCGCGGCACTGGTTGGACCTGGTGCGTTATGCGGACAGCGATGGCTACCGCGCCGATGGTTTTCGTCCCACTGCGTGGCGATATCGCGACTACGTCATTCGCTCCTTAAACAACGACAAACCGTACGACCGTTTCTTACAGGAACAGCTCGCCGGTGACGAAATGTTTCCCGACGATCCGGATGCTCTGATCGCCACCGGTTACCTGCGGCATGGGATCTACGAGTACAACAGTCGCGACGCGCGGGGGCAGTGGTCGTTGATCATGAATGACATTACCGACACGACGGGCGATGTCTTTTTGGGCTTGGGCATGCAGTGCGCCCGCTGCCACGATCACAAGTTCGATCCAATTTTGCAGAAAGATTACTTTCGACTGCAGTCGTTTTTTGCGGCGCTGCTGCCCTGCGACGACACGCCGGTCGCGACGCCTGCCGAACGTGACGCGTTCGCGACTGCTTGGGCAGCCTGGGAAGACCGTACGGCGGAAGGGAGAGCCCAGATTGCGGAGATCGAAAAGCCGTACCGGGAGAAGGCGGCACGTTCGGCGATCACGAAATTCCCCGCCGACCTGCAGGCGATCGCGGACAAAACGCCTGCAGAGCGGACGCCGCACGAACGGCAATTGTACTATCTGGTCGAGCGACAGATCTTCTTCGAATATAATCGGCTGGAATCGAAGCTGAAGAAGGAAGACAAGGACCGTGTGCTGGAACTGAAGAAACAGCTCAAGGAACACGACGCGCTCCGGCCCAAGCCGCTGCCGGCCGCGATGACGGTTTGCGATGTCGGTGCGGAAGCTCCCGAGACGTTGATTCCCAAACGTTCCAAACAACCCGTTGCACCGGGGTTTGTCTCGTTGCTAGATGCGGAGCCGGCGGAGATTCCGCGGCCGGCCAATCAGGCCAGCACGGGGCGCCGCACGGCGCTGGCAAAGTGGCTGTCGGAACCCGACAATCCCCTTTCGACTCGCGTGATCGTGAACCGGGTTTGGCAGTCGCATTTTGGCCGTGGCTTGGCTCCCAACCCCAGCGACTTCGGACGCTTGGGCGGGCCACCTTCCCATCCACAGTTGCTGGATTGGCTGACCACGCGGTTTATCGAAAACAACTGGAGCTTGAAATGGTTGCACCGCGAGATCCTCCTGTCGCAAACCTATCAGCAATCGGCTGTTCATCCGCTGGCCAGCGAATACCAACAGATCGATCCTGCGAATAAATGGTATTGGCGCGGAGATGTGCGCCGCTTGGATGCGGAGCAAATTCGGGACGCGGTGATGATGGCCAGCGGCAAACTGGACTTGCGTGAAGGAGGCCCCGGCGTGTTGCCCGATGTCCCACGACGCAGTATCTATACGCGGGTGATGCGGAATGCGCGCGATCCGCTGCTCGACGTGTTCGACTTGCCGCAATTCTTCAGCAGCGAGTCGTCGCGAAACACCACCACCACCCCGGTGCAATCGTTGCTGTTGATCAACAGCCCCGAATACCTCCAGCTTGCCGCGGCGTTCGCAAAACGAGTTGCACAAGCCTCCGAATCGCCGGCAGAACAAGTCCAGCAGGCTTGGCAAATCGCTACCGGACGACTGCCAACGGATAACGAACTGCGGGGTTCGCTGGAATTCTTGCAGGCACAGCAACGCCAGCTCGATGAAGCCGATCGCGAACAGACGATGGAGCTGACCGCGGCGCGGATTCCGTACCGCGACGGACAGGCGGTGGCGTTGATGGAGCAGGCGTCGCCAAAGCTGCCTCGCAGCGCCCCTGACGAACGATTCGACTTGGATGAACTAACGGTCGAAACCTTCTTTCAGATTCGTAGCATCTACGAATCGGGAAACGTTCGCACGATCTGTTCCAAATGGGGCAGCAACAGCCGGCAGCCGGGCTGGGCGTTTGGGGTCACCGGCAAAGGCTCGCGTCGCAAACCACAAACCTTGGTGCTGCATCTGTGGGGCAAACAACGCTCAGGTAAGTTTGGCGAGGCGGCGCTCTTTTCCGATCAACATATCGCTTTGAATACGCCCTACTTCGCCGCCGCCGCTTTCCAGCCGGCCACCGATGCGGAGCCTGGAACGGTGACGTTCTACCTGAAGGATTTGTCCAACGATGATGAACCGCTTCAAGTCGCAAAGTTCGAACATTCGATCGTTGGTGGACTGGAGAATGATCAGCCGCTCACCCTGGGCGGTCGCAGTCAAGGGACGGTCGGTCGCTTTGATGGCTTGGTGGACGACATCCGCATTTCATCGCAAGCGTTGACGCAGGAACGCTTGATGTATTTCGCACCCGAACCGAATCCACAGACGGTTGCCTATTGGCGTTTCGAGTCGCAACCGGGCGTGTTGAAGGATAGCTCGGCCAACGGCTTGGATCTGGAAACCTCTGGCCGAACGGCCGGCCAAACCTCTGCCGAGCAAGCCGCCTTGATCGATTTCTGTCATGTCCTATTGAACTCGAACGAGTTTTTGTACGTCCGCTGATCGCTGCTTCCCCGCCTGCTCGCTTCCTCTGTCCCACCTGATTACTTATGTCCCGTCCGATCATCGAACTGCCGTCGTCGCGTCGCGAGTTCCTAGCCAACAGCGGTGCCGGTTTTGGCGCCGTCGCGCTGGCCGGCATGCTTGCCGATTCGTCGGCCGCCAAATCTGCCACGCGAGCGTCGAGCGAACGGGAGCCTCATTTTCGGCCCCGCGCCAAACGCGTCATCTTTTTGTTCATGGAGGGCGGGCCGAGTCATATCGACATGTTCGATCCGAAGCCGCTGTTGAACGAATTGCATGGACAGAAATTGCCCGACAGCTTTGGCGAAGTGATCACCGCCATGGGGGAATCGCGGTCACCACTGTTGGCTTCGAAGCGGTCGTGGAAACAGTATGGTGAAGGTGGCACATGGGTTTCGGATTGGCTGCCGCATACCGCCACCTGTGTCGACGACATCGCGGTCATTCGCTCTTGCTGGGCCGAAGGGATTAACCATTCGTCGGGTGTCTGCCAGATGAATACCTGTTCGATCTTGGGCGGCCGCCCGTCGCTGGGGAGCTGGGTTCACTATGGCTTGGGAAGCGAGAACGCCGACCTGCCGGGGTTTGTGGTCATGCAGGACAATCGCTCGTCGGTCGTCAATGGACCTCGCAATTGGGGCGCTGGGTTCATGCCTGCGGTCTATCAGGGAACGCGGTTCCAAGAAGGGGCTCAGCCGATTCCAAACCTGACGCCACCCGAAGGTTTTACGGGAAAACGACAATCCACCAAGCTCGATTTCTTGAACCGGTTGAATCGACGATTCGCGAACCAGCATCCCGAGCAATCCGAACTTGAGGCCCGCATCGCCAGCTATGAACTGGGCTTTCGCATGCAAGCCGAAGCTCCCGGAGCCATCGATCTGGCTCAGGAAACCCAAGCGACGCGCGACCTGTATGGTTTGGATGACAAGGAGACCGCGTCGTTCGGGAAACTCTGCTTGCTTGCACGGCGTCTGTCCGAAAATGGGGTGCGGTTCGTGCAACTTTATCACGGTGCCGGTAGCAAGTGGGATTCGCATTCGTCGATCGAATCCAATCACACACGGCTGTGTCGCCAGATGGACCAACCGGTCGCAGCACTGCTAAAGGACTTGAAGCAACGTGGTCTGCTGGAAGAGACGTTGGTTGTGTGGGGTGGCGAGTTCGGGCGGACGCCGATGAGCGAACAGGGCAACGGTCGCGATCACAATCCGACCGGCTTTACGATGTGGATGGCGGGCGGCGGAGTGCGTGGAGGCCAAACGATCGGTGCGACCGACGAGCTGGGCCTGCATGCGATCGAGGATCGGCTGCATGTGCACGACCTGCATGCGTCGATCTTGCACCTGTTGGGGCTGAGCAACATGGAGCTGACGTACATCCACAAAGGGCGACCCGAGCGACCGACAATCAACGAAGGGGCCTTCTGCGAAAAACTGGTTTGAGGAATCGGCAAGTCGGCGTTTAACGCTGCGTCGCCAGTTTACGTGCCGTCTCGCGAACCGATTCCGAAGCGGTGCCGGTGTTTAGCTGCTCCAGAATCGCGTCCACCGGATGCCCTGCGATCCGCAACGCGCCACGGTCCGCGATCAGCATCGCGGCGACCTGTAACAACGCCTGGTCCCGGGCCTCACGAATTTCCGCCGGAATGTCGATTGCGGGTTCGGCATCGGCAACCATCAAGGCGATCAACAGGGTATCGGCCAGTTGCAGCGTCCTATCGGATTGCCGCATGGCGCGGATCGTTTTTGTCCACGGAGCCAAGTCGCTGGTCACTGCCAGCACCTCGTCGTACGCCGGCACCGGTTCGCCTGCCGTCTCGAGTAGTTGCTCGATCCGCTGTGTCGTCGCCGAAGCATCACCGGCACGAATCGCCAGGCCAGCCAGCAAAACGTCAACCGCCAGACGGCGCTCGCCTTGCTCGCGAAGCTGCTCGCGGCGGTGCTCGAGCGCCTGTTCAACCACGTCGCGTCGGCCACTTTCCACCGCCGCGATGACTAACAAACCGGCCAGACTGTGCATCGGTCGATTCGCCAGCTCACGCGTTGCCTCTGTCGTGGGATCCACAGGTGCGGGCCACAGAAAAACGTCGTGCTCGGCGTCAGCTGGCAGCACCAGCGTCTCGAGCAACCGACACGTTTCGACCTGTTGTGGATCGGCCTGCAACAGCTTGGACAGCAAATCGATGGCGGTTCGCAACACGCTGTAGTCGGTATTGGTGCGCTGTGTCGCGGGATCGATCTCCGTAGCGGGATGCGTGCGCCACAACCGCAGCGCTTCGCCGAGCGACCGCGTAGCAGCGGGAAAGCTGCGATGCTTGACTGCCACACGTGCCACCTCAAGCTGCTCGGTTGCGCTGGTCGACCAGTCGCTGCTTGATGACGCGATAACCTCAGCCAGTTGCGTTAATTGCTCGGCCGCATAGCCTCGCCCATCCTCCTGCGATTTGCTCAGCAGCCGATCGATGGTACACAGCCATAATCTCAGGTCTTTCGCCTCGGCGGACCATTCGCAAAGCTGCCGCAGCAACGGCGTGCCTCGTTCGGCAATCGCAGCCTCTTCACTGGCAGCGGCAATCGACGCAAGCGACCACAAAGCGTGTCGATGTTCGTGATCGTTGCTTACCGTCGGCAACATGACGAGCAATTCGTCGAGCAACTCGTCCGCCGCCCGAGTCACCGAACTCGGATCCTCAGCCAATCCCAGCAGGCACTTCAGCGTCAGCAACGAGATCGCCTCCGCGTTTGCAGGAGATTCGGCCGCCTTGTTGACCGCGTCCTGTAAATCTCGCAGCAACGGTGTTTCCGCTTTGTCGTCAGCCAGCTTGCGCACCGACCATGCCACCAGAGAGGTCTCCCACGGGGGTTGCTCAATGCGAGGTCGCAGCGAAAGCAGGTCGAAGGGTGACTTGGGCTCGGTCACCTGCTTCAATAAATGGGCACGAACCCATTCGGCAATCGTCGACGTTTCCGTATTCATGGCGACAAGCGACCGCTCCGGTAAGAGTACGCCGGTGGTCGCCGCGTCGCGTGCTCGGTAGGCTTCCAGCGGATAGCCCAATTGCTCGAACCTCGCCCCGATGGACTGCCATTGCTTGGCCTTTAGTGATTCCGGAAACGGTCGATCCAGCGCCGCGGCATGTTGTTCGAGCAACCATTCCCTTGCCGCTTCTTTGCTCCGGTGCAACGCCAAGAATGAAAACAGTTTGCCACCTACACCACCCGACATGCCTCGATAGGCGGCCGGCAACGCAGGATCCTCAGTCGCCACACGATACAATCGTTCGATCAGGCTCGCCGCGATATCGCCCCGTTCGACGCATGCCTGTGCGGCTTGCCATGCAAACGCGCCGCTGAGCGGAGAGACTTCCGCGGCGAGCAGCGTGTCCAGCG
>CAYZHQ010000055.1:19287-35457 GCA_964477385.1 uncultured Pirellulaceae bacterium
GGGCGGCGTCGGCGTGTGCTTGCGAGCCCAAGCGATGTGTCTGGCGCAACTCCCGTAGCAGCGGCCCCAGTTGGGCTGGAGAGCTGCCGATGAGGATCGAACGCATCCATTGCCGACCCTCGGCGGTCGGTTGCTCGATCCCCGTCGGGTCCATGTCCATCAGGTCGCGCAAGGTATCGAACGACATTTCGGACAGGTTGCACAATGCCAAGCGGCGGAAAGCCGCATCGCAGCGTTTCGAAACTTGAGCCGCTTGAATGAAGGGCGTGATGTGAGGTTCAAGCCTCTTGGCATCGAGCGCGAAGCCATTCAGGAAATGCTCGACCGCGGCGGCGAATTCGCGGCGCGCGGCGAGTTCCAACGCCGTCTGCAGCTCGATCTCGGCGTCTCCGGAGTCGACCTGCTGATCGCGTAACATCGCCGCCTGCTCGCCGCGCAGCGCGGCCGCTTCGCGAAACCTTCCCAGTGCCACATTCAACGACGCCAACAATTCGACGATCGACGTCGCATGCGGATTATCGATTCGACGCTGCTCGAGCTGCTGTGCAACATCTGGCAGGCGACCGAGTTGCTGCAGCCAAGCGATGGCGCGCTGACGAGGCCGAGCGGCTCCGCTGCGCAGCACCTCATAGGCACACTCCGCGGCAGCTTGACGATTTCCCGCGTCGAATAAATCTTGCACGCGAATCAGCGGGTCCGACGCGGGATCGCCCACGGCGCGGGTCTCGGCTAGGAACGCACTCGCCTGATCATTCAGCCCCAACCGCATCAACTGTCCGGTGACGATCATCTTCGTTTCGCGATCGAGCTGCATCGCCAACAAGCGCGCCGCCGCGGCATCCCCACGGGCTTGGTCGCTCAGTTGGCTTGCCAGTCGAACGATGCCCAGTTCCTTCAGCAGCAGTAGTGCTGGCTCGCTCGTTTCGGTTGCATCCCACTGTTGCAGTGCCTCACGCGGTTGCTGCAGGCGTTCCAGTTGTAGTGCGTAGGCAGCCCGCAATTCATCGTCGTCGGGAAAGCGTTCGGTCGCCTGACGGAGCCCATCGGCGGCACGGCTGCGATCGGCGTTGTCGCCCCACGTCCATGCGGCCGAGGCGACTGCCAAGCGAAGTTTCTGTTCGTCGGCGGGAACGTCCGCTGATTCGTCGACCAGCCATTGTTGAATTTGTCGCTGTGCCTTCTCGCCGGCGGGATGCAGCAACCGAATTCCGGTCATCGATAACGTGCGGCCGAGCAAAGGAGACAGCTCATAGGAATTGCTCAGCCCTCGCACCGGAACGCGACCGGTCGGTTGATTCCAGCGGACCGCGACATCCGATTGCATCCGCCGTGCTGCCGCTTCGACCGCGAGGATCGTCACCAACACTTCAAAACGTTGTTCGGCCGACAATTTTTCCGCGGCTTGAGCAAACGCCTCCAATCGCTCGCCCACGCGGCGCAGCCGGTTCGCCGTCAGCGGTGCGTCGGTCTCCGTCGCCGCTTCGGCCTGATCGGCCTGGTCGGCTCGAGAAACCTCCCCCAGCCAAGCCCGCCACCGCGGCAACTGCGCGAACAGCTCCGCTTGCTTGCCCAGTACCGCCAGACTGGGAATCGCATCGATCAGATCGCCGACCTGATTGGCCGTCGCCAGCGGCTGCAAGACACGGCGTGCATCCTCGGGACGTCCGGCGACGCGGAACTCGGCCGCCACTGCGGCGGTCCAGCGGGCTCGGTCCGATTCAAATTGCACCGGCGGCGGTTCTGCCAGTTGGCTGGCCAGCCACTCCCGTTGTGCCGCCGTCAGGTGCCAGTCGGCTGTTTGTGTCTGCCCCGCGGAGGGTTGCTGAAAGGATCTACGTTGGTCGCGAAATTGAAGCACATCGATCGCTCGCTGCAACGCAATCGGATCGCCCTGAACGGACAGTTGGTGCAAGATCCCGAACAGGTCCGGCTGGTCGGTCGGACGGGGCGAAAGCGTACCCGGCGGATCCAACGAATAATGAATCAGCAGCGTGATGTAGTCGGCCCACAGTTCGTCACGGTTCCTCCCCGAAGCGTGCTCCGCGGCAACGATTTCCTCGACCACCTGCGTCCCTTGCTGCATCGCGTGCCGAGCAATCACGTGGATCGGAATCGCCAACCAAGCGACCTCCTTCGCTTCGACAGCCTGCTGCTCGACCAGCCAGCCGAGCCACTCGTGGGGCGGAGCCGTCACCATGCCGGCGACCGCCAGCAACCGCACCACCGTCGCGTCCTCGAGCGTCCCTGTCGTCTGGTCGTACGAACTGCGCAGTCGCTCTGTCCGCTCGGCGGCTGCCGCATATTCTTTGGACAGCAATTCAAACACCGCGAGCGGAAGTTGGAACGCAGGTTCATCGGAATCGATCGCCGCCACCTGTTGATACAGATCCCTCGCTATCTTGGCGTGGCCTGCTTCCAGCAACATGCGAGCTGCCGACTGCACCGGAGCAACACGACCGGCCGAAATCGCCGCGACAGCCGTCTGCGTCACCTCTTCGAAGCGTTTGTTGCGGATCAGCGCTGCCAACAGTAACGCTTCGGTCTGCGCACTCGGATCGACCGTCGCCAAACGCTGCGTCCACTCGATTTCTCGTTCGCGATCGCCCGCTAGAGTCGCCAGTCGGATCAGCGCACGAAGAAGTTCCTTGTCACGAGGCCGGTCAAGCTGCAAGCCCGCCAGGGTCCGCATGGCCGCTCCCGGATTACCTGCCGTCTCATAAGCGGCCGCGATTTGGTATGCCAGACTTTCCGCATCTCCGAATCGACCGGTCGGCTGTTCCCGCAATTTTTCGATCAACGATTCCAGCCGTAATTGGCGATCGTACAGCCTCGCCAGCGTGACCACCGCGTCAACTTTGCTACTGGTACCGCTGGCCAATTCCCAGCGTTGCCAAGTCAGCTCGATCGCATCGTCGGTGTGGAAATCGGTCGCCTGCCGCTCGGCAAATCGTGTCAGCACGTCGGCGTTTCGCGGAGCCATTCGCAGGGCCTGCCGCAGCGACTCGTAGCCTTGTTCGATCTGGCCGACTTGGAATTGCAGGTCGGCCTGTTCCAGCCATAGCGTCGGTTCGTTGGGCTGTTGGTCCAGCAACTGCGAGAGGATCCGCAGCGCCGCTTCGGGCTGGCCGCGTTCGATCTGCAGATTTGCAATGCGGCGCAGCGACGTCTGGCGCGACCGAGGATCGACATCGGCAAGTTGCTGCAGTGTTTCAATCGCCTCGGCCGTTTGTCGGTTCGACGCACGCAGGTCGGCCAGCATCTGCAGCGCCGGCAGATCGTTGGCATTGATCGCCAGTGCTCGCTCGAGTGCCTCGATCGCTTCGAGGGGCCGATTGTCAACCGACAGCAAAGTCGCCAGACGGACGAAGTCGGCCGGAGTGGCGTCGGCACCGGTCGCTTGTTGCGCCGTTTGTTCCAACAGCGAAGGCAGTTCGCTGGCTGCGCGGGCCAACGTGATCCGCTGCTGCCAGACCTGCTGCTGTTCCATTGGCGTGGATGCGATGTCGCCGGCACGATCGAGTTCGGTCAGCGCCGCCGGATAGTCTTGCAAAGCGGTCAGGCGACCGGCGAGTTGCAGACGCTGCGCCAGACCCAGGTCCAGCGTTGCCAGATCAGCCAACACCGCCAGGCAACGCTGGCGCGCCCCGACGGTGTTGTAGATTTCCGCCAAACGCAGCAACGCTTCGGGCGAGCGACCTTCGCCGACCGCCATCGTTTGCCACATTGCGTAGGCATCTTCCTTGCGACCCTGATCGTAAAACAACTGGCCCAGTCGCTCGCGGTATTGGGGATCGGCAGGAGCCAACCCGATAGCTCGGTTTAGCAACGCTTCGGCTTTATCGAAATGCTCGATCGCCGCGAGCCGCTGGGCGAGTTGGACTTGTGTGACCGCATCTTCGTCGCGCTGTTCGGCCAAGGCGGTCCACACCTTAGCCGCCGCGGCACGTCGTTGTTCCAGCGGTTTGGATTCGTCACGCAGCAGCGCCGTCCCCCACTGCAGCCAATCATCGGGCTGGGCGAGCGAGGATTCAGACAACCATGCGTACTGTGCCGCAGCCCCGCTCCAATCGTTACGTTGCACCAAGACCTCGATCAACGCGTCGCGTGCCGACCGCTGGAGCGGCGCCTTTTCCAGCAACTGCCGCAGCGTCGTCTCCGCCGCCGCGGGCTGTTTTGCGCGGGCTTGGGATTGCCCCAGACGCAGCATCGTGTCGAGATCATCGGGATTCGCTTTCCACTGCTGCCCGTAATAGGTCGCCAACCGCGAGTCGCCACCTTCGAGCCGCAGAATCGACTCGATCTGCTGGCGGACCTGTTGATGCAGCCAACTGCCTGGTCGGACGCTAGGCAGCAAGGCGTGCAAATCCGCGAGCGCTTCCTCCGACCGATCGAGCCGTTGTTTCAGCCGCGCCGCCGTCAGGCGATACTGAATCGCATCGGCGCCCACGCCAGCGGCGGTAGCCAACTGTTCGTAGCGCCCGATGGCCGCTTCCCACCGTCGAGCCTCGACCATCAACTCGGCCACGCGACGGCTGACTCCCGCATCGCTGCCAAACAACCGCTCCACTTCGTCCCACAGTTGCTCCGCCGCGGCGTCGTCGCCCATTTGGTAGTGGAGCTTTCCCAGCGCCAAAGCGATCGGCAACCGTTCCGCCTTGGCAGGTTGGCGATCGATTGCCCGCCGCAGCGCCGCCACGGCGGTCGGCTGGTCACCGTTCGCCAAACAGACGAGCCCCAATTGGTAGCTGGCCGTGGCCTCGCTCGGTAAAAGCTGTTCGGCGTTTTGAAGCGCCTCGGTCGCCGCCGGCAGGTCTCCGCTTAACCGCTGCAATAACCCCCGCAGCAGCCAACGATTGCCCGCCTCGGTCCCCGTGGCATCGGCTGCCGGTGTCAGTTCTTCGAGGCGTGCGTCGAGCCGTCCGGCTTGGATGTAATAGGAATACAAGCGTTGCAGAGAAGTCCCCGGGCGCGGCCGGCGCAGCAACATTTGTTCATAACGTTCGGCTGCTATTTGGGCCCGGGCATCGTCTGCCGATTGAGCCCCCACAGGAACGCAGCAAAAGCCGATCAGAAGGATGAAACCGAAAGCGAATCCGACCAGGGAAACAAATCGCATGCGAGGGGGGAGGGGCATTGAGTGAAAGGAGGATGGTACAAACCGGAGATACCGTCAAAGATGACCGTATTGTATCCGATCCGGCTTCACACGATCTTTACCCACGGAGTCCGCAGGTGCCCGATGACGCAGAACGGCTGATCGAGCTGGAGATCCAACTGACGCATCAGCAACGCATTACCGAACAGCTCAGCCAAGTCCTGACCGAACAGGCCCGCCAAATGGACAGTCTGCAGCGGCGGCTGCACGGGCTGGAAAACCGTTTGAAGCAACTTCGTGATCGGTCGCGGGAAGAACGCGATCTGCTGGACGAAAAGCCGCCACATTATTAAGCCACCCGCCTAGCAAGCTCGCAGCGATTTCCGGTCTCGTTTTGCGACAAACCGGGGGCGGCGGTCGTTTTCGGCAACCGCGAGCCACCGGTGGGCGAAGGTGGTGGCAGTTTGCCGTTGCTCGCGGGGCAAGGGAACCGGCGAGAAATATCGCGGCTGGCTCAACACGGCAGATGAAATCGACCGAAAAGCCCTTTCAAGGGAAAGTAATGCTTCCCTAAGGGTTGCTTAGTGGCGTATAATTTAACTAGCGAGTTGGCAGTTGCGTGCTAGCTGCCAAATTCGACAGAACGCGACACCGGTGTCCTAAAAAAGCGGCACAAATCCTTTTCCCCCCAACCGCTTGTTGTTTTTTTAAACCCCTTTGACGAAAGCACTTAAGTTTGTTTTGTGATTGCCGGAATCACCTGTGGCGCACCGATTGCGGTGAACCTTCAATGATTCTGACGGTCTAATTCAGAGACGACGACCGCTGAACGGCCCTCTACACTGCATAGATCGGCCCCATAGATCGGCCCCTATTCATCAACCAGCAATGGACTGCCTGCGGAGCCCCTCCGATGACCACTTCATCTGATAATCGATCTCCATCCGCGCCCCGCCCACAGGGGGAGCATTGGGAAGAATTAACGAGTCGCTTACCGGCGTCGATCGAGTCGCTCGATGCTTGGTTTGACAGCCAGCTTGCCGTGCTTGAAAAGAAGCACTCGCACTTCATTACCAAACGTTCGCTGAAGAAGAGTTATCAGCGGTAATGACTCGGCGATTCCCTCTCGATCTGTTAAGCTTTGCCCAACTGCACATCGGTCCGTCGGAGCGGACCGATCGAAGGGGCGGTTATTGCTTGCGGGAGTCGCTTGCCGATGGGATCGCTGATTCGATCCTCACTACATTCCGTCACGGAATTCAGCCGCGCCACTTTGGCGTTGGCGCTGCCTGCCTCCTGCGTGCTGTGCCGCGCGGAGCTCGACAGTGATCTCCACCGCGTCTGCTCGTCCTGCGTTGGCCAGTTGTCGGTTTGCCGAGCGGCCCATGCCTGCCCTCGCTGTGCGATGCCCGTAGCGGTGTCTGCGGCTTCATCCGAATCCGCGATCACGGACTGTATCCATTGCCGCAAATTGCCCTGTTCGTTTGCTCGGACGGTTGCTTTCGGGCGTTATGAAGGAGCGCTGCGTGACGCGGTGATCCTCGCCAAGCAAGCCTCGCATCGCGCGATCGCTGAGGAATTAGCCGCGCTGGCGGTTCACGCCAACCAGCCGCTATTCTCCAGCATTGGCATCGATCTGGTCGCTGGCGTGCCCTCGCATTGGATGCGGCGTCTGAAGCGGAAAGGGACCCCGGCCCAAATCTTGGCCACCGCGTTTGCCCGAGCATTACGATTGCCTTGGAAACCGGTCTTGGTGCGGCATCGCCGTACGGAAAAACAGGGGACCCTGACGCTCGAGCAACGCCGCAAAAATGTGGATGGTTCCTTTGCGGTAAATTCGGGCTATGTTTTCCGGTCAACGAACCAGTCGCTGCGCGGCAAGCATGTGTTGGTCGTTGATGACGTCATGACAACCGGTGCAACCGGCAATGCCGCTGCGACCGCACTGCGTTTGGCGGGAGCGAGTGAAGTCACGGTGGCGGTGATTGCCCGTGCAAGCGGCTAAGATTTCCTGGCATTTGTAAATGAACCCCCATCGATGAGCCCCGTACACAGCGCGAGTCCTCCTGAACCTAAACCTGGCAGCAGTCCGTTTCGACGGGCGATGTTGCGCGGCCTAGGGGTTGTGATGCCGCCCCTGCTGACCTTGGTGCTGTTCATTTGGGCATGGAACGCCATCGAAAGCTACATCCTGCGCCCCGTCGAATCGGGGATTCGCTATTCGATGGTCTGGTCGCTGCGATATTCTTCGCCAACCGTGCCGCCGGTCGATGCCCAGCCACTGAAGCCGGGCGATCCCTCGGCAGGCTTTCGCGTCGGCAATCAGGTCTACTTGCCCGATGCCACGGGGCGCAGTTTTCTGCCGCAACAGGTCATCCAGTACGTTGAAGACAACGTGAATCGTCTGGGGCCTTATGAGCCGACTCCGCGAACCGCCAACGCAATCTGGCACCGCTACGTGGAACTGAAGTATTTGCCGCGCTACATGGTCGTGCCGATCTTCATGATTCTGTTTCTGATTTTCCTGTATTTTCTCGGGCGACTGTTTACCCACGGGGTGGGGCGCTGGTTCGTGAACGCCTTTGATGCTTTTGTCAGTCGGCTGCCGGTGATCAGCAATGTTTATGGTTCGGTCAAGCAGGTCACCGATTTTGTGTTCAGTGATCGCGATATCGAATTCAATCGTGTCGTCGCGGTGGAGTATCCGCGGAAGGGCATGTGGTCGATCGGGTTTGTGACGGGCAATTCGATGGCCGACATTGCCGCGGCCGCCAACGAGCCGGTGCTGAGCGTGCTGATGCCGACTTCGCCAATGCCGATGACCGGCTTTACGATCACGGTTCGCAAAAGCGAAGCGGTCGATTTGGATTTGACCATCGACCAGGCGATTCAGTTCGTGGTCAGTTGCGGCGTCGTCGTGCCCGGTAACCAACAGACAGGCCAATCGGGCCGCCTGCAATTGAACTTGCCCCCGACCGCCCCCCGAGCCATCGAAGACGATTCCGAGTAACCGCGCAAGACGCTTGCCAGCCCTCGGCAAACGAGCCCGTACCAAGCAAGGTTGCGCAAATCATTCCGCGGAATTCTGTGAGCCGTTTGGGGGATCGCCCCGGTTGAATGCGAGCGCCGCGGCTCTCGCCAATGCGGCTCATTTACCGGCTGACTCGTGTCTGCCTGCTTAGCGGTCGATGTCGTATTCGGTGATTTTCCGGTACGCCGTGGCACGGCTGATGCCCAGTAACTTCGCCGCTTCGGGAACGCTCCCGTCGGTCCGTTTAAGCGCCTTGCGAATTAACCGCTTTTCCCAAGTATCGATTCGCAGCGTGTCGATCGTGCTGACCCCGACATCGCGGAGCCCCAGGTCCTCCAACGCGATCGCTGGGTCTTCGGCCATCACGACCGCACTGTCGATCACGTTCCGCAATTGACGCACGTTGCCCGGCCATTGATAACCCAGCAAGTGGTCTCGCGCGTCCTCGTTCAGCAACAGCGAGGGGCGGCCATGCTGGCGTCGAAAGTGATCGAGGAAATGATCGATCAAGACACCGATGTCGTCGCCGCGATCGCGCAGCGGAGGCACGATCAGTTCGAACACGCTTAGGCGGTAATAGAGGTCTTCGCGAAACTTCTTCTCGCGCACGAACTCGGCCAGGTCGCGGTTGGTCGCCGCCACCACGCGCACGTCGGTCAGCACCTCTTTCACCGAACCGACCGGCAGGAAAGGGTGGCCTTCCAAAATCCGCAACAATTTTGCTTGTCCCTCGAGCGTCAGTTCCCCGATTTCGTCCAGGAACAGCGTCCCGGTATGGGCCTGTTCGAACCAGCCCGTGTGATCGTTGTCGGCTCCCGTAAACGCTCCCTTGCGATGTCCGAACAGTTGGCTTTCCATCAAGTCGCGCGGAATCGCCGCACAGTTGACGCTCAGCAACGGGCGTTCGATGCGGGGACTGGCGTGGTGTAATGCCCGGGCAACCAATTCCTTACCCGCGCCACTTTCGCCGCGGATCAACACCGAACCGTTGGCACGACCAATCCGCGAAATTTTTTCTTTCAGTTTGACCATCGGGCGGCTGTCGCCGATCAGCTCGTCACTGTGTGCATTGCGATCGGCCAACCGCTGGTGCTCGGTCTGCAGATTCCGCGTCCGACGGACGTTGATCAAGGCAGCTCCGATCAGTCGCCCTGCCGAAACGGCGAGCTCGAAATCCGATTCGCGGAAGCGGCTTTGTTCGCGATACAGATGCAGCACCCCCATCGATGTTTCGCCCGACAACAGGGGGACACAAATCGCGTCCGACCAGTTTTCGCTCGACGCCGTTCCCCGCATCGCGTCGGGAACCTCTTTGATCCAAATCGCTTCTCCATCCTTGACCACGCGCTGCGTCAATTGCCGGCTCAGCCGGACGCGTTTGGCGGAATCGGGTGGGAAGACCCGTTCGGGCGCCAACCGTCCATTGCCCGAGTCCCAGAGAAAACCGACCACGTCGGCTCCCGTGCGGTCGGTCAACAGTTCGATCGCCACGTTGGTGACATCCTCTGGATCACCGCTTCGCAGCAGACTCAGGCTTAATTGATACAGATCCAGCAGGTGCTCGGTCTGAGCAGGAAGCACGATGGGGGGAAACGAATCGTGCACCGCCCCAGCGTGCAACATCAGGTCGCTCATCGGGCGATCGAGCTGGACCGTTTGCAGTCCTAGTTTGTCCTCTTCCACATCGCTGGAAGGTTCAAACAGTTGCAGTTCCGTGCCGCCGACTTGCAAGACCGATTGGTCCATCAACATCGCGTGGTCCGTTTTTTGCCCGTTGACCAGCATGCCGTTGCGGCTGCGCGTATCGCGAACCTGCCAGCGGTCGTCTTCAAAATAGACCACCGCATGGAAGCGAGAGGCGATCGGATCGGTCAACACAATTTCGCAATTGCTGCCTCGTCCAATATGCATCGGCCGTGCCGGTTCGAGCGGATACTGCCGGCCCGTTTCGGGGCCCGTCCGCACCTTCAAATAAGCAACCATGTTCCCTCACAGCGAATACCAGTCATCACGCATTTTGCCGCGATTCATCCTCGCGGCCTGGATGCAAGGTTCACCGATTGTGCTGACGGTTGGATAACCAGCAAGGTGAATGAAAGAAGACAAAATGCCCAACCCTAGTCTACTCCATTGGACGTCTGGTTGCATCGCGTCTAGGCTCCTCGACGGCTAGCCAGCCGTCATCCGGTAAATCAGCGCCAAGCAGCGTGGAATCGCAACAAACGGGCCCACGGCTAGCGCCTGAGGGTCACGGGCCCACGGCTGGCGATGCCAGCGCTTCAATGGCGAAGCCATGGCAGGTTGTAGCCACGGACGTGAGTCCGTGGTGCCAAGCTTCCTCAACCGTGGAGGCATAATCGCTACAACCATCCATCGGTGTGCGTGCGTTTTTCGTTGGAGAGTCTTTTCCTGAAAATAAAAACTCCGCTTCCCAAACCTTTATGAGCTAGCTTTCCTAATGAATACCCGGTCGGTCTTGAAACATCGGCACCAAAGTCTTGGAATTGCTCTCATGCCTTGCCTGAAACAACAGCATCGTCACACGCGTCGTCGCAGCGGATTGGCCACCGCGGAACTCGCGATCTGCTTACCGATCATGGTAGCCATCAGTATGGCCACGATTGACATTTGCAGCGCCATGTTCTTGCGCGAGTCGCTGACGATTGCCGCTTATGAAGGTGCCCGTGCCGGGGTGCCTAAAGGAGGCACGAACGCCTTGGCAACCACCCGCGTGCGACAACTGCTGGACGAACGAAATATCGTCTACGACGCCGGACAAGTTGTCACGTTTTCGGGGACCACGTTTGACAACGCCGACACGATGGATCACGTCACTTTGACGGTTCAAGCTCCCGCGGCGGGAAACTTGATCTCCGCGACGCAGTTCTTCAACAACACTAATCTTTCCGCGCGTGTCACGATGCGGAAAGAGTATGCCAACGCAGAATAACGATCCTGTGTCGCCACGATTTTCGTCATTTCCTTTTTAAAAGATTCCACCATGCGGTTGCAACGTAAGCAAGCCAGCAACATTGCGAAAACACGACGGCGAGGCGAGCGCCGTCGTGTTAGCAGGCAACGTCTTGGAGCGGCCGTTGTGGAGTTCGCGATTGTTGCGAACGTGATGTTCCTCATCATTTTTATTAGCATCGAATTCGCACGTCTGAACATGATGCGGAATCTAGCTCAGGATGCCGCTTACTTTGCGGCCCGAACCGCCATGGTACCCGGTGGCACGTCGGCCGAAGCGGTCGCCGAAGCCAATCGCTTACTGGCGGTCGTTAGCACTCAGAACGCCGAGGTGACAGTCAATAATGGCCAAGCATTGACCGACGCAACGAAACAGATTCGCGTTCGAGTCCGCATTCCCATTAGCGACAACGCGCTGTTCACTCCCATGTTTACCGGCAATCAAATGATCGAAGCCAACGCCACCATGAAGACCGAGCGATACGACGGCTTTTACAATCCCAACGACTGACGACTTTACCTGTTTTGCACCTTGACCGACCTTCTCTGAAATCCTTTTCTCCAGGTAACTCCCATGACGAACAAACACGCTTATCAAAAACGACGCGGCTCGGTGCTCAGCCTCTTGGCATTCCTGCTGCCGGTGCTGGGGATTCTGGCCGCTTTCACCATCAATTCGGCCTACATGCAGTTGACGAAGACCGAGCTGATGGTTGCCACCGACGCGGCGGCCCGTGCAGGAGGCCGCGGGTTAAGTGAATACCAAGACGCCGATCTGGCTCGTGAGGCGGCCCGGATTACCGCGGCACAAAATACCGTCGCTGGCCAGCCCTTGCGTCTAAGCAGCGGTGCTGGCGGAGACATCGAGTTCGGTATGGCGAATCCGGTGGCAGGTTCGGCACGTTTTAGCTTTACTCCGGTCAGCAGCGGTGCGGTGATCGCTGGAGATTCCGCGAACGCCGTACGGGTCGCCGGCCGACGGACCGCCGGCTCGGAAAATGGTCCCGTCGATATGCTGATCAAAGGCTTCGTCAGCGCCGGCTCCTTCGAGCCGAGGCGGAGCTCCGTGGCGATGCAAGTCGACCGCGATATCGTGCTGGTGCTCGACCGCAGTGGGTCGATGGACTGGACCGAATACATTTGGCCGTCCGGCAAATCCCCGTGGTATTACTCGACGATCTATGCGGGCATTGACGCCGGCTACATTTACGAATCTGGAGGCAGCTTTTATTACACTTCTGGCACGACCCCAACGATCTACCAGGATTGGGTCTGGGAAGACTATTACAATCTCGGTCCCGCCCCAAATTCCCCCTGGGAAGATCTCGTCCTGGCGGTTCAAGGGTTTCTCGACGTCTTGGAAGAAACTCCGCAAATTGAGCGAGTTGGCTTGGCCAGTTATGCTTCCAACTCATCGCTCGATTTGCACCTGACGTCCGACTACAGCCAGGTCACCAACGAACTGGCAACGCTCGGTCCGTGGGGATCAACCGCGATCGGGGAGGGGATGCAGCAAGGTCAAAGCGCGCTGCTGAACACCACCCATGCTCGACCCTACGCCGCCAAGACGATGGTCGTGATGACCGATGGCATGCACAATTCAGGGATTGATCCGGTGACGGTGGCCGGCCACATCGCGGGCTCCAGTCAGGTCACGATCCATACCGTAACATTCACCTCCGGTGCCGACAAAGTCCGCATGCAGTCGGTTGCCAATATCGGTGGGGGGCAACACTATCACGCGGATAACGGGCTGGCTTTGATCTCCACGTTCCGGGAAATCGCGAATAACTTGCCCACGATCTTGACCGAATAACGGTCATCGCTGTCGAGCCCGCGGGTGAATGAAAATTCTCTCGCGGGTTTTGTCGTTGAAACTCGCTCAACGTTCTCCCTTTCCTACTGACATTTACAATTCCAATGAATGACTTGCCACCTCCCACTCCAATCGACTCGGCCGCCAACGGTTCGGAGTCGACATCGCTAGCGTTTAACTGGTGGAAAACGGCCGTTATTGCGCTGTTTGGATTGTTGGTCCTGATCAGTTGGATGCAAGCCAAACGCCACTTGGTGCAGCCTAGTCAAACGACCGATGTGGCTGAGGAAGCCAAGCGGTCGTCGGCAGAGATCCGGCGGCTCGTGCATCGCTTTCAGGACGACGCGCAGGAACTGTCCGACGAGGAATACCGCGCCGCGGCGCTGGCTCAAGAAGCTCGCATGAAACGGGATCGAGAAAATCGCGTCACGCAAGTCTTTCGCAACACGGAAGATCCCCACGCCCGCTGGCAGCGGATGGTCGACCGCTTGACCGAAGATGTCAGCCAGTTCAAAGACTTTCCCGAAAATTCGATCCAGTGGCACCTGCGGGAAAAACTGGAACGTATTCAGGAAGAGGAACCGCAGCGGTAGTCATTGAGGCTGGTCAGGTGCCGGAAACTGCACTTCGGCGACGCCGCGTGCGCCGCCCGGCAGTTGAGCGGTGACGTTGACTTCCGTGATCGGGTAACGGCCCGGCACGAACATCAGGTTACTTTTGGTTTTGAAAATCTCTTGCGGCAAGACCAACTCTTCACGCGGGCCGAGCGGTTTATCGCGGTACAGGTAATACTGACCGTTCAGGTCCAGCGTCACCCGCGGTAGTTCGTCGTCCGTGAGGTTCTCGACGATCAACACATCGGTCATCATCGCTCCCTCCCCGCCGACGACCGCCACCGGACGACGATCAAGAGAGACTTTGACCGGCAGCGCCTTGTCGTGCCCCCGGCCATAAAAAATGGCATACACAAACAGCATCGTCAGTGTCAAAAAACAGGTGGCCAGCAATGCCAACGTCAAGGCACGGGAAGACAACGCGGGACCGGGACGCATGGAGGTTTCACAATTAAGGGGGACAGAAGTTCTCGCCTACTCTATATTAGCGTTCCGACCAGATCCTGCGCATACCCAGTCCCGGTGAACGCCGCTGGATGCATGCGGGTACATCCGCTGGATGCATGCGGGTGCTTCAAAACGACCCCTTTTCGTTGGAAATTTTGCTCGATGTACGATGGCACGCACAGCCTCAACGCGGCTCCTTTGCTTGGCATTTCCGGTCGGTTTTGGCGAGCCACTTTGCTGACCGTTTGTGCCGTTTCCCTAGCAGGTTGCTCGCGGGAAAGCGACGTTGCCCAGACCGATCCGACGACGGCAGCGGACGCCAGTGCGACGACCGCGGACCCTTCGGCGTCGTTACTGTCGGATCGGGCCCAGCAGATGGCCGCCAATGCAACGCAGCGGTCCGCTGCCGCCGACGGCCAGCCTTCCCCCGCCGCCGATCCGCCATCGATCATCGCCGAAACCGCGGCCACCCTCCAACTGCCGCCCGACGCTTCGCCCCAAGACTTGCTCCAAACCCTCGCCGATGCCGATCAGCAGATGCGGCAAGTGGCCAACGGCGAAACCGATCTGCAAACGCCGGAACAGGTGCAGAGCGAACTGAAGCGATTGGCAAGATTGAAACTGACCGCCGCCGAACGACTGGCCAGCGAAGCGTCGCTGCCTCCGGAGTTGCTCAAGCAAAGCAAACGCGGCAAGCTGCAGGCGCTCTCGCACTTGGTCTCCTTGGGCGAAGCTTCCTCAGGGCCGACGCTAAAAGCCTACGCGAAAGAACTGTCCGAAAGTACCGATCCGACTCTGGCGGTGGAGAGCCGGCTGGTGCTGATCGGCTTCGCCATGGAAGAGCTCCAGGCGAGCGATAATCCGCAGGCCGTCGTCGACCTCGTGACCGAGCTGTCCAATAACGCCGAAGTTCTCGACTTGCCGGCACTGATGACGATGGGCCAAGCCCGGGCGGGACTGCAGCAGTATGGCTACGCGGCGGCGGCGCGGGACGTTCGCGACCAGATTGTCAGCGCCTTTCAAAACCACCCCGACCCCAATGTCCGCGCCATGGCCGACGATTTGGCCAGCGCCGAACGCTTTGATGTGCTCGATTCGCTGCGACGGGACTTGGAACAGGACCGCACCGTCACACCCTCGCAATGGGAACAGGCGGCGACCAACTTGGTCCGACGCGGTGCCGATATGGGGGCACTGCGCTACCTCACTCGCGCCGCTCTCGATTTCGAAGTCACCGGCATGGACGAATTCACCGCGGCAACCTACCGCGTCTTGGAGGCGGGGTTTCAATCGCCCGAAGATCCCGCGGTCCGGAATGAACAACAAGTCGTCTTGACGACTTATGCGGCTCGGCAAAACATCATCGGCCAACCGCTGCAAGTCGACTTGCCCGATACCCTCGGCAGCCCGCTCCGCTGGGAGAACTATCGCGGCAAGGTCGTGCTGATGCCCTTCTGGGCAGCCGAACAGCCCGAGTCGATTGCCATCTTTCGCCAACTGGAGGCGATTCGTGACAAGCATTCGGGCAAGGTGGCTTTGGTCGGCGTCAATGTCGATTTCGAAGAGACCTCGTTGGCACAATTTGAACAGCAAGTGCGGCTCGATTGGCCCAGCCTCCGCAGTCCCGATCCGATGAAGCAAGGCATCGAAAACCCACTGGCCATGCAGACCGGCGTGACTTCGTTTCCGTTCGTGGTGTTGATCGATCAACAAGGGATCGTGCGCAAGCTGTTTTTAACCAACGTGGGAATCGAAGCCGCCGTTGAAAAATGGGTCGGTGACCAACCTTGAGCGGTCTGGATTTCGGGTGAAACATAACATCAAAGATGAATTGCAAGGTGCCCTGGTTTTTATCGGCGCGCTGTGGGTGGTCTTCCTCGTCACGCTGGTCGTCCCCTCGCTGAAATCGTACGGCTTGGTGCCACGCGACCTGTCGGGTTCGCTGGGAATTCTGACGATGCCTTTCCTGCACTCGGGCGTGGCACATCTGGTCGGTAATACGCTGCCGCTGCTGGCACTGCTGTTACTGCTAGCCGGTTCGCGTGCCAACTCCTGGCGGATTGTCGCGGGAACCGCGGTCCTCGGGGGCCTGCTGCTGTGGCTGTTTGGACGAACGGCCAATCACATCGGTGCTAGTGGGTTGGTGTTCGGTTTGATCGCCTTCTTGATCGCCTCGGGGGTGCTGGAGAAACGTCTC